>NZ_JAFLVR010000025.1 GCF_017315985.1 Candidatus Enterococcus murrayae | reverse complement strand
AAAATGATTCCGTCAAACTTTAATAAAAATTGCTTGTTAAACCCCTCTTTTTTTAGTGCGGCAATTAAATTATTTGAGCAGTAAACCTCATTTCCTAGTTGTTTTAATTGGGTTTCGAAGGCTTCCTCATAAGAAGGAACCTTGGTTAAAATCAATAACTGCATCATTTTCTCCTTTCTTCATGCTATATTTATGATTGATTCTCTTTAAAAATCATTCGACAAAATAAGCATTTTTATGCTAATTAGATTAACAATTACAAAATATAAAAATATTTTTATAAAATAATTATATTATATAGTTAATTTAAGGTCAAATTATCATTTTAAGTCATTTTTAAATTAATTATTTTTCACCCTTACTTATTATTCTGAGTTATATCTATATAAACCTCATAAGAAAAACAATCTATATCAACGGTAAATGATCGGCAGATTACAAAAAAATAACAGAAAAGCCCTCCTGCTTAACAAGGAAATTGGCGAATAGAAGCTTGCTGGCAAGAAAAAAAGAATTTTAACTGATAGAAATATCCCTGTTTCTCCTAAATCACCCAACATATCTAGCTAGCTAAAGGATTAAAATCATTCGATTACTTTTTTTCACAAAAAAAGACACTCTCCTTCTGAGAATGCCTCGTTCTTACTATGTATTTTTACTTTATACACAGTACACGTACAATATTTTCAACTAGCTGCTCTAAATTTTCTTCGCCCTTTTTTAAGGCGTCCTCCAATGAACTAGGCTTGGATAAGATACTAAAAATCGCGGTCATTCCTTCTTCGTATAGTGTCTCGACATGTTCACCCATGTGACCAGCGCAAGCAAAAACCGGCTTTTGATGTTTTTCCGCCAGCTTCGCAACTCCATAAGGTGCTTTGCCAAATTTCGTTTGATAGTCTATACTGCCCTCGCCTGTAAAAACATAGTCGGCTTTAGTAATCATTTCCTCCAAATGTGTCAACTCGATTACTAACTCAATCCCCGATCGCATCTTTGCCCCAGTAAAGACCAAAAGACCTACTCCTAATCCACCAGCTGCCCCAGCACCAGGATGATTCTTGATATCTATGCCTAACTCCTTTTTTATAACCTGCGCATAATGGACAAGATTTTCCTCCAGTTTCTCGACAAGGCCAGCTGTTGCTCCTTTCTGCGGAGCGAAAACTACAGATGCTCCATTCGGTCCAGTCAACGGATTCGTTACGTCACTAGCAATAATAATTTCAGTATCCGCGATGCGCGGATCGATCGTCGTTACATCAATTTTTGCTAATTTCGACAATGCGCCGCCGCCAACAGGAAGTTCGTTATTTTCCTTATCCAGTAAACGAATACCTAATGCCTGTGCCATACCAGCACCGCCATCATTGGTGGCACTCCCGCCGATGCCAATAATAATTTTTTTAGCACCTTGATCCAAAGCCGCTTTGATCATTTCTCCTGTTCCATAAGTGGATGTAATCAGCGGATTGCGTTTGTCTTCCGGCAACAATTCGAGCCCATTGGCTTTGGCCATCTCAATTACAGCAGTCTGATTATCTGGCAACAGACCAAAATAGGCTGTTACCTTCTCTGTTGCAATTGGTCCAGAAACCGAGACTGCTATCCTTGTTCCTCCACTGCCGTCAACTAATGCATCAACCGTCCCTTCCCCTCCATCCGCCATTGGGACATGATGTATTTCTGCCTTAGGCAATACTTTTCGAATCCCGCGTTCCATTGCCTCGCAAGCTTTTTTTGCACTCATACTTTCTTTAAAGGAATCTGGTGCTAGTACAAAGACTTTTTCCATCAAGTGCTTTCACCTCCAGTGATCTTGATTCGTTTAGTTAAAGTATCACTTAAAACAGGTCTGCTAAGCAAGCCAAATGAGCTGTCTCTGATGAAGTTTTCCTTAATTATTAGGCAGATAAATTGCTTTCATTTTTTTCCCCTGTATACTATGAAGCTAAAATAAAAAAAGCAGGTGATCTTATGTATGTTGTCAAAGTCCTACATGGTTACATTGGTAAAGAAGGTCAGCGCACCCGTGAAAAAGACCCTGAGAAGCTTTGGTTATTCCAAAATAAACAAGAGTCGGACCAGTTCGCAGCGAAAATAGGTGGCCGCAGTAAGCATGTGTCAAAAATAAGAAAAGATTGAACGATCAAAGTGTAGTCAGGACTGACTGCACTTTTTTTAGGAAATCCTTCACCAAAATCGACAATTTAAACTGAAGCTTTGTGATCTAGTATTGAAGTTGAACAAATTACTAAACATTAAGATAACATCGCAGCTAAAGCTTAACTAAGAATAGTTCAAACAAATTCTTAATGATTGCACAGATACATTTATTTTCTATATAAAGCAAGCAGCAATCAAAACTAGTCTGATTGCTGCTTTTAGGACTTTCTTTTATAAACAAAAATCAAAACGCTTAATTCATAGGATTCTTTTCAGTCTCGTTTAAAGTCAAAAATGCTTTTAACTCTCCTCCAAGCTTGCTTAAATGATCATCACTAAAGGTTTGCGACAGGCGGTAGCCCACAAAGTAAGGCGAATCGACAAATCTTGGTACTACCTTTGCGATCAGCTTTCCCTCTCTTTCAAAGAAAAAGAGATTAAAGCTATCGCAGCGTCCTTGAAAATAGCGTTGTAAAACGTAACAAACAAGCTGCTGCAAATAATCTGCGAATAGCTCCGTATTTTCATCCCGTTCGGCAAGCAGATTGATCTCTAAAAAGCCCATTGTTGGATACTTAGATAGAGTAACTGAAATATTTTTATACTCTAGCACGAGAACGCCCTCAAACGTTTCCTTCTGAATCTGGCTCTCTCCATCCAGATTTTCTAATCCCACGATCTGCATATGCGGGTGCTTTAAAGAGCCTCCTGATAATGGTCCATGATTTTTATAAAACAAGACAGATTGATAACGCGAATCGTTTTTCATCTGCTTCCAGCATTTTAACGCAAACTGAATCAGATGGCGATTTTCTTCTTTTGTATAGGTAGAAATATCGCTGTTATGAGCCTTGCTTTCAATAATCAAGGTTTGCGAAGTATCGTTTAAGGTGGGATATTTGTTTTTGATCCAGAGAAACTCTCCCTCTTTAGCCAGAATATTCTCTTTTTCCGCGTAATCACAAAATGGACAGCCTGCTACCTCAGCTTTCATATGTCGCGGTTTTCCTTGTGCTGCCACATGAGAAAAAATTAGCGGCATTTCATTTTTTTCTATCATTAATAAAAACTCCTTCGTCTAAAGTATAATTCTTTGAACGAGTTGAAGCTACTTTTTTATCATAGAAAAGAACCAAATGAATCGCAGAAAAAATTCATATTAGAATAAACATTCCTTGTTTGTCAAAATGATAAGTAAAAAGGAGTCTGCGGCACCAGTTGTATGCCGCAGACTCCTTTTATTTATTTCTTGGTTATTTCGAAATTAGCGTCTTTGTTTCCTATCTTTTTGTCTATAGAATAGGTAGCTAGCAGAAAACAATAAACCTATACCAGCCATCATTATTAGAGGTTCAGGCTCTTCATTTGTTTTAGGATAGGCTGTTTTGCTGTGAATCTTAGATTTAGATTCATTGCCTCTTTTATTAGCATAGCCTTGATTTCTATCCTTATTGTTTGATACCTGAGTACCTGAGCTCTTCTTATTTACCATATTCAACATCAAAAGCTGTGAGTGATTCTCCTTATTGATCGTAAATACGACTGGTGTTCGGTCTAATTCATAGCCATTTAGACTCTTCTTTTCAACAATTTGATACGTACCAAACGCTAGATCCTTTACAAAGATCCGTCCAAATTTATCTGTTTTATAGGTATCCACTACTGTTCCATCTCTTTTTTCTAGAGTAAAGACTACTCCAGCCAAAACTTTCCCAGTATCCTTGTCTCGCTTTTCTAGAGAAACTTGGCCCAAATCACTCTTCTTTTTATAATTCTTTATCGTGAGACTATTCTTATCCGTTTGATCATTGGTTACAAATACATGATGAATAGCTCCGTCAAGCTGATAACCAGCTGGGGCCTTGATTTCAATCACCTCATATTTTCCTAATGGCAAGTTATTGAAATAGGCTTCACCGCTTTCATTTGTTCCAGCTTTTTGTCTGAATTCTCGTTCGTGATCATTACGAATAGCAAACTCAGCTCCGGCCAGAGGCGTCCCATCCTCGTCAACCTTAATAATTTTTGCGCTGCCTAATTGTTCCTCTGTCTTTTTGTTTTCCCATTTCGAAATCACTATGGGGGCTTGTTCATTATAGCCAACGTTGATTTTTTTCACTAAATTTGTGGTGCTGTATCCGTCTGGAGCTTTCAGCTCTCTGACTTCATAAATCCCTTGAGCCAGATCATCAAAACGAATTTCCCCCTGATTATTTGTGATCTTTTCTAAATACTCCTTTTGGCCTAGCGCTCGAATACCGAATGTCGCTCCGCTCAAAGGCAATCCTGTATTTTTGTCAGTCTTTTCAATTTTCAGGCTTCCCTTTTTCGTGATCTCCGTTTTTTGATTCGTCCAATTGCCAATATTTAAGTCTTGACCACCCTCACTGATTTTCACTACCAGTGGCCGCGGCGTCAATTCATAGCCAGCTAAAGTCGTTAGTTCCGCTACGGTATAATAAGCGCCCGGCTTCAAATCAGTAAATGTAACGATCCCCTGCTCATCCGTTTTCTTCTTTATAAATTCTCGCTGACCAAATTCTCTGACACCAAACTCTACACCTGTTAACGGCTCGCCTGTTGATGCATCAATTTTTGTTAACTGGATACTGCCGCTTTTTTCTTTCTTTGGCTCATTGGTTAGTTCAATTGACTCTTTCTTTTCATGATTTCCAACATAGATGATGTGCGGCTGTCCATCAATTTGATAGCCATCAGGGGAAGTCAATTCAACAAGCTCATAATAGCCGGGGGTTAATTTATTGAAATCAGCTCTGCCATCTTCGTCTGTAGTTTCTTTAATAAATTCATGCTGCCGCAAGCCTCTAAGTCCAAAGACTGCTCCCGATAACTCTTCATGGTTTGTTCCATCCGTTTTATGAACTTCAATCCCAGCCGCAGCAACTTCACTTTTTGTATCCTCGGCTTCTAGGGTGACTTCAGGAGTATTTTCATCAATCGTAACCTTATGAACTGTTGGAGATAGTTCGTATCCTGCTGGTGCCTTTGTCTCGACGATCTCATATTCCCCATAATCCAACCCGCTGAACGAAAGATTCCCATCTGCTCCAGTTAATTGAACATCAATGAACTTTGATGCAGCTTTTTTTCTGATACCAAACTCAGCTCCCGCAAGCGGCCCGTTCGTTTCACTGTCTCGCTTATGTAAACTGACTGCGCCTTCTTTCTCCTGCTCGATTTCCGGCAGCCAAGGATTGTAAAAGTTATGAATTTCCATTCCATCTCGTTGATGAAGATTCTTAACAAATACATACCCATTGATACTGCCGGAATGATACACCACTGTAGCATTCGGCGCGATGATACTCCCTATCGTAAAGCTGTGGTAATAATTTTTTCCATTGTCTTTTCCATAGTTGTCTGCTCCGCTGTCGCTTATCCCGGACTTCGTTGTATCAGGATACGTACCATCATCCTCTAGATAATTTGTAATACTTTTAGCATTGGGAAAGTAAAAAGATACCTTGCTGGCTAACTGACTATAGGTTCCTGCGTCCTGCTGACTCGCTCCTGCCAAACTAGTACCGTTCATTACGACTTTTTCTGCCGCAGAGTCCACAATGATTTGTTTGTACTGTTCCCCCTTTAAGTATTCCTCCGGAATGGACAAGGTCTTGAGCTCTAATGGGGTCTTCTCATCGGTCAGCTTCAAAATAAGAACCTGCGGATCTAAAGCTGAGGCGATCAGATTGATTCCAGAGCCTTCGTAAACAGTCTTGCCAAGATGTGTGGTAAGCTCCTCTAACTTAGTTACCATTTGATTTTCCTGCGACTGCAATCGAGCGAAAGTGCTATCAATCACACTGTCGTCTGCTTTATACGCAACAGCAGAAAACCACTCTCCTAAGTTCTTATAAATCCAATCAGTCATATTGGATCGGCCCACTAGCCAACCTTGTGTCTTACCATTCGTTGTTCGGTTTTCAACAACCGGTTTCACCCATTCACTGGTGGCACGATTATCGATCTTTCCTCCAATCAAAACATTCACATATTGGTCCTCTCTGATTGGCTCCCCGATGGTTGTATTGTTTTCCCGAAAAGAAGCACCATAGGTAAATGTTTGCAGGTCATCTGGAAAGAGACTATCCCCTTTAACTGCTATAGCTCCTTCAGTATCAGCCATATTGGCAGAATGCTGTCCTGTTAAATAGGCATTATAGTCCCAAAGATTTCCAAGCTTAGCTGCATCGCTTTCAGAGAGTTGATGTAACGTTGCCCCTCTAACTGCATCGATCTTTTCATTTCCACTAGGTGCTTGCTTTGAGAAACCTTCAGCGCTCGATGAATCACTAGTTCTTTTTTGAGTTTGGCTATCCCTCGTACTCGAAGCTTGTATATCTGCAGAATCTGCTGCTCCAGAAATAGTTGAACTTACGATCGGCTGCGTGCTGCTAGTTGCGGTCGCCTCCAAAATATTCACAGTCATCGATTTACTTTCTAAAATTTGATTCTCAAAAGTTCTATTAGCGGTTATCGTATATTTTCCCGCTTTGTTTGCTTTATATTTATAGACTGCAATATCCTCAGTTGATTTTTCTTTTGTCAAACTTAGACCAGTGTTAGGTGTGATTTCGACTGTAACCTGTTCAGGATTGCTGGCTGAAATCGTCAAATCACCCTGATCGCCGACTCTGGCGGGTTGTGGTTTAAAGGTCAGGTCCATTGTTTCATCCGCCGCCGCTTGATTCTCCGAAAAAGCAGAAAAAATGAAGGGCAGCAATAGCATCCCGACAAAAAATAATTTCCCTAGTCTTTTTATCATTTTGAACATGTCTATTCCTCCTTTGGTGGGAGTATATAGCCAGGCTAATAATCTTTCAAGAGATTGATACTGCTGCAAAAATACGTTCAAAAAGAACACTTTTTTTCCTTTCTATTGCTCTTTTTTTACTTTATTTTTACTGCTATAAAAGCCAAGACAAACTACATTCAGATTTTCAAAAAATAAAAATAACAAAAAGCCAACAGAGTTTCCCGCTGTTGACTTTTTGGATCTATCCATTTAAAAAAAGGAATAAAGTCCTCTGGTATTCTTTTGATACAACAAACACCTGCTTCTTTCTTATCAGCTTATATAATGGCCAATATCCAAGCTTATTTAATAGTCATTATCACCGATTCTCCAGCAATCAGCTCCTTTGCTTCCGTACCAACTTCTAATGAAAAGCTTTTTGTATTCGTCACGATTACCATGACAGTATCCTTAAGTCCTGCCTCTTTTATTATTTGTGGATCAAACTTCAGTAACTCCGTGCCCTTCTTCACCTGGTCTCCCTCACTCACTAAAGTAGAAAAGCCCTGATTTTTCAATGAAACCGTATCGATTCCCACATGAATCAATAGCTCGCAGCCATTCTTTAAACGCAAACCCATGGCATGTCGCATGTTTGGACTTGCACTGATGATCTCTGCATCGACGGGAGCTACAATCGTTCCTCCTGTCGGTATGATCCCACAGCCCTGTCCCATCATGCCACTTGAGAATACTTCATCCTCTACCTCTGTTAAATCAACGAATCTTCCTTCAACCGGTGCAAAAATCTCCCTTTTTTTATTCCAAAACATCTTGTTTCTCCCTTCCCTTTTACTGCTGTAAATGTAAATGCTTTCAGCCTTAAAAGCAATATGATCACCAAGTTATGGACCTGAGTCCATAAAGTGGAACAGCATTTACGCAGGTTTAAGTGGTCAAAAAATAGTTGCTTTACAAGCAAAACAAACGGGACGCAATCAACTTGCATCTCGTTTGTTCACCCGCAGGCTCAGTAAATATAGTTTCGCATATCCTTCGAATAAAAAGAGCGGTCCATGGCAAAAATAAATTAGTCTAATTTTTCACCATTACATGCGATAACCTTTTTATACCAAAAGAATGAATCTTTCTTATATCGATCGTAAGTCCCATTCCCCAAATCATCCGCATCTACATAGATCAGGCCATATCGCTTTTTAAATTCTCCAGTCCCAGCTGATACAATATCAATTGCACTCCAGCAGGCATAGCCTATCAAATCAACGCCATCTTCAATCGCTTGAGCCATAGCCTTGAAGTGTTCTCTCATGTACTCAATTCGATGTGTATCATGAATCGCCCCATCCTCTTCCATAGTCTCATAAGCACCTATTCCATTTTCAACAATCATCAAAGGCTTTTCATAGCGAGCATAATACTCATTGAGCAACCATCTCAACCCTTGCGGATCAATTGTCCATCCCCATTCTGTCGCTTCCAATAATGGATTTTGCATGCCAAAATCAGTTGATCCTTCATGCTTCTCCAACTCATCGGTTGAACAATCTGTGCGATAGTAACTAAAGCTGATGAAATCAACCGTTCCATTTTCTAAGACTCTGTAGTCCTCTTCAGGAATAGAAAGATTGATGTCATTTTCTTTCCAATATCGATTCGCCCAATAGGGATACTTGCCTTTACACATGACATCCATACAGTAATAATTCCAAATTTCCATATCTCGTTGAGCAGCCGCTACATCTCCAGGCTTACATGACAATGGATAAAAGGCAAAGCCGCACATCATGCAACCTACTTCATTATTCGAATCAATTTCATGGGCTAGTTGAACAACCTTCGCACTAGCAACAAATTCATGATGAAGTGCTTGAAAACGCTTGTTGATATCTTTTGCAGTTGCATCGGCATCATGCATAACGATTTGTCTATGTTTCGGTAAGATTCCGGAGGTAATTAATTCTCCGTATGAAATAGTTCCAAAGTTGATTTCATTATGTGTCAACCAGCGAGTAACCAATCCCTTGTATTCCGTCAAAATTGTTTCAGCGTATCTTAAAAATAAGTCGATGACTTCTCGATTCGCCCAGCCGCCATATTTAACACAGATATTCCATGGAATATCATAGTGAGTCATTGTGACAGTAGGTTCAATATTATGTGAACGGCATTTTTCAAATAATCTTCTATAGTAATCCAATCCCGCTTGATTTGGTTTTTCATCATCCCCATTCGGGAAAATGCGTGACCAGTTAATTGATAAGCGATAGGTTTTAAAGCCCATTTCCGCGAATAATTCAATATCTTCTTCAAAACGATCATACTGCATACAGCCTTTATGACTTGGATAAAAATGCTGTTCTGGATCGATCGAATCAGTTACTTTACGGGGATGTTCACGATCGCCATTAGTACAATGATCAAGTACTGAGGCACCCTTTCCATCTTTATCCCAAGCACCTTCACACTGCGTCGCAGCGGTAGCTCCTCCCCATAAGAACCCTTTTGGAAATACATAGTTATTTGTCTTCATATTATTCCTCCACTCTTTCTTTGATTCCTATAATTCTCGTTGCAATAAAGGCACTGACAAAAGCTAGCAGCATGGTTCCAACAGCCATAATCAGATTTGTGTTAGTCCCATCCGGATTAATAAAAGCAACAATGCTTGCTACACCGGGCGAAACAAAAGCATATTCCGCGACATGGGTAAATCCAGCAAATAGACCGCCAATACCGCCACCAATAGCAGCACTTATAAACGGCTTTTGGTAAGGGATCAACACCCCAAAAATAGCCGGCTCTGTGATTCCAAAAACCGCTGTTAATCCCGATGAAAAGGCCATTGCTCTTGTATCCTTCTCCTTCAGCAAAGTCATCGCAGCTATCGCAGCACCTCCAATTGCCAAGTTTCCGGCCAACATTCCCGGCATAATAAAATTCTCAAAGCCATTTTCGGAAAAGGCAAGAAAGATCGCCGCATACAATCCTGTCCCGGTTCCTGTAAACACTAAAAGGGCACATACTGCTCCAATCACTCCTACAGAAAGCCAACCAAGATTGACATTCAGCCAAACCAGCCCTGCACCAATCCACTGCCCTAGCCAGGTTCCGATCGGGGCTAAGCAGATTAACGTTACTGGAACAGTGATAATCATAGTCAACAATGGAACAAAGAAAAATTTTATTTCCTTAGGAATATATTTATCTAAAGGCTTGTAAATCACGGCCATAAATAAAACACCAAAAATGACAGGTAAAATAGTACTGCCGTAATTTGCAGTAGTTATTGGCACTCCGAGAAAATCTAATTTTTCTACTCCGTTAAGATCGGGGGAAACCAATATTGCTCCCAATAAAGAACCCAGCATTGGATTGATAGTAAGTTTTTTCGCCGCATTGTAGCCAATAAATATTGGTAGGAAAGTAAAGGCAGCAGAATAAATCGCATTAAAAACTGTATAAGTCCCAGTGTCCGTCGATAGATTAAAAAAGGTCTTACACATCACCAGAACGGCACTCATCATTCCTCCTGCTACTATAATTGGCAGCGTTGGCAAGACTGTTCCGGCAATAAAATCAGTAGCAATCAAATAGTAATTTTTTTTCTCTTTTTTCTGCTGCTCAGTATTTTTACCAGCTTGCTCTTCCTTGTTATCGCTTCCAAAATCTCCCAACTTACTAAACTCTAAGTACACAGAGCTTACATTGGTACCAATAATCACTTGGTACTCGTTTTCATTTTTAACTAATCCCAAAACACCTTTTATTTTCTTTACGTCAGCTTCATTGACCTTTTCTTCATTTTTGATAGTTAGACGCAGCCTGGTAGCACAATGAGTTGCAACTGAGATGTTCGTTTCGCCGCCAAAGCTTGACAAAATTTCTCTACTTAATTCTTTATCCGACATAAAAATCCCTCCTTATTGTGGCTTCTATCTGCAGATAGTAATTTCGAATTCATTTATAGTCTAACAAATGTGGTCAAAAAAAAAGGGGCAGATTATGTCCCCTTTTTTACTTGCCTTTGATATTCATGATATACGACATCCAAATAATACTCGATAGCTAGGGTGTGATAAACCGTTTTTGAGGAAGGCGAGCCAACCTCTCCCATTGGAAGGATCAAATCAAAATTACTCAACATGTTCGAATCTTCGATAGAGGTCATGATGGCTTTTCTACACTCTAATTGATTGATCAAATCATTCATTTGATAAATGAAGCTGCCTAATACTGAGATAACGATAACTAAATCGTCGGGATCGATCCTCTTGAGTACCTTGCTGTCAGAAAAGTTATAGGAAACGATCCGAACCATCTTACCGGAAAAAATCATCTCCTTTTGAAACTCTAAACACCTTGCTCCATAAATATCCGAAACCAGAAAAACAATCTCTCTAGACCCAATAATAGCTTCGACAACCTCCTCAACTTCTCCGCCAATTCTATTTCTAAGATTGGTTGCCATTTGAGTGATCTGATTGGCTAAATACTCTGGGTAATTGCTCTTTTCTTCAAATTGAAGATAGTAATCGTATTGCTCATGATCTTTTTTAAGATGACGAAAATTATCAAAACCAATAAACTTAGCAAATCTGCGGATAGAGGTTCTAGTCACAAAGCATTCATCCGCCGCATCAAAAATATTGATTTCATCTAATCTGTCAAAGTGTTTTAAAAAATACTTCGCTATAATCACCTTTGAATCATCTTCATCGTAATTATTAATAATCCCTAAAAGAGAATTCAACAGTCCATATTTATTTAAATCATTCATATTTTTCACCCTATCTTCAACTGTCGATATAGTAAAGCTGTCTGCAAGGACACTATCCTAGGATATTCATGTCAACTATTCTGGTGAACTGCATCCATTCAATTGTTCTTCATATGACCATTTCCCCTTGCTGTCCTAATGATAATTATATAGGCAAAGTTGAAAAATAATAAGACATTAGAGTAAATTTGTCTTTTCAGCTATTAACTCGCATGGAACTATCACTACTCTGCTATCCTCCGAATAAATGCCTAAAAATTCACACAATTAAGTGATCTTTCAGAGAACCTAAAAATAAGAGACCAAAACTAGATAAGTTTCTGACTCTTTGCGGTATGCTTTTCTCGATAAGTAAAAAACACAAGGCTCAACTTTAAAAACAGTTGAGCCTTATGTTTCTTTTATCTGGTTAAAGTTCATTGTTCTTGAAAAATCAAGATTTAGCCAAATCCAATCTAATGATATCTCTTCAGCAAAAGGGATAGAGCTATTTTGGTGAATGTCATTCAATCCGTTTGTCTTATATTCGTTAATTGAATTTTCAATGTATTTTTGATACTAGTTATGATCTCTACAAAAAAGGAGACGAATACTTTCGTCTCCTGAATCTTTCATAAAATGTCTTGCTTTTTTTAGCTATGATTCAAACTATATCAGAAGAAGGTACTGATCATTTCTCCTTTAAGAACTCTCTTACTTTGGTAATTCTTCTAACTCTTTTTCCAATCTCTTAATTTCGTCGTTCACTAGATCTATGGATTTTTGAGTTTCAGAGGCTGCCTTTGCTAACTCTGATTGTATTTCAGGCGAGTCGTCTTGTTCAACCAAATTTTTTGTATCATTCGCCAATTTTTCCATGTCGACTATTGTTTCTCGACACCGCTGAATGTCTGCAATAATCTTTTCTCTTTTTTCGGCTATTTCCTCACGAGACATAGAACTAGATGACTGAGTAGTCGTCTCTGTCTTATTTCCGACAGACTTTGTCTGATTAGTACATCCTGTCAAAAATACTCCCCAAACCAATAATCCCAAAAGCACTAATTTTTTCATTTTATTCTCCCTTTTAACTTTATATCAAAGTCCATCATACCAATAACTATCCCCTAATTAAATAATTTTGTGAAACCAATCGACTAATTGCGGAGCAACGTCAATACCCGTATTGGTTCGAATTTTCTATTTTTTCTCGTCATGATTAAGCACTTCTTTCGATCATTTTTTGATTTTTCCTACTTATCATCTAATTATTTATCGTTAGTATTCCGCTGGTAACATAATCTGATGCGTTTAATCGTCAATCATCCATAGCTTCTGAACTTGGAACATCGTTAAGTCAGTTGTGATTCGTCATTCGTGGTGATCGGTAATGAATGGCTCTTTCTGTCGATGAATAATCGTGATTGTCCCTCTCTGGTCATCTCGACTGAATTCAAAAATTTGAAGGTAATCCATTTGAATTTCTGATTGTTCTACTTTTTCATCAATCAATTGCCAGTGGTACTTGTTCATTCACTCCTCTCGTAATGTAACGATCTCCTTTGGTATTGAACATTGTTTATTTCCTCCTCTAAACACAAAAATGACCCAATCCTCCAGTTAGATGATTGGGTCTCATAGGAATAATATATATTTGTAATCCGAGTTAATTCAAAAATAATTATTAATTTTTTTACCTTTCTAATTAATACTGTATTGATAGATTTCTAATAATTCTGATTTGATAATATCAAAGCGTATCTCAAATTTCCCGGGTATACAATTAATTTCTGTATTAAGTTGTTTTCCTTCTTGAATTCGGATAGTTCCGGCCTCAATATCATTAAAATATACCTTAATTAAACCACTCCCAGAAGCTTCAATTTCGATTTTCTCGAATGTATCACTACTTTCAATATATCTGAAATATAGCTGATCATTTTCTGATATATTCGTTATTTTTTCTTCGTTGCAATGTGAAGTTCCTATATACGATGCTCCATGTAATTCACAGGCATTATAGCCCATGATAGGTTCGCCTTTTTTAAAAGGTGCTCCCACTCCTTGAGAAGTCATCTTTACTTCATCAATCGTGCCGTCGTTATTAATTGTTATAGGTTCAATACATAGTCTCCTATATTGCTGAACACCTCTGCTGCATCTATGGTAAAACACGTACCATTGATTGTTAAATTTTTCGATGGAGCCATGATTATTCCAACTTGAAGGATCGCAGTTAGCGTTATCAATAATTATCCCTTTGTATTCAAAAGGTCCCAACGGCGATTTACTTACAGCGTAACCCAAAGATGTTGGCTTGCCTCTTTGCATATTAGAATATATGAGATAGTATTGGTCTCCAATTTTTCGCATTGAAGATCCTTCATGAAAGAAATGCTCTTCCTCTGTAACCAAGTCATCAACAATTTTTTCTCTATCAAATGAGATCATATCATCGTTCAATTTTACTCCGTGGGAAAAAAGCTGTCCCCAATAGTAATATGCTGTTCCATCTTCATCAATAAAAACGGCTGGATCAATCCCACCACATGGTAATTGAACTGGATTTTCAAATGGGCCTGTCGGTTTATCAGAAACAGCAACTCCCTCACTATCATCTGACATGCAAAAGTATAGATAATATCTACCATTTTTGTATATCGCATCTGGAGCAAACAGTAACGGCTTTAGGTCTTCTCCATCCTTATTTTCAAACTTTTCTTTCTCAGAGACGTTATCCATGTTTGATAGCATCTTTCTTATAAACGGTGTTGGCTTTTCCCAGTCAATACCAGGATATTTAGGAAAATCTGGATTGTTGAACCACTTAATATCTTGTCCTCTTAAAGCAACATCGTGTACTTTCCATAAATGCAAATTCTCCGTAGAAACTATATGATATTTATCACTACAGAAAACATCATTTTGATCATCATAACTCCCATAGATATATAGATTCCCATCTGGCATTACATGTGCTTCTCCATCAGGAATATGAATAGATAGAGGTAAAATTGGGTTTCTGGTATTTTCAAATTCTATCATGTTAAGTCCTCTTTCAAATTGATTGTATGAAGTCCTTCCTCTAGTACTTTATCAGTGTTCCACAGATAAGCTTTTGTACTTTTTGGAACATTGATTTTTAAAACATCCAGTGATCGACTTATTCTTATTGTTCCATACTTGCTACGAAAACTGATTTCAAATTTTTCGACATTTTCATGTAATAATGGATCAACCCGAAACTCCTTATATCCTGGCTTGATAAGTTTAAGTCCTCCAATTCTTCTAACTATCCAATCTCCTACGCAGCCAAACGCATAATGATTGAATGAGCTTTTAGTCACTTCACCATCTGGTTGGATGGCTGTCCACGATTCCCAAATAGTTGTTGCACCATTATCAACTTCATAAAGCCAAGATGGACAATTTCTTTGATAAAGAAGTTTCAATGCTATTGGTTCCTGACCATTATCACACAATACATCTAACAAATAGTTAATAGAGAGAAAACCAGTATCCAATCGATAATTATTTTCTTTGATTAACTCAACCAACTGATTGATCATAGTTCTTTTATCGTCTACTAAGTCAAAAGCTACTGTGAGCACATAACACCCTTGATATGAGCATGTCAATTTTCCATCATTATTAACAAATTCAATATTAAAAGCGTTTCTCACTTCTTCATAATAATCTTTGAACACAGATGAATCTTTTCCTAAAATGTCGCTTATCTTTGCAAGTAAGAAACTAGAATTTGCAAGATATGCGGTAGCTACCAAGTCCTTGGTAGCTTTCGCTGTTGCCATTGCTCCAGGAGGATCTTCTCCCATCATATAACTTGGAAACATCCAATCCCCATAATGAAATTTGGTATCCCAAATAAATTTTTTATAGCCCGACTTGTTCCCCGCAGCACTTTTCTTAGAGTATTCATGCCATTTAACCATAGATTTGTAATAGGTCCTTAAAATGTTAATGTCATCGTACTTCAAATACAATTCCCATGGGACCAAAATGATTGCGTCTCCCCAACCAGCTGATGATAAACTTCCTGTAAACTCTATTCCTTTATAGAAATCTTTAGGAGCAGGAGTATAATCTAATATTTCCCCATCCGACCTTTGCTCACATGCGACATTGTCCAACCATCGAAGTAAAAAGTCCTTCATGTCATAAAAGAACGTAGCAGTTGACACAAAAACTTGAGTATCTCCGGTCCACCCCACTCTTTCTCTTTGCGGACAATCAGTAGGAATCGAGATCATATTACCTTTCTGACTCCATTGAATATTTTGCATAAGCTTGTTTAAGTCTTCGTTTGAACTCCAAAATCTTCCTGTTTCTTTTAGTTCTGAATAAATTACTTTTGCTTGAAATTGCTCTTTTTTTATCTCTGATTCTAGTCCAGTCAATCGAATATAACGAAATCCATGGAAGGTAAAATCTGGTGATAAAGATTCATTATGACCTCGACCAATATACTTATCGGTTTGGTCCTTATTTCTACCAATAATATTATTGATAAATTGGCCACTGCTATTTAGTACTTCGCTGTGTTCAACAGTTATTTCTTGACCATAATCAAGAAATAACTCCATTTCAACATATCCTGCAACTACCTGACCAAAATCTACAATCCAAGACCCATTTTCTTGCCAAATTTTTTGAGCTGGTAATGTTTCCCTTTCATTTACCTGTGGACCAGTTTGATACAAAAGATTATGGTTATCATACGATTGTATTCGAACTGACTTCACACCTTTCTTAGGTATTGAATCTAAAGGAATGTCTTGTCTCAAATCCTGCTTTTCGCCAATGAAAATATCGCTATAGACATACTTTCCAGTGAAGGCACAGAAACTTTCATCTGTCCCAACCAATGATTTAGTTTCATCAGCATAAGTTATTTCTAATTCGGCAATAACACCTAGTTCCTCACCAAACTGACCGCTTCCTCCTTGAACACTAACTCTTCCTGCATACCAACCATCTGCTAAAACAATTGTCCATGTATTCTCTTCAGCTAAAAGTTTAGTTACATCATACTGTTGAACCATTAAATACTTATCATATGAAGTATAGTCAGGAGTAAAAATCGAATTCGTTACTTTTTTTCCATTAATAAACGCTTTATACAATCCATGGGCAGTAATCTTCAATTTCGCTGTTTTTACTGATTTTGATGTATTAAATTTTTTAAACAGATACTTGGGTGGAAGCAGCCTTTCTTCTGGACTACTTTGTTCTATATCTGCTTCCCCCGTAAACATTTCTTTCAGAGAAAATTGACGTTCAATGCTTACTTTACTATCTTCAGGGATAATCCACTCTGCTTTTTTAAAAAACGACAACTTTGTATCTCCTTTTTATATTGCTATTTTTTTATTTTCCAAAAGAAAAAATTGGTTGCGAAATATTCACCTCATCGCTATCTTTCAAAGCAATACTTTTTTAATTACATGTCTTTTCCGTTGGAATCAATTACTTTTTTATACCAGTAAAAGCTATCCTTTTTGTACCGGTTTAGACTTCCTTTTCCAAAGTCATCTTGATCAACATAAATGAATCCATATCTTTTCGACATTTCTGAAGTTGAAGCACTAATTAAGTCAATGCAACCCCAACTCGTATATCCCATTATTTCAACCCCATCACAAATTGCTTCATGCATCTGATGAAGATGTTTTTTTGTATAGTCGATTCTGTAATCATCGTGAATTTCTAGATTCTCTTCAAGTTCATCGTGAGCACCAAGACCATTTTCCACAATAAAAAGAGGTTTTTGATAGCGATCATATAGTTTATTTAGTGAAATTCTCAATCCAATAGGGTCAATTTGCCACCCCCAATCAGTATTTTGAAGATACGGATTTTTGATCCCAACAAAAATATTTCCATTTACTTTTTTTTCATCGTCTATTTTCTTACTAGATAACATCGTCATATAGTAACTATAAGAAATAAAATCTACGGTATTATTGGCCAATAGCTCATTATCCTCTGGAGTAATAACAATACTGATGTCGTTTTCTTTGAAATAGCGCTTGATAAATCCTGGATAATACCCTCTACTTTGCACATCTGAAAAGAATAAATTGTATTGATCATCTTTTAGAGCAACCATGACATCTTCTGGATCACAGGTTTCAGGATAATTTTCCAAACGTGCCAACATACAACCAATTTGGGCTTCACTATTGATTTCATGACAGATCTTGACTGCTGTGGCACTTGCAACGAACTGATGGTGCAAAGCTTGATAAACAATATTCTTATCTTTCGCTTCATCCGCGAGAATACCAGCGCCAATATAAGGATTGATTGTTGTTAAGTTGATTTCATTAAACGTGAGCCAATATTTAACAACATTCTTATAGCGGTCAAAAACTACTTCAACGTATTTTGAGAAAAAATCAATTAGTCTTCGATTGCCCCATCCCCCATATTTTAGAACTAGGTTCAAAGGCATTTCATAGTGACAGAGCGTTACTAAAGGTTCAATGTTATATTTTGCCAATTCGGAAAAAACATTATCATAAAACTTTAAGCCTTCTTCATTAGGCTCAAAGTCATCACCATTTGGGAAAATACGAGGCCATGAAATAGAAAGGCGTAATACTTTAAAACCCATTTCAGCAAATAGTTTAATATCTTCTTTGTATCTGTGATAAAAGTCAATCCCTCTTCTCTTAGGAAAGTTTCCATCGTTCAGATCATTTTCTAAAATTTTTTCTATCTCTTTTCTTGAAAGTAAATCCAGAATTTTTCCTTTACTTCTTTTTTCGCGTGGGAAAAATTCAACCATATCCATAGTGGAAAGTCCTTTCCCACCTTTATCAAATCCACCTTCGATTTGATTAGCAGCAGTAGCACCACCCCATAGAAAATCCTTTGGAAAACCTTTTTTGCAATGATTCATATTTACACTCCCAATTCTTCTGCATTACCAGTGATATTCTCTTGCTCCTCTGAAGCAGCTTCTTTATCTGCTTGCTTAAAGAACGGCAAGTACATGAAGTAGGAAATTACAGTAGCAACGACTTGATAAAGTGCTATTTTCCAACCGCCAATCATAAATCCTTGAATTATTATTGGTGTCCCTAACGGTGCACCAATACCCGTTAACCTTGGTAAAATCCCTACCAAAGTAAGCAAATATCCGAGGAAGAATGTTATTGTTGGAGTAACAATAAGAGGAATTACGAAATGAGGATTCAACACTACAGGGACTCCAAACATAATTGGTTCGTTTATTCCACATAAACTGGGAATAATCCCTAACTTTCCTATTGTTTTATATTGTTTTATATTGTTTTGATTTAGCATTAAATAGCATGGCGATTACTAAACCTAGTGTTGCTCCTGACCCTCCGATTAATGCAAAGCCGATACTATCAAAGGTCAAAACATTGGGTAGTGCTGCGCCTGCTTTATAAGCTTCTAAATTTTGTAATCCTAACGGTGTTAAAACTGGAAACATCACTGCAAAAAAAATGCTCATTCCGTGGATGCCAAAAGCCCAAAGAATATGACAAAATAAAATCATAAAAATGAAAGCAACTGGACTCCCTCCCAATTTTGTTAGCGGCGTTTGAATCAATCCAAAAATAAAACCATGAATGCTTCCAAAACTAGTTCGTTCAAATAGAGCGGTAATAATTAGCATTATTGGTGCGATAATAAAACCTGGTACGATCGAAGCGAATGATTTTTCTAAGGTAGAAGGAACACCCGCTGGCATCTTTATATAGAGGCCTTTTTTTAAAACAATGGTATACACTTTTGCAGAAACCAAGCCCGCTATCATTGCTACAAAAAGACCGCTCCCCCCTAACCATTCGAAAGGTAAATATAAGGTATTATCTTTTAATGATCCCAATGGAGTAAGTATTAGAAAGCTCATCAACCCAAACATTCCTGCTGAAAAACCATCAAGCTTATTTTCCGATGAAAACTTATAAGCAATAGCAAAGGCTGCATAAACAGCAATAATATCTGTAGTCAATTTGGTTACTATAGTTAATAGATGAGCCAAGCCAATATTTTCAATCAGCTCTTGGTAAGGTGGGTAAGGTAATCCAACAAATAACGATGCAATTGCTCCGACTATCATAATTGGCATTAACGACATTAGCCCTCCAGAGATGGCCTGCATATACTGATTTCTTTGTATTGCTGATGCAAATTTAGAAATCCAGCTTTCAAATCCTTCTTTGAACTTCATTTTTGTTTCCCTCCACTTTAAATTTTCGAAATGGTTTAGCTAAATCATTCTTAACTCTATTGTAAACGCATTCTCGAATAATTCATTAGTCTTAAAGGACAAAGTATCATTGCTTATTAGGACATACTTCGATATATTATTTTGAAAAGGGGAGAGATATTATATGGAATTAACGGAGATTGAGCAGTATTTTAAAGATGAATATTCTAAATTGGGAACTAACTATGATTTGAACAACCTAAAAAAAGACTTTACTCAGAATGGGAGAATGTTCAAGTACGAAAAATTATACAATCGTCTATTAACAAACTCGATTCATTCAGAAAAATTCTTTGAAAGTAATCAACCTATTGAGATTTTCAGACATTTACGCTATTTGCCAAAGATTAAACATTCTCACGACCATTTTGAGCTTATTTATGTTTTTTCTGGAACAGTAGAAAATGAAGTTAATAAAGATCCCCTAAAAATGAAAGCTGGTGATGTATGTATACTTTCCCCAAGTACTATCCATTCAATCAGTTCATTTACTGACGACGCAATTATTTACAATGTTTTGATTCGAAATGAAATATTTGAAACTCAATTTATTGACTTTGCAGCAAACAAGGATAATAGTCTTTCAAATTTTTTCTCCCTTTCATTATTTAAGAACATTCAATCATACATTTTTTTTGATACAAGAAATGACACAAATTTAAAAAATTTCATGAGTTATATCGTTAAGGAAAGCGAGAGTGACAGGAAATATCGTTATGAAATGATTAATAATTTAGTATCTGCATTCTTTATTTTACTTTTGAGAAGACATGAAGAATGCTCTTTATATTCGCGTCTTTTTACTAATGTAAAAAGTGAAAAAGAATTGGAAATTATTAAGTACATTCAAAATAATTTTGTGGATATTAGTTTATCGAAGGTATCGGAAGAATTTTCATATAGCGAACGTCAGATATCCAGAATTATAAAATCCTTTACTAATTATTCTTTTACAGAATTTCTAGCAAACATCAAGTTATCTAAAGCGAAAAGATTAATTCAAAAAACTAATATGTCAATTGAATCTATCGCTTTTTCAGTAGGTTATATTGATCAGAGTAATTTTTATCGCCAATTCAAGAAAAAATTCGGAACATCCCCCGCCTCTTGTCGAGAACTATATAATAAAAAAACGTCGCAATAATTTAAAGAAGTTGTTAGAAAAAATTTCCAACAACTTCCTTTTTGTGAGCATCTCATTGAATGCGGAACATCACTAGCTCTTCTATATTTCCGAACTACACAATTCTTTCAATTTCCGTTCTCCCAAACAATTTCATTCTCTACCCCTAAATTTCTTTGCGGATCAACGATAACACCCGTATCATTTAGTCCTGCATTTTCTACCGAAAAACCTATGATATCAATACAAATCAGTAATTTGGTCACTTATGATACGGTTCATTTTGATTGATCCGAAATGCTCGATAGATTTGTTCCACTAAAATCAGGCGCATCAATTGATGTGGATAAGTCATTTTGCCGAAGGAGATTTGTGCGTTGCTGCGGTTTAGAACCTGATCGCTAAGACCGAGTGAGCCGCCAATGACGAAAACAAACTGGCTTTTCCCGCTGGTTTGCAGCTTCTCTAATGTAGCGGCGAAGTCTTCGCTGCTGGGATTTTTTCCATTGATTGCAAGAGCAAAGACGTATTCGCCATCCTTGATCTTGGCGAGGATGCGGTCGCCTTCTTTCTCTTTGACTTGGATCATTTCAGCATCGCTTAGTTTTTCGGGTGCCTTCTCGTCGGGTACCTCGACTAATGTGATCTTGCAATATTTTGATAAACGCTTCGTATATTCACTGATTCCTTGGACAAGATACTTTTCTTTTAGTTTTCCTACAGAAATAATTTTGATATTCATGTTTTTCCACCTTTTTTATTTTTAAGAGTTACTTTTCTTCTTTAAATAGTCGTCATCTTATTTTTAACTAAAGGTTTTCCACTGGTTAAAAATGGAAGAAATCGATATGCGGGCTTTTTTCCACGAAGTTATGCACACTAATCACAGGTTTATCCACAGATCAAGGAGGCATTATTCCCTTTTTGCAGGTATTCTTACATACAAACATATGTTTTCCACCGAGTTATCCACTTTATCCACATTTGTGTGGATAAAAAACTTCAAACAATTAACAAACTTTTTCCTTAGTTTTCCACTAGCGATGTGGAAAACCAGCTTTTTTATCATTTATCTACATTTTCCTCCGAAACTTTTTCATAAAAAAGTCAAATCGCTGTAGTAGACTTAGCTTATACAAAAATACTATACTCAATATAACTTAATTTATAGTAGAGGTGGAGGAAAATATGATAAGAAAAGATATTACCCCAACACCCAAAAAGTCACCTGGTTTTTTTAGACGGTTTGGGATTAGTTTATTAGGCGGTGTGCTCGGTGCCGTTTTAACATTTGGAATTTTTTATGTAGCGAATGGTTCGCTGCTTTCCCCAAATAACCAAAATGCGAGTGGTTCGCCAAGTGCCGGCAATACAAAAGTCAGCAATATGAAGGTTGATGTGAATTCTGATATTACCGAAGCGGCCAGCAAAGTACAAGATGCAGTCGTTTCTGTTATCAACTTGCAGAAACAGCAATCACAAAGCGGCTTAGGCGGCTTCTCTGATATTTTCGGCAATGGAAATGACGACCAGCAATCGCAGGATGATAATGGTCAGCTTGAGGAAGCTTCAGAAGGCTCGGGGGTTATTTACAAGCTTGAAGGTAAAACAGCCTATATCGTAACAAATAATCACGTTGTGGAAAAACAAGATGGGCTCGAAGTACTATTAAAAGACGGCTCGAAAGTTAAAGCAACCTTGGTTGGGACAGATCCTTATACTGACTTGGCTGTTTTAAAAGTAGAATCTGATAAAGTGGCTAACATCAAACCGGCTACCTTTGGTGATTCCAGCAGCTTGAAGGTTGGTGAACCAGCGATTGCATTAGGTTCTCCGCTAGGTTCTCAATATGCAAACTCTGTTACTTCTGGAATCATCTCTTCCTTGAACCGCCAAGTAGTCAACCAAAATGATGAAGGCCAAACGGTCAACATCAATGCGATTCAAACAGATGCTGCGATTAACCCAGGTAACTCTGGCGGTCCGCTAGTTAATATGGCTGGACAGGTAGTTGGAATCAACTCAAGTAAGATTGTTCAAACAGAATCAAATGTCAGCGTTGAAGGTATTGGTTTTGCTATTCCAAGTAACGATGTTGTAAATGTTATCAATCAACTAGAAAAAGATGGAAAAGTCATTCGTCCAGCGCTAGGTATCACGATGGCTAATCTTTCTGATCTGTCAACGGAACAAGTTAGTGAGATTGTTAAGGTGCCAAGCTCTGTTACTCAAGGTGTCGTTATCGGCAGTGTTCAATCGTCTACCCCAGCTGATCAAGCGGGCTTGAAAAAATATGATGTAATTACAAAAATTGATGATACAGACGTTTCGTCAGGTGTCGAATTGCAATCTGAATTGTATAAACACAAAGTGGGCGATACTGTAAAAATTACTTACTATCGTCAAGACAAGAAAAATACTGTTTCAGTTAAATTGAGCATTGATGCAAATTCATTGAAATCAAACTCACAACAGAAAAGTAACCAATAGGAACAATGGGAAGAGCTGCTGAAGAATCACTTCAGCAGCTCTTCTACTTACCTGTCTATAAATAAAAAAAGCGCCACTTTAAAAATCCATCTGGATGTTAAAGTGGTGCTTCTTTCTATTTGCCAACTTGAAATTTTTCGCCAACCTTAGCGTCTTCATCTAAAACTAAGATGCCTTTTTTCTCAGGTGCATTAGGCAAGTGCAGCTCTTTCGCTGAACAAATCATCCCAAAGCTTTCTACACCACGCAAGCTACCCGGCCAAATCATCATACCGTCCGGCATCATAGCACCTGGTTTGGCTACAACGACCTTTTGTCCAGCCTCAATATTCGGCGCGCCGCAAACGATTTGCAATGTTTCACCGCCATCAATCTCTGTTTCTGTGATATGCAGGTGGTCTGAATCCGGGTGATCTACACACGTCTTTACATAGCCCACTACAAATTTTGGTGAGAGATCCGCAACTAAGCGTTCTTCAAATCCAGCCAACTTTAATTGCTCATTCAATACTTCAATCTCTGTTTCTGTCAGCTCTACTTGACCATTGCCATGAAGCGCTAGATAGTCAGAAACATTGAAAAAGTTCCAGGCTACTGTTGTACCATCAGTCGTTTGGATACGTGCAACGGCACCTTTTCTTTCAGTTTTGTTTTCTTTGTTTTCATCGTTTTTGACGATTACCATTAATGTATCGCCAACATTTTGTTTATTATACGCAAAAATCACGTTTTTACCTCCAGTCGTCGTCCTCTCGTATCTTAACAAATCTAATGGGACTTTTGCATGAGATTTTTTTCATCTTTTTTCTCAAATAAAAAGCTGGTCAAGCCAGCTTTTATTCGGCACTTGGATGAACGATCAATACATCACACAACGCTTCCTTGATCACATAGCTGGCAACACTGCCAGTCATAAAGCGTTCAACCGCGTTTAATCCAGATTGTCCGACCATCACTAAATCAATGTCGTATTTTTCAGGCAAGGTTTTTGCCATAGCTTCTTTCGCTGAGCCATAAGCGATGATTCCTTCGATCTTTGTATAACCAAAATCTTTTCCAATTGCCTTGCACTGATTGATCAGCTCTTTGGCGTCTGCGGCTAGCTGATCCATGATGTTTTCGTTCAATGGTGAATAACTCATGAACGTATAGATTTGATGATCGATCACATTTGCGACATAAACGGTACCTTGATTTCGTTTAGCGACGGCTAATGCTTTTTTGAATGCTTCCATCGCTTGATCGCTGCCATCGATTCCCACTAAGATATTTTGATATGATTGTGTGAACATAAGGATCTCCTACCCTTCCACTCGTTGTAAAAAGCCAGCGATTTCGTCCTTGGTTTTACGATTTTTATTGACCAATCGGCCTAATTCTTCCCCATCATTTACTACGACAAAACTAGGGATTCCAAAGATATTCCACTCTGCTGCCACATCGATATACTCATCCCGATCCACTTGAATAAATTTAAACTGCGGAAATTCTGCTTCGATCTCCGGCATCTGAGGCTTGATGAAATGGCAATCACCACACCAGTCCGCAGTAAAGAAAAACACATTCTTCCCTTTTTGTGCATAATCGGCTAACTCTTCAATACTTTTTGGAATAATCATTCCGTCACGACCTTTTCATTTACTACCTTGATTATACACTTTTCGTTCTTTTTGAGAAAGAAGGTCACTCAGTCAGAAACAAATCTGATAATCTCGTCAGACTTTCCATTTTTATGAGAAATAATGACATATCCTTTTCAAATTTGATTGTAACAATGGTAGAATAAGGCGTAGACTAAATCGATTCGTTGTCTGTTTTACTTGTAGTTTAGCGGAAAACGGACTACCGTATTAAAAATAAGACTAACAAGGAGGAGGGTACTATGGAGAAGACTAAAAAATTCGCACAAGGCCTTGCCGTCGGCTCATCAATCGGCTTAGCTGCAGGTATCGCTGCGAACCATTATTATCGAAAAAAACAAAAAATGTCCCCAGATAAAGTTTTAGATCAAATCAAAGAAGCTTTTTTGAAGGAAGGTCCCATCGAAGGGTCTTGGATTTCCTTTGATACGGAGCACAAGCAAAAATTTGCGATCACGATGGATGTTCTTTCGGGCGGAATCACTCGAACAGAAGACAATCAGTTGGTGGCCTATGAATTTACAGCAGATGCCAAGACTGGTGCTGTTTTAAGTATTGATCGCATCATCAGTGAATAGAAATAGCGTATGCCAATAAATCGGCATACGCTATTTTAATACCCAAAGGGAAAGTATCAAAACAGGTCTTCTTATTTTGCAGTCCTTGCCAGAGTATCAATAAACCATTGTTCAAACAGCTGTGCTTCGACGTTGACGGCTACTTCTGCATTTGCCGGCAGGCTTAGATAATTGTTAAGGTCGATCAACGAGGCGCCATAAGTGTAGGTAGCGGCTGTCTCGATCTCAACTCTCGTTTCAGCCAGCTCAAATATCTCCGGCTTCAAAATTAAAGCGATCGCCAGCGCATCATACATATTTAAACCAGCTTCAAAGCTGCCGCTGCGATATTTCGTAAACAATTGATAAATCATTTCTCCAATTTCCCCGTAGCTTTTGATTTTGGCCGCAACCTTAGGCATGATCTTTGCTTGATCACCTACTTCTAGTGGTGCTACTCGAATAGGCACGCCGCTATTGAAAACAATCTTGGCCGCTTCAGGATCGGCCGCAAAATTAAACTCAGACAACACTCCGTAATTTCCTCGTCCTAAGCTGCCGCCCATCACAACGATTTGCTCGATCTTCGCTAGATCTTGCGGATAGAGATGAATAAACAGAGCTAGGTCCGTTAATGGCCCAATTCCGACCAGCGTAGTCTTCTCTTCCTGCTCCACCACCTCATGCATAGCCTCGACTGCTGTCTGGGTATTATCTGTAAAAATGGTCGGATCAGGAAACTTGTAGCCGTCCATTCCTGACTCTCCATGAATCTCGCTCGCATTGATCGGTTCTCTTAAAAGCGGCCGCGAGCTTCCCATTACGATTTTAGGCTTCTTTTGGTAGAGAGTTAACAGCTTTTCGGTATTGGCTTTTGTGTTTTCTATACTGACATTTCCAAAAATCGGACAAATCAGCTTTACCTCCAGCTCCTCGCTAAAAAGGGCTAGCGCGATTGCTACTGCATCATCAATTCCTGGATCTGTACTTAAAATAATTGGTCTCTTCTTCATTTAATCCCTCTCCCTATTATCTACTGCTTTCTCAAAAAGCATACAACAGGAATCTCATTTATGCCAATCCTGATCAGCGCTTCTTTTTTACAAGAAACGCCCCCCACAATCACAAATTGTGGGGGGCGTTTCATCGTCTGCTTACTTAACTAAACGATAAATTGCATCTGCATAAATCACTGCAGAATTCAAAATGTCTTCAACTGACATGTATTCGTTGGCTTGGTGCATGGTATCTTCAAAGCCAGGGAATTGTGCACCGTAAGCAACACCGCGTTCTAATAGACGTCCAAATGTTCCGCCGCCGATGACCATTTCTTCCCCTTTGATACCTGTATGTTCTTCAAAAGTATCCAACAATGTAGATACCAATGGATCATCTACTGGTACATAGTGAGGGGTCATATGATGTCCGCCTTGAGTCACTTTCACGGCTGAGCCAAATAATTCTTCTAATTTTGCCTTGATTTCTTCTGCTGTCGTGCCTTTAGGATAACGGAAGTTCAAGGTAATACGGTTGTCGTTGTCTTGACCATCCTTGAAGCTGAAGATTCCAGCATTCATGGTCAATTCGCCCATTTTTTCATTGTTGAAATCAACGCCTAATTTCTTTCCGTAAACATCTTCATGGATGTAGTTTGCGCTGTTTTCAATAAAGGCCTTCGCACCTTTGTCGAAGTCATAATTGTTTAAGAACACTGCCAAGAATGTACCAGCATTCGTACCTAGCTGAGGACTAGCACCATGAGCAGCTTTTCCATCTAGATGCAGTGTAACTGTTGAACCAGATACGTCTGCTTTTCCGCTGACTGGATTGTTTTCTACATAGTCTGCGAAGTCTTTTGCTAATTTTTCAGCAGCGTCTGTGTCTGCAACCTTTACTTCAGCAACAGCATTGCCGGGAACCATGTTTTCACGTAAACCAGCTTCGAAGCTTACTAATACGTAAGAAGTTCCGTTAGTACCGTCAAAATGAGGAATCATAGTTACATTCCCTTTTTCACCGTTGATGATTGGGAAGTAGGCATCTGGTGAGAAACCAAAGTCCGGTTTTTCTTCATGTTCAAAGTAATAATCCATATCTCCCCAGCCGCTTTCTTCGTCAGTACCGAAGACGAAACGGATTTTTTTAGAGATTGGCAGGCCTAATTCTTTAATGATTTTTACCGCATAGTAAGCCGCAACTGATGGGCCTTTGTCATCGCTTGAACCACGGGCATACAATTTGCCGTCGCGAATTTCTGGTTCGTAAGGATCTGAATCCCAACCGTCACCAGCAGGTACCACATCTAAGTGACCGAAGATTCCTAAGGTTTCGTCCCCGTCACCGTAATCAAAATGGCCGGCATAGTTGTCGACATTTTTGGTTGTAAAGCCATCACGTTCTGCGATCTCAAGCATTTTTTCTAATGCTTCGACCGGACCAGGTCCGAATGGTGCTTCCTTGGTTGCTTTGTCGTCTTCACGTTCACTTTTAATGCGCAATAAAGTGAATAGATCCGCTAATAGATCATCTTTACGTGCTTCGACTTCTTTTTTAAAATCGATTGTCATTGAAAGATTCCTCCCTATTCGTTTTAAAGAATGAATTATCCTGTCCTTCTCTTCTTAGTAACCTGCGAAAAGTTGAACTGACATTCTTTAATTAAACCACTATAATGATAGCACTCTATTCCATAGAATAAAAATGAAAACTCTTTAAGAAATACTGGTACAGTCTCTTCATTTTCCCTTATAATGTTACTCATAACGACTTCTATCTTCTTTTTTTATAAAAATGTAGGGAAGGAAAGCAGGTGCCTAGATGGTTCAGTTAAATGAAGAAATATTACATAAAGTGATTACAAAACGACCGGAGATTTCCCATAAAGGAACCTTTGGGCGAGTCGTTTTGATCGGCGGCAATCAGCAATATGGCGGCGCGATTATCATGAGTGCCGAAGCCTGCATTAAAAGCGGCGCGGGGCTTACCACCGTCATCACTGCGAAGGAAAACCACAGTGCTCTCCACGCACGATTACCTGAAGCAATGGTAGTCGATTTTTCTGAGACAAAATTAATCTATCAGGTGCTGGATAAGGCTGATGTGATCTTAATCGGACCCGGTCTTGGCTTAGCAAAGGAAATGGCGTTGCTGCTGAAGGGAATCTTGAATAATCAGCAGGCTGAACAATGGTTGGTGATCGATGGATCGGCCATCACTTTGTTCAGTGATTACAAGCTATCCCTGAAATTCCCTGCTCAAACGACCTTCACTCCTCATTTAGCAGAGTGGGCCCATTTGAGCGGACTGAGTTTTGTCCAGCAGACCAATGAAAACAATCGCGCCAAACAAGCACTTTTAGGCGCTAAGATCGTTTTGAAGAGTCATCGTACCACGATCTATGATGACGCCGTCGCCTATTATCAAAATCCGCTTGGCAATCCAGGTATGGCGACTGGTGGCATGGGAGATACCTTAGCAGGCATGATTACCGGTTTTTTGGCTCAGTTTGAAAAAAACACCGATACAATCGCTGCCGCAGTCTATCTTCATAGTCTGATCGGTGATGCTCTAGCAAAGGATAATTATGTTGTCCTGCCCACCTCTATTAGCGAGTCACTGCCTCGCTACATGAAAAAATTTGCAACGGAAAGGAACTAATCATGGAAAAATATCCCGGCTATCTTCGCAAGCCTTTTTATTATGAAACAGACAAGATGGGAATCATCCACCATTCGAATTACATTCGGTGGTTTGAGGAAGCTCGCGTTGACGCATTGGCCTTTATGAATTGTCCATTTGAAAAAGTTGAAGCAGACGGCATCATGATCCCAGTCTTAGGGGTCAGCTGCGAATACAAAGAAATGGTTCGCTTCGGCGATGAGGTCTTGATTCAGCCGATCGTCACTAAATATACCGGTACACGCTTGGATTTTGAATACCAGGTTTATAATGGGGAGCGCCTAGTCACGACAGGTACCAGTCAGCACTGCTTCATGTCCTATGAGACCAATCGTTTGGTGCAACTGCGTAAGTCACACCCCGCCCTGCACGAATTATTTTTGGATTACTACGAATCAACAAAAGAAGAATGATAAAAAGCACGTCCATGATGTTTGGACGTGCTTTTTAGATACTGATTAGTTATATTTCTTCTTCAAATAGATGTAGAAAGGAATCCCTAAAGCGGTGATGGCGATACCGATCATCGCTAATTGGAATTGATTAATCAATGTCATGACTAGAATGAACACTCCGCCAATGATCGCAACGATTGGGATGATTGGATAAAGCGGTACTTTGTAAGGTCGAACCAAATCTGGCTCTGTTTTTCTTAATTTGATAACCGCGATAAATACTAAAGTGTAGAAGATCCAGATAACAAATACCAGCATATCTGTCAGCATATCGAAGCCGCCGACCATCATCATACCGATAGCGATTACTAATTCTAAAATACCAGCAATGTAAGGGACGTGATTTTTGTTTAGCTTCACTAATTTGTCAGAGAATGGCAATTGTTTTTCAAGTCCCATTGTGTAAGGAAGACGCATCCCTGTCATCGTGTAGCCATTGATCGTTCCATATACTGAGATCAAGATACCGATCGTTACTAATTTTCCGCCCATGCCGCCGAAAATTCTGCCAGCAACCATACTAGCCGCATTTTCGTTACCTGCAAGAGCAGAGATGTCCAATGTACGCAGGAAGGCAAATTGAACCAATAGATAAACAGCCATGATTCCTAAGATTCCGCCAGCGATGGCACGAGGCAAATCACGAGCTGGTTTTTTCAATTCGCCAGCGATGTTTCCGACGTGGATCCAACCATCATAAGCGAACATGGTTGCTAAAAGTCCGGCACCTAATGCTGGAGCGAATCCGCCAACTGCTGGACCTGCTTGCACTGGGAACAAGCTGACAGATACATCTCCTTGTCGCATCAGACCGAAGATAACGATTAATGCTAGAGGAACCAGCTTACAGACTAGAGTAATTGATTGGAACATTCCGCCAGCCTTTGAACCTAGGAAGTTGATCAACATGATCGACGCTGCTGCGACAATTGCGATTGGAATGATTGTTGCATCACTCATGCCGAATAGGTTCTTAAATTGAGTGGCAAAAATAATTGCTAAAGCTGCTACGTTCGCCGGGAAGTAGATCACTACTTGTGCCCAGCCAAGTAAAAAGCTCCAAAATTCTCCATACGCACGTTCAATGTAGCGCAGCATCCCGCCAGTTTCGGGAATCGCTGCAGCTAATTCCGCGCCAGTTAATCCCGCACAGACACTAATTAATCCGCCTAAGAACCAAGACAGCATGTGTAAGCTGGTTGACCCTGTTACTGCAGCTACGCTGGCTGCTTTAAAGAATACCCCTGCACCAATTACAGTACCCATTACTGTTGAAAGGGCCGGGAAGAACGTCATCGTTCGTTTTAGTTCACCTTTTTGTGAACCCACGAGTTCTTGTTGGTCGACTGCCATAATTTTTCCTCCTGAATTCTATTAATGAATTTATTTTTTAGAAAAATAAATTTGCTATTCATACTCACGTACCGTTCTGCTATCTTTTCCTCCTTCATAAATAGGATAACGGCTTACTATCATAATCACGGCGAAAACAGAACGCCTATCCTTGCTGCGAAGTGACTGTTCATTTACTTCATAACTTGATTTTTAAGACAAACAATTGAAGTTATTACATAAGAGAAATAGAACAAAAAATTGCGGTATACCAGGTATTTAATAACTTCTCTCATTTGTTCGGACATTATTTTAACATGGAGAAAGAAAAAGGGAAACGTTATTTTAAACATTTCCTTTTTTCTTATTTCCTCCTCATGTTCTACTAAGAAATCCCTGCTATTTTATGAATTCACTTTATCAAAGGACACTTTAGTTTCGATGCCCTCAGTCTTAAATTTCGCTGATAATTTTTCTAACATTTCATCGGTCATTTTATCTAAATCAAAGCTTGGACTGAAGTCCCACTCTTTACGAGCATCACTGTCGTCGATAGAATTTGGCCAAGTATTAGCGATTCCTTGACGAACTGGATCTACGTCATAGTTCAACTCAAAGTCAGGTATACGACGGCGAATCGATGCGGCGATTTGTTCTGGTTCAAAGGACATCGCTGTGATGTTAAATGAGTTGCGGTGCTCTAAACGATCCGCATCTGCGTTCATTAATTTCACGATTCCTTCGATCGCATCATCCATATACATCATGTCCATGTAAGTGCCTTTGTCGATAAATGAAGTGTAGGATTTGTTTTTTAATGCTTCATAATAAATATCTACTGCGTAATCGGTTGTGCCGCCGCCTGGCTCAACCTTGTATGAGATCAAGCCTGGGAAGCGCACGGAACGAGTATCGACACCATATTTTGAATGGTAGTAATTCTCTAATAATTCGCCTGCTACTTTTGTCACGCCATACATGGTCGTAGGATGCATCACAGTATCCTGAGGAGTATTATCCGGCTCTGCATCTGGTCCATAAGCCGCAATCGATGACGGTGCAAAGAATTTGGTTTCTGGTCCGATTTCACGAGCAACTTCTAATGCGTTCATTAAACCAGTCATGTTCAAATTCCAAGCAAACGCTGGACGTTTTTCAGCTGTAGCAGAAAGCAAAGCTGCTAAATGGATGATCGTATCTACTTCATACCGTTTGGCAACATCTAAAAAGCTTTCGTAATCGGTTACATCTAATTCTTCAAATTGACCATTTTCAACGACCGGGCTGCCTTCTATTGTACGAATATCTGTTGAGATGACATTGTTAACACCTAGATCATTGCGAAGTCTTTCTGTTAATTCTGAACCAATTTGTCCTAATGCGCCTGTAATCAATACTTTTTTCATGGATGTGACTTCCTCTCTATCTCTTAATTTGATTTTTTATTTGATGATTCCTAGCTCTTTACCTACTTTTTCGTACACCTTGATTGCATCATCCAGCATTTCTTTAGTGTGACCTGCGTTTGGCATGTTCCGAACGCGGCCTGTTCCTAATGGCACTGTTGGGTAAACGATTGGTTTCACGTAAACACCGTTTTCCAACAATTTCTTAGAAAATTCTTGGGCTAATTTTTCATCACCGACAATAACGGGAGTGATCGGTGTTTCTGATTTTCCAATATCGTAACCAATCCGTTTTAATTCTGATTTGAAGTAATTAGCATTGTCCCAAAGCGTATCGACATATTCAGGATGCTCTTCAATCAAATCGATTGCTTTGATACATGCGCCTGCTGCTCCTGGTGTTAAGGATGTCGAAAATAGGAACGGACGAGCTTGTGATTTCAACCAAGTGATCAATTGTTTTGTTCCGGCTACGTAGCCGCCCACAACGCCGATTCCTTTAGATAAGGTCCCCATTTGAAAATCGATATGGTCCTGCATGTTAAAATGTTTGACTGTGCCGTGCCCTTGACCCATAACGCCAGTTCCGTGAGCATCATCCACATAAGTGATAACATTGTATTTTTCACAAATTTCAACGATTTCTGGAATCTTCGCTACGTCGCCGTCCATTGAAAAGACCCCGTCAGTAATATACATGACTTTGTTGTATTCGCCGCTTTCAGTTGCTGCTTTTGCTTTAGCTTCTAAGTCTTCCATATCTTGGTGGTTAACGCGGATGATCTTCGCACCAGATAACCGGCAGCCATCAATGATTGACGCATGGTTCAATTCATCTGATAAAATCGCATCGCCTTTTTTCATAACTGCTGAAATAGCACCCATATTGCAGTTAAAGCCTGATTGGAAAGCGATCGCCGCTTCTGTTCCTTTGAATTCAGCGATTTTTTCTTCTAATTTTTGGTGAATGTCTAAAGTTCCGTTGATCGTCCGAACCGCTCCTGCACCTGCACCATAATGCTTCGTTGCTTCCACATCCGCATCGATCAGCTCAGGGCGAGTAGCAAATCCTAGATAGTTGTTAGAGGCAAGGTTGATCATTTTCTGATCATTAACTGTAATGATTGGACCATTGCTTCCTTCTAACACATCGATTGTATTGAACAATCCTTTTTCTTTTAGATCTTCCAAGTTCGTTTCAAGAAATTGGTCAAGAACTTTTGAACTCATAACGATTCTCCTCCATATTGATTATTGCGCAATTAAATATTGTTATTTTTTATCTTTTAAAAAGTAACCAGCTTGTCTATTTGTTTGCGCTTTCCTTCTTTACACCCTTAGTCTAGCGGCGTTTGATAACGTTTACAACTTTAATACTCGACAATTCTTTGAATTATAATAGAAGTTAGAATCTTTCTAATCAATTTTATTTAATAATCAATTATTTAGTTTTTGAATCGAGAATCTCTGACTACTCATTCCATCAAATCCAACGTGTTCTTTTTCACAATAAAACAAATGACAAATAGAAATGATTTCAAAAACCTTTATATGACGATTTTAATTTTCGGTTTTCGGAAAGATACTTTTCTCACAAACAAGGCCGTGTATTTTTATAAAAAACGAATAGTATGACTTTTTTATCCCTAGTCCTGTTTCTAATCATATCCAAATAAAACGTGTAACCATTTTCATATAAAACCGAGATTTTAGATTTTTTGAGCGATTTTGTCAAAAATAAGAGGAAATTTCGTAAAAAAAAAGACGTGAAGTGATCCATAAAAAAATAGGCTCTGAATAAAGTCGATTTTTCCTTTACACAGAATTCCTCAGCGAAATCACTAAAATAAGGTGTTATTTTCAAGGGTATCAGCGAGTTCCCTTCACTAATCATTACTAGATAGGAAGCTTTCCAACAAAATACTTTATTTTTTTTTACAAAATTGAGTTCGTATTTTGAGCCACTTAGCGGTAAGATAATTTTGTGGATTACTAGAAAACGTATACATTGCTGATGAGGAGCGATTAGACATGCAAAAAAATAGACAGACTAAACCATTGACCGAGCGCCAGATTTTTACGATGAAGCGTGACACCCTAGAGCAGAGATTGATCAGCTATTTCGACTATTCTCAAAATAGTTCCGCTATCATTGAGTACGCCATTGCGATCATGGTAAGAAACTCATTGATTCTAAGCGACTATTCGTTCATGGCTCAGTCTTTAATTCGTGAATTGTTTCTGACCGCTGCACCTAGCGATGTAATGCGTAGATACTGCCTTTATTTTGAGAACTACTTTGAAGACGGGAAGGAATGGCAGAAAGTAAAGGAGCGCTTGTTTAAGAATCAAGCGGAATTTCAACAATTTACCGAGGAAGCTCGTTTATATAGGAAGCTTTTGGACACCCCTGGCGCTGGCGAACGTAAGAATCCGGACCTTACGCTTCGTTGGGTATCCATATTTGAAGATGCTGCGGGTAAAAAGCATCGAATGACATTGCGGGATGCAGATGAAACAAAGACAAAAGCAGAGGTGTCGAAGATTTTAGAAATTCTGACTACTTTGAGTATTTTCAAAAAGGCGGATGGTGTGAGACGTTTTGTCAATTTTGTCAAAATTAACCGCCCTGGAACAATAGAGACTCTTGAAGAAGAGGAACTGGAGCAAGAGCTGCAGGAGGAGTCTGTCCAAATTATAGATACTTTTTCACCTAAGCCCATAGAAATCGTTGTTCCAACCGGTATTACCCCCAGTGATTTAAGCGAAACAGAAGTATTGGCTCTAGTTCAAGTGGCTCATCCAGATGTAGTCAGTTTGGAAAATGCCTCAGTTGTATGGATAGATGAAGTGTCGGAAAATCCTGATTCCAGTAGACAGCCGTCCTCTATAAATGAACCTATACAAAGAAATTCTCACGGCCACGAATCAACTGCAAATGCTAATGAACAGCGTACAGCGGAATCTGCCACTCCCCCGCCGACAGTCAAAAAGAAGAAAAAGAAACAGCCTCGGACGAATAAGCAGCTGTATCGTTCGAACCTGATCGCTGATTGGTTAAATAGGAATACAAAAAAATGACGTGTTGAATAGAAACAAGTCTTCTTTGATATGCCAAACTCAGCAGCTGATAAGAAATAGTAAAAACTGCTGAATAGAGAATCTCTTCTCCACTCAGCAGCTGTCTTATTCGTTTACTCTTCTTTTTAAGAGAGTCATTCCAATATAACCGGTTAACCCTAGACCGATCAGAGTCAGAACAAGCGAGCTTGTTCGTTCTTCCCCTGTGGCTGGTAATTTTTTTGCAGTGGCTTGCTGCCGACCAGTGTTTGGCAATGCTCTCGTTGTTACGTATGTCGTTGCCCCTGTATTGCTTTGGCCGCCGCCATCATTTGCACCGCCATCTCCTGATCCCTCAGCGGGTGTAGCCTTTAGGTAGACATAGGTGATCGTCTGCTCTTCTGCCTGATAGGTTCCTTGGGCATTTTTCGGTGTTTCCTTAACCTTCCAACCATCAATGGCTTTGGCAGTTGTTTCGTATTTTTCATCAATAACGCCGATCTTTTGTTCAGCAGGTGCTAGCTCTTTTCCTGCTTCGTCAACGTATTGAACCTTGATTGAGCTTTTATTCGTATAAATATAAGTGACGATTTGCGGAGCTAGGTCATATTTTCCAGCCGCATTGCCAGTGGTTTCTTTCAAGCGATAGCCTTTGAATGCTTTCGCTTCAGTCTGGTACTCTGCGCCAATTTGACCGCTTAGCGTCAGCGGTTTAGCTAATGATTTGCCCTCATCGCTCAAGTAATTGACAATAACCATCCCTGCTTGCTTCTTGTAGATAACAGTAATAACCTGTTCAGCTTTTGTATATCTAGCCCCTGTATCCATAGCCAAACCTTTGATTTCCTTCAATTGAAAACCAGCAATGTCCTTATTCAGCTTTTCAAGCGGTAACGGTGTTCCTATCGGCTGTTCATCCGTATAATTTTCAGCCAGCTCATTTCCTGCTTCGTCGTGATAACGAATGGTCACTTTGCCTTTTATAGCTTCATAGACGTACGTAACCTTCGTAATACCATCAACATATTTTCCTGCTTCACTACCTTTCACTTCTTTGAGTTTATAGCCGTCAATCTCTTTTGGCGTAGTAGTATACTCTTCACCGATCTCAGCAAGGGTCACGTCACTATTTAAAAGTGGATGACCAGCTTCATCTTGATATTCTACAATCAGAACCCCTTTTTCTACTCCGGTTCCCTTCTTCGCATAGATTACCGTCACTTCCTGGTTTTGAAGCGTATACTTTCCACTAATACTTCCGACAATCCCTTTCACTGTATAGTCATCAAAAGGCTTCACTTCAGCTGTATAGATCGCATCCACATCACCTGTCAGCTCAACATCCGGACACAATGGATTTTGCTCCTCGTCCTGATAATGAACGATGACCTTCCCTTGCTCCGCTGGATTTTTCGTATAAACATAGATTACTTGGGTAATCCCAGACACATATTTACCAGCTGACGCCCCTTTTATTTCTTTAAATGTATAACCGTCGATATTCTTTTGCGTGGTAGTATAATCATTGCCGATCTCTCCCATTGACATCTCATTGCCAGCCAATGGTTTCCCTGACTCATCTTGATATTGAACAAGCACGGTTCCTTTTTCTTTGACAGCTTTCGTATAAATCAATGTAATTTCCTTAGGCTCGTCACTAAAGATACCCGTGATAGAATCGCCCTCTTTGACTCCAGAAAAAACGTAATCATCAATTTGCTTGATCTGTGCATGATAAGACGTTCCCAAGTCGCCAGTCAAGGTTTCATCAGGACTGATCTGAACCAGCTGTTTGTTTTCATCGTAGGTCATATAATGCACGATCACAGGCTCAGATTTTTTCCAAATCGCGTAAAGTGTCTCGTTACCTTTCGGAATTGTGAGCGATTGTCCTGCAGCAAGGTTGGCATCAGGGTCTTTCGCATCCTTATCTTTTGACCACCCGGCAAATTGATAGCCGTCACGTGTTGCTTTTAAATCTGCGCCAGCTGGAATCGTTTGATTCAAGTCTTTATAGCCAACTTGATAATATGCTTCTGGTTGTGTTCCTTCATAATAAACAATGCCTTCATATTTCGGCAGTTCTGTTCCCAAGTCAAAAATTCCGCCGTTACTATCATACTTGATCCAATCGATTTCGACAGAACCTATATCAGCTTTTGCTGTCCGCGGCAACCCTCGCTGGTCTTCATTTACCGCTCGTAAGTTTTCTACCTGATCGTCCGCTAATTTTTCTGGCGCGATCGGCACTGTCGGTAGAATGATCGCATCACTTGACGTACCTGCTTTGATTTTATTGTAGTTATCAACTAATCCAACGGGGACTGAGCCAAAAACGTCCGCCATTGTTACTGTAGTAGCCGTTCCATTATCGTAACCAAGATTTGATTCAAGGTTTCCTGTTCCATCAACCTTGCCATCTGCAATATTGCTCTTGGTGGCTGAGCGTGCTTTATTTCCTGCAAATAAATTATTGGCATAGCGTCCCGCAGAATAATTCAAGCCATAGCCGGAGCTGCCAATGGCCCCACCATCATAGACTGCTGTATTTTCAACAAAGCTATTATTAATATAATCAACCGCTGCTCTTCTTCCTTCAGTTATACCGCCATTGGCATAAATCTGGATCGCTCCGCCATTATTTGCTGAAAGATCCTGTCCTAGAGCTTTATTCTGATAGAACGTATTGTTCACAAATGTAGCAGCACTTGAAATGTTGTCATTCGTTTGAATCAAAATTGCTCCGCCATCATCTCCAGCGATGTTGCCGACAAATGAATTCCCGTCAAACAAAATGTCGGTTCCGTTGACTGTGTTGAAAAACGCAATGGCTCCGCCATCTGCTAATTTGGCTTTACCGCCTCCTGAAACATTTTCGACCGATTTGTTTCCTGCAAAATAATTATTCTTGAAGGTGAATTTTGCTGAGGCACTCGGTTGGAAGAAGTAAATCGCACCACCCTCACCACCGACATTTCCAGTTCCTGCCTGAAGTGTTTCATTGGCAATAAATTTAGTATTATAGGTTTTAAAATTCGCTGAATAGCCTTTACAAGCGATTGCGCCGCCTGAATAGCCTGAAGCATTGTTTACATTATTCGAAAATGTACAACTTTTTAATGTAGTATTTCCGCTAGTGTAAAAGGCGCTGCCGTCGTCGTATCCGCGAAAATTATTGACTACTGTATTCTCTAAAATAAACTCGCCCTTGTAGCCAGAGACTGATAATGCTCGAGCATTATTACCCAGTCCTTGCAAATTAAAGTTTTTCAGCGTTAGTGCAGAGCTCGCCGTCCCACTCCCTGCTCCATATGAAAATAATTGCTTCCCCGTAGTCGATTGGAGCGTCACACCCCCACCATCGATTTCAACCTGATAGGGCGACTCTGCTAATGCAATTGTTGCACCGATATCTGTCGGGAATGATCCTCCCAAAAGCACTGTTCTGTTTTCAGGCGCATTTTTAACTGCATCCTGGAGCCCAACGATTGTATCGACGGTTATCTCATCCGCCGAAACTGTTTGACCCGCTGCTCCCAACAAAAAAATACTCATAGCGAAGCCAATTAAAAAAATCCATTTATTCTTCTTCATTTTTAGATCCCCTTTATCTTCATTTATCGTTTCATCAATCAATAAAAAACTTCAGTTATTTTTAAAGGTCTCTCTCCATTTCAAAGTCTTAATTAACTAAAAAATATCAGTTCCATAACTGTTACCAGATTAATTTGAAACTATCTATAATTACAAAAGTCTAATAAAAGACTAATAATCATTATTTAGATTGAACAAACAGATTATTTTTGATTTATTTATAATCATTGTAATTTATTCACAGAATAACTGCAACTGTTTTTTTATAGAAAAAAATTCAATAGAATTAAAAAACGTTTTTTATTTAAAATAACTTCTTCAATACTGAATTAAATAGATTATAAATAACTGTTCAAAAAATATTTTTTTACTTATCAGGAAACTTTTTTTGTAAAAATTAATTACATAAGAAATATTTACAGAAAAAGCCCCCTTCAGAAATGGTTAAACCTTTCTGAAGGGAGCTCCAACTTTATGATTAAATTTTTTGGTGTACAAACAGTAGCTGCTGCTTACTTATGGTAAATCATTTCCTGCTGCGAAGTATACATCGTACCATTCTTGTTTCGTTAATGTCACATCGCCGCCTGCAGCACTTTCCTTAATTCGTGTTGGATTCATTGTACCTAAGATCACTTGCATGTTCGCTGGATGACGCAAAATCCAAGCAGTCGCGATCGCGTTTTTATTGGTTTCATATTTTTTCGCTAATTTATCTAACAACTCATTTAGCTCTGGGAACTTGTCATTGTCAACAAAGACGCCCTCAAAGAAGCCATATTGGAATGGCGACCAGGCCTGGATCGTTACCCCTTTACGACGAGAGAATTCTAACACACCGCCATCATGATCGAACGAACGCGTATCAGTCATATTTGTGTGCATCCCATAATCGATCATCCCTGTATGCATGATCGAAAATTGCAATTGATTGATCAATAATTTTTGATCAACATAGGATTGCAATAATTGAAATTGTTCCGGATTAAAATTCGATACACCAAAGTGGCGAACTTTTCCGCTTGCCTGCAGGAGATCAAAGGCTTCCGCGATTTCTTCCGGCTCCATCAATGGATCAGGACGATGCAATAGATAGCTATCCAAATAGTCGATTCCCATGCGGTCTAAAATCCCATCCACAGAATCTAGTAAATGTTGTTTCGAAAAATCATAACGCTTGTCATCCCCAGTGACGATGCCGCCTTTTGATTGAATAAAGAATTTGTCTCGAGAGATGTTGGCCTCTTTCAAAGCCGCACCGAAAATTAATTCTGATTTTCCATCACCGTACATATCCGCTGAATCGATAAAGTTGATATCACTTTCTAAAGCCGTTTCTAAAACTGCTGCTGCTTTTGATGACGTTAGCGCTGACATTCGCATGATCCCTAAAGCAATCGCCGAAGTTTCCCAATAGCTGCTGCCGATTTTTCGTTGTAACATTGTGTTCATCCTCTCTGATAAAACATTTTTTCTTACCTATAGAAGTATAGACTATTTCCTTCATAAAAAAAATCCCCAGCACTTAGAATCATCTCTGCTGATTGAGCTGGTTGTCGCTTGACCCAGCTGCTCTTTCTTCGTATGCTTGTCATTAAAGGAGGGTTCCTATATGTACTCGATGCTGAAAAAAATCATTACTGAAAAAGATATATATCGTCAGATTTTACTTTTGGAACAGCTTCTTAATCATTCACAGCTAACAGCCAAGGAGCTAGCAGAAAAAATCGGCACGACAGAACGAACCATTTTTTCTGATTTGCAGCTGATTCGCGGTTACCTGCCGGAACATTGGGAATTGGACTCTGATAAAAGCGGCATTCGCTTGATTTCGATCGAAAATTCGCTGACCAACGATATTTGGGAAACGTTTCTGCCGCAATCTGTCAGTCTGCAGCTGATCAAGCAATTGTTTTTTACAAAGGATTTAGCTGTTCAGCGTTTTCTTGATGAGACGGGTGTCTCTTATGAAACACTCAAACGACAACGTACAAAAATCAATCGTCAGCTGCAGCCTTTTAATATCAAAATTCATTTAACTTCATCACGCGCCTATTTAAGTGGCGAAGAAAGTGCCATCCGAATTTTTTATCATCGGCTGCTGCTGCCCTTCACCCATAATAATTACTTCTTTGAAGATTACTCGATCCACGAAGAGCATTATCTTCGTTTCTTGACGAAAGAGCTGACAGAGGTCTTATCTGTGGATACTGAACAGATTTTTGGCATTTGCTGGTTTTTTATCAACAGTATCCGAATCAAAGCGGGCTGTCCGATCGATGATTTCCATTTTGATGCAGCAGATCCTTTGTTTACTCTTTACGCGCCGCTTTTGAAATCCCTATACGAAAAAGAAGGGGTGTATCTGCAAGACGAGGAAATCTTCTTTGCCTTTTTCTGCTTTTTGGAAAGCTGGAATTATAATAATCCTTTAGGGAAGCAGGTTTCAGACGTACTGGCTGAGGGTTATCCGCTGCTGCGGGAAAAAGCACAGCAAACCGTTCAAGCAATCGCTGATGAGCTCCACCTACAGGCATTGCTTCAGTCAAATTTACCAACAAATTTATTGCTGCTGCTATTAAAATATGCCGAGTCGCCTGCACTATCAAAGCAATTTCAGCTAGAATATCAAGAGCTGCTAGTTCAAAGAAATGAATCATACGCTATTTTGACTGAAAAAAGTATAGCGCTTTTTAATAGTCTGCCGCAGTTTTCTGCCATCGGTGATACTACCTATTTCGTTAATCTCTTTTCCCTTTTAAGCCAACAGGCGATTTTTTCGATCCGGCCGCATCGAAAAACGATCTTCTTTATTTTTCAGAGCGAACCGGCCTGGAAAGCCTTCCTTCAACAAGAGCTGGCTGACCTTTTAGGCAAACGCGTCAACTTGGTCTCCCTCGAGGTTTCTCAACTGCAGGAAGAGATTCTTCAAACAGGGGATTTGATCCTTTCCAATATTCCGTTAGATTCGGTGTCTCTTCCAGTCGTTTACTTATCAACTATTCCAACAAAAAATGAGCTCAGTCAATTGACCGAACTCACTTCTCATTCGTACCTTTAGTCGAAGCGGCTAGTCCTTTTGGTAATGACTAGCTGCTTTTTCTTTTCTCTGAACGACTCCTTTGCTAACCCACTTCTCGATTTCAACCACTAAGAACAGCAAGAGTGCATTGCCAATGATTACTATTTGTTGCGTTAAGCTAAGCGCTGTCGTTCCGATCAGCTGCTGGCCTAACGGTAGAAAAACAACTGCAAGTTGAAGCAGGAAGAGGATTGCTAGTGAAATGAATAGAAATTTATTTTCGAAGAAGCGACGATTGATCGCTGGATCGAGCATCTCGCGACAATTGATCATGTATACAGCCTGTCCTAAAACGATGCTCTGTAACAGAATCGTTTGCTGCAGGGCTGCTCCTTCAAATTGCATGGACAAGAAGTACGCCGGAATCATAATCAGCAAGGAAACATATAGAATTCTAAAGAAGCTGTAGCCTGACAGAATCCCCATCTTCGTATCTCTCGGCGGACGAGTCATCGTGTCACCACTCGCCTTTTCAAACCCTAGCGCATAGGATAATGTGATTGTCGTTACCATGTTAACCCATAAAATTTGAATCGGCGTTAAAGGCAGTGGTCGATTCATCAGCAAAGCAAGTATGACGATCAGTCCCTGTGCTAATGCCGTTGGTAAAAAGAAATTAATCGTCTTTTGCAGATTATCAAAAATTCTCCGACCTTCCTTAACAGCTTTCACGATCGTGTAAAAATTATCGTCAGCTAACACCATATCCGCTGCTTGTTTGCTTACCTCGCTGCCTTTTATCCCCATCGCGATACCAATATCGGCCTGTTTTAAAGCAGGCGCATCGTTCACCCCGTCACCGGTCATCCCTACAACTTCTTCTTTCTTCTGCAACGCAGTCACAATCCTAAGCTTATGATCCGGAGTTGTCCGAGCAAAGACGTCCACTTTGCGAACTGCTTCGGCCAATGCGTCATCAGACATTCCATCAATATCAGCACCCTCTAATAGTTTAGCTGTATGCTTCAAACCGATTTGCTCACTGATCGCCTGTGCGGTTGCTTTATGATCACCAGTGATCATCTTAACTGATATCCCAGCCTGTTGCGCCTGTTCAACCGCTCGAATGGCACTCTCTTTGGGCGGATCAATGATCCCAGCTAAACCAGCAAATGTTAGTCCTGATAACGACTCATGGGTTAATTCGGTTGAAGAGACCTTTTTATAACCGAAGCCGAGTACACGCTGCCCCTTGCTGGCTAATTCTAAGCCGCGCTTCTCCCAGTGGGTCTTTGCTTCATTCGTTAAATCTGCTTTTTCCAATAATACCTCCGGAGCCCCTTTAACAAAAATCACTCGTCCCTCACCCTCATCATGCATTGTCGCCATGTATTTATAGCTCGAGCTGAAGGGGATTTTCGCCAGTACTGGTTTTAATTGCTGCTTTTCTTCCGCTATGTACTTCAATAGCGCAAGCTCAGTCGGATTGCCGTGAATCTCTTCGATTTTCTGATCATCTTTTGTCTTTAACTCCTGACAGTTATTCATGATCTCTTTGACTACCGACAATTCTTCCGTCATGACTTCCTGTACTGTCATCTCATTTTTCGTAAGCGTTCCTGTTTTGTCAGAACAGATTACCGTCATTGAGCCCAGCGTTTCTACAGCCGGCATCCCTTTGATGATGGCATTCTCATCCGCCATTTCTTTGACACCCATTGAAAGGATCATCGTTAAGACGGCTGGCAGTCCCTCCGGAATCATTGCGACGATCAATGCGATACTCGCAGAAAACATCAGACTCCAATCCATCCCATATCTGAAGCTTGTAAAGAAGAGTAAAAATACGATCAGAGCCAAAATACCTCTAAAAATCTGTTTGTTCAGCTGATGCATTTTTTTGACTAACGGCGTCGTTTGTCCTTGGATTGATTGCAGGGCATGATTGATTTTACCGATCTCTGTTGCATCACCCGTTTCAACCACTATTCCTCTGGCTGATCCTGTTTGTACGAGTGTGCCGGAAAACGCCATGTTTAACTGATCACCGGCCAACGCCTCTTGTGAGATCCGCTCAACCTGCTTTTCAACAGCTTCTGATTCACCTGTCAAAATCGATTCCTCCACTGTTAAATCATGGACTTCGATCAGACGTAAATCTGCCGGAATGACATCGCCTGCTTTGAGGAGCACGACATCTCCCCGGACCAGTTCCTCTGAAGCCAGCTTGAGCGGCTGACCTTCATTTAGGACCGTTGCCTCTTGTCCCATCATTTGCTTTAAGCCATCTAATGATTCTTCCGCCTTGCGTTCTTGCCAGTACCCAACAAACCCATTGATGATCACCACTAAGAAAATAATTCCACCCTCAGCGATTTCTCCTGTCCCAAATTTCAAGAGAGCAGCAACGATCAAAACAATCATCAATAAATCGGTAAAATGCTTCGCAATTTTCCGCCATAGCTTGACCTGCTCCTTCTCCTCCATTTTGTTCGGTCCATTATTTTTCAAACGAGCTTCCCGTTCTTGTTTCGTTAATCCAGCTATTTGTGATTCGACTTTATGTAAAACATCTTCATTTGATAATTGATACCACTTCATATCCGTTCCTCCATTTCATTCATTTGATACCTTAAGTATACGGATATCTAACCATTCCTAAGGTCGATAATTTCATAGAGGACTGAAATAATTGTGCTTAGCGCATTAAAAAAGCCTCACTCCAAAATCTGAAGTAAGGCTGCTTAATAATTAAATTAGTGTAAAAAGTTTTGCAGATCATCGCCATATTCGTCGATCTTCTTCGTTGTCAAAATTGTTCCCGCTACTAAAACTCCGCCTACAATAAGGGTACTGGCAACCATAAACTTAAATAGTGATTTCATGCGATTCTCCTCCTACGATTTTGGATGAATAAGAAAAGCAGCAGCTAGATCATCCACTTCACTTATTTCTATAGATTAACCATAGCACAAGTGATTGAATGTATCTCCTAATATGCTTACACTGGCATTTTCACCTTTTAGTAAACAAAAACCCCACTCAAACGAGCGGGGTTGATCAGTCATTATTTGCTTAATGAATCTTTCGCTTGGTCAGATGGATTTTCGGCTTAATTAAAAGTGAATATATCTCAAAAAGACTAATCTATCAGTATGTTAATGGGGGCTGATATATCTATCACTCAATCAGAATCAATTAACTCTGCTACATTCTCTGTAACAATTTCAAAAAGTACGTAGCTTTTGTCTGTAACAAAAAATGGGGCACATAGGAAAATAAATTAACTGTAGAATAAATAGAAGTTCACTCCATATACTTAACCAGAAGAAATTCTTGTCCAAACTGTTTCATAAAATTGGAAATTCATCCAAGTTTCTTATCTTTCTAATTCGATAGTATGAAAAAACATGAAGAATACGCCTTACTGAAGCAACACGAAAGACTTCGGCAATTTTCGTATTTATAAAGAATTATTGAATATGAAATATTAGTATAAATTAGTTTCTAATCCAATAAGTTCAACTTATGAATAACTACAAATTTTTGAAGTCGTTTCACCTTCTCTGAACATAAGTTTTTGACACTGTTATAAGTCAAATGTGTCACGAAATGGTAAGAGGATCAGTAATTTTTAAGTTTCTGACCTCTTTTTACTATTCCATATATTTAATCTTTATTTGTCTCTTTTACCAATTATTTTTTCAAACAAGAAATACAATGCGAATGCACCAGTAAAAAATAAGAAACTATTTATCCATTCGTGAGTAAAAAAAAGCAGTTAAGGAGAACTACCGGGAAATAGATCAAATTCAAGTTTATTGAAAATTTTGCCCCAGAACCATAATGATCACGACGTGCATTCTCTCCCATCCAGCCCTTCTTCGATCAAACACTGATATTCACAAGCATTATTTTAAACAATTTCTGCTTTGCTTTTTTTAGTTCAGCAGTGATGGGAATCTCCAAAGTCAATACATCTAAAAAGACCCAAGCCAAAGGTAACACCTATATATATTGTTACAAATACTATTGATACTGCATCCTAAACGTGTACCCAAAAATAACAACCGCAGCCGTTTCGAAATCGACTAAATAAGGTATACCATAAACAGACAAGAACTGTACAACAGGGGCAGGGGAGAGTGATAAATTTATTTTCTACCAAAATATAATCGATACAAAATGTCAGGCTAGAAAATGGCTCTTGTCCGTGATATACTGAATACGTAAAAAGGAGCTACGCTCGACACGTAACTCCCTAAAAAAGTAGCCCGTTTAAGACGGTGGCTTCGATTTATATAAGTTTTATAAACTCGTCATCTCTCGCCAAAGATTATGACGGGTTTATTTTTTGTTGTTTTTGCTAAGTGTCACCATCAAGGCAACCAATGCAATAAGCAACGTCCCGAATTGGAACATCATACTCATTGCTTCAGCAACAGACAAAAATGCTACTCCTTCCTGAGAAGTGAGAAGATACCCATAGGCACCACCTCCTAGTAGCCACCGCCATAAACTTACTACTTTGCAAGTATATCATAAATGTATTCTTCACTCTTAGACAAAATTATCAGGTTGCATTTATATAACGTATTCCTTCTATCTATAATAAATGTAACTAAAACACTCTCAGAGAATCATTATGTTGCGTTCAAAACGCATGAAATAAAAACCGACCAGAAGAAAAACGAGCTTTCCCTAGAGCCGCAAGGGATAGAGCTATTTTAGCGAATGTCACACAATCAGTTTGTGTTACATTCGCTAAATCTCAATTCTCTACTTTTTGAACATAGATTTTGAAACGACTTACTGGACACAAAAAGAATTGATAACCGTAAATAAATAGCAATAAAAGAAAATGTACAGAAAAGGGTCATTTTCTGGACACACAAAACAACTTTTATTAATTATTTCCCTTCCATTAGAAATCAAATTCTGACATCATTTCAGTTTCGAATTTATTCTCCATAATCATTCAGAAGTAATACTCTAATCCTAACAAGCTTTAAAAGGTGAAATTTTTATTATTTATGATATTATATGTCCAAGTTAAATAAGGGTTGTTTTTTATTGGAGGCGTACCATGATTAACTTAGACATGTTTTGGGGCAGTGAAGCGGCGAAAGAAATCCAGCTCCTTCAACTCCTTTATAAGAATCGTCAATTTATGAAAGTCGAGGAACTATCTGTTCTTTTAGGTATGGATCGGCGTTCCATTTATAAATATTTTGATTTGTTGCAGAAGTATCCTTCTGTAGAAAATAAGGCATCAAACGACTTACTGATCTATCGTCGTGGACAAGGGTATAAATTTACAGGTACGAAGAAAGACTTCAAAATAATGTACCAACAAATTATTCAAGCGAACGCCTTTTACAAATTTTTAGAATCATTGTTATGGACAAACAAAGTGACCATTTCTACCTTTGCGTATGAGAATTTTATTTCTGAATCCATTGTTCAAAAGAGATTTTATGATCTGAATCTTCTCTTGCAAAATGTTGGTTTATCCATAAAAAAGAAGGGTGACAGTGTTCAACTATATGGCGACGAGGCTAAAATTCGTTTCTTTTCAGTCGCTTTTTTTTGGAAAACCTACCATGGCTCTTATTGGCCCTTCCCCTCTATTTCACAAGAACAATGTGAAACGATTGCTGCTAATATTTTTTCTAAAAACAGGATTGCCTATAATGATATTGGCTTAAAACTCACTAGCTATGTTCTCGCAGTAAACCTTTTACGTGTGAGAAATGGTTGTTCGATCGATCCAAGCAAAATTAGTGCGATTAACCATTCCTCCTCTTTCGATCACGGTCTCCTTTCCATTATTTCAGGTATGGAGAGCTCATTGAATGCTACAATAGTAGAGGAACTACGTTTAAACTCTCATTTAAGGGGACCAGAAATTAAATTTTTACTTCTTTGGTTCTATTCAAACGCTAATTTTTACTTCTTAAACAATGAAGTTGTGGACTATTTAAACATACACAATGGAGATCACAATCACTTACTACAGTATTTACACTATCTTGACGAAATACTGGCAGAGAAAGACTCTCGGTACGATAAGGAGGCTATTCCAGCTGACAAGAAACAGCTACTTTTAAGCACTTTGTTGGCAGGCCATTTGTCGGTAGAATTGTTCGGTAATACTAGCTTTACAGTCACTGGGTACGAAATAGAAGCCTACATTAAGAAAAAAGTACCTAAACTACTAGAGCGGGCGATTAAAGTGGTCACTCAATCTAAAATTTATACAAACGATCCAGATAGACTGGAAGGCTTAGCCCTTCAATTCACTATAGCGGTTATGCTCATTGAATCCCCCTCAAATTTTGCGCACAAGATTAGAATTAAGGTCGAAACAGACCTTCCTAAAGCTTTAGAATTATTTATAGCTAACCGAATTAATGATGTGTTCAAAAATTTTTACAACTTAGAAATAAGCAATAAGCTTTCTTATCAAGACGCAGACTTCTGCATAAGCACCAATTATCTATCAGAGACAGATAACTCCATTGATACCTTGCTTATAGATGCCCAAGTGACCGCTTTAGATATAATAACTATCCATAATAAAATCACTCAAATAGTAGACATGAAAGAATCCTAACGAGTTTCTTCTATAATAAATGCCATTACTACAGATCAACTTTCAGACTACCTTGCTTTCCGAGATATAAAGTAAGCGTCATATACCAAG
>NZ_JAFLVR010000024.1 GCF_017315985.1 Candidatus Enterococcus murrayae | reverse complement strand
TAAAATCAATTGATTTTACTGCTTTTTGTTCTTTAAAGACGATAATACAATTTATTTTAAATAGTCAAGGTTTTGAAAGTATATTTTTACATTCTAGTCTTGTGGGAATAGATAAATTTTTGAAAATCGGGTTCCTGAAAAAATATGTGATTGCATATTTCCAGCTAATACTTGATGCCATATTCTATTTTCGTTAGAACGATTTCCCCAAAAAATTCCAATATGACAATCATAATTAATATCCGTCCACACAGGATCAAAATAAATGATATCGCCTTTTTGAGCTTTACCGCTTCTTAGCAAAGCGTCTACTGAACCAAATGTATAGTATTCAGTATTACGCATTAGTGCATCACGCCAATTATAAGCATTAGCATAGCTGCCCCAACCTTGTGTAATTCCAGAGATACGGTTTAGATTCCCACCGCTTCTACGCATTACATATGCAACAAAACCCGTACAATTCATTCCTGGTCCATACCCATTAGGTGCGCCATAAGGGCTTAAAAAGGGTTCAGGATTGCTTGAAGATAAGCCACGATACGGTGTGCCCAGGTAGAAACGGTCATTTTGATGGGCAGATAATTCATTAATGACGCTTTGGCGAGAATTTCCAAGATAATGAGATACGCCTCTTCGCTCTCTGACAGCATCACTATTTACATAACCAAACCATTTACCATTAGACTCATATAGTGAATAATACGTCGAACCGTTCATATGTCTATAGTACCATTTGACTTGATATGTCTTATTAATCAGAGAATTCGTTCTCGCTTTCTCTTTCCAATTAAAATTATCCCAAATAGAATAGCCGCTCTTGGTTACAAGTACCGATTTATTTGTAGAAAATCCAGTTCCTTGAGCGCCTCCAGCTTTCGCTGCCCCACCCTCGTTTAGATAACCTTGCCAATTCCCTTTGTTGTCGTATAAAGATAGATACTTTGCTCCATTGAAATGTCGGTACCAACCTGTTACCCGATATGTTTTTTGATACATACTTTTCGTGGAAGTACCATTTTTGAAATTGAAATCTTTCCAGATCGTCCAATTGTTTTTGGTAATTGTCACATATTGATTGGTAGCGTTCCATTTGCCCCCAGGATTATTTACAACCTGTGCGCCGCCCTCGTTTAGATAACCTTGCCAGGTTCCTTTATTATCATATACTGACAGATATTTTGATCCATTATAATGGCGATACCAGCCTGTTACTCGATACGTCTTTTGATACATACTTTTCGTTGAATTACCATTTTTGAAATTGAAATCTTTCCAGATCGTCCAATTGTTTTTGGTAATTGTCACATATTGATTGGTGGTGTTCCATTTGCCCCCAGGATTGTTTACGAGTTTTGCTCCACCCTCATTCAAATAGCCTTGCCAAACTCCTTTATTATCATAGACAGATAGATATTTTGAACCGTTATAATGACGGTACCAACCAGTTACTCGATAGGTTCGTTGACACAAACCCTTTGTCGAACTGCCGGTTTTAAAATTGAAATCTTTCCAAATCGTCCAATTGTTTTTAGTAACAGTGATATATTGATTCGTACTGTTCCATTTTCCACCAGGCGTGTTAAATGTATCCACATAGTCGGCTCTCAAATAGCCTTGCCAAACTCCTTTATTATCATAGACAGATACGTATTTCGAGCCATTGAAATGATTATAATACCCTGTCACACGATAAGTTCGTTGATACATGCTTTTTGTTGAGTTTCCATTTTTAAAATCGAAATCTTTCCAAATTGTCAAACTATCTTTTGTAACGGTCACATATTCATTTGTATCATACCAGATTCCACCAGGATTACTAGCTTTTTGGATTGCATCTCCTCCAACAAAGCCTTTAAATGTTCCACCATTATCATAAATAGCAAAATACTTTTTACCTTCATAATGATAGTACCATTCTTTAACATTGAAAGTCCTTTCAAAAATAGAAGTGGTCGATCCAATTTCTTCAAGACCAGGCTTTTCCCAAATTTTATGATCGTTCTTAACAATAGAATAATAGTCGTTTACCGGATGCTTTTTGCCTGCTTTATCGCTACTTTTTTCGATAGCCGCAGCATTCACAACACCAATTGGTTGATCTGATGAATCCTTCAATGAATAATATTTCGTTCCATCAAAATGATTATAAAAGCCTTCGATTTCAAATGTTCGATCCATTAATTCTTCAGTAGTACCATTCTCTTCAAAATCTGAGGTCAATAATTCCGACGTATCTGAAACAATGCTCCCATAAACATTTTCTTCTGGAAATAATTTTCCTTGTTCTCCTACTGCTTTTTCAGTACTGTTAGGATCGATTAACCCAAGTTCGCTTTCAAACGTTGATAATAAATAATATTTTGTTCCATCATGAATAGCCTCTCGAGCAGCAAAAGTCTTTTGATAATTTTCCTTATTATCATCGATTACATTACCATTCGATTTATCCAACAGCACATAATCTCTATTCATAATAGAAACAAAAAAATTTCCTCCAATAGGTTCATTGTTATTAGACACAGTCTTCTTAATAATTGATTCTTCAGTTACCGATGAAGAATCTACACTCTGATCAGACGATACGGTCGTACTTTCAATTGTATTTATTGAATTTTCTTTTGATTGTACCTTTGAATCAACACTGCTAAAGGTACTACTAATTCTTGTTTCAAGAGAGCTTGTTGAAGACTCCATCACTGATGAGGATTCCTCAGTAGAATACGTAAATCCTAATAAAGGAAGACACAAAATGACTGACAAATAAGATATCAAAAATACTTTTTTTATTTTCATAACCAAACGTTAAGTAATCTATAGATTACTTAACAACCCTCCTGACTTTTTTAATCATTTTATCATAACAAACATATAGATTGGTTTCAAAAAAGCAAAAAAAAGTCAATAAAATTAACTGTTTTAATAGTAACTAGGTTCGAGTCTAGTTTTTTAAAATAAAAATGAACTGCATTGATATTTTTTTGCATTAAAACAATAAAATGTTAAATGCTATAAAAATTATTCTGATGCTCTTTTCATTGCCCATTTAGCAGAATATTGTTTTCCAGCAATTAAATCGTATTGAATCAACATATATTCCTTTATTATTTCTTTTTGTTCTTCGGAAAGTTGGCTTTCCTTCAACACATTATTGTTCTGATCAACAAATTTTCTTTGACCATTATAAACGTTTTGACTACTCGAATTGGGATCATTTGTTGTTGCGGGAATATTATTTAAAACCTCTGTCAACAATGCATAAAATGGTGTTACTTTTAATTGAGCTTGCTCCAAAGCAAGTGAAGGAAATACGTAAGGAGATACAAGAGAATATTTTTCATTCTTTTGATTATTATCCATATACTTATTATTATAAACAAAAAAATTTGTCTCTCGATAATTGTAAGGATATTTAGTGAATTCGTCTTCTTTGTAAATTCCAGGTAAATGATCACCATACCATAACAGCGTAATTGGCTTTTGTATATTATCAATTTCTAATATAAATTTTTCTAATGCCTGATCAGAAAGATTTAAACCTTTCAAATATGTTCTCATAGTATTTCCAGTACTATCTGTGACTATATCCCCGTCGTAATCAAAATCATTTTCTTCATAATAATTATCGTAAGGCATACGATTTTGCATAGTTGAAAGCTGAATAAATTGCGTCCTATTTTCATTTTTTTTAATTTTATCCAGGGTCTCATTATAAGAAGCCTCATCAGAAACATACGGATTATTACCAATTGTTTCTAAGTGTTTAAATCCATCAGGACTTTCTAAATAACGAAAAGTATCAAATCCAAACTTCTTGAAAACATTCATTCGATTATAAAGTGTTCCCCAATAAGGATGTATGGCAGATGACTCATCAAATAAATTTAAAAAACTCGGGGCAACTTTCTGTTTATTTACTAACTGAGTATATGGTGTAGGTAGTGTAGCGTCTAAATTGCTCATATCCATCCCCGTTAATGATTGCCATTCCATATTTGCTGTACCACCACCATAGGCAGATGATAACATTAATCCAGATGTCGTTTTCGATGAAAGACTGTTAACAAAAGGAATCGGATCACGACTCAATTTAATATTTGGCAATCTTGATGGATCGCTAAAGCTCTCACTTAACACAAATACTACAGTTTGATCTTGGGCCCATTCTTTACGACTCTCATTCATCTGAGTAGCTTCTTTATCATATTTTTTCATAATACTTTTAATTTTTTCTTCAGAATATTCTTTGGGTCTGTCCATTATTTTTACATCAATATTATTTATAAATTGGATTAGCGGCCCATTGATCATAGCTCCTTTCCTCTGGTTATAAAACTGACTATCTACTTTAAAGAATCTAAATAATAAATTAGAAGGGGAGTCTTGATGGTTTACCCAAAACAATCCAGAAAAAAGAAATAGCAACATAAAAATCCATAATAAACGCTTTTTAACACTAATTTTCAAGTTATAAAATTTATTTGCTCGATGTTGCAAAATAAAAGTGGAAATTGCTAATATCATTAAAATAAACACTAATACTATAACAATTATAGGGCTAATCATACTTAGTATTTCGCTAATATTTGACAAAAAAAGTAAATCGGAAGGTAGAATAGGTTCCATTCTCAATTTCACTTTTATTACTGTTGAAACGGTCAATAATAAATCGATTATCAGAGTAAATGTAAAAGCATACCAAAAACGCTTAGTTATTAAAAATATTAACAATAGAAATGCCGTTATGATAATAACATTCAAAAAGAGTTGCGCTTGTCTTTGAGTAAATATTGTTAGAACTGCTGAAATTGCTCTATCTTTAGTACGATAATCTGATAGTAAAAATATTTGCAAAGCAGTAAAAAAGTAGTAAAAAACTGCTGATAATATAAGTCTGGAATTAGCATATATCCAGTCTTTAATTTTCAATAGTTTGTCAATCAATTGAAACCAGGAATTAAAAACAAGCTTTCTTTCTATCCACTTATATATAGCGAACTTTTGCACCAGACAAATTACAAGGGCTAAAACAATACATACACTGAAGTAAATACCTATTATCAAAAGAATTCTTTTTGACCATTCAAAAGCCGAGTCAGGGAAAGCGATTTTATATTTTTCAGAGATCTTGTTAATAAGCACTTGCCAGTTAGTAGCAACTTGAGTGGCCACTAGAAAGATTGAAATAGTTTTAAAACTAGATTTAAAGGAACCTATCCTAGCATTATATCTTTCAATACAAATAAATAATAATACTGAATAATAAACTGAAAAAATCGACCATGGAACACTAAATCTATTTGCTGTACTAACATCCAGATGTACATGCATAGAAACCTTAGTCATAAGAATCACTAATAACGAAAGAAAAAATCCACTCAAAATAAAATGCATAAATCGATATCGAAATCTACTTACTATATTGAATCGTCGAATAACGTAACCCATTAAGAATAGATAAGCTACCCATAATATATTATTGCCTCCTGAAAAGCTAAAAATATCTTTTCCAAACATTGTTGGTAAAACCACAAAAAAAATGGATAGAAGTGTAAAACATTTTTTTATATTTGAATTTTGAAATTTATTTAAATGTGTAACTATTAATGGACTCGAGGCAAATACAAATAGAAATGATACCGCGAAGCCAAACAAATTTTGACTTATAGGAAATAAAATTATCCAGTAATCTCTTATATTTACAGATAAACAGAAGATATTTATTATTAATGCAAGCAGCACATACATTAAATACATTCTACCAAGTGGACTAATGAAATTCTTTTTCACGTTTTCGTTGGCATAATAGCCCATATACAACGCTAAAAGGTTTCCCCCCACAGCCGTAAGCGCAAGAAGAATATTGTATATATAAAATCTAGTTGGGTTTTGAGCATATTCAGGAACAACCGTAGCTGTGATGAGAACCCGTTGGATTATCATAAATACGCTCGCGAAAAAAATCGTTATAATCCCATACCTATTTGCTTTTTTCGTTTTCATCTATTTTATTCACCTTTTTTAATAGCCATTATTTTAATCAAAAATTCTAAATACAAGCACACTCACAACCTTTTTATATAAAACCAGACAAGTAGCTGAAAAGCTACTTGCCTATACGCACCGAAAAATCTCCCCCGACCCTAGTTAAATTAGGATTATAGAACGGATCATTCTCAATATAGCTCGCCCATGTCTCTTCCATATACTTAGTCTCTTTTTCGAAGCGGGCTTGTTTTTCTGGCGTGTTTTCGTATCCGCGTGATTGAGATTCGAAATGATATAATTCTGCGCCATGGAGCCATACATTATTATGACCGTTTTCGTATTCTTTCAGGCACAGGTCAACATCATTAAAGGCGACAGTCAGTTCTTCGTTGAAACCGCCGATTTCTGCAAAGTCTTTTGCTCGGATCATCATACAAGCAGCAGTCACTGCTAAATAATCGACATTTATTTCTAGTTTTCCGAAATAGCCAAAATCCCCTCGTGGGAAAGTATGATGCCCATGACCTGCGGCTCCGCCCATTCCAAGGATCACCCCAGCATGCTGGATAGTATTATTCGGATAATATAATTTCGCACCGACACAGCCGATTCGTTCAAATTGGGCGAATGAGACCATCTTGGTCATCCACTCTGGCGTGATGACTTCGGTATCGTTGTTCAAGAACAAGAGATATTTTCCTTTAGCTACCTTAGCGGCCAGATTATTGATGCGAGAATAGTTGAAAGGAATATCGATGGATTCCACGACAAATTTTTCGCCGAGCTGCTTTTTATAACCTGTATAGAGCTCTTGCATTTCAGGCTGATCACTGCCGTTATCTGCCATGATGATTTCATAATTTGTATAGGTCGTTTTCTCAATAATTGAATCGACACAACGTTTTACATCGTCATAGCCGTTGCGTGTAGGGATAATCACACTGACTAGGTCTTCCGAAAGCACTTGATAGTCCACATCATACAAGCCGTTTCCTGCTGCATGGTTGACAGTTGCTTTAATTCCACGACGATCAATTGCATCCTGTACAGCTTTTAATCCAGCATCGAATGCATAGCTTTTCGTTGACTGGTCGGCGGCCGTTGAGCTTGGTAAGATCCGCCAATAATATAGAATTTGTGGAATATGTGCAATCCGCTCAGCTGTGGTTTGTTCAGTGAATCGTAAAACCAAATCATAGTCCTGAGAACCTTCATAACCGACACGAAAGCCGCCAATTTTTTCCATGATCGAACGTCGATAGACTCCTAAGTGAGAAATATAGTTCGTTCCTAATAATAAATCCGGCGACCAATCAGGCTTAAAGGCTGGATCAAATCGTTTGCCGGCCATATCGATTTTGTCTTCATCGCTGTAAATCAAATCTAAATCAGCGTTCTTATTTAGGCATTTTGCTACTTCATACAAAGCAATTGGTGCCAACTCATCATCGTTATCCAGCAGCGCGACGAATTCTCCCGTTGCGATCTCTAATGCCGAATTGGTTGCTTTAGAAATATGGCCGTTTTCAGTACGGAAAACGAGTTTGATGCGAGAGTCTTGGGCTGCATATTTTTCTAATAACGGCCTTACAGTCGCATCAGTGGAATGATCGTCAGCCATACATAACTCCCAATTTGGATAAAATTGGTTTTGAACGGATTCGATGCATTTCGCCAGCCATTTTTCCTCAACATTATAAACCGGCATCAAAATCGAGATTACTGGCTGGTAATCGAATGCTGCGATTTCAGCTTTGATTGCAGCCGCATTCCAGTTTTCATTTTCAGCGATCCATTGTTGATAGCTTTCATCGGATTGCTTGTTTTGTTCCAATTTGATTCGACGCAAAGTGTTCTTTAACCCATTACGTTTTAAGTAACCCAATCCTTTGCGAGCTTTGCCGTATAAAGTGTGGATTTGTGACGGTTGCTTAGGTTCTTTACTGATGTTTTCATTTGGTACAAAGCTAAGGCTTTGCTTATGATCGCCAAAATGAAAATCAAGCACCACCTGTCCTGCCGCCTGCTCTACTTCAATAGTTAAATTAAAGCCCATTTGTAGGCTGGCACTTGTTTTATGAGCGGCAGCAACATCTGAACGAGGAGACCATTCGATTTTTTTGCTTACCACATTTTTCAAGGGAATAGTAATCGTTGGTACTTCCTTTGAATCAAGATCAAGCGCCCAGCCTTTAATCTCTAATTGCTTTGTTTCTGGATTGAACCTGCATTGATCAATGCAAACTTGTTCATTTTTTGCCATCGGATTAGCCTCCTATGCTGAATTGATTTGGATTGATCAATGGATCGTTCAATTCTTGAGAATATTTGTTAGTCAAAGCATCATATGCTTCTTTTTTCACACTAAAATGATTGTCACCTGGATAACGCACTTCAAAGTACGGATCGAAAATCAGTTTCTTCTTTTCCTTTGCTAATCGGATCGAGAAATCGATCCCCTTAATTTCAGTTGGCAGCTCCATATCAAATCCGCCCAAAGAAAGAAACTCGTCCTTACGAATAATCAATACATCTTCAGTCGCTGTGTAAATTTCTCGCGGTAACGCAGGACGGAAATAAGTTCCAATTGTTTTATTGGATAATCCCTGCTGCTCATACACGACACGCTCATTTGCCGGATCAATGATTACACCGCAATTTAGAATAGCTTCATCTTTACTGATAACCTTCCCTGCAACGGCCCCTACTTTTGGCAAGCGAACAAAATTCATCGCTTCTTTTAGCCAAGTAGAATTTGTCGGAACCAACTCTTCCGCTAAGAATACAACAAAATCACCTATCGCCTCTTTGGCCAATTGATTTTCATCCTTACCAGCAAAAATTCGAATACGTCCATCAGTTACTGCTGATTCACTCGCTAAAAGTTCAAAATCATTCCATTCAGTAGCTAAAAGTTCATTTAGCTGTTTTTCGCTTGGTTTCCCGATCAAAACGATCGAAACTTTTGGTTCGGTCTCATAGTTGAAATCGATCTTATAGGCGCCATAATTTTTCGTCATGGTCACGACACCGTTAAGATTACGTCGGTCAAGAGCTGCTTGCAGTGCATTTTGTCCCGCTACATACGCATATTCTTTACTTTGCGGATCCATCGCTACGGATGTTTCAATCGTTCGCCAATGATAGAGGATATTCGGAATATGATAGACCTCTTTTGCCGCTTCAGTTGCCCGTAAGACAAAATCATAATCCTGACTTCCGTTAAACTCTGTTCGCAGTCCGCCAACTGTGTCCACGATTGAGCGCTTCACTACGACAAAATGCGTAATATAATTGTGTCCCAATAATAATGTTTCGTTCCAATTGGGTTTGAAGAATGGATCGAACCGTTTCCCGCTCATGGACAACTTGTCTTCATCGGTATAAATAAATTCACGGCTTTGATCTTCATTCAATGCATTGACTACTGCCAATAACGCGGTATCCGCTAAAATATCATCATTGTCTAAGAACCCAATATAATCCCCTGTTGCGATAGCTATCGCAGAATTAGTCGCCTCTGAGATATGTCCGTTTTTTTCACGAAGAACGATTTTTACCCGTTCGTCCTTTGCCGCCAGTTCTTGTAGTAATGGTTTTATGTGTGCCTTAGGCGAAGCATCGTCTGACAAGCAAAGCTCCCAATTTGGATAAATTTGATCTGTCAGTGATTTCACACACGCACGCAACCATTTTTCATCAACATTATATACCGGCACAACCAAAGAAATTTTTGGTTGGAAAGCGAGTTCCTTTGAGGATTCGATTAGTTGCTCGCGGGCTGATTCTTCGATTTTTGTTATCCATTCTTCATAGTTTGCACTTTGCTGTTTCGAGCGTTGATAGTTCTTAACTGCTCCAACGAACCCGTTGCGCTTGATTGATCCAAGCAGACGACGAATTTTTCTGGTTACTGGAGTACTCACTGCCTTCGAATTTTTCGCCACGATCGGATAAATTCGATGCGGGCCATCAATTACTAGTAATTTTATGTCATCTATTACCTGCATATTTTTAGCAGTTAAAATAAAACCGAATTTTTCAGTAGAGTCGATTCCAAAAACTTCATTGACATCTGGACGATAGATCGAGTTAACTTGAAGTTCATTCACTGATTCAGCTAACAAGTACTCTAATGGCATCTTAGTTTTCTCTGAAAATCCCCAGCCCTTGATGATTGCTTCGTTTTCAGATTCATTATTTTCAATTGATTCAATCGTCAGTTTGATTCCTTCTATTTCAGTGCTTGCTTCCACATAAGGAATATTTTTTAGTTGATAATTATACTTGTCAAAGTAATTCAATTTCAATGTAAGCAAACGATTTTTATTCTTCTCATTCGCAGCATCTTCCATTACTTTAACTTCTGAAGGGAAAAATTCTTCTTCGTTTAATACATTGACATTTACTGTAAATGTCTTGCCTGCTACCAAAGCACCCTCAATGATTACATAGGGCTCTTCTGTAATATCAGGAAACATAAAAAGATCTTCTTGATACCAAGAAGCATTGGTTTCCTTGATGTCTAATAATTTATTATCAACAACAACTGACAGCTGAATTGCTGCAGGGACCTTACCCACCACGATACGTAATTTTTTTGTATTTTCTGGCGCCTGATGAATCGTTGTTTTGTTTTCATTTGTTTGATTGTTAAAAATGTAAGGTTCGATTTCAAACTTGCCATCAATCAAATACGCTAATTGCATTTGTTTATTGTAATTCGAATTGATCGGCTCTACTCGTTCCGGTTGTTCTACGGGTTCTTTGCGCAGTGCGTAAAAATACTGGTAGACTTCTCCAAACGGACGCTTTTTAAAGTCATAACGAACCATTTCCGGAAGTTCCTCATAACTGGCCGACAGCTCATTTTGCCCCACCTGTGAATAAGTAAAATCTTCTCTGTGAACAGTTAATCCGATTCGCTCAAACAATTCTTCAAAGCCATGCTGCGTATAAAAACTATTGTGCGTCCGATCTAGCAAGCCATATTGCTTCCAATCTAACTTATTGTTAAAAAGATCAATCAAGACAGAATTATGTGCCAAGTTGGGAAAGGTCAGCAAAATCTCTCCATTTGGCGCTAAGAATTTGCTTGCCTCCTGCAACGCCTTTTCTGAATCCGTCAAATGCTCCAAAACATCCGCAAATATAATAAAGTCAAATTTCTTCTCTGCGAAATGAGCCTTCCATTTATACTCTTCGATGTTTCCTAAAAAGCCGTCCTGGGCAAAGCCCATGACGTGCTCAAATAAGACCGAATCAAATTCGACGATCGATACTTCACATTTTTTTTCATTGATCAAATATTGAGTCATCCGACCATTGCCGGGCCCAAATTCTAACACAGAAGAACCTTCAGTGATCTGGCTGATGATTTTCCCCACACTCGTATGTTCTTCAAGCGACAAATCAAAATCATACTTCATAATTAAATCGTATCCTTCCACTTATGATCCAAAACGACGATGCCTTCGCCGACATATTTTCCAGAGATGAACATGGTCAAATATCTTGTTTTATAAACCAGCGGCACCGTTGCATTTTCTTCAAAAAGGGCTACGTCAAAATAATACTCGCCGCCTAGAAGTGCCATTTTTTCATATTCCAAATAGAAGATATTCTCGCCCTTTTTCCAGGGAATCGATTCCTCATCCAATAATGTATTCAGTCCGCAAACATAATTATTATCTACTGTACGAATAGCCACACCTAGAACAGGCTTCTTGATGGAATCGTCTTTCACGTTATACGTTACCTTGATAACGACCTTACTATCCTGTTCAACGATTTCCAGCGGCTGCAGATCACCATCCAATAATTCAGCAGAATTGACTTCCACAATATCATAAGCAGAAAAATCCTCCGACGAAGAATTTTCCCGGTCAACTGTTTTCAGAGACTTCTTCTTTAAAAAGTTTTCATAGGTCTCCGTGATTTCCATTGTTTCACCTTCTGCTTCAACAACACCATTTTTCAACCAATAAACTCGGTCACAGAAACGGCGAACCGCATTCACATCATGGGAAACAAATAAAATCGTTTTGCCGGCATTACGCAGTTCGGTGAATTTTTCCATACATTTCAGTTGGAATTCCAAGTCCCCAACTGCCAATGCTTCATCGACAATCAGGATATCAGGATCCACATTGATCGCCACAGCAAACGCCAAACGCACGAACATCCCGCTTGAATACGTTTTGACAGGTTGATACAAATGATCGCCGATATCAGCGAAATTAATAATGTCATCAACTTTATCAGCCATCTCTTCACGAGAGAAGCCTAAAACCATCCCATTGAGGAAAATATTCTCATAACCGCTGTATTCAGGATTGAATCCTGAGCCAAGCTCTAGAAGTGCCGCGATATTTCCTTCGATCTTCACTTCACCTTCTGAAGGAGTCAGTACTCCAGTAATGATCTTCAAGATCGTTGATTTTCCTGAACCGTTCTCTCCGATAAAACCGATCATTTCGCCTTTTTTCACTTGCACATTTACATCGTTCAACGCGTAAAAGACTTCATGATAAACCTTTCTAGTAGGACTTAACGCTTCCTTCAAACGATCAGAAGGCTTTTTATACATATCATATTTCTTTGTTAAGTGGTTGATTTCAATTACTGTTTCAGTCATTTAGATTTATCTCCTTATAGAACATCAGAAAAATGTGGTTTCAGGCGCTTGAAGACAACACTGCCGACCACTAATAGAATCAAAGTTACGACCCAAAAATAGATAGTCAGCAATGGTTTTTCCCAAAACCATTGCTCGCCAAAGAACGCATCTCGGTATCCTTGGACGACATAGAACATTGGATTGAATTTTAATATAAACTGAATCGTTGGATGTGCCGCGAATTGATTGATACTCCATAAAACCGGTGTCCCCCACATCAATGCTTGCATAATAACACCGATAAATTGATTGATATCTGGGAAAAAGGGTTGGATCGAAGAAGTGATCCACGTCAAGCCAGTCAAGAACATCATCATTGCAAAAAGATAATAAATCAGCTGCAGCATATGCAGACTTGGGATTGCATGATTAAAGATCGCTACAATTAAAGCAATCGCAATGAAAAACACATGCATAAATAATCCTGAAAACAATTTAACAGAGGGTAAAATTCGAATGTTGAACACAACTTTTTTTACTAAATAGCTGTATTCACGAAAAACATTCGTTGCCGAGCCCAATACTTCAGAGAAGTACATCCATGGCACCAACCCTGTTAATAGAAAAACAATGAATGGATATTTTCCATCGGTCATGGCCGCCTTGAACCCCACCCCAAACACAAACCAATAGGTTACGACCATCACTAGCGGATTAGCAAAGGCCCAAAAAATACCAAGAGCCGATCCAGCATAGCGTGCCTTGAAATCATTTACGGAAAACTGTTTTAGTAGGGTACGATTTTGAAAAATTTCTTTAAAAAAACTCAGTAAGTCTTTGAACATGTTTATTCCTCTCATCCAACTCTTTATTTATTATTTCTACAGTTGATTAACGTTATTATTCTACAGAAAGATATATGTAAAAGCAAGGTTATTAAGAAAAGCTTCGGTAATTGAACACTCGCTCATTCGCCTGTCAATTTCCCTTAATAGCAACAAAAATGAGCTTAACGTATCTTTCTAAGCCAAATCTATTTTATGAGGACTTTTTGCTTTTTCCATACATTGAAGCACACGCCAAATAGCCCGCTAAATTAGCGAGCTAAAAATTTTATTAAGTTTTCACTACTACTCATTTCACCCCATACCAACGTTGGATTTTCGATGGGATGAACACTGCTTATTCTCTTTTCCGGATACGATCAAGCAGCCGCTTTCGTTTTTTCTTCGGTGTAGGTGGCGGTGCCTGCGGGATCTCAGCGGACTCCGCCACCTTTCGTCTTTCTGTCAAAATGAGCTTGGCTGGCTGTTCTGTGTCGTCGATCTGGATATCTTCTAATGTATATCCGTCAGGCACACAGGCCGTGATAATCGACAGCGCTTCGCTCTGATACATTTCTCTTGGATTCATTTCCGCCGGCAGTTCAATTGTTTGGATTAATACATTGGGTTCAGGCTTTTCTTCAGAGACCTGAAGCATTGTTGCTGGCTGAGCGTCCTCGGCCATTTCAGGTTCTGGTCTCGTTTCCTCCACAGCGCGTACGGGAGCCTCCGCTTGAATGGACGGCTCCGCCGCTGGTTTCAGACTATCGTCAAAAAGCTCTGTCTCAATCGTTTCGACCAAAGTCGCATGCTTGACCTTTTTATATAAGCCGACACCCTTTCGTTCAAATAGGTTCAGCTGCGTTAACTTGGTTAAGGACGCTTTGATTTCCGCGCCCGTTTTCGTGGGATCCACATTTTTAAAGCGCAAATGTTGGGATTTGCCGTTGCTGTTTTCAAATTCTGCATCTAATGTGAACATGCTTTTCCTTCCTTTCATTCATTTTTTTCCTCACCTGTTCTTCGTCATGAACCTGCTAATCCTGCTAAAGGTTCTTTAATAAACTGGGTATATAGCGCGTGTATTTTTTCAGCAATATATGTTTTTGCGGGAAATAATTTAATCGTTAACAGCCGCCATTCCTTTTTCTCGAAATAGGCCGCAAAATAACTGTAAAAGCGACGCATCGCAGCCGTTGAGCGGGTCTGTAAAAAAATGTGCCGTACCAGCCGCTTCAGCAGCATTGAAAAATCTGCCGCCTCCAGCTCATCTCGTACTTGAAGCGCTACCAAAATTTGGATGGCGCCATTTCCGTCGTTGGTTTTTTTATAATAATGAGTGACGCGTCTTTCCAATGTCTTGCGAGTCAATGTAAAGAGCTGTCGTCTGCTCAACCCATAATCTTCCATGTGTACCTCCTTCTCTATTGATACTTATTTTTACTTGAGATCTCTACACACATAAAATAACCCTTTTGTCATGGGGTTTTCAATATCATAATGTTTATTTTAAATTAACATAATGAATTATCCGCCCTGAATATACAGTTAATAATAAGTTATCCGTCATAAAATAATGAGTAAATATCTATTTCTCATTATCATGCTAGTTAAATGAGAATTCCCTAATCGTATTTACGAACTGGTTTCCTTCTTTGCTTATAAAAATACCCTTATTGAATTCATTGCTAGTAGCAAAATTCAATAAGGGTATAAAAATTTCCATTTCAGCATGTAGCGTACCACATGGGTTTATGTGTAAATTGACTAGTAGCCCCGGCGATTTCTCCGTGTCGGTCTTAAATCAAACTCTTCATCTTCTGACGGATCAAACACGTTGACTGAATAGTCGAAAGTATCCTCAGCTTCAGGATTTCTCTGCCAAGCAAGTCCTAACAAACAAAATGTAATTGGGATCCAATAGGGAGCCATCAAGGTATCTTCCATTGTAGATTGAAGGAGTACTGCGAAAAAGGCGATAATAAAACTTAGCTGGCCCGCTTGAGTCGTTTCCTTAACAATAATCAACCAAACGTTATATAAAATAAATAGACTCATCAACACTAAACCAACCAAACCAAATTGTCCTAAAGTGGCATTATAACTGTTATGGTTTCCTAAAACCTGTTGACCGCGTTGAAACGTAAATGGCGGCATTCCCACAAAAAACTGCTCTTTTACTTTAAATAAGGTATCGTAAAAATGTTTCCAAATATCTTCTCGTCCTGTAAACAAATCAATATTACTTGAATTTGCCAAAAACAACGATAAGGGAAAAATTCCGATCAAAAAGACACTGTAGCCAATCCCATAAACCCACTTGATTTTTTCTTTTAAGAAGTTGGGCCATAGATCGAAGATTACAAAAACAACGACTGCAATAAACGCTGCTTGCGATTGAACGACCCATGTACAGGCTAAAGCTAAAAAGTAGATAGGGTATTTCAAAAGCTTCGCCCAAGTCCATTCAAGCGACTGTAATAACGTTGCGGCTAAAAAACTAGAGCACATCACACTGCTGCCAATAGTGTTTGTATTTATCCAAATTTCTTGCAGCTTATTACTTTTATCCCAGATACTTATCCCAGCGGCGGGCTCAGGGATCTCTGTGAATATTCGATAGGCAGTAATCAATAAAACCAGTGTCATCAATCCGGCAAATATCAACCGCATGCCTTTAACAAACTTGACTAACTTAAAGTCCAATACCACAAAAATAATCAATGCGATTGTAATATCTTGTAGAAAACCAGCTTGTCTTAGTCCGTCAAATTGATGAAAAAAGATAATTGAAAGTATCGCCACACCAATCCAAATCAGATCATCTCTTTTTAAACGATAAAAGTTCAATAATAAAACGATCGTTGCTCCTATCGGCATATAGCGATTCATACTCGCATAAATATTGAACATCCCCTGTGTACCGATGCCCTTGGTCCAAAGGAAAAAGCACAGTAAGGTCATCCCGATCAGAATGCATGCACTAATTAAATTTAAAATATTTGACGTGCTTTTTTTTACTAGTTCCATTTTTTTCCTCCGAACCTCGATTAGTTAATATATCCATCTTCAGCAGGCGCTGGTTGAGGGATATCTTGATAACTGTCTGTTCCGCCAATTGGGGCAATATTCGCCTCTGCTTCTGCTTGGGCCTCATCAGAAGTAAAGCTCAAACGATAAATCGTCCATTTATCCTTATCGGGACCATATAATTGTTCAAATTGCGCATAATTTAATGGATTATAATCTTCCAGCGGACGTTTGCTGATCACATATTTGATACCCAGTTTTTTACAATCAGTAAAATTGAGATTAACAGTAAAATTATCCGGTCGATCTAAACGAAATTCCGTTTTTCCTTTATCAATAAATGCTCGCACATGCGCATACCGATTATAAATTTCTTCATTTTTATGTTTAGGATCAATCTTGTGCCATAATTCCATATCTGGATAAAAGCGCACAGAATTAATCGTTTTGACTCCCAATGCAGGAGTAAAATTATAAAGGTTGTCTTCTGATAGCCATAAAGCATTGGGATCCTCTTTTTTGATTTTTACTATTTCTTCAGCTAAGGTCTTTTTATCAATCGCACCAGTCCCTTTAACGACTGGGTTAATAGAAAGTCCCGAAACTAATACAAGAGCAGTCATTGCTAGAATAAAAAACTTTTTCAATTTGAATAGCAAGCTAAACATAATCAAAGCAAAAACGACTAAGGTCATAAATATCTCAAAATTATTGAAATACAGTCCCATTATCGAAGAAACCACAGAATGAGTAGCCAAAATCATAACAAGACTTAGAAAAATCAATTTTATCCACCAGGTGATTCGCGCATATTCCCAGATGAAATTGATCATCCATAAGGATAATAGAACAGCAGCAAAGCCAAATGTTACTAAGCTCCGAGTACTAGTTACGTAAGTCAGCATCAAAGCTTTCGCAATTCCATGACTATATCCAAAATACGTCCAACCGAAGATGAATAAGCAGAACAAACCTAAAATCGCGCCAAGATACTTCTCTTCTCTTCCTTTTTTTGAAAAGAAAATAAAGGGTGATAAGAGTACGGTCAATGGAAAGAAATTGAAATAGGAAGCGACTTCCCCATTGTTCGTTCCATGAAAATTAAAATTATCAAACGGAATTTTCCAGTTTGTCAAAAACAGAAAGAAGTCAGAAGGTGGACGTCCCCCACCTTCGGCCTCTCGATGGCCAGGATAGATTGTATTGAGCGTCGCGTCGATCGCATCCTTTGAGGTGCTGTAAAAATGATAAAGCACGACCCCGATAATTCCTAGACCGCCAATAATGATCGGCAGGTCCCACACATCTATTACCAGCTCTTTTCTAAAATGAATCAATGTACCAAACAACCAAAACAATATCAAATATGCTAATGGCACCTGATGAGCTGGATACAGTACTAAAACAAAGCCGATCCCATTGATAACAATCAGACACATCATTAACAGTCGCTGCAGCACATTCTCATGTTTCGCAATATAATAATAGCTAGCCACCATGATTGCTAGTGTGAAAAACATCAAGTCGCCAACATGCTGCATGAACCACCACTGAATAGAGGGTGAGAAGGTGATCCAGAATGAACCCAGCAGTGAAAGATATTTGTTGCGTTTAGTCAAAATCATGACCATCTCAAAGCTCAATAGAAGCATCGCAATGATTTTGAAGCCCCAATAAAAGGACAGTCCCCGTTCCTTACCTAAAAAGAAAAAGCCCCAATTGAACGGTTTGCCAATCACCGTCAAATCCTTAACAGGTGAGTTGTAAGCGATGATCATATTCTGGCCTTCTTTGCCGTAATGCTTATTCACAACTGGATAGTCACTCTCAGCCTGTGAAAAGTAAAACGGTGTCTGCACCATCCACTCATCTGAACGGACCTCTCGGTTTTCTCCGAAGATAACATCAGACTTCTTATCATCACTACGTTCAGAAACGATCTTATCCCAAGAACCGATTGAGCTTCCATTTAAATTCAATACCACAATTAAAATAAGAAATAGTACACCGATAATATAGCGAAAACGGATAAACTGATCAACGATCCACACAAGCGGGTTCGTTCTCGTTTCTTCATATGGTACTTCCTTAGTTCGCTTTTGTGCCCTTGTTTCCATTGTTTCCTCCTGAGAATAAAAATTTAAATGTCATTTTTCCATAGTTAAATTTACCCGTTAATAATTGTTTGCATCCACGGAGCAATAATTGCCTGCGATATTGAGAAAACAATTGTTTGTCATATAAAGAATAATAGCATTTTTCAGCCTGAATGATTGCTTGATAACGAGAAAAATTCATTTGATTCACATAATCTAACACAGATAACTGATGCTGCAGTTCATGCAACAAGATTTTTATTTGCTTTTTTTCTGTAAAAATCCGCCAGCTCAACCAATGATCCAAGTAATCTAAGTGAAACTCTACATTGTAGCCGCCAATTTCGTTTAAGAAGCTTGTTCGAAGCGCTGCGGCTGAATTGATCACCATAATATCTTGAGAATATGTTTGACCTTTTTTAGGTAGTTCTGTATGTAATGGACGTAATGTATCACTGCGTACAGGTGAGATTTGCTGCTCATTATCTTTGATGATCGGTGCTATAGCTGCTACTGTTTGCGGCAAGTTGTGAGATGCTGTGATCAGCTCTACTAAGTATTCGTTTGTAAGTGTTGTATCTTGATCTAATGTTACTAGCCACTCAGTCTCTTCGCCGCGTTGCTTCAACGCATAATTATATGCCTGAGCCAAACCAACGTTTTTTGAGCTGTGATAATAAAGAAATCGTTCATCTAGATTCTCTGGCTCGTTAGCATGTTGACTATTATCAAAGAGCCATACTCGCTTGATCTCCGGAAAATTGTTTGAAGTGAGAAGCTTGTTCAGACTTTTGATCGTTGACGATTCTGAAAACGTCATATTGTATAAAACTACAATCATTTCAAACAAACTTCTCACCCCATAGATTTTTATTGTTTTTCTTCTAATTCAAGAAAGCTGGCTAACGCCTCTTGCCAAGTTGGAATCTCAAAACCTAAAGCTTGTGCTTTGCTTAGGTCCATAATTGAATATTGCGGACGTGTCGCTTTTTGCGGATACTCTTCTGAAGTTACAGGTGCTACTTCAACATCTGTATCTTTTAAAATTTCCTTCGCGAATTCATACCAAGAACAGCTATTTTCATTCGATAAGTGATACACGCCAAAAGGTACTTTTTTCTCAATCACAAACGCCATAAATTCAGCTAAGGTACGTGTCCATGTCGGACGTCCGAATTGATCATTCACAACAGTCAATCGATCATGGGTTTTAGCCAAGTTTTGCATTGTATAAATAAAGTTGTGCCCATAAATACCAAATACCCAAGAGGTACGGATGATATAGTAATCATCCATAATTTCTTGAACAGCTTTTTCTCCAAGAAGCTTTGTCCGGCCGTATTCACTTAATGGATTAGTCGCATCATCGACTTGATACATGCCGTCTTTTTTCTTGCCATCAAAAACATAGTCTGTACTGATATAGACTAACGTTGAACCAGCAGCTTTTGCTGCTTCAGCAACATTGCGCGTACCCTCAACATTGATTTTTTCATCAAGTGCTTTGCCTTCATCTTCTGCTTTGTCAACAGCAGTATATGCTGCACAATGATAGATAGTTTCTGGTTTCATGTCAGTAATAAACTTGTGTGTGGCTTCTTTATCTGTGATATCCAACTGATCTGCATCTGTTGAAACATACTCCATATGCTTTTCATCAAGCAAATAACGCAGCTCTGTACCTAATTGTCCATGTCCACCTGTAATTAAGATCATGTTTATCTACTCCTTGTGTATTCATTTAGTAAAAAAGTCTTCCAGCAGTTTGCTTTCTTCTTAAGCAGCCAGAATCACTGTTAAAACTGAAAAACAGCATACTCAACAGTCTGACTCGCAAAAAGGCAGGTAGCACCTGCCTCATTTAATTTGTATTATTGGCCGTTTTTCGCGTAGTTGTTTTCGACCGCTTCTTTTTCGGCACGCCACCAGTCTTCATGCTCTGTATACCATTGGATGGTATCTTTCATTCCAGCACGGAAGTTTGTAAACTCTGGGGTCCAGCCTAATTCTTCTCTTAATTTAGTAGAATCGATCGCATAACGCAAATCATGTCCTGCACGATCCCTTACATGGTCATAACCGTCTTTGGGTTGCCCCATTTCTTCTAAAATGATTTCCATTACGGTTTTATTGTCTTCTTCGCCATCGGCACCGATTAAATACGTCTCGCCGATCTTCCCTTTAGTCAAAATCGCCCAAACAGCAGAAGAATGATCATTCGTATGGATCCAGTCACGTACATTTTTCCCGTCACCATAAAGTTTTGGACGAATACCGCTCAAAATATTCGTAATTTGCCGTGGAATGAATTTCTCAATGTGTTGATAAGGTCCGTAGTTGTTCGAGCAATTTGAGATTGTTGCTTGTAAACCAAATGAACGAACCCAAGCTTTGACTAATAAGTCTGAACCAGCTTTAGTAGATGAATAAGGACTTGATGGATTGTAAGGTGTTTCTGAAGTAAATTTTTCCCCTTCACCTTCTCCATGCCCTGGCAAATCTTCTCTCAATGGAAGATCTCCATAAACTTCATCCGTTGAAACATGATGGTAGCGCACATTATTCTTGCGACAGGCTTCAATCAATGTATAGGTTCCAATAATATTTGTTTGTACAAATGGGAATGGATCCTTCAATGAATTGTCATTATGAGATTCAGCTGCATAGTGAACAACCGCATCTGTATCTTTAACTAAGCGTTCCACTAACTCAGCATCAGCGATATCTCCAACGACTAATTCTACTCGTTCCTCAGGAAGCCCAGCAAGATTTTCTTTGTTTCCAGCGTACGTTAGCTTGTCTAAAACTGTCACATGAACTTCTGGATGATTGTTTACAACATAATGAACAAAGTTAGAGCCAATAAAACCCGCTCCGCCTGTTACGATAATATTTTTCATCTATACTTTACTCCTATTTCGTATTAAAGTACTCATTTAAAAAAACTTAGAAACTGAGTTTGATTCATAAAACATAGTCAATCTGTTGAACTATTTATTCTTTTATACTGCAAAAATGAACTTGCCCTCTTAGATTTCACCGTAGACAAAGGGATTTTCAGTTTCAAATTCTTTCAAAGTCGGTTGTTTTGCGTCTTTTTCTGACGTGATAGCTTTTTCAATAGCGATCGGCCAATCAATTGCTAAATCGGGATCAGCAAATGAAATACCGCCATCTGCTTCTGCATCATAGTAATTGTCGCATTTGTACATGAAGTTGACGTTTGGCGTCAGAGTAACAAAACCATGGGCAAAACCGCGAGGTACTAACAACTGACGATGATTATGCTCCGAAAGAATGTAGCCTTCCCATTTTCCATAAGTCGGACTGCCTTTGCGGATATCTACGATCACATCTAGGACCGCACCTGTTACAACACGAATCAGCTTCGTCTGTGCAGATTTGCCTTTTTGGAAATGCAGACCGCGTAAAACCCCCGGTTGGGTCGATAGTGAATGATTGTCTTGAATAAAATCAAAATCAATCCCCGCTGCCTTGAAATCTTCCACGGAGTAGCTTTCCGTAAAGAATCCCCGATGATCTCCGAATACAGCAGGTTCTAAAATTTTTACATCTGTTAAATTTGTTTCTGTTACTTTGATTTTTCCCATGTCTATTCCTCTTCTGCTAAACGTAATAGATATTGACCATATTGGTTTTTCTTCAATGGCTGTGCAAGTTCAACTAAATCTTCTTTAGTGATATAACCCATTCGATAAGAAATTTCTTCTAAGCAGGCTACTTTTAGATTTTGGCGTTTTTCAATCGTCGAAATAAAAGTAGAAGCTTCTAACAATGATTCGTGCGTACCTGTGTCTAACCAAGCAAAGCCACGGCTCATCACTTCTACAGATAATCTATTGCGTTTCAAATATTCTTTATTGACATCCGTAATCTCTAACTCACCGCGCTCAGATGGCTGAATATTTTTGGCAATCTCAACTACATCGTTATCATAGAAATACAAGCCAGTTACAGCATAATGCGATTTTGGTTTTTCCGGTTTTTCTTCAATTGAAACAGCTTGCATATCGCCATCAAATTCCACCACGCCAAATCGCTCTGGATCATTCACATGATAGCCGAAGACCGTCGCACCCTCTGTTTTCTTCGCGGCACGCTGCAACATACGTGATAATCCGTCGCCATAATAAATGTTGTCCCCTAAAACTAGACAGACACTATCATCGCCAATAAACTCTTCTCCAATAATAAATGCTTGAGCCAAGCCGTCCGGACTTTCTTGCACCGCATATTCGATATGGATCCCCAATTCATGCCCATCACCGAAAAGATTTTCAAAGCGTGGCGTGTCTTGTGGTGTCGAGATGATCAAAATTTCATTGATTCCTGCCAACATTAACGTAGACATTGGGTAGTAGATCATTGGTTTATCGTAAACCGGCATTAATTGTTTCGAAGTTGCTTTGGTTAGAGGATATAAGCGTGTGCCGCTACCCCCTGCTAGAATAATTCCTTTCATACTTACGCTCCTTTTTTTGCATACGAACACATTATACCCGATGTTAGGTATTAGAAAAATCGTTTTGCTGTTTTTTTTTGAATTCTTTTATTCTTTTTCTAACTAATTTCAAGGCGTTCCATCGCCATTTAAACTGCTGAACTCGTGAAGCAGTGGTTTTTATCTCTGATGCATTCAACCCATGACGACGATAATATACCAGCTGTTCAGGAATAAATACCACACCATGATAATAATCGGCCAGCAATCCAATCCACATGTCATGCATCGGTACTTCAGCTGGAATTGGTAAAATGATTTTTTTCAGCTCTGAACGAAAAGCCATCCCGGCACCAATATAGCTGCTCTTCACGATGTTATGCCAGAACCCAGAATGGGTGTGGCGCATCGCTTGATAAGAGGGCACTAAAACTTCGAGATCATTATCCACGATAATCAAATCAGAAACGACCACTTTTGTTCTCGAATTGTCAAAATATGGCAGCGTCCTTTTAACTTTGTCCACATGCCAGAGATCATCCTGATCACTTAAAAAAATGATCGGATGCTTACTGTGCTGGATGGCATTAGCAAAATTCGCGATCAGACCTTTTCCTTCATTTTGAAAAAGCTTGACGCGTGGATCACTTACTTGTAAGTCTAATAAAAATTCCCACGTGCCATCTGTGGAATGGTCGTCGGAAATAATCAACTCATCATGCTCTGAAAGCTGCGGGAATATGCTGTTCAATTGTTCCTCAATAAAGTGACGCCCGTTGTATGTCGCCATACAAACGGAGATTCGCGTATTGGACTGCTTTTGCATTCCCTACCTCCAAAATTAAAAAAATTGCCAGCCCCATTTTTGAAAATACTTTCTCATGGACTGTAAGAAAATAAAAAATAATTTTCGGCTTTTGACTGCTCCGCGTTCGTATAAGTGAACAACCGTGAACTGTGGGCTATAAATTGCCTGATAGCCCGCTTGCTCCATTTTACGACAAAGATCATTATCCTCGAAGTACATAAAGTAGCGATCATCAAATCCTTCGATCTCATTAAATTTAGTCAAATCAACTACCATAAAACTGCCAGAGATCATTCGGACAAAACTATCACGATCGTCTGGTAAATCACGACACTCAAATCTAGCCAATCGCTTCGCAAATAGTTTTTTAACAAACTTAAACGGAATGAAACGCAGCATATAATCAAAAACATTCAAATGATTGCGAATTAAAAATTGTGTTGTTCCATCTTCGTTTAATATTTTCGGAGCCAACAATCCACACTCCGGGGTTTCAGCCAAATGAGCAGCCATATCTTTCAAATGATTTTTTGAAAGGATAATATCTGGATTAAAAATAATACCGTATCCAGTTGTTTCCAATAAATTAGTGTTATGCCCAAAACCAAAGCCCTTGTTCTCTTCATAAAAATTTATCTTCACAAACGGATAAACAAGATATTTTTTTAGCCGTTCACGATATTCTGGTTCAGAAGCATTATCAAAAATCTTAACTTGAATCGATTGATCTGTCCCTAATATTTCAATTAACGAATCTAGACTTAGAAAGATCTTGTCGCTATTGTGGGTCACGATGCTGACAGTCACATTAATATCATTCATATTCATAACGGACGACAACACTCATTTCTTCAAATATTTTTGCAGCACCTGCGAACGATATTCCTTGTTTCCGAAGAATCGGAAACTTTTTGTAATAAAACTGTATTTTTCACTGATTAAACCAATCAGCTCTAACAAGAAGGTCAAAGCAAAAACCATGGCAACAATCAAAACGATCGTTCCTACTTTGCTTGTGTAATTCAATAACAATGCAGAAAATGAGAACAGCACAGCAATCGCATAAATCGTCAAAACTGCCCCGCGATGTGTAAAGCCTAGATTTAATAGGCGGTGATGCAAGTGCTGTTTATCAGCAGCAGAAATCGGCATATTTTTAGATTTCCGCCGAACCATCGCAAAGAAAGTATCAGTCACTGGAACCCCTAGGATCACCAATGGTGTGATCAAAGAAATAAACGTAACATTTTTTAATCCCTGCAATGTCAATACAGACATCATGAAGCCTAAGAATAAGGCCCCTGTATCCCCTAAATAAATCTTAGCAGGATGAAAGTTATAGGGAAAGAATCCCATGATACTTGCAACCAAACAAAAAATTGCTAATGATATATACACAGTCGACGAATGCAGGAAGAAATAACCTATTACACCGATCGTCGTCAAACTAATGATCGATACACCCGAGGCTAGACCATCCAACCCATCGATTAGATTCAACGCATTAGTAATTCCGAAAATCCAAAATAAGGTTGCCGGTAAGCTGAGCCATTCAAGATTGATTCGGCCAAACAGCGGTGCCGTGAAAAAATCAAACTGAATATCGGCATAAAAATAAATGACTAATCCTGCCAAAAGAATCCCAATACTTTTCTGTTTAGGCGTCAATTCATATTTATCATCCAAAAGACCCGTAATAATAATAATTAAACCACCAACTAAAATCTTGCTGATATAATCAAAAGGAATCACATTACGGAATAGAATTAACGATGAAATAGCAAACGTAATAAAAATTGGCAAGCCGCCAGCACTGGGCATTGGCACTTGATTCATTCGGCGCGCATTTGGATTATCTACCAACCCAGTCTGGACCGAAATTATTTTAAAAATCGGAGTCAAAATCAACGCAATCAAAAAAGTCAAAAAATATTTAATGATCAGCCCGAATGATACTAACATATTGCCACCTGCCTTTTTACTAAAATTATTATATAGGATTGACCACTCTTTACAAGGCTCTCCTAAAATCTTTCAAAATTCTTGAGATTATTTTTTCTTTTTAATGAAACGATCCTTCAACTTGTTAAACCATTTATTAACACGATTTGATCCTTCTGTGACTTCTTGACCTGTACGATATTCTTCAATTGCCACGTTTAACACACCGCCTAAAATAATAATCGTCGCGGCAAAATTCAGCCAAAACATCAAAACTATGAAACTCCCGATGATTTGGTAACCAGAAACTCGTTGAGCAAAAGTCTGGGCATAGATACTGAATCCTTGTGCTAAAACGATCCAACCAACTGTCGCAAAAATTGTTCCGGGAAGTGCATATTTTATCCGTACATGCGCATTAGGGATAACGATATATAAACCACCTAAGATAACCAGCAACCCAATCAATGTCACTGGCCAGCGCAAAGCCAAGAATGTATCGATGATATCTGGTGAAAAACGTAATAATTGCTGTAAAGCATCTAAAATTACTTGACCTGCACTAAAAAACAGCGCGACAGCAATGATCGCCATCATTAAAATGCCCACAATGCCCACCGAGACAATACGGCTGATAACAAAATTCCCACGGTCTTCGACACCATAGGCCCGGTTCAACGCTGTTTGCAGCGCATTAATTCCTCGACTAGATGACCACAAAGCGGCCAGAACCGAGATAGAAAGCATACCGCCGGAAGTATTTTCTAACAAACCAGTAATCGCCGGCTTTAAAAAACTAAAAACATTTGGCGGAATGGCTTCACTTAAATATGGCAGAACTGTTTCTGGAGTGATATTAAAGTAGGGCAGCAAATTGCCAACAATAATCAAGATTGGAAAAAATGACAGCAATAAATAATAGGCGACTACCACAGAGCGGTCGCCTATTTCTGTTTCTGCTAAATGCTTTTGGATCGATTGGATAAAATCCATTAATTTCTTATTCTTTTTAATTTTATCTATTGGTCCCATAAAATCCTCGTCGTCCTAATACGTTCCTTCTTCACCTTGTGAAGTTAAAATTTTTGGTCCTTCTTTTGTAATCGCCAATGTATGTTCATATTGAGCACACCAGCCGCCATCACGCGTATACGCAGTCCAGCCATTCGGATCCATCTTCATTTGCCAATCTCCAGTATTAATCATCGGTTCGATCGTAATAACCATACCTTCCTTTAGCCGCAAGCCTTTTCCAGCAACACCGTAATGCGGAATCGCAGGCTCTTCATGGATAGTCGGTCCAATGCCATGTCCAACAAAATCACGCACAACTGAGAAGCCCTCGCCTTCAGCATAGGTTTGGATCGCGTGACCAATATCGCCGATGCGGTTTCCAACCTGTGCTTGTTCAATTCCAAGATACATCGCCTTTTTAGTAACTTCCATTAATCGTTTGATCTCGGGTGACGCTTCACCTACAGCGTATGACCAGCAGGAATCAGACATTGCTCCTTTGTATTCGACACACATGTCGACTTTAATCAGGTCGCCATTCTTTAATGGCTTCTTTCTTGGAAAACCATGACAAATTTCATCATTGATACTGCAGCAGGTCGCGTACTCATAGCCCTCAAAGCCTATTTGTGCTGCCACACCGCCATGACTTTCAATAAAGTCCCGTACAAAATTTTCAATATCCATACTAGTAATTCCTGGTTTTATAAAATCCCGCAAATGACGATGGACATCCGCCAGTAATTCGCCTGATTCATTCATCATTTCTACTTCACGGGGTGATTTTAATGTGATCATGTTCTCGACTCCTCATATTGATAATTCTACTAATTATTTTGTCCTTATTCTTCTGGTGAAAATATTTATCCAGATCGTCCGCTTAAACTTTCTTTCAAATCCGTTTAATTATAAGTCTGTGAAAAGCTGGACGAACATCCTTTTTCATCTTGTCCATTTTAACATAACCCTATAAAGCGAACAAATGGTTAGAGAGCGGTGATTTCCTTTTGATTTCCATTTTGATATAATGACCATAAAATTAGCTTAAAGCTAGGGAGGTTTTTTTTTGACATTAGCAAAAATCGTTTATGCCAGTATGACAGGAAATACCGAAGAAATCGCCGACATCGTCGCTGAAGCCTTCGAAAACTTAGATCTTGAAGTGGAAATCGACGAATGTACACAAGTGGATGCCGAAGATTTTCAAGATGCGGATATTTGTGTCGTCGCAACGTATACTTACGGTGAAGGGGATCTTCCTGATGAAATCATAGACTTTTATGAAGAACTGCAGGAGTTAGATTTAAGCGGTAAAATCTTCGGAGTGTGCGGTTCTGGCGATACATTCTATGATCAATACTGCAAATCTGTTGATGACTTCGATGCCGCCTTTGCAAAAACGGGGGCAACTCGTGGTGCCGACAGCGTGAAGGTTGAAATGGCGGCTGAAGAAGAAGATATCGAAAATCTCGAGGCCTTTGCGAAAAAAATCGCCGAAGCAGCATCATAGTATATTAAAAAAGATGTACCAAAAAACTGGTACATCTTTTTTAATTCATTTTCTTTTGAGAATTTCTAAGAAATGCTAAGATAAGATTAATGAAACGGAGGTATAGAAATGACACTACCTAATTTTGAAACACTTCTAAAAAAGTATGCCCACTTGATTACAAAAGTTGGTGTAAACATCCAAAAAAATGACACCGCTGTAATTTATGCGAGTGTTGATCAAGCTCCACTAGCACGACTTATTACAAAGGAAGCCTACCAACTGGGGGCTGCTGAAGTCATTGTTCAATGGAATGATGACGAGGTTCAACGTGAATTTTTAAGCCATGCGGCAGAGGATCGTATCAATGAGGTACCTGCTTATAAAGTTGACGAGGCAAATACTTTTGCTGAAAAACGGGTCACTCGGATCAGCATCGTTTCTCAAAATCCCGATGCTTTATTAGGAGTCGACACTAATCGAGTTGCTGCTTTTCAAGCGGCACGAGGAAAAGCACTTCAGTCCGTGATGGAAGCAACACAATCCAATAAATTACGTTGGACTGTCGTAGCCGCTTCAAGCCCTGCTTGGGCAAAAAAGGTTTTCCCAGAACTGGCTTCAAGCGAGGAACAGGTGGATAAATTGTGGGATGAGATTTTTAAAACCACTCGGATTTATGCAGATGATCCAGTTAAAGCTTGGGAAAAACATGACGCACTCATGCGGGAGCAAGCAGAACGTCTGAACAAAGAGCAATTCTATGCCCTTCATTACACCGCTCCGGGAACAGACATTGTCATCGGACTTCCTGAGAATCATGTTTGGGAAGGCGCTGGCAGTTTTGCAGCAGATGGCAATGAATTTATGGCTAATATGCCAACTGAAGAAGTTTTTACTGCTCCAGACCGTACGCGCGTCGATGGCTACATTACTAGTACAAAACCGTTGAGCTATGCGGGAACGACCTTAAATGAAATGAAATTTACCTTTAAAGACGGCAAAGTTGTAGAATTTTCTGCCAAAGATGGAACGGATGTTTTAGCATCATTATTAGATATTGACGAAGGAGCAAAACACCTAGGTGAGGTCGCCTTAGTTCCAGATCCCTCGCCAATCTCACAATCAGGAATTACGTTCTTTAATACATTATTTGATGAAAATGCGTCAAATCACTTAGCTCTGGGTGCTGCTTATCCTTTCAGTGTTGAAGGCGGAACTGAAATGTCGAAAGCAGAATTAGCAGACGCGGGATTAAATAGTAGTCAAACCCACGTTGATTTTATGGTAGGGTCAGCCCAAATGGATATTGACGGTATTCGTAAGGATGGCACAAAAATTCCTATTTTTAGGAATGGGGACTGGGCTTAGCCCAAACAAAATACCCACTTAGAAATTCTAAGTGGGTATTTTAACGTTCTCGACTGGAATCGAACCAGCGACCTATCGCTTAGGAGGCGATCGCTCTATCCTACTGAGCTACGAGAACACGCTCATATTATTGTAGCTATTTTAACTTATTTTAGCAAGATGTCGACCTTAAATTTAATGGACTCATTCAAAAAAAATGGAAAATCATGCTATTCAACTGTTACCAATTGATGAATTTTTCTAAGATAAGAATTCAAAAAGAGCAGTCGAAAACCTATAACTCAATCAATCATACTAGTATGGTTGAACTAGATAGGTACATAAAAAAAGGAAAAGACCTATTTCCGTCTTTTCCCTTTATTTTTTTTACTTTTCTTCTTTTTTGGTTCGCTTTGTTTTACTGGCTCCTCAGTTAGCAGTTCACCACCGAATAGATAAATTGGTGCGAGTTTCAGATCCAGCTTTTTAGCGATTTTCGTTAAATCTGATTTTTCTTGCGGGGTGACAAACGAAATCACGGTACCCGTTTCCCCCATTCGACCAACACGACCGGCCCGATGCAAATAACTCTCTTCGCTTAATGGCACGTCGACATTTATCACAAACGGCAGCTTCTCAATATCCAAACCACGACTTGCTAAATCCGTTGTCAAAAGCCCTAGAGCCTGATGTTTCTTGAACTGCTCGATCGCATTTTTACGCAGCATCTTCGATTGATCTGAAGCAAGACCCACTATAGGCAAATGATGGAACCGTAGCTTCTCTTCCGCACTCCCCATATCGCTTAATTGATTGAAAAAAATCATTCCCCAGAAAGCTGGCAAGTTTAGCAGACGCCGCAGTTGCTCAACTTTCTTTCGATCACTCGTTTCCAAATAAAAATGCTGCACATCGCCTTGGCTATCATCTTCTTTTGAGACATCTACAACTAACAATTCAGCTTCAAAACGGTGCAACTCCTCCAGCACAACATCCGCTGTCGCAGAAAAATATAAATGTTGCGCTTCGTTATCGCTGGCCTTCAAAATCTTTTGAATCAGCTGCAGACTTTGCCCTTGAATCAATTGATCAACTTCGTCAAAAACCAGTGTTCTGATAGTGGATGCTTTGATTTTCTTAGCCGTAATCAATTCCAAGACGCGACCAGGCGTACCGATCAGTAATTCTGGTTTTTTCTTCAAGGCTTCTTGTTGGCGTTTGACATTTGCGCCGCCGATTAAAGCTTGTACTTTCATACCTGAACCTGCCAACCATTTACGAGCGACTTCAACGACCTGCATTGCTAATTCTTGTGATGACGTTAAAACGAGAATCTGGCTGGCCATTCCAGCCTCAAGCTTATTGATCAAGGGTAATAAATAGGCCAGGGTCTTGCCGCTGCCAGTCGGAGCGATTCCAACTAAATTTTCCCCTTCCATTATCGGTGTATAAACCTCTGATTGGATTAATGCAGGCTTTGTAAAGCCCGCATCCTCCCAATTTTTTTTCAAAAATGGTACAAATTCTTGATTGTTCATAATTTCCTCTATTTCTCGTCGGCATCAAAAACGATGCCCGCACTTTTTCGCATATCATAAATCACTTGGTTTACATTCCGAGCCAATTCAACCCATTCTTCATAATCCGTCCCCAACTCGCGATCCGTTGGATTTAAGATTACTTTAGCAAACATATCGGCTTCCTCCATCATCGGGTTTTCCAATTGATGAACGGACAATTTTTCTCGTCGTTGATGATCACGATCATGGAAAACTGCCTCACTTATTGAATTTACTGCATTCATTACTAGAGTCCCATTCGTCAAATATATCTCTGACTGCTGAAAGCTGTCGCCGATTTTGCCTGTTCGAATCGTAACATCAAAGTTGTCATACCGCAATATACCCGTTCCGATCCCGTCAACACCTGTTGAGATTTTCTGTCCAAAGTAGAGACTTTCCTTCGGCATCCCAAACCAAGCTAACGCTGCATAAATTGGATAGACTCCTAAATCTGCTAATGCGCCGCCTGAAAAATGTGGAGAAAAGATGTTGGGTTCTTGACCATCTAAAACCTGATCGTAGCGTGAAGAGTATTTCATGAAGCTGAAATCCGCACCAATAATATGATCTTTAAAAGGCAGAAAATCAGCAACTGTTTTAAACGCTTTTTCATGAATATTACGAGCTGCTTCGAAGAAAAAGACTTTTTTCTGATTAGCTAGTTCAATGATCTCATCCATCTCTTTTGGTGTAGAGAAAGCTGGTTTTTCTACGATCACATTTTTTCCAGCTAAAATTCCTTGCTTTGCTTGTTCAAAATGCAGGCTGTTTGGTGAAGCGATATAAACGGTATTCAAATGTTCGATGCCAAAAAAGGTATCTAAATCCGTCGCGTATTCGACATCTCCATATTTTTCACCAAACTTTTGCGCCGTTTCTAATCGTCGCGAATAGACCGCCGCTAGCTGGTACTTGCCTGTTTCATGTGCCGCTTGCACAAATTGATCGGTAATCCAATTTGTTCCAATAATACCTAAATTAATCATGATTTTTCCGCCTTTCACTGATTTGGATCAATAAATTTTTGGTTCAAATCAAAGGGGACAGCCTCTTTGATTGAAATTGACTCCTGATCTACATCACAATTATACGCTAAAATCTGCACACCGTCTGCCTTGGCCTTTTCTACTGCCTCATAAAGCGCTGGCTGCATCTCACGGTGGATCGTAGCTGTTTGAATTGTCGGAAACTGAACAACGAATAAGACATAGCAGTGATACTCCATTGTTTGAGCCAATCGCAGTTCTTCTACGTGCTTTAAACCTCTTAACGTCGGAGCATCAGGAAATGCACCAATCTCATAATTTTCCAGCGTCATGCCTTTTACTTCAACGAACCCTTTTTCCTGCTGATCCGTTTCAAAGTAGATGTCGAATTTCGAACGTTCATACGTGTATTCACGCTTTAGATAATTGATTGAGCCCTTTAAACCAGGCAGTTTGATTTTGCCTGATAAGATTCCTTCAGCTGCCAATGCGTTTGGTATTTGTGAGTCGATGTTGATCCACATTTCGCCTTTTTTAACAGCAATCAGATCATAGGCCGTTTTTCGTTTGTCTGATGGCTGATGATTCACAGCCACTAAGGCATTGGGCAGTAACAATTCTTTGCTGCGCCCTGTATTTTTCACATGAGTAATGATTTCTTCCCCAGTGTTTAATAAACGGCAACGAGCAATAAAGCGATTGCTTCTCTCAATAAAAATAGCCAAGTAAATTGCAGAATACTTCATTTTTTATCAAAATCCTTCTATAAAAAGTTAAATAGTCCTTAAGCCTGATGGAAAGATGACAGACTTTATTATATAGTATAACAAAGCCTGTGTGAAAGGCGTTCAGTTTATTTTTAGAAAACTGATAGCCATTAATCAGGTAAGATGAGATTGGATTAGCTAAATGGTGAAAGGAGTTTTTTTGATGAGATTGAAATGGCCTGTCTTCCTTAGTGCGACATCGCTCGGTGCAGCAGCAGTGAGTTCAAAATTTGTCCGCAAACGTGAAGTAAAGGACTTAAATAATATTTATGTCGGTTCTTGGGAGTTCACTCATCCGAAAGAACACAAACACCACACAATTACGATTTATCCTGATTTATCGATTATTTTAGATGGCTCAGCCATTATCTACCAGCTGATTGAATTAAGTGAACAAAAGTTGGCGATCCAAGATCAATATGGTTATCATCTGTTGATCAAAACAAAAAATGGGACGCCAGACACACTCTATGATGAATTAGACGATGTATCGTTTCCCATCATTCCTGTAAAAAAATAAAAATAGGATGCCCGTTTTCCGGCATCCTATTTTTTATTGATGGATCAATGATCGTAGGATCTGATCCACCTTTTCAGCAGCTTTTCGGCCTTCACGAATTCCCCAAATCACAAGACTTGGACCGCGTCTGGCATCTCCTGCCACATAAACTTTTTCATTATTAGTCGTGTAGTCTTCATAAATCTCTTCAACCTCAAAAGCATCAAGCAGATTCTTCTCAGCACCAGTGAAACCCATTGCCAGTAAAACTAAATCCGCCTTCAACGCTTTTTCAGTTCCCTTGATTGGCTGGAATTGATTGTCCACCTGTGTCGTTTCAATTGCGATAACTTGTCCTCGTTCAGCTCCAATAAAAGCAGTCGTCGAAGTCATATACGTGGTCAGTTCAGGATTATGCAAGGCACCTTCTTCTTGCCCATAGCCTTCTCGATTGATCATTGAGTATTCCGGCCATGGGTTTGATACTGTTCGACTTGCTGGAAGCTGCGGTGTAATTTCTAATTGTTTTACAGAAGCCGCACCTTGCCGAATCGCCGAGCCAATACAGTCATTTCCCGTATCTCCTCCGCCAATTACAACGACATGCTTACCTGCTAATTTTTGGTCGGCAACTTTTTTACCATGCTGTAAGACATCTTTCGTACAGTCAGTTAAGTAATCTACCGCAAATTGAATGCCGTGTAGCTCGCGGCCTTTGACCTTTAAATCTCGAGGAACACTTGCACCGCTGGCAATAATTACCCGATCATAGCTTTCCTGCAGTTCGTCAGCAGTAATGTCTGTCCCAACCTCTGTGTTTAAAACAAACGTAATCCCAACTTCTTCCATCACATTGATACGGCGCTGAACGATTTCTTTATCCAGCTTCATATTAGGAATTCCATACATCAATAAACCACCGGCTCGATCGCTGCGCTCATAAACGGTAACTTGATGTCCCAGCTGGTTTAAGCGCCATGCTGCAGAAAGCCCCGCTGGACCAGATCCAATGATCGCTACTTTAAAGTCTGTCCGTTCTACTGGCAGCCCATCTGCTTTGACCCAATCATTTTCAAAGGCGTTATCAATGATGAATCGTTCATTGTCATGGATTGCCACCCCTGATCCATTCAGCCCTTCGGTACAAGACTTTTCACACGGTGCCGGACATACACGCCCAGTCATTTCCGGTAATGGATTGGTTTTCGCTAAACGATCAAAAGCATTTTTGAAGTCTCCGCGATAAACAAAATCATTCCACTCAGGAATCAGATTATCATTAGGACACCCTGAGACTGCTCGTTTTCCGCCATAGAAAATCCCTGTATGGCAAAATGGAATCCCACAGTTCATGCATCGAGCAGCTTGTTCTTGCCGCTCTTCTACACCGAGAGGGATCTGCAATTCTTCCCAATCGACAATCCGTTCTTCGACTGGCCGATAAGGATTATCCTTTCGCGGGTATTTTAAAAATCCAAATGGATCTGCCATATTAGCCACGCTCCTTTCCAGCCGGTACTGTTTGTTCCCCGATCACTTCGATGAAGGCTTTTTCAATCAATTCTTCACCAGTCAAACCTGTCTTCGCTAATTCCTCTGTCACACGAACCATTTCATGATATTCCCTAGGATAGACTTTGACAAAATGCTTTTGTGCATTTTCCCAATCATTCAATAATTCAGCCGCCTTTAATGAGTCGGTATAAGCCAAGTGCTTCTCGATCATGTCTTTTAAGACCGAATCATCGCCAGCTTCGCCGAATTTGAAAAGCTCTACCATCTCCAGATTACATTTATCAGCAAAAGTACCTGTTGGATCATATACATATGCGACTCCGCCTGACATTCCAGCTGCGAAGTTGCGACCAGTTGGCCCTAAAATGACGGCAACCCCACCTGTCATATATTCACAGCCATGATCCCCGACTCCTTCTACAACAACATTGGCCCCACTATTACGAACACAGAATCGTTCACCAGCTTTTCCGCGGAAGTAGCCTTCTCCGCGATTCGCACCGAAGCAAACAACGTTTCCAACGATCGGTGAATTTTCAACATCATAAGCAGCATCCTTCGGCGGTACGATAATCACACGACCCCCACTTAGTCCTTTTGCTACATAGTCATTGCCTTCGCCGATCAGCTTCAATTCCATCCCTTGTGTAATGAAGGAACCAAAGCTTTGTCCAGCAATTCCAGTATAGGTGTATCTGATCTGACCCGGCGTCAGTGCATAGTTGCCAAATCGCTCGGAAATCCAGCCACCCATTCTTGCACCGACTGTTCGATTGACATTATTGATTGGATAAGTCATCTCCACCTGTTCGCCATTTTTGATGGCTCCTTCGGCAAAATGATCCAATTCAGGCCACTCGCGTTTTTCTTTAAATGGATCCTCCGTTTTGCGTTCGATCCCGATGCTCGTTGATAATATCCTTGAGAAGTCTAACGATTTTGCTTTGCCTTTTGCAATAAAACGCGGTTCTAAAACTTCCGTATGTCCAATCATTTCATCAATACTTCTAAAGCCCAACTCCGCCATGATCTCCCGCAGATCTTCCGCGATGAAATACATCATATTGATCAGATGCTCCGGCTTGCCAACAAAGAATTTACGTAATGCCGGATTTTGTGTTGCAACACCCACAGGGCAAGTATTTAAACTACAAACCCGCATCATCACACAGCCGATAGCAACCAAAGCTAGTGAAGCAAAACTATACTCTTCCGCTCCAAGTAAAATCGCCATCGCTACATCGCGCCCAGTCATTAATTTTCCATCTGTTTCCAAAGTCATCCGTTGACGTAAATTATTCATGGCTAATGTTTGATGAGCTTCTGCGACCCCCATCTCCCATGGCAGCCCCGCGTCACGAATTGAATTTCGCGGCGAAGCACCTGTTCCTCCGTCATAACCAGAAATCACGACAACGTCAGCCCCGGCCTTCACTACACCAGTAGCGATAGTGCCAACACCCGTACTAGAAACCAGCTTGACGTTGATCTTCGCGTAAGGGTTAATTGCTTTTAAGTCATAGATCAATTGGGCTAAATCTTCGATTGAATAAATATCATGATGCGGCGGCGGTGAAATCAATCGCACGCCTGGTGTTGAACCGCGAATCTCAGCGACCCATGGGAAAACTTTATTGCCCGGTAATTGTCCGCCTTCACCTGGTTTTGCCCCCTGAGCCATTTTAATCTGCAATTCCTCAGCACTCATCAAATATTCAGCATTCACCCCAAAACGACCAGAGGCGACCTGTTTGATTTTACTATTATAGTTTTTACCATCTGCTTGCGGCTTGAATCGTTTACGATTTTCTCCACCCTCACCGCTATTAGATTTTGCGCCGATACTATTCATCGCTTCAGCGATACATTGGTGAGCTTCCTCACTTAGCGAACCGTAAGACATTGCTCCAACTTTAAAGCGTTTCACGATTTTGCTAGCAGGCTCTACCTCGGAAAGCTTCACCGCAGAACGCTCTTTTTTGAATTCCCATAACGCTCGTAGATTGGTTGGCTCCTCTAAGGCCTCCTGATTCATTTGCTCGACATAATGTTTGAACAATTGATAATCACCCGCGCGGACCGCTTGTTGGAAATTGTAAATAGTCTTCGGGTTGAACAGATGGTGCTCGCCATCAGCTTTGTATTGAAAGCTTCCGCCTGAAGCCAACAAATCATTCTGCTGCGGCCCATAGGCCAAATGGTGTCGCTGCAAATATTCTTCCTCAATTTGATGCAAGGATAGTCCACCGATTCGACTCGCTGTTCCTGTGAAATATTTTTCTGTCACAGGCTGACTGATTCCCACGACCTCAAATAACTGCGCGCCATGATAACCGGCAATTGTCGAGATTCCCATCCGCGACATGACTTTCACGATTCCCTTTTCAGCAGCTTTCCGATAATTTTCCAAGCCATTTTCAATCTTGAAATCATTCAAGGTCGCATAAGCTCCATAAGGATGGATTCCGCTGGCTCCATAACCGATCAAAGTCGCAAAATGATGAACTTCGCAAACCTCTGCAGAATCAACGACAATACTAGCTAATGACGCTTTTCCTTTTCGTACTAAGTAATTATGCAGACCGGATACAGCTAACAAAATTGGCATCGCCATTTTTGCTTTTTCTGAGCCGCGATCACTTAGAATCAGGATCGTACAGTCATTATCAATTGCTGATTCGGCCTCTTTAAACATTTGCTCCAGCCCATCTTCTAAAGCATTGCCGCCGCCGATTGGATATAGTGTTGAGATTGTCACAGTTTTTTGTTCCTTGGTACTTAATTGAGCAATCTTTAGAAAATCCGCACTACTAAGCACAGGACTTTTGATCTTCAATTTCTGGCAATTATGCGCATCGTCCACTCGAATATCACCATCACGCCCTAAGAACATCTCTGTTCCAATAACCAATTGTTCACGGATCGCATCGATCGGTGGATTGGTTACTTGGGCAAATTGCTGTTTGAAATAGGTGAATAATGATTGTGGCTGATCACTCAAGACGGCTAACGGTGAATCATAGCCCATCGAAAGAACAGGTTCTTCTCCTTTTTCAGCCATCTGTAATAACGCGCCGCGAATGATTTCATCGGTATAACCATTCAGCTTCCACATTCTTTGCAATTCTTTTTCGGTCAGTCTAGCTTCTTCTTTATTTATTTCAGCAAGCTGCGATAGATCAATGCGGTTTTCAGCCAGCCACTCTTTATAGGAATGAGCTTTTGCATACTTTTCTTTAATCTCTTGATTGCGATAAAATTTTCCATTGACGGTATCAACTAAGATCATATTTGCTGGTCCCAGCACACCTTTTTCAATGACAGATGATGGTGCAAAATCAACAACTCCTGATTCTGAGGCTACTTGAACAAAGCCGTCCTTCGTAATTGAGTAGCGAGAAGGACGCAAGCCGTTGCGATCCAAGGTTGCCCCCACCATTTCACCGTCCGTAAAACACAGTGCCGCAGGTCCGTCCCACGGTGCCATGAAACTGGCATTGTATTCTTGAAAAGCAGTCATTTCTTCACCCAGACCGGCCTCTTCTGACCAAGCCTCCGGCACCATCATCATCAATGCGTGAGGAATATCACGACCATTGCGATACAAGTATTCCATACAATTTTCCAGCTTGGCTGAGTCTGAATCTTCCTCGTTATATACCTCGATGCCATGACTCTTCATCCAATTTTCTGAACCGCGCAGCGTATTGATTTCTCCATTGTGAGCTAAAAAACGGAAAGGCTGTGCCCGATCCCAGCTTGGAAACGTATTTGTAGAAAATCGTGAATGCACAACTGCGATACTTGCCGCAAAATCTTCATCCTGTAAGTCATCATAAAAAATTCCAACCTGATAAGCATGTAACATACCTTTATAAACAATTGTTTTGCTGGATAAGCTGCAAATAGCCATTTCTCCTGCATGGTAGGTTTTCTCTAGCTTACGACGCAAACGGTACAGGCGGTCTTCGAAATCACGATCCGTTTGTACCTCCAATGGCCGCTTTATGAATAACTGCACAAAACTAGGCATAACTTTTTGTGCACCTGGTCCGCAGTTCTCATATTGAAACGGTACGTCTCGCTGCCAAAGAACTAAATAACCAGCAGCTTCAATCTCCTTCACGAGCGCTTGCTGCAAACCATTTTTATGCTTTTCCTCTGCTGGTAAAAAGAACATGCCTGTAGCATATTGCCCACGTTCGGGCAAAGTTATCCCTGCTGCGTTTGCTTCTCGTTGGAAAAACTTGTCTGGAATCGTTGCTAGAATACCTGCACCGTCACCAGTTTCGGGTTCTGCTCCAGTTCCCCCTCGATGGTTCATCCGTTCCAACATCGTTAATGCATGCTTTACTAATTGATGTGAAGCTTTCCCTTCCATCTGAGCAATAAAGCCCATACCACATGCATCCTTTTCAAATGAGGGATCATACATGGTCGGGGCTTCTGTTACTTGTTGCTTTGTCATAGACATCATCCTTTAAATAGTTTGACAATTCTCATTTATTTTTAATATACTACCTTTTTTTAAAAAGATAGGCAAGTGTTCTTAGAATTTTTTTTTAATTACCTTTGTTATTCAGGAGCTGATACTTTAAAAAGAAAAGACCAATCAAATGGAAAAAACAAAATTTATTTGGTAAACTTAATCTGATATGCTTCGTTATGAAAGGATGAACATCAATGACACCAAATCGCGAAGATTACTTAAAATTAATATTAGAATTAGGTGGCGATAAAGAAAAAGTTAGCAATAAAAAAATCGTTGCTGGTTTGTCCATTTCCGGAGCTTCTGTCAGCGAGATGATAAATAAACTAGTAAAAGAAGGCTTAGTTGAACACTCTCCTTACCAAGGCGTTCAATTGACACCGGCTGGTTTAGAAAAAGCCAGCACTCTTGTTCGTAAACATCGTTTATGGGAAGTTTTTCTAGTTGATCATCTTGGCTATTCATGGAATGAAGTCCATGATGAAGCAGAAGTATTAGAGCATGTGACATCCTCACAATTAGAACAAAAGTTAGATAATTATCTGAATCATCCAACCTTTTGTCCCCATGGCGGAATGATTCCGCAGCAAGATCAAACCGTCCACGAGAAAGATCGTCAGACATTGGCAAGCTACCCAGAAGGGACCAATGTTCGAATCGCACGTGTTTTGGATGAGAAGGATCTACTTGATTACTTGATGGATCTTGGTGTTAACATTCACGAAGAATACACGATTACCAATATTGCGGCCTATGAAGGCCCCGTTACTTTGGAAAATAGTCAAAAAAAAGTTTCCATCAGCTACAAAGCCGCATCCACAATATTTGTTGACGCTTTATAAAGATAAGTATCCCTTTTTTCTGCGCTATGGATGATAAATTGATCAAAATCAAATCACCGATCCAACTTTTTGCAGTTATGACAGGATAAGTGATAAACTTTTTAGTTGAATGGCTATAAAAATCATTTTCCACTTGTAAATTGAATACATTACTTTGAATTAGGAGTGAACCATATGGAACAAGCAGCACTATTTACCATCTTTGGTGGAACTGGCGACCTGGCGCAGCGGAAACTTTATCCCTCGTTGTTTCGCCTATATAAAAAAGGAAATTTAGCAGAGCATTTTGCTGTAATCGGTACCGCAAGACGACCATGGAGCGACGACCACTATCGTGAGATCGTTCGTGATACTATCAAAGATTTGGCACCAACCGATGAAGAAGCACAAGATTTCTCTAATCACTTTTACTATTTATCACACAATGTCAATGATACAGATCATTATGATCAGCTAAAAGTATTGGCTGACGAGTTAGACGAAAAATATGGCTTACAGGGAAACCGGATATATTACTTAGCTATGGCACCTCAGTTTTTCGGTACGATCGTCAACCATCTGAAATCACAAGAAATTTTGACGACGACTGGCTATAACCGTTTAGTGATCGAAAAACCATTCGGCTTTGATTACGATTCTGCCAATGAGCTGAATAATCAAATCCGAAATGTTTTCCCTGAACAAGATATTTTCAGGATCGATCATTACTTAGGGAAAGAAATGATTCAAAATATTTCCGTGATTCGTTTCGCCAATAATATCTTCGAATCCCTTTGGAACAACCGTTATATCGAAAATGTACAGATTACTTTTTCTGAAGCACTCGGTGTAGAAGACCGCGGTGGATACTATGAACATAGCGGTGCACTAAAAGATATGGTACAAAATCACATCTTGCAGGTCGTTGCTTTATTAGCAATGGAAGTGCCAACCTCTTTCTCGAATAAATCGATTCGTGAAGAAAAAGTAAAAGTTTTACAGGCGATCCGTCGATACGATTCAGAAGAAGTCTTGCAAAATTTCGTTCGAGGTCAATATGACACGGGAACGTTAGATGATAAAAATTTTGTTGCTTACCATGATGAGCCAAATGTGGCCAAAGATTCACTAATGGAGACTTTTGTTGCCGGAAAGTTCTTGATCGATAATTTCCGTTGGTCAGGTGTTCCCTTCTATGTTCGGACAGGTAAACGAATGACAGAAAAAGGAACACGTATTAATATCGTCTTTAAACAAGTTCCTGTGAACGTCTTTAATTTCGAACAGGAAGAAGCTGACGGAGAAGAATTACCGCAAAACATTTTGACTATTTATATTCAGCCAACAGAAGGCTTTTCTTTAACTTTAAACGGGAAGAAAATCGGGCAAGGTTTCAATACTGATCCTGTAAAATTAGACTTCCGTCAAAGTGCTGAAGTAACTGAAAATAGTCCTGAAGCTTATGAAAAATTATTGCTGGACGCTTTAAATGGCGATGGTACTAACTTTTCGCATTGGGATGAAGTGGCCAACTCATGGGAAATCGTTGATCGTATCCGTAATACATGGGATCAAACCACTCCTGGTTTCCCCAATTATGCAGCTGGAACAATGGGACCACAATGTGCTTTCGATTTGCTAGCTAAGAACGGACACGAGTGGGCCTGGCAGCCAGACCAATGGTATCGTGAACGTGGAAAATTAGATTAAACGTCAAAAAGCTGAGAGTATTCTCAGCTTTTTTATATTAGAAAAGCTTTACGAACTCCCTCAGCTTTTGAACACCAAGTAGGTACTGGCTGGTTCGTGAAGCCGGACACCGTTAAAGCGGTTGATTCATTGTTTTTACTTCTTAATTTTTTATGCTTTCTTTAAGAGATGGAGAAAAAACACGTACCGAATTATCGATACGTGTTTCTTCTATATTATTCCAATCCTTCAGAAACTGCTTCTGGATAATTTTCTTCAACGATATGGGCACATGAGGCACATAATGTTGGCAGTTTTTCATCTTCGCCGACTGTCGTGCGAACCTGACGACAACGGTCACAAACTTCGCCTTCTGCTTTTTCCACTAAGATCGCTGCATCATCAAAGCTCATAGCATTAGATGGAGCAGCCTCTTTCGAAATACTAAATGAATCAGGTGATACGATCAATAATTGAGCAAGATCAGCATCTAAGGCTGCCAGCAATGCTCCGACCTGTTCATTTGGATAGATCGTAACTTTTGCTTCCAGAGATTTACCGATGACTTTTTCATTGCGGGCTTCTTCTAAAGCCTTCAATACTTTATCACGGAAGTCCATGAACGCTTTCCATGTATCCAACAATTCAGCTTGATTAGGATATTCTTCATAGCCTGGCAATTCAGCCAATTGAACATATTCCTCTTCTTCCTTCAAATAGGTCCAAATTTCTTCTGTAGTATGAGGAATGATCGGTGTCAATAATTTCGTTAATGCAACCGCTGCTTGATAGAAAACAGTTTGCATACAACGACGTTCATAGCTGTCTTCTGCTTGGATATAAACAACATCCTTCGCAAAATCCAAGTAGAAGGAAGACAAATCAACCGTCAAGAAATTCACGATCGTTTTATAAATTTGTGTGAAGTCATACTTTTCGTATCCATCTTCACGAACCGCTTTGATTACTTCATTTAAGCGAACAAGCATATACTTATCAACTGAACGCAATTCCTCATAAGCAACCGCGTGCTTAGCTGGCTCAAAATCATTCGTATTTGCTAATAAGAATCGCATTGTATTCCGGATCTTACGATAAACTTCTGAAACTTGATTCAAGATATCCATGGATACTCGAACATCTGCCTCATAGTCTACACTGCTAACCCATAGACGTAAGATATCCGCACCCATTTGATTGATTACTTTTCCAGGTACGATCGTGTTGCCTAGAGATTTACTCATTTTGCGACCTTCCCCATCTAGAGTAAATCCTTGAGAGAGAACAGATTTATAAGGCGCAACACCATTGATAGCAACACTTGTGGTAATACTTGAGTTGAACCAGCCACGATATTGGTCAGAGCCTTCCAAATACATATCAGCTGGGAACGTTAGATTTTGACGTTGACGTAACACCGCTTCGTGAGAAGAGCCTGAGTCAAACCAAACGTCCATGATATCTGTCTCTTTAGTAAATTTTCCATTTGGCGAACTTGGATGAGTAAAGCCTTCTGGCAATAAATCTTTCGCTTCACGTTCGAACCAGATATTTGAACCATGTTCTGCGAATAATTGTGCAACATGTTCTGTCGTTTCTGGCGTGATGATTGGTTCACCATCTTCACCATAGAAAATTGGTAATGGTACACCCCACGCACGTTGACGAGAAATTACCCAGTCACCGCGGTCTCGGATCATATTGTACAGACGTGTTTTCCCCCAAGGAATAATCCAATCTACCTTTTCGATTTCGTCTAAGATATCTTGACGGAATTTATCAATCGAAGCAAACCATTGTGGTGTTGCACGATAAATGATCGGTTTCTTTGTTCGCCAATCATGCGGATAGCTATGCATGAAGAATTCTAATTTTAACAATGCGCCTTTTTCCTTCAGTAGGTCGGTCACCATCGCATTCGCTTTATCATAGAAGACACCTTCAAAGCCAGGTGCTTCGGCTGTCATCACACCCCGATCATCCACTGGAGAAATAATGTCATTGCGATATTTTTTCCAAGCGAAGTAGTCATCTTCACCATGTGCCGGTGATGTATGAACAAGTCCTGTACCAGCTTCTAAAGTAACATGATCGCCTAAAATCACTAATGATTCACGATCATAAAAAGGATGCTGTGCAGTCATATATTCAAAATCTTTTCCTGGAACCTCTTTAATAACTTTAGGTTCTGTCCAATCTAATTCCTTCGAAACAGAATCCAAAAGGTCTTTAGCCACTACATATTTTTTTCCAGCCTCTTCAACTACGACATACATATAGTCCTTGTTAATAGAAATCGCCTGATTTGCTGGCAAGGTCCATGGTGTTGTCGTCCAAATAATGAAGGATGTATCCGTATCTAAAATTCCTTTGCCATCTTTAACCTTAAACGCAACAAAAATTGAAGGAGATTTAACATCTTTGTACTCAACTTCCGCCTCAGCCAAAGAAGACTCACTTGATGGAGACCAATAGATTGGTTTCAAGCCTTTATAGATGTAGCCTTTTTCCGCCATTTTACCAAACACACGAATTTCAGCTGCTTCATAATCTGGTGTTAGCGTGATGTAAGGATTGTCCCATTCGCCTGCGATTCCCAAACGCTTGAAATCATCCCGTTGCTTATCCACCTGTGATAAAGCATACTCCTCACATTTTTTACGGTATTCCGCCATCGTCATTTCTTTTCGTTTGATTCCTTTGTTGGTAAGAACTTGTTCGATTGGCAGTCCATGTGTATCCCAACCAGGTACATAAGGGGCGCGGAAACCAGACATTGATTTTGAACGTACGATAATGTCTTTACTAATTTTATTTAACGCATGTCCGATATGGATATTGCCATTGGCATATGGCGGTCCATCATGTAAAACAAAGGTTGGTTTGCCTTCGTTCAATTTTTGACGTTTTTCGTAAATATTATTTTCTTCCCATTCCTTTTCCCATTGAGCTTCACGATTAGGTAAATTACCGCGCATTGGGAAGCCAGTTTTTCCAAGTTGAAGGGTTTCTTTTGTCTTCACTATTGATCGTCTCCTTTATTATTTGTAAGTTATTCCTGATTATAAAATCACCATCAGAGGAAATACTGTTCATCTACGTTTTTAGCATATGACGATTTGATCCGAATGACCGCTCTCTCTATAAATCAGAGGACCATGTCAAAAGAACGAAAAAATCGTGTTCGCATATCTATATTTTTTCCTATTCCATTGAAGCATGGAGAAAAAAATGACAAAAAAACAAGCGCATCCGCAAAGGGACGAGCTTGTCGTGGTACCACCCAAAATTTGAAACTTAAAGTTTCCTCTGATCATTGTTAACGTAATGACACGTCGATCGCTACTAATCGTTCACAATCGAATAATCTAGAGGATCTTTCTCATTAGAGGGTCTGCCGAACTTTCACTATCAACGGCTCGCTATAAGAATCTAATCAGCTTTTCTGTTCTAGAGTGATTAATTTTCGTCTGATTTAATTAATTCAGGAATATCAATCGTTAATCCCATGTCTTCCTCTTGAGGTTCAGGGGTAATGATTGGTTCATCTGAGTCTACTGCAATCTCAGCATCATTGTCAAGTTCATTGGCCAAAACTTCTCTCAAAACTTCATGACCATCACCAACGTATGAAGACATTGGTTTCAATACTTCTTCCCAGTCGCCGCTGCGTGCTTGATCGATTTGAGTTTCTAACAATAATAGTAATTGTTGATGGAAAACACGTGTCTTCTTCTTCAAATCATTTGTTTCGGCAGCCAGTTGACGGGCTTTAGACGTAGCATCGGTTAATATTTCTTTCGCCTTGTCTTCAGCAGTCGTTGTTAATAGGTTTGCTTTTTGCATAGCATTAGAAATTAGTTCATCCGCACGGTTTTGTGCAGAAGTAACGATTACTTCTGATTCCTTGCTTGCAGAAGATTTAACCTTGTCAGCTGTATCTTGAGCCACAACGATCGATTGATTCAATGCTTCTTTCAATTCATTGAAGTATTCCAATTTTTCTTCCGAATGCTTCAATGCTTTTTCTAATTCACGATTCTTTGCAATACTGTCCTCGTAATCACGAACAATCATATCTAAGAAATCATCGACTTCATCTTGGTTATAGCCACGCATTTTGGTGGAGAAATTCTTATTTTGGATATCTAATGGAGTTAATGCCATTTTTTTGTTCACCTCATAAATTTTATTTTCGTAAAACGCCTAAGCGTAAACGGAATTTTTCTTTCTTTGTTTTTCCCTCTAAGCCCTGAATTTGAATTCGACCAAATCCACGAACTGAAACGACATCTAATAAATCAAGTAAATAATCTGGACGTTCATTGACCGTCCAGTTGACCTTTACCTTACTGGCTTCAACTAACTGTTTGGAACGCTGTCTGGAAATATTATAAACCGTTGAAATAATTGCATCCAATCGCATCGAAGTCGCAGTAGTCGTTTCTTCGATCCAACTATCTTTAGGGATAATGATATCCGTGTATGGACGTTCCTCTAAATGAACGGTTACACGACCAATTTTAGTTACCTGATTTACGATATAGCTAGCAGATTCTTTAGCTAAAAAAATTTGCCAGCGATCACCATCAGAAATAATATCACCAAAATAGTCGCGTTTAATTCCTGCATTCATTAAAGTTCCCAGAATTTTTCCATGCGACAGCTCCGTAAACTTCTGCGGATAATTTATCTCAATCATCACAAGCTCAAAGTCATCAATTTGCGGTTCATAATAATCCGGATAAATCATGCAGCGACATCGTTCAGCATGTTCATATCCGCCATAAAAAGAAAATTTCAATTCGCTGTTTTCACGAATCAAGGTTTCTAAAATATACGCTTGGCGCGGATCTAAAAAATTCGTCAAATAAGGAGCGTACTGGCTTTCGACTTGTTCCAACCAATCGCCAACACCGTCAACAAATGGATGCTCTTCTGGTCTAAAATGTTGATAGACATTCGCATTCATATTGCCACCTCCTTAATAGATAATACTGATCAGAATTTTTTGTAAAACCTCCATCGCAATATTTAATGCAAAAATCGCTGCCATCACTGAAAAATCGATTCCGCCGAATTGTAAAGGTAAGCGTCGAAACAAATCAAGAAACGGCTCACAAATCCGGCCTAAAAGTTGTCCAAACTTAGACTGATAGGCTCCTGGAAACCATGACATCAACGCATAAACAACTAAAAGGATCGTATAGAGATAAACTAAACGATTTAAATAGTAAAAAAGTGTAATAAGTAGATTCAACTAAGCGGCTCCTTTACATTCCTAATCCATAAATATCTTCATCAACCATAGAACTCAATGTAGAATTCGCAATCTCAACGTTTGTTGGTGTGCATAAAAACATTTCATTACCAACACGTTTGATATCACCATCAATCATAAATACTGCGCCAGTTAAAAAATCCACTACGCGACGCGCTTTCATCTCATCTAAAGATTGGAAGTTAATCAAGACCACTTCACCTTGCCCTACACGTTTTGCAATTGTCATAGCTTCGTTGTAGGCTTTTGGTTCAACCACAGAAATACGGTCTTTCTTTTTTTCTTCCATTCTTGGTGCAAGTCGTTGTGCCCTACTAGTATTGTTTGGCATTGAAACAACTTTTTCGCTTTTCTTGGGCATGCTTTCTGCCTTTTTCATAACAGCTTCAGCTCGTCGATTAGTTTGAATCTCAACAGCTGGCTGTACTCTTTCTTGTACTTTCTTTTGTGTTCTTTCTTTTGGTCGTTCTTGTTTTTGATATGTGGAACGTGCCGTTACGCGTTCCTTTTTAGGCGCGCTTTGTGGGCGGCTAACCTGCTTCTTTGGGGCAGGTGCTTTTTCTTCATACATATCATCATCTGCTAAACCAAAAAAATCAGTGATCTTTGCAAGACTAATTCCCATTAACTTTACCTAACCTTTCCTAAATAGTGCCGTTCCGATGCGAACAAATGTGGCACCTTCTTCAATTGCCGTTTTGAAGTCTTGGCTCATTCCCATGCTTAATTCTGTACATGGCGCATACTGCAAGTTTTGTTCTTTCACACTTTCTTGAAGTTTTTTCAGAGTAGAAAAAATAGCTTGAGCTTCTTGCTGACCTGCCTCATAAGGAGCCATCGTCATCAAACCAATCACGTGTATTTTATCTAAACCTTCCAATTCTTTGATAAAGGAATAAAGCTCTGCTGGACTGATGCCATGCTTCGATTCCTCCCCAGAGATATTTACTTCAACGAAACAATTTATTTGATGTTCTGCACGTTTTTGAATTTCTTGTGCCAAACGCAAACTATCTAATGCATGAAAGTAGTCAATTTCATTTATAATTAATTTTACCTTGCGGCGCTGTAAATTACCAATAAGATGCCATTTAATATGTTGATGCTGTGAAAGACTTTGCTTTTTCTCCAGTAATTTGTCTACTCGATTTTCTGCTAAATCCGAAACGCCTAATTCAACGAGTTCATTTGCTGTATTGGAGTCGACACTCTTGGTCACCGCAACCATAGTAATCTCCTGTGGGTTACGTGAAACAAGAGCACACGACTCCTGAATTTCTTGCTCGATTTTATGCAAGTTTTCAGCGATCATGTGCTCTCCCCCTTTTATTTTCTACGGCGAAAGAATGGTGGTGTATCTAGTTCTTCGTCTTTTTCAGGTTTTACTTCTTCACGATTGAATGTCTCGAATTCTTTCTTTTCGATATTATCAAATTGCGTTTCTTCAACTTTTGGTCGAATATTTTCTTCTTTTCGAATATCCCATTCACCAAATGCAGATTGACCTTCGTTGTTTCTTGCAGGCTCAATATCTAAGTTTTGTTTTTGTGGAACTGATTGGATTTGGCTAGCACGTTGTGTGTTACGAGTAGCCTTACGCTCCTTTTTTGTTGGATCAATTCCAGTCGCAATTACTGTAACGCGAATTTCATCGCCTAATTCTTCGCTGATTGATGTACCTAAAATAATATTCACATCGCCTGTTGCTGCACTTGCAACAATATCAGAAGCATCTTGTGCTTCGAATAAAGTCATGTCTAAACCACCTGTGATATTTAACAACACCTGTTCCGCTCCATCAATAGATGTTTCTAATAATGGAGAAGAGATCGCTTTTTTCGTTGCTTCAACTACACGATCTTCACCGCTGGCAACACCGATACCCATCAAGGCAGTCCCTTGATTGGCCATCACTGTTTTCACATCAGCAAAGTCTAAGTTCACGTATCCAGGAGCTGTGATCAAGTCTGAGATTCCTTGAACCCCTTGACGTAAAACATTATCTGCTTCACGGAAGGCTTCAAGCATCGGAGTTTTCTTGTCGACAACTTCAAGTAAACGATTATTTGAGATAATCAATAATGTATCCACATTTTCTTTTAATAAGGATATACCTTCTGCCGCAAAGCGACCACGTTTAGGTCCTTCAAAGCTGAACGGACGGGTAACAACGCCGACTGTTAAGGCACCAAGTTCTTTAGCAATTTTTGCAACGATCGGAGCAGCACCTGTACCTGTGCCGCCGCCCATACCAGCAGTAATGAAGACCATATCCGCGCCTTCTAATGCATCTTGGATTGCTTGTTCACTTTCTTCTGCTGATTTTTGACCAACTTCAGGCTGTGACCCAGCACCTAAACCACGTGTGTATTTAGGGCCTAATTGAATAACTGTTTCTGCTTTTGAATTTTTAAGAGCTTGTACATCAGTGTTTGACGCAATGAATTCCACGCCTTTGACGTTTTCCTCGATCATCCGGTTGATAGCATTGCCACCGCCGCCGCCAACACCGATAACTTTAATAACCGCACCTTCGTTAATATTGTTATCTATTGAGAATTCCATATTTTCTATTCCTCCTACAAATTAGTCAAAAATATTAGAGAAGAAGTCTTTAATCTTCCCGGTAACTTTTTCTTCATTTTTTGGTTTTGTTTCTTCTTCGTAATCATTCGCTGCTTCGTAATCGTCATATACAGGTGCCGTAGAAACAGCATTTGGTTGTGGTGAAGCAGATAAAGATACCTTTTCCCCTGTTACAGCCGATTTTGCCAAATGATAAACATCGCTTAATTCGGCTGAGTAATTGACGATACTAATGACATTTGTAAAGACTGGATTTCTCAAACCCATTTGATTTGGGACGTGCAGTTTTACTGTCGTTCCAAAAATATCTTCAGCCAAGTCAACGACACCTGGCAAGCTTGCTGCACCACCGGTCAGTACAACACCGCCTGGTAAATCAAGTGCTTCGATTTCATCTAGTGCTTCTTTGGCTTTACGGAAAATCTGTTCTAAACGTGCTTCAATAATCTCAGCAAGATAGCGTTCATCAACTTTAACTGGATCAGTTTTTCCAATCACATCAACCGGAAAATCTTCATCCGCTGATGTTCTGCTTGGGTATGCATCTCCATAATTGATTTTTAACGCCTCTGCATTGTTGAATGACGTATTTAGAACAATCGAAATATCCTTAGTAACAAACTCTCCGCCCTCTTGGTCCACGTGAGTGAATTTTAGTTGCTTGTCGTGCATAACTGAGGTCGTTGTTTGCCCGCCACCCATATCAATTACGATCGTACCAAAATCTTTTTCGCCATCAGATAGGATAGACTCAGTTAAGGCTAAGGAAGTGATTACTGTTTCAGCAACAGTTAATCCCGCTTTTTCAACACATTTTGTAATGTTATGAATGATGGTCTTAGGCCCTGTAAATACTAATCCGAACATTTCAAGACGAACACCAATCATTCCTCGTGGATCTTTGATTCCTTCAAAACCATCAACGGTAAATTCTTGAGGCAATAGTGCAACTATTTGTCTTTCAGGAGGAACCGAACGAACCATTGCTGCTGAAGCGACATTACGAACATCATCATCCATAATCTCTTTTGATTCATTGTTCACAGCAATCATACCCTGACAAGGCTCAACTTCTAATAAGTTGGCAGGCAGTCCTACGCTGACACTTTTAATCTGAATCCCAGCTTTTTCCTCGGCCTGTTTTACTGCTCGTTGAATCGCCTGTACTGTTTTATCGATGTCTACGATAATCCCACGATTGATTCCTTCTGATTTTGCGTTTCCAACACCAATGATATTCATTTGGCTATCGATGTACTCGGCTACAACAACTTTTATCGATGTTGTCCCGATATCAAGGCCTACATACATTCCTGCTTTTGCCATGAATGGGATTCCCTCCTATTTTCAAATAAATGCTTTATTCAGATTTTATATTTTAAGTTACTGTTAAGCATGAAATATAATTTTTTGCAAGTAATTCACTGCCTTCAATTTTAACACATTTTGCCCAGAATGAAAAAGAAGATTCAACATTTTCTTGTAATAAATTTAATCATTTCCAACTGGCGTTTCAGATTGATCTATTGAGTCTTGTGTCGAATCCTCCGTAGCCGAATTTTCATTATAAGGATAGCTGTATATTCCTGCTTCCATATCGACTACACCTTTGATCTCCTTATCATTCATTTCCTTAGCGATCTGAGGATAATATTTCATTTTACTTCCTAAATCCCTGATGCTTATTAAAACCTTATTCCCATCATTCATGAAAATTTCCAATAATTCTTTATTTTCACTTGTAGGGGCATATTTTATCTGAGAAATACCCTGTTTGACTTCTTCGGTTAACTTTTTATAGCCTTCTAAAACTTTTAAGATTCTTTTTGAGCCAGTAAAGTTTTCTAAAATAGGCAACTCGCCATCACTTTTCTCAACTTCGATCGGAATGATCTTTCCGTTTGATATCACAGGAGAATATTTTCCATTACTTTCCAAATAAGCAACTTCCGGATATTCCTTAACCTGAACCTCGAAATGATTGAAACCATCAATATGGACTTCGGCATTTTCAATTTGAAGCTCTTGTCTCTTTAAATTTTTCACATTATCTTTGCGATCGAAATATTGACTCCACAGATTATCCCCAACAGTAAAATTGAGTTCTTTCTTTATTATCTCCGCCGAAATTTTTTCATTACCTTTTACACTCACTCCGCCTAACTTACCTAAGGGTGATATGTAATACAATAGTAATATTGCGGGAATCGAAAATAATCCAATTAAAATCGACGATCGTCTTACGAGACGTCGATTTCGTTCATGTTTAATATTTGGCAGTCGCTCTAAAAAAGAGCCGTTTTTTGGTCCTTTGACAGGTTCTTCTTCATCTTTCTCCACACCATTTTCAGCAGTTGGCAAATCCTCAAAATCCGTCTCTTCATTTTTATCATCAGCAGGTTCACTAGTGTTTGATATCTCTACCAATTGTTCAGAAGTATTAGACGGTATTTCAGGTTCGCCATTTTCAAGAGCCTTTTGTTTCAGATACTCCATATTTGCCAATTGCCAAGGAGTTAAATTTTCCTGCTTCGGCTTATCTTCTTGTTCTTTATTTTCTTCTGGAAACTCTTCACGACTAATGATCCTCACCTCCTAAAATTATTTGACGATTTCGTTGACCAGCAGCCACAGGCGCTCTGCTGCATCTGGTATGCCTTCTTGACGTGATGCTTTCGCCATTATCTCTCTTTTTTCCGAATCTTTCATGATCTCATCTACTGCATTCACTAAATTTTCACCCGTCAAATCAGCATCTGCAATCATTCTGACAGCACCCGCGTTCACAAGGCTTTGAGCATTTTTGGTTTGATGATCATTCGTCACATAAGGACTCGGAATTAAAATAGCCGGCAAACCTAAAGCAGTGAATTCTGCAATCGACGTTGCTCCAGCACGTCCAATCAATAAATCAACATTAGCCATAACATCTGTCATATTTTTAATATACGGTTGAAGCGAAAGATTGCGACTAATTTTTCCTACATCAAATTTTTCTGATATCTCGTTATAATAACGATCACCTGATGCATATAACACTTGATATTCTTTTTGAGAAAATTGTGGTAACGCCTGAATAACTGCTTGATTTATTTTAAGCGCACCTTGACTGCCTCCAAAAATCAGAACGGTAGGAACATCAGGCAACAAACCGTACTGCTCTAAAACATCTGATTTACCGCTAGTCACAACCTCTTGTGCTCGTGGATTTCCTACCAAAACGGTTTTAGCTTCTGGAAAATATTGTTTCGCATCAGGAAAACAGATACCTATTTTATCAGCAAAATGACTTAAAAACTTATTCGTAATCCCTGGAACGCTATTTTGTTCATGAACAATCGTCGGTATTTTCATCCTCGCTGCTGCATATACCACTGATCCAGAGACATACCCCCCGGTTCCAATTACAACATCAGGTTGGAACTCTCGCAAGATTTCCTTTGAGCGTCTGATGCTCTCAATGAAGAGTTGAACTGTTTTTAAATTATCCAGCGAAAGTTTCCGTTTGAATCCCTGAATTTTGATCGTTTTAAAAGAGATGCCTGTTTCAGGCACGATTTTATTTTCCAATCCCCGATGTGTTCCAACATATAGAAATTCAGAATCAGGTTGGATTTTTTGGACGTAGCGGATGAATGCTAAGGCTGGATAAATATGTCCGCCCGTGCCACCGCCTGTAACAAGTATTCTCATTTCATTTCCCTACTTTTCTAATTGCTTCACAGCATTCATAAATTTATCACCGCGAATTTCAAAGTTTGGATATTGATCCCAACTTGCATTGGCGGGAGACAATAAGATGCTATCGCCAATGTCGCTTTGTTCATAGGCCAATGGAACAGCCGTTTCAACATTCGATGTCAAAATGATCGTTTGAACGCCGGCTCGTCTTGCTGTTTCAGCAAGCTTCTCTTTTGTTTCACCAAATAGAATAAGTGCCTTGACACCCTCAAGAGATGGAATCAATTCATCAAACCCATTCCCACGATCTAATCCACCGGCTAATAGAATCAAACGCTCATTGTCAAAGCCGCTTAACGCCATTTCAGTTGCTAAGCTATTGGTAGCTTTTGAATCATTGTAAAACTTCCGTCCATTGATCGTATCCACATATTGCGTTCGATGAGGAACACCGTGAAAATTGCTTAATGCCGCCCGTATTCCTTCACTAGTAACACCCTTCAATTTTGCCACGACAATCGCTGCTAAAGCATTCTCAATATTATGAGCTCCGGGCACTCCTAGTTCAGAAGCATCCATGATTTTTTCTTCCTTATAATATAGTACGCCCTTTTCTAAATAAGCTCCGTCAGCCAACTTTTCCTTTGTTGAAAAAGGAACGACCTGTGCGTTTGTTCGTTGACTCATCTGTTGCAATTCTTTAGAATTCCAGTTTAAGACTAAATAATCATCAGCAGTCATGTTCTCTTGAATGGCCCATTTAGCCGCCACATAATTTTCACGAGTCTTATGATAGTCTAGATGTGCTTCATAAATGTTTGTAATAACCGCAATCTGGGGTTTGAAATCTCTAATGCCCATTAGTTGAAAGCTTGAAAGTTCCATAACGATATCATCATCTGCTGTAGCTTTAGCAGCCACTTCGCTACCAGGGAAGCCAATGTTACCAGCCAAATGTGCTTTACCTGTTGCTCTTTCTTGATTCAACAATAGACCGATCATGGTCGTTGTTGTCGTCTTACCATTCGTTCCAGTGATACCAACGATTGGACATTCTGCGACTTGATAAGCCAACTCCACTTCGGTCAAAATTGGGATGTTCAATTCTTCAGCTTTCGCTACTAAAGGATTGTCATAAGGGATACCAGGGTTTTTTACCATTAACGAAAAATCTTCATCTAATAGTTCAATTGGATGATGTCCGGTGATCACACGTACACCTTGCTCCAATAATCCTTGAGCCTCTGGATTTTCTTCAAAGGGCTTTCCGTCATTTACCGTAACAAGTGCGCCCAAGTCATTCAATAACTTGGCCGCACTAAATCCACTCTTCGCTAATCCTAATACTAATACTTTTTCGTTTTCATATTGTTTAATTTGCTTCATTTCCTAGTCATCTCCTACAGTACGATCAATAAAACAATGATGGATGCAATGAGTCCAATTGCCCAAAACACCGTATCCACTTTCCATTCCGACCAGCCTGACATCTCAAAATGGTGATGCAATGGTGACATTTTAAAAACACGTTTCCCTGTCATTTTAAAGGAAGTGACTTGAATAATCACGCTTGCTGTTTCAAAAATGTAAACCAAGCCAACTAACAATAAAGTCCACTCTTGATGTAATACAATCGAAACGGCTGCTAACAGCCCGCCTAAAGCAAGAGAACCGACATCTCCCATGAAAATTTTCGCTGGCTTTTTATTATAGGGAAAGAAACCAACTAGTCCGCCCATTACAGCCAAGCACACGATTAGAACTTCATACTGTTGCTGCTTCCATGCGATGATACCATAAGCTGCAAAAGAAATGGTGCCTAAGCCTGATACCAACCCATCAATACCATCAGTCAAATTTACCGCATTTGAAAAACCGACCAACCAAAAAATCACGAATAGGCCATACACAATGTTTAACGGCAAATTAATGCCGAAGAAGTTTAAGGTGTTTGGATAACCTTCCATTCGATAGATGATATAAAAAACAATAGCCACAACAACTTGCGCAATAAATTTCTGTTTCGAAGTCAGACCTTCGTTTTGTTTTTTTGATAATTTGATAAAATCATCTAAAAACCCAATGATTCCATATAGTAATAATACAAACACTAAAATGAATAGCGAAGTCGTCATTTGATGTGTCCAAAGACTAAACCAAATTGCAGTGATCACCGCAGCAGCTAAAAATCCTAAACCTCCCATTGTAGGAGTTCCTGCTTTGGAATTATGCCATTTTGGACCTTCATCACGAATTTCTTGTCCTTGTTTCTTCATTCTAAAATAGCCGATTATAAAAGGCATGCCTGCAACAGTAATCGCGAAACTACTGGCAAAAGCGATAAAAAGTTGTGCCGGTTGCATTTTTTTCTCTCCAGTCTAACCTAACGTAATTTTCAATTTCTTTTTCGATACTTCTACATAAGGAGCAATACTTTGCTTCGTGCAATAGCCATCTCCTTTAAAGCTGACATCAATATCTAGCAAATTTGCTAGTTTTAAAATATCTGCCTTTGACCAGCCGCGAACATCCGGCATTTCTTTCTTACCATCTGTCAACAATATCAAATGTTCATTTGCCATAACCTTCTCGCCTGGTTTCGCAGATTGTTTTATAATCTTATCTCCGTTCCCGACTACTACCGCTGATACTCCGCGTTTATTAGCATCTGCCGCAGCTTTAGAAGTGGTAAGATTACGGTAGTCTTCCACAGTAACCTTAGTGTTACTTTCTTCATCAGCAGAATCCGTTTCATTATTTTGAAAGTCCATAGCACGACTTAATAGCGGATTTGCAATTTCACCCATAATTCCCTCTTTATTTTCTTGAGGTTGCTTCAATGTTAAATACAAAATGTATTCAGGATCCTCTGAAGGAACCATTAATGCAATTGAATAAATATAGGCTGTTTCACCTGTTAAATATCTGCCATTCTCTGCAATTTGTGCTGTACCTGTTTTGGCAGAAATATGATATCCAGGTACTTTGTATTGATCGTAAGCAGAGCCATAGTTTTCACTCTCAACGGTATCCCGCATATATTCACGAACTTTTTGAGCAGTTTCAGCCGTTATTGGTTCGCCAACTACCTCTGGTCTTGTAACGATTTCTTTACCTGTATTAGGATTAGAAACTTTTTCGATATAATGAGGCTGTAGCATTTTTCCATCATTTGCTACGGCTGTAAAACCGCGCATCATTTGAAAATTCGTTACCCCTATTGCTTGTCCATACGAACTCATTGCTTGGTCAACAATATTACTTGTCGGCAATGTTCCTTTAGATTCACCTGGCAGGCCAGAATAAGTACTTTGACCAAAACCAAATCGTTTTACATATTCGGGCCATCGATCACCCAATCGTTCTTCTAGCTTAACCATTCCTACGTTACTAGACCAAGATAATGCCTGACGCATCGTCAAAATTCCTTTTTTTCCTAAATCCCAGTCATTGATAGTTGCATCAGCTACTTGAATTTTACCTGACACATAGCTTTCATTTTCATTAAAGACACCTTCATTGACTGCTGCAGATGTGGTAAAAACTTTCATTGTCGACCCTGGCTCATAGCTATCTTCTATTAGAAAATTCCGCCATGCATCAGATTCGCCTAAACCTTCTTTGGTCTCAGGATTAAATGTTGGTCGTTGAGACATAGCGAGAATATCTCCTGTCTTTGCCTGCATCAGCATTGCAGTCATTTCAGTAGGCTTCGCTTCTGAATTGACTTTATCCATTAAAGTTTCCAAATAACCTTGCAGTCCTGCGTCTAGGGTAGTATAGATATCTTCACCATCTACTGCCTTTTTTTCTTCAGCGACGCTGCCCGGAATAGGACGTTGATTTTCATCTTTTTGATAGACTATCTTACCGTCTTTCCCTTTTAGGACATCATCGTAGGCCGCTTCGACACCCATCATCCCAATTAAATTTTCTTTCTTATCCGGTTGGGCATATCCGATGAAATGAGAGGCAAAGTTTCCATTAGGATACATTCGATCAGTATGATCTGTGAAATAAAGTCCTTTTACTTTAGCCTTTTTCATCGCATCCTCGATATTTTGTTTTGTCTCTTCAGAAATGTTTTTCCCTTTATTACCAAACTCAACTTGATAATACCTACTTGTTCCATCACTATTTACGCCGCTTTTCAGAGTTTTTAATGCTGATTTTTCTTTAATGCCTAAATACTTATGTAAGATAGAAGCTAATTCATCAAAATTTTTCTCTTGGGCATAAAGCTTTTCTTCTCCTGAAACATAGCTTTCTGAAAGAATCGCATATACTGAATAAGAAGTTGCATCTTCTGCAATGACCTCTCCATTACGATCATAGATTGTACCTCGCTTAGCTTTGACAACCTCACCACCATGATAAAGTTCTTCAGTCTTAGCTTTTAACGAAGTCCCTGCAACATGACCGCCCGCCACTACATAAATCATGCGAACGGCAAATAAAAAGAACAATCCAATACTCGTAGCAAACAAAATAACGCCTACTTTTTTGCGATTGTTCATCGGAGTCAAATTCTTTTTTCGGATTTTTCTTTTTAGCCTTTTAAAGCTCATCTACTTCACTTTCCTTAAATTCGCATCATTGATCGAAAGTCCTGCTTTTTCAGCAATTTCTTTAAGACGATCTGAACGAGACAATTCACTTTTTTCTTGTTGCAATTGTGTCGCTGTCTTTTCTTTCGCATCAATATCAGTTTGAATACTAGTAATCTCGTTTTGGGTTTTGCTGATCTCATTACGGTAATTGACCATCACAATCGATAATCCAATCAACATTACTAAGAAGGCTAACACGGCAAATTTTTCCACTCGTGTAATTTTCTTTAAGCGATCTCCCGGAGAAACGAAGACTTTGAAAGAATCTGGCGTTTGATGAATCTCTTCTTGCTGAGAATCAAAGTGAAACTGTTGATTATTATTTAATTCTGCCATAATTCCTATCCTTTCTTCGCTTTCTCAGCGATCCGCAATTTTGCACTTCTCGCCCTATTATTCTCATATAATTCCTCATCTGAAGGAACAATCGGCTTGCGATTAACCAGCTTTAATACCGGCTGGAATTCTTCTGGTACTATGGGTAAGCCTGGCGGCATATCCTTAGGTGTACTGAATTCTTTAAATATTGTTTTTACGATTCGATCTTCTAATGAATGGAAAGTAATCACACTCACTCTGCCTTCGACAGCCAAAATATCAATCGCTTGTTCCAAAGAACTTTCAATTGCACCAAGCTCATCATTCACAGCAATACGTATAGCTTGAAAGACACGTTTGGCAGGGTGACCACCCTTACGACGTGCTGGAGCAGGAATAGCTTCTTTGATCACATCCACAAGTTCCCCTGTCGTTTCAATCGGTTTATCTGCACGCTTACGTTCGATTAAACGTGCAATTTGTTTAGAAAATTTTTCTTCCCCATAGCGAAAGAAAATTTTTACTAATTCATGGTAAGAATAATCATTGACAATTTGATACGCGCTCAACGGAGCATCTTGATCCATTCGCATATCTAGCGGAGCATCTTGATGATAGCTGAATCCACGCTCTGCTTCGTCAAGTTGCGGCGAAGAAACTCCTAAATCGTATAAAATTCCGTCAACTGCTGTAATGCCTAAACGATTTAATTCTGTCGCAAGATCTCTAAAGTTCGCTTTAACAAAGGTCACTTGATTCTTATCGACATATTCGGCTAAACGAATTTTCGCATGATTGATTGCTTTTTGATCTTGATCAAAAGCGTAAAGATGTCCATCTGAGCTCAGCTGACTCAGTAAGTATTCACTGTGACCAGCTCCGCCTAATGTACAATCAACATAAATACCGTTTGGTTTGATTGCTAGACCATCAACTGTCTCGCGTAGCAAAACGGTTGTATGTTGAAAGTCTGTCATTGATAATCCTCTTCTCTAAAATCCAAAATCGACCATTGTCTCTGCAATGTCATCAAAACTAGCTTCTGTTTCTTTTGTAAAATCATTCCATCGTGCTTGATCCCAAATTTCAATGCGATTCGCTACACCAATGATCACACATTCTTTTTCAATAGACGCATGATTGCGTAGTGACACTGGTATATTAATTCGCCCTTGTTTATCAATTTCACACTCGGTAGCTGCGGAGTAAAAGAAACGAACAAACGCCCGCGCATCTTTCTTAGAGAGTGGCATGTCATTCAGCTTTGTTTCTAGTTGGTTCCATTCGGTTAAAGGGTAACCGAATAGGCACCCATCCATCCCGCGGGTGACAACAAACTTCTCGCCTAATTGTTCACGTAGCTTTGATGGAACGATCAATCGTCCTTTTGCATCAATGTTATGTTGAAATTCGCCCATGAACATCTAGACTCCACCCCTTTTTACCACCGCATGAGATTAGTCTACCACAATCCCCCACAATCTACCACACTTTACAAAAAACAAAAATAACAGTTTCCTGACCTTTCCTAACCATACCGTATTAGCAGGAAATAAGGTGGTAATAAAGAGTTTTTTTAAAGTTTTTTTCAATTATAAGGCATTAATAATGCTCGCGATAATCAAAATAAAATAGACTAAAACCGATAGTAAAAACGTTAAGCGCCAAAACATTTTAAAGAAACGCCCATACATGATTTCGCGATACCGATAGGCTTGAAAAACAACCACACTAATGCCCAATAATAAAATAGTTAGTAAAAAATATGGTAAAATCGAAAACGAGCTGATACTTTTTGATATTTCGTGCATTCCCACAATTAAAAATGGCACAGTAATATCTGGCGTTTTCAAATTGAAGCGTTGTTTTAATTTGAAAGTTGTTATGATATAATCAGACGCTAAAAAGACGATAATTGGAAAAATGTACCATAACAATAAAATTGGTGAAAATGATGCCAACAAACACAGTCCTTCCTCTTCAAACTACTACCCTCACTATACTGCATTATCGTTACATTCGTGTTTCAATTCATTTAAAATATAAAGGATTTAGTAAGTTTTAACAATTGAATTCGCGATATTGTCACGAAAAGATTTCTTAGTATTTTTTAAAAGTTTTTTCAGTTATTTGCGGAGTTCAAAAAAATGAAGTATGATGAATTTGAATTTTTTTTGAGGATGGTGACGGTATGAATAAAAAAAAATCCACGAGTACTTTTTCTAAAGTTACCAAAGTTGTTATTTGGACCATGTTAATTTTAACAATTGGTTCATTAGTTTTGAGCAGTCTACTAAGTATTATGTAAGCAAATAGGCGGAGCAGCAGCTCCGCCTATTTTTTAGCTAATTGCAATAATTCCTTTGCATGTCTGACTGTCAATTCCGTGATTTCAGCACCTGCCAGCATGCGAGCTATTTCTTCAGTACGATCTTTTTCTGTTAGTTCTTCCACTCTTGTCAGCGTTCTACCATTCACCACTTCTTTGCGAATAAATAATTGGTGATCTGCCTTCGCTGCTACTTGGGGCAAATGGGTAATACAAAGCGCTTGCGAATTTTTACCAATTTGATAAATTTTATCTGCGATTGCCTGAGCCACTCGGCCACTTACACCTGTATCCACCTCATCAAATACGATACTCGTCAACCCTTGAGTTTTTGAAAAAATTGTCTTCAAAGCTAACATTACACGTGAGATTTCTCCACCTGAAGCTACCTTGACTAAGGGCTTCAAAGGTTCACCAGGATTTGTCGTTATGTAGAATTCTACCTCGTCAATTCCCTCAGCTGCAAAAATGATTTCCTTGAACGTCACTTCAAAACGAGCATTTTCCATATACAAGTCTTTTAACTCATTTTGGATAGCCGCCTCTAATTTTTTTGCCATCTTTTTTCGTGCTGCTTGTAACTTCATAGCTAATTTCTGTAGCTTTTCTTCCTTTACAATTAAATCTTTTTCTAGTTTTTCAAGTTTATCTCCAGAAAAATCTGAATCTAAAAGCTCTTGGCTGATTTTATCAAAATAACTCAAGATATCCTCAATTGAATCGCCGTATTTTCTTTTCAATTGATGAATCAATTCTAAACGTTCATTGACCAAATCTAGCCGTTCCTCATCTAATTCCAACATATCCAGTTGACGACCGATTTCACTGACCGCGTCTTGTAATAAGTAATAGGCACTGTGAACATTATCAGAGATATTTTCATAATCCTTGTCCAAAGAAGCAATTGTTTGAAGCTCTTGACTGGCTGAACCAATCACATCTAGCGAACTTGTCTCTTCGTTAGTCATAGCCTGATAGCTGTATGAAAGACTATCAACAATTTTTTGATAATTTGTCAGTTTTTCCCGTTCTTCAACTAGCCGCTCTTCCTCGCCAAGGGCTAGTTCCGCATTGCCGATTTCTTCCTGCTGAAATGTTAGCATATCAATCCGTTGAACAAAGGATTGTTCATTCTGTTTGAACTTTTTGACTTGTTTTACTAACGTGATATAGCTTTGGTAGGCTGTTTGATAAGTGGCTTTCAATTCTTGAAAATCAGCCGCACCAAAACTGTCTAAAAGTCGTAAATGAGATTCCGGATGCATCAATTCTTGATGATCATTTTGTCCTTGAATATCGACTAAGAATTGTCCAATCCGTCGCAGATTTGCTAAAGTCACGATTCTGCCGTTTACTCGTGATACACTCTTTCCTGATATGTTCAAATCTCTTTGAACAATCAGTCCTGCTTCGTCAACTTCGATCCCAAGCTCCTCCATTAATAATTGAAACTCTTGCTGCTTAGGTAAATCAAATAGACCTTCCACTAAGCATTTATCACTGCCCTGTCGAATGTATTCGATTGATGAACGTGCTCCGGCCAGCAAGCTGACCGCATCAATAATAATTGATTTCCCAGCACCAGTCTCCCCAGTTAAAGCTGTCATTCCATCAGTAAAGCCCAAATGCAACGAAGAAATGATCGCAAAATTTTTAATTGTCAGTTCTTGTAACATTTTTTTCATATTCTCCTTTTAATGAGACATACTAATTATTCTGACTTTTCTCAGCGATATCCTGTTGGATACGTATGGCATCTTCCTCAGTCAATGCTATCATCAAAACGCTGTCATCATCATTCAAAGTCGTAAATAAACTTTTCATGAATTGCTTTTCTAATAAATTTGCACATGCTGAGGCATTTCCCGGTAATGTCTTTACGTTGATGAATTTTTCCATTTGATTGACAGAGATTACCGCCTCTTTTAAAAGATCAGCTAATTTTTCATTCACATCTTCTTGTTCTTTACGCGGTATACTGTAGCGATAGCCGCCATTTTGTGCAGGTACTTTTATCAATTTCATTTCCTTAATATCCCGTGAAATTGTCGCTTGAGTTACCGTTACACCTTGCTGCGCAAGAATTTCAACAAAGTCCTCTTGCTTTTTCACATCATACTCACTCAATAACTGGGTAATAATACGGTGTCGTTCTTTTTTACGCATCTCTTCTCCTCCCGATTGATTATTTGTCTAGTTGTTGATGTGCCTCTGTCACAACCATTTCTAAATTGATTTCTGGATTTAACACACCTGTCTCCGCTACTTTTTTTAAATGAGCTAAAAACTCAATATTTCCTTCACCACCAGTGATTGGAGAATACGTTAACTCCTGCACGTCAAAGCCATGTGCTGCAGCAAAATCGGTGATTTCTTCTAACACCATCAAATGCGTTTTAGGGTCTTTAATAATGCCTTTTTTCCCGACATACTCTTTTCCAGCTTCGAATTGCGGCTTGATCAATGCAACGACATCACCATTCTCTGTTAAAATTTCATGTAATGGTGGTAAAATCAGTTTTAAAGAGATGAAGGAAACATCAATTGTTGCAAAATTTGGCTGTCCTTGATCAAAGTCGGCTAATTTAGCATAACGAAAGTTCGTCCTTTCCATTACTACGACCCGCTCATCTTGACGTAATTTCCATGCTAATTGGTTATAGCCAACATCTAGGGCGTAGCTTAACTTTGCTCCATTTTGCAACGCAACATCCGTAAATCCCCCTGTAGAAGAACCGATATCAAGCAAAATTTTTTGATCGATAGCTACATCGAAATTTTTCAAAGCTTTCTCCAATTTTAGGCCACCACGAGAAACATACGCTAAACTTTGCCCTTTAACTTGTAAACTCGTCTCAATTGAAATTTTTTCACCAGGCTTGTCTAATCGTTCGTTTTTTTGATCATAAACTAAACCGGCCATTACGGCGCGTTTTGCTTTCTCTCTAGTTTCAAAAAGTCCCTGGTTAAACGCTAACACATCGACACGTTCTTTTTTCATGCTGTCCCCTACTTCTTAAATAGATTTAGTCTTCATTCGACATATTACTTTTTCAAGGCAAAAAGCGCTAGTAATTCTTCGAAAATTTTAGGTTGAAATTGGGCTGCTTTCGTTAATTGCTGAATCACAATTTCAGCTTGTCCTAATTCCTCAGCTAGTGCCTGCTTCGCTCCTTCAATCCCCAGCAAAGCTGGATAAGTGCTTTTATCCGACTTTTCATCCTGACCAACTTGTTTCCCTAATTCTTCGGTGGTACTTACGACATCTAGTAGGTCGTCTCGAATCTGAAAAGCTAATCCAACATGTTTCCCAAGCTTTTCAAGAAGCCCAATCACATACTCAGGCTGATCTGCTAAGATTCCTCCTGCTACAAAAGCATACGTCAAGAGAGCCCCTGTTTTCCCACGGTGGATTGCTTTCAGTGCATTCAGCGGGACATGCTTATTTTCCGCTTCCATATCGCCAGCTTGTCCTGCTACCATCCCCCCGATACCTGCAGCCTTCGCTAAAAGCTGTATCAAAAGTACATTTTCTGCTGGACTTAATGTTGTCTCACTAATTAATTGAAAAGCTCCAGTTAAAAGACCATCGCCTGCTAAAATAGCTAGAGCCTCTCCATAAACCTTATGATTAGTTGGCTTTCCACGACGTAAATCATCATTATCCATTGCCGGGAGATCATCATGAATCAATGAATACGTGTGAATCATCTCAAGAGCTCCAGCCGTTTGATGGACCGGAGGCGTCAATTCTTTCCGAAAAGCCGACACAGTAGACAAAACTATCAATGGACGGATTCTTTTTCCTCCTGCCTCAATTGAATAGAGCATGCTTTTTTTTAAATCATCATGAATAGTATAAGTATTGATAAAATCAATGATTTCTTTTTCAACTTTAGGTAGTTCTTCAGCAGAAAGCTGCTGCAGCATTTAAGCTTCCTCCTCACTTGTAAAAGGCACTTCTTCATCTTCACTCATCATTTTAGTCAACGTTTTTTCTGCTTTAGTTAATGTATCTTGGCATTGCTTGCTCAGGACCATTCCTTTTTGAAAGGCCTCTAGCGCTTCTTCCAATGGTACATCACCACGTTCTAATTGTGTTACGATCGTTTCTAATTGTGCGATTGATTCTTCAAAGGTTGTATTTTCCATTATTTTGTCCCTTCTTCAATTTCTAAGATTGATGCTTTTGCAATACCATCAGCAAAATGCACCGTCATTTCTTTTTTCTTTAAATCCTTTACCGACCGAATTACATGATCGTCTTGAGTCGTATAGGTAAAACCGCGCCCCATCGTTTTCAGTGGACTCAGTAAATCAAGTGATGTGATTGCTTGTTGTAATCGGCGGTGTTGATTCTCTAAATAGCCTTGCATTTGCTGCTGCAGGCGTTCCTGCAAATAGTCCATTTGCTGTTGAGTCTGTTTGACACGATTGATGGGGTTCGCTTGAGCCAATCGGCTGCTATACTGCATCAATTCCCGTTCTCGTTGACTAACTAGGACCGTCATATTCTGCTGCAGCTGCTGGGTCAATCGATCTAATTGAACACTTTGAGCTTCATACAAACGAGTAGGTTGCCTGAAAATATAGGATTGCTGCAGGCGTTCAAAACGTGCTTTTTTACGCTGCAACTGATGTAAGAAGGCTTGTTCTAAACGTGCTTGCTTTTCTTTAATTCGTAAAATTTCTTCTGATAAAACAGGCACTGCCAGTTCAGCTGCAGCTGTCGGTGTTGCTGCTCGTACATCTGCGACTAAATCAGCAATCGTCGTATCCGTTTCATGTCCTACTGAAGAAATGATCGGTATCGGAGAGGCCGCAATTGCTCGAGCTACGATTTCTTCATTGAATGGCCACAGGTCTTCGATTGATCCGCCACCCCGTCCAATAATCATAGTATCAAAATCTAAGGCTTCTGCCTTATGAATGTTTTTGACAATATCAGCAGCAGCTTTGTCTCCTTGCACTAATGTTGGAAAAAGAACCAGCTGGGTGATGGGATATCGACGTTTCACGGTGGTGATAATATCTCGAATGACGGCACCGCTGGGACTTGTAATCACCGCAATCCGCTTTGGATAGCGTGGAAGAGATCTCTTTGGTTGCGAGAATAGCCCTTCTTTATTCAGTTTCTCTCGCAATTCAGCAAGAGCCTGATACAAAGCGCCTACACCGTCCGGTTCCATGTGATCAATATAAATTTGATAATTCCCGCTGGCTTCATATAAAGCTACGCGACCAACTACCAAAACCTTCATCCCTTCTTTTGGTGTAAATTTCAGTTTTTGAAAGGCACCTTTGAACATGATGGCACTAATCTTTGAGCGTTCATCTTTCAAGCTGAAATATTGATGACTATTCGCCCGCATACGAAAATTCGATATTTCTCCGGTCAAATAGACCCTCTCTAAATAGGGGTCTACGTCGAATTTCCGTTTTATATACTTGTTTAAAGCACTGACAGTCAGATACTCTTGTGTCATTTAAACACCTCTCTGCTATTCGTGGTCCAATACTTGCCGTTCGCAGCAGTCTACTGTTTGCTGCATTAGCATTGTAATGGTCATTGGTCCTACCCCACCTGGAACAGGTGTGATATAACTGGCAATTGGTTCGACTTCATCAAATTTCACGTCGCCGATTAGTTTACCTTCTTCATTGCTATTCATCCCAACATCAATTACGACTGCCCCTGGTTTTATAAACTCTTTCGTAACGAAATGACCTTTGCCGATTGCTACAACTAAAATATCTGCTTTGCTAGCAACGTTTGCCAGATCTTCCGTTTTCGAATGAGTCAACGTCACCGTTGCATCCGCTCCTAAAAGCAAGATCGCCATTGGTTTGCCGACGATATTACTGCGTCCAATCACAACTGCTTGTTTCCCAGCTAATGGAATATCGTATTCTTCAAACATTTTCATAATACCGTATGGTGTACAAGGAATTGTATGCGGCATTCCCGCGAATAATCTTCCCATGTTCATTGGATGGAATCCGTCAACATCTTTTAATGGATTGATTGCAAGCAAAACCTTCTCTTCATCAATATGATCCGGTAATGGCAACTGTACTAAAATTCCATGGAATTCATTTGATTTATTGAAGTGTTCAATTTCCTTAATCAAATCAGCCTCTGTGATCGCTTCGGGATAGCGTTTTACTTCAGAATGAATCCCAATCTTTTTGGCTGCACGTTCCTTATTTCTCACATATATTTGACTAGCAGGGTTTTCTCCAACCAGTAACACGACCAATCCTGGATGAATCCCTTTCGCTGCTAATGTTTCAACTTGTTTAGCTGTTTCTTGCTGAAGTTTTTCTGCCAATTCTTTTCCATTAATAATTTGTGCCATTTTTTATTCCCCACTTCTTTCCCTATATAGTTTAAATGAAGCTGGGAAAAATAGCTTCATCAGCTATTTGCCCCAGCTTCATCGATCTCTTTCATTACATTAGATAAGATACCATTGACGAACTTTCTTGATTGGTCATCACTGAAAGTTTTAGCCAATTCGATCGCTTCATTTAGAACCACTCGATTGGGTACTTGAGTATTGTACAGCATCTCGTAGATTCCTAGCCGCAAGATAATCAAATCCATTTTTGCAATTCGTTGAATCGACCAGTTAGAACGTAAATGCTTTTGAATAATCTCATCTAGCTCTGTTTGGTGTTCCACGACTCCCCCAACTATTTCATCAAGATAGACAGGAACAAAGGCTTCTTCGTCTTCACTGACGAATTCTTGCTGGTCAATACTTAATGCGTGGTTAATGGCATCCTTTTTGGTTAAATCCTGATTGAAGTCTAACGGGAATAGTGCCTGTAAGGCTTTTTCCCGAATCTCATGACGTGATAATTCTTTACTCATTATTTTCCTCTTCATCATTGAATAATTCTTCTAGGGTCGGTTGTTCTAATTTTTCAGCTACAACGCCTACTACATGGATGTTTACTTCGCTCAACGCTAAATCAGTCATAAATAAAACTTGCTGTTTTACACGTTCTTGCATAGCCATTGCTACTTTCGGTACAGAAGTGCCGTAATCAAAATAAGAATAGATATCGACTTTCAATCCGTCTTCATCATTTTTAAGATAAACACCTTTTCCATGAGCGGCTTTACCAAGCAGTTCAGTCACATTGCTTGCTAGAGAACCACGCATACCATAAACACCGTCCACTTTAGAAGCTGCGATTCCAATAATTACTTCAATCACTTCTGGTGCAATGATAATTTCACCGAGTTCAGGACTTTCGCCTAAAACTAAATTTTTTTCATCTGCCATCTTACTCTCTCCTTATTCCTCCAATGTACTTATTTTTCCTTATAAAAAAACAAGTCTGATGTTCATGTATCGCCCGAATAGAGATCACTCCATCGATTAGCTCTAAGAATAATACTAATTCTTTTATATTTAAACGCCACATACTGCTAGTCCATAAAAACTGAACCTTTTATGCTCGAGATACGTAACTGCCATCTTGAGTATTGACGATCAGCTTGTCTCCCTGATTCACGAAGAATGGTACATTGACTGTCAAACCTGTTTCCATCACAGCTGGCTTTGAACCGCCTGATGAGGTATCTCCTTTAATGTTTGGTTCTGTTTCCGCAACTTCTAATGTTACAGTGTTTGGAAGATCCACTCCTAAAACTTCGTTCCCATACATAATAACGGTTAATTCTGTGTTTTCTAATACGTAAAGCATTTCTTCTGCTACTTGCTGCTTAGGCATTTCGATTTGTTCGTAGCTTTGCATATCCATGAACACGTAGTTATCGCCATCATCATAAAGATATTGCATTTTTTTATTGTCAATTTGAGCTTTCGCAACTTTTTCACCCGCACGGAACGTTTTTTCTTGCATAGCTCCAGTACGCAGATTTTTGAGTTTTGAACGAACGAAGGCCGCACCTTTACCTGGTTTCACATGTTGGAAATCGACTACACGCCAAATGCCGCCGTCCACCTCGATAGTTAAACCAGTTTTAAAATCGTTTACTGAAATCATGATACTTCCTCCTAATTCAATGAAAGGAAATCAATTATTATTCTACTATTATATAGAAAGAATAGAAATATTAATTCCCTGCATATTGCCCATCTTTGCAGATTTGGTTCTAGTTTATCATTTCTTGTTTACTTACGCTACCTCTACCCAATTACGGCTTGTTCTTTTTAATGAAACTATTTTTAAAGCATCCCCTACTCTAATCTTGCTAAAATATATAGGGAAACTGATACTTATAAAATGATGAGTTCCTTCGGTGAATGCGTCAAAATTCGATTGCCTTCAGCTAAAATCACCAAATCATCTTCAATCCGAACACCGCCAAGACCAGCTAAGTAAATTCCCGGCTCGTCAGTAATGATATTGCCGACTTCTAGTGGCTCACCGTTGGATTGACTAACATTCGGCCCTTCATGAATTTCCATTCCAATACCATGCCCGGTAGAATGTCCAAAAGCCTCGCCATAGCCAGCTTCAGTAATAAAATCTCGAGCTGCCGCATCTAATTGTGCACCAGTTACTCCGGCCTGAGCCACTTCGATAACTTTTTGCTGCGCTTCTAAAACGATTTGATAAATGTCTTTTAACTGTTGTTCTGGCTCCCCTATTGCAAAAGTACGTGTGATATCCGATACATATCCTTGATATACACAACCAAAATCCAGTGTAATCAAATCGCCGTGCTCAATTTTTTTACTGCTGGCGACGCCATGAGGTAAAGCTGATCGAACACCGCTAGCAACGATCGTATCAAACGATGTGCCTGATGCCCCAAGTGAGCGCATAAAGAAGTCCAATTGATTTGCTACCTCAATTTCCGTCATTCCCGGACGAATCATCTTTAGGACATGCTCGAATCCTTCATCAGCTATCGCACAAGCCTTTTCAATGATGGCAATTTCTCCCGGATCCTTCTGTTCCCGCAACTTTTCAATGAAACCGCTGGCCGGTGCCAGCTCTGCGTCAATTGCTTCTTCAAAAACAGAATACTCAGCATAGGTCATGAAGGCGTCCTCAAATCCAAGAACGCTGATGCCCTCGCTTTCCATCAGTCTGATGATTTCTCCTATGGTATCTCCTTGATGTTGAATAATCGTCATTCCTTGAACTTGCTCATTAGCTTGTTCGATATAACGAAAATCAGTAATAAAGAACGCTCTTTCTAATGTAATAAATGCTAAACCGGCTGTTCCAGTAAAGTTTGTTAAATAGCGCAAGTTCGCCGGACTTGTTACTAAGTACGCATCAATTACTTCTTTTTTCATTAATCTACGTAAATTTTCCATTCGTTTTATCATTCTTATCACCCACAGTCCATTATAACAAAGTCTTTCAAAAAGCTGAACGAACACGACTAGAAAAACAAAAATCTCTGCTTTTAAACTAAAAAAAGGCAGAAGCTGATTTTCAGCCTCTGCAAACTACTTCTTATCGTCGTCCTGTGAAAAATGAAACAACCGCTACCACTACGACTGCACCTAAGATTGACGGTACTAATGCCATTCCTGCTAAGTGCGGCCCCCAGTGACCAAAAATTGCTTGACCTATATAGGAACCTGCTAGGCCTGCAATAATATTAAAGATGCAGCCCATCTGCTTGCCGCGGCCAGAAAGACTGCCGCCGATCGCTCCAATCACAGCACCTACTATTAACGTCCAAATCATCATTATCCCTCCATTTTTAGTGTAGCATCGCTTTTTTTATTTTTAATTCAAAAGCATCCATCACAATTGTCAAGTACTCAAAAGCAATTTAACCAAAAAGTTTCTCAGTTGTGAAACTCCTCTAAAGATTGATGTCAAAGCTTTTACGGCTATGTAAGCGGCTAATCCAATCAAAAAAAACGCTTTTTGGATACTTCCTGTGAATAACTTTTTATTGAATTAAATCAGATCGTAATTTCACGTTATTTTTCTCCCAATCGATCCTGTTTAGCTGATAGGGAAAATCACCATTTAACGTATAGCTCCCGACTTCCGGTACATTGATTTTATTCATCCGGACATTGCCTTTTGCTAAGTAACCTGTTCCCAGCTTTAACATGTCTTTTAAATTAAGATTGCTTCCTGAATACTCTCGGACTGTTCCATAATTATTAGTGATAGAAGATAATCGTGGTCGAAGCGTTTTGCGCTTTATCAATCGAATAATATCCTCCTGCCGTTCAAACACGTCGATCCGACCATCCTGATCAATCTGATAGCTGATATAGGCATCGATCTCAGCTAAAGTCAGTCGGTGCTCACCTTTTGTAAACAGCTGACCATTTTTTAAGGCGTGAAAATCTTTATAAACCGTTACGGCCATCTTCCCATCCTCTTCAAGGCCGGCTTCCTTCACACCAAGCAAACTATCTGCTTTTTTTAGAATCAAATATTTCTCGACTTTTACAGAAAAAGCAACTGAAAAATAGGCTAAGAACTTTTCAATCGGTACTTGTGTGTACAATTCACCAAGAGTCAGCTTCTGTATTTTTATTTCGGGCGAAACTCGCAACAGACTGTTTATACCACTAGTTAAATCATAAATAAAAAAACTTGAATATTCTTGGTCATCGAATACAAATAAGACTTTCACAACGATCTTCCTCTCTAAAATAAGTCTATTAGAATTCTGGAGAAAAAACATCCGCCGCAGGTCTGAAAAATGTTCATCAATTTTTATAAACAGTGATACAATAGACACGGAGAAAATAAGAAGGAAAATAGTTTAAAGGAAATCCTTAACAGAAAGGATCACATGATGAATACGATCAGCTATGTTGTTCTGGCAATGCTTGTGCGTTCGCCGTTGACCGGTTATGAATTAAAACACTTTTTGAATTTGTTTTGGGAAGCTCATCACAGCCAAATCTATCCAACCTTAAAAGAACTGCGCAGGCAGGAATTAATTGAGATCATTGATATTCCTGATGGGAAACGGAAAATTTATGATATTACTCCAGCAGGAAAAGAGTTAGTAAAGGAATGGGTTTTTACTAAAAGCCATGCTCCTTCTCAGAAAGATGAGTTCCTAGCGAAGGTGTTTACCATCTCTGCTCTGGATCGAGATACTTCAAAATTTTTAATCATGGAACGAAAACAATATTTTCAGGAACAACTCAGCGAATATTCCAAGGTCTTAGATGGTGTCACTGAATCAAGCGAAGAGGAGCGGCGAAAAAATTTTGGTCGCGAGCTGATTCTTGAACGAAAAATCCGTCTATGTAAGGAAGAGCTCGCTTGGTGTGCATGGGCAGAAGAAAAAATCGATGACTACTTCAAGGAATAATGGCAAGAAACAGATCATTTAGGGTCTGTTTCTTTTTTTGAAGAAAATATGTGTAAATTTATTTATGTAAATATTGACATAAAAATAATTTATGATTAAACTGTTGAATGGAAAGTGGTGGTTTACATGGAAAATTTAAACGGAAACTTAGTAACGGAAAAAGAAAATAGCAAAGCAGCATATGTTGTTGCCTTTGCTTGCATGATCGCCTTCATGGGGATCGGACTGGTAGATCCTATTTTAAATTCGATCGCCAAATCTTTACAGGCAACACCTGAGCAAACAACGCTATTATTTACAAGCTATATGATGGTGACGGGGATCGTCATGTTATTCACTGGTTTTGTTTCTAGCCGAATTGGTACGAAGAAAACTTTGATGGTAGGATTATTCATTATTATTTTATTTGCGCTTTTCGCTGGACTGTCAAATACGATTGACGCACTGATTTATTTCAGAGCTGGCTGGGGATTAGGAAATGCGCTCTTTATTTCAACAGCGTTATCGGCGATCGTCAGTGTGTTGATTGGTCAAACAGAGAAATCGATTATGCTTTATGAAGCCGCTATGGGATTGGGCATGTCGATTGGACCGCTCGTTGGGGGATCGCTTGGTTCTATCTCTTGGCGATTGCCATTTGCAGGCGTATCTGTTTTGATGCTGATTTCATTTTTGTCGATTTTAATTATGTTCAAGGAACCCGCAGGCAAAAAAGAAAAAATCGATTTTTTTGCTGGGATCAAGGCGTTGAAAAATCACAAATTGCGTTCCGTGGGTTTGATTGCATTACTTTATAATTTTGGTTTCTTTACTTTACTGGCCTATGCCCCCTTCTTAATGCCAAACTTTTCAGAAATGGAAATCGGCATGACCTTCTTCGGCTGGGGAATCCTATTAGCGATTTCTTCGATTTTCTTAGCAACGCGTTTTGAGAGAAGGATCGGCACTTTTTATACCCTAATGATCGGTTTTATTGGATTCATTGTTTGCTTATTGTTAATGGGAATCAATGCCGATCATCCTGCACTCGTAGCAGCTGCTTTGATCGTCGCTGGATTTTTCCAAGGGATCATTAATACATTGATGACTACGATCGCCATGGAAATCCTTGGAATCAAACGCAGCATCGCTTCTTCAACTTACAGCTTTGTACGCTTCTTTGGTGGTTCGCTTGCTCCGTTCGTTGCTGGTTTGATCGGTGCAAAATTTGGCGGTAATTATACCTTCTATTTTGCAAGTGTGATGGTCTTTATCGGAATCGTATTAATCATTATTCATTCCCAATATTTCGAAACAGTCGAAGAGGAAGACATTGAAGAGAACGCATAAAAATTGATGCTTCAGATTCAATACTAAAAAACGTGTGGATCCATAAAAATTATGGGCCAACACGTTTTTTTAGTGTCTTTACATAAAAGAAATTCATGTTATGGTTGTTTTGAGGAGTAGTCTCGATCAATCGTTTCTTTTTACGATTAAAAATGGATTCACTTTTTATCATACGCCGCCAAACAAACAGACACTTTGATTCCTCTCGTTGTCACTACTGGTATCAAATTTTTCTATGTCGCACTTTACCTAAAATAGTCAATAAATGCTTTAGAGCTGAGTAAAATATACTAGAAATGAGGGTAATTCGATGAAAATCACGACTGTAAAAACACAGGATGCAATGTGCATACTGGCAGCAACTGCCATTCTGGAAAAAATGAACAGCAACCATCGCGTGAACTGCGCTTTTACGGCTAACTCCGTTCCCAGCAGAATCTACGAATTAGTGATTGAGCACCTACGGGAATCCACGGACTGTTCGAACTTTCATGTTTATACTTCTGACGGCGGACCGCTTGAAAATTCTGATCACACAACGACATATAACGAGCTAAAAGAAAAATTCTGTGTTCCAGCAACTATCAAAGAAGAAAACATTCATGAAATAACGAAGGAAAATTACGCAGCATTTGACCAACAAATCGAGGAAGCTGGGGGACTTGATTTAATAGTCTTAGGCCTCGGGAGCGATGGGCACTTTTGTGGAAACATGCCACAGTCTACAAGCTTTGACAGTCTGTCTTATGAAGTAGAAATCAAACCTGAATATCCTTGGTATGATGTTTTTGCTGACATCTATAGTAAGCATGGTCAAGCCGTTCCCAGATCCTTCGTTACCATGGGGCCATTGAGTGTGCTAAAAGCAAAGGAGATTCTACTAATCGTTCATGGCAGTAACAAAGCGGAAGCTCTAGCAAAAATGCTGAAGGGGCCATTGACAGAAGCATGTCCAGCTTCCGTTTTAAGACGGCATTCAACTATTACCGTTCTTGCTGATGAAGAAGCTGCAAAGCTGATCAGCTAATTAAACAGACTCGCTCATTCAGCTTTTTAGCACCGTCTATCTATAGTCTGTGTCTCAAAATAACAAACAGGACTGAGATATTGTTTCTCAGTCCTGTTCTTGTTATTAAGCTAGTTGACTTGCCGCAGCTTTGTCTAAAATCACTGTTAAATTAGGATGCAAACGCAAAACGGAGGCTGGGATATCCTCTGTGATGGGACCTTCCAGTGCTTGCTTGATAATTGCTGCCTTCTTTTCCCCATTTGCAATCAGAACTAACTCTTTCGCAGCTAAAACCGTTTGCGGACCAAAGGTTACCATCTCTTTTCCCGGAGTATGAGGGCTTGATTCATCAATCAATTTATACAACGCATCCTCCGGCTCGATCGGCACACGATATACTCCGTAATCAAAGGAGGTGAACTCCGGCATGTTCCCGCAGAAATGACCATCGCTTCCGATTCCCATCAAAACAAGATCCAAACCTCCATCCTCAGCAATCTTTCGATCAAACGTCTGATAATTTTCTGCATCTAAAACGTCAATATTTTCTTCTTTAATCCCTAATGGCTGATGAAGCTCTTCATGCAATGCCTGCATCGTCAAACCATAATCTTGATCCTTTAAAGTAATTTCATCAAAGTTATAGAAATGCGCCAAGCTTTGGTCAAACGCCACAGTCTTTAAGCGAGTACTTAAAATTTCGTAAGCACGTTTTGGAGAAGAACCCGCAGTCAAAGCTAAGTTCACTCGCCGATTTTCCGCCCATTTCATTAAAATTATATCCGCCGTTAGTTGACTCAAGGTTTCGTAATTTTCTGTCACTAATAATTTCATTTCAACACCTGCCCTTTTCATATAATGATAGCACAAAATTTGAAAGGGCTTCCTGCTAGTTTAAAAACTCAGCTTAGAACTTTTTCTTTTACTGGCATCTTCAAAATACAATTTTGCGGACAGGCCTCTACACAATCGCCACAATTAATACATAACTCTGGATCGATCACCGCCACATTGTTTTCCATTTTGATTGCTTTTTGCGGACAGGTCTTCACACAGCGATTGCAGGTAATGCAGCCAACATCGCAAATTTTACGAACGCCACCGCCTTTGTCCTGATTCGAACATGCCACGATCGAGGTGTTTTCCGCCGGCAGCATCTTAATTAGATTTTTTGGACAAGCAGTGATACATTTCAAGCAGCCAACACATTTATCAGGATCAACCTTAGCGACACCATCAACGATGTGCAGTGCGTCATACTCACAAACTGCCTCACAATCCCCAAATCCCATACAACCAAAACGACAATCCTGAGGACCGCCGAAGAGCTGATTTGCTCCATAACATGTGGTGGTTCCGGCATAATCCATTTTACTATTGGTAAACTCGCACGTCCCATTGCAACGCACGAATGCTGCGACTTGCTCTACATCGCCTACTTCAACACCTAAAATCTCTGACAGTGTTTGACGTGTGGATGCCCCGCCTGGTGTACAATTGGTTGCCCCAGCAGTTCCTTCTGCCATTGCTTTTGCATACCCGTCACAACCAGAAAAACCGCATGCACCGCAATTGATTCCCGGCAGTGCGTCTCGCAGTGCTTCTTCTTTTTCATCAACGGGTTTATGAAAGATGATCGTCGCGAGTGAAAGAATGACGCCTGCGATCAACCCCATACCGCTAACAATGCCAATGGGTATCATGATATCTGTCATTTTTTTCACCCCCTATTGGAATAATCCTTCTGCCAAGCCGGCAAATCCAAGAAACGATAATGAGACAATTGCTGCAGCAATCAAAGTGATTGGCAAGCCTTGAAGCGACTCAGGTATGTCATTTCCTTCTAAGCGCCCCCGCACACCAGCGAAGATTACCATAGCTACTAAGAAACCGATACCTGCCGCAAATGAATTGACCATCGATTGCATAAAGGTATAATTTTTTGAAAAGTTCAGGATCGTTACTCCTAATACCGCACAATTCGTAGTGATGAGCGGCAAATAAATTCCTAATGCATTGTATAAAGGTGTCATATAGCGTTTCATTACAACCTCTACCAATTGCACCAATGCAGCAATTGTTAATATAAAGACGATCGTCTGCAAATAATCCAATCCCAATGGAACCAGCAGTGAATCATAGATCGGATAAGTAACCAATGTCGCTAATACCATAACGAACGTTACGGCTAATGACATCCCGACTGCCGTATCCAATTTCTTTGATACGCCTAGAAACGGACAAATCCCTAAAAACTGAGACAAAACAAAATTATCCGTCAAGATTCCCGCGACTATAATCGTTACAAAAATCTGCATTACTGATCACCTGCCTTTTCATCACAAACTGTCGTACAGGCCTCAGCGATTGGACAAGCGGTGCAATCGATTTCTTTAGTCTTGCGGTCGCTTAATTTATTAGCCAGCATGACTAGCATTCCAAAGACGAAGAACCCTCCTGGCGGCAGCAGCATGATCGTCATCGGAGGAACAACACCAGATGTTATTGGAAAACCAAACAAGGTCCCGCTTCCAAATAACTCACGAATCCCGCCCATGCAAAGCAGCGCCATGGTGAAACCGACACCCATACCCAGACCATCCAAAGCAGAATGGAGAACTGTATGATCCTTAGCATAGGCCTCTGCGCGTCCAAGAATAATACAATTCACTACGATCAATGGTAAGTAAATCCCTAATGTTGAATCTAATGCTGGAGCTAACGCTTTGACGACTAATTGAACCACCGTCACAAAGCCAGCTATGATGGTGATAAAGGCCGGAATTCTGACACGATCAGGAATCACTTTGCGCAAAAGCGAGATCACGACATTGGAGCCTAAAAGAACGACTGTCGCTGCGATTCCCATTCCTATACCGTTAATTGCCGAGGTAGTAACCGCCAAAGTGGGACAGGTTCCTAACATGAGACGAAGGACGGGATTTTCTTTGATCAAGCCTTTACTAAAAATTGCAGATACTTTCTCTTTTTCCATCGCTTTCCCCTCCTATTTCTCTGTTTTGGCGACTTGCTCAAAAAGTGCAAGCGCTTCTTTGACTGATGCAGCTACGGCTTTGGAAGATTTTGTCGCTCCCGTTACCGCTTCAACTTGATTTTTACTCGAAGGCTCATTCTTGACGATTTCCAGTGACTCGTTGAGCCCAGAAAACTGATTCACAAATTCTTTTTTCGTGACATTTTGCCCAAGTCCCGGCGTTTCATTCGAAGCATCTAGAACATTCACGCCGACGACTTTTCCATCCTTGACTGCACTCATAACACTCACATCGCTGCCGTAACCATAGGTTTTGGTTACAAACAGATAACCGAGTGTTTTGCCGGTCGCATCCAATGCTTGGTAGCCTTGATTTTCTCCCGCCATTTTTATCTCTTGAAAATCATCCGCCTTGATCAGCTGACTCATCACGCTTTGAGTCTGCTCCCACTCTTGTTTTGCGATACGATCCTTGAACACCGCGCGTGTCCCAGCTACCGCGAAAGTAATCACCAGACAAATGATAAACAAGCAAAGTGCATCTGTAAAAATTACTTTGGAGCTTGAACGTTTCATTCTACCTTCGCCCCCTCACCAAAGACTTTCGGGATCGTCAAATTCTCAATATGCGGAACAAGAATATTCATCAGCAAAATGGCGTATGAGACACCTTCTGGCAGTGCGGCAAAAAAGCGAATCAAAACGGTGACGATTCCGCAGCCGATACCAAAGATGATCTTACCCTTTTTCGTAATCGGTGATGTCGTGTAATCCGTCGCCATGAAAATAGCTCCTAACAATAAGCCACCAGACATCATTTGATATAAGGGATTTCCGCCTAGCAGGGTAGAAAAAATGATTACCGTCCCGATAAAGCAAAGCGGAATGATCGGTGAGATTACTTTTCTGACAACCAAGTAGGCACCGCCGATCAGTAAAGCCAGAGCACACGTCTCACCTAAGCTGCCTGCCCTGATTCCTAAAAACATATCTAATAGTGAAGGGATTTTCTGTCCCGTTTGAGAGGCTGAAAAATAGGTCGCCGATGAAATAACATCGGGGCGAAACATGTAATAATTTAGCGGCGGCTGCCAGGTGGTCATCTGAGAGGCAAATGACATCATCAAAATAATGCGGGCAGTAATAGCCGGGTTAACAAAGTTTTGACCGACACCGCCAAAAAATTCCTTTACGATAACAATCGCGATCACACCGCCTAAAATAGCCATCCAAAAAGGCAGCGTAACTGGCAGATTCAAGGCCAGCAGCAGACCTGTGACGACTGCCGTCAAATTATGGATCGTATCTGGCCGTTTTAAAACTTTTCTCGTTACGTACTCGCTGATCACACAGGCAGCGACAGTTACTAAAATCAAGATAAGAGCACGAAAACCAAATATAACAGTCGAAGCGATAACTGCTGGAATCAAGGCAATGATCACATCCAGCATAATGCCGCGGCTGCTATGACCGCTGTGTAGATGGGGCGAAATGGAAACAGGTAATTTGTTCATTGAGCAGCCTCCCTTTCTAGCTGTTTTGCGCGTTTCATAGATTGAACCAGTCGGCGGCCAGCAGGACACACAAACGCACAGCAGCCGCACTCCATACACGCGGATACATTCAATTTTTTTAATCCTGCTGTATCGTTATTGCGAGTACAGCGTTCGATCTGTACGGGTAATAATGACATCGGACAGGCTTCTACACAACGTCCGCAGCGAATGCAAGGCGACTCTTCCGGCAGGCTTTGAGCTTTAGATAAAATCGTAATCGCATTCGTTTGCTTAGTAATCGGCAGCTCCGTTGAAAATTGCGCGATTCCCATCATAGGTCCGCCTAAAATTATCTTGCTAGGCTCATCGATCAAGCCGCCACAAAATTTTATGACCTCTCCAATCGGTGTTCCGACAGGTACTACCACATTTTTCGGCTGTGCAATATTTCCATCTACCGTTATTCTTTTATGCGTCAGCGGCATGCCGATCTCAATGTAACGCTGTAAAAGAGAAATCGTTGAGATATTCGTAATCAGGCATCCCACCTCAGATGGCAGTTTGCCTGGTGGAATTTTTCGGCCTGTCGTCGCATAAACAAGCATTTTTTCTGCTCCTTGCGGATACAATGATGGAATCTCCATCACATCAATTCGCGGATCAAGATCAGCCAATTCATTCAAATGCTCCCGTAATCTTTTTAATCCTTTAGGCTTGTTGCTTTCGATCCCAACGACCCCATGAGCAATATTCAAATGCTTCATTACCACCTGCATCCCCGCAATAATACGCTCTGGATATTCCAAGCTCTCACGATAATCGGAGGTAATAAAGGGCTCACATTCAGCCCCATTGATGACTAATGTATCGATGGGGGTCTCCTCTTTGACATTCAGCTTCACATGTAAAGGAAAACCTGCTCCGCCGATCCCTACGATGCCGCTATCTCTTGCGGCCTTTAAAAGGGCTTCTTTTGAATGGATCTCGACCGGCCTTGGTTCAGGAAATTCTACCGGCAATCCGTCGCTCGCGATATGAACCGCATCACACATTTGACCATTGGCCATCAAAACTGGTTTGATTCCTTTTACCTTGCCAGAAACGGATGCATGGATCGGTGCCGAGACAAAAGCCTCCGAATCGCCGATTATTTGTCCAACCGTAACGATGTCTCCCTTCTTGACAGTCGGCGTACAGACTCCGCCAATATGCTGCTGCATTGGGATCGTCACGATTTTAGGCGGCTCCATAAAAACGCTTTCATATTCTGCCGTGTTTTTATTATGGGGGACTTTGACACCTCCTTTAAATTTTGCGATTGCTTTTGTTATTGTACTCATAGACAAACCTCCTCTGTGATCCAGCAAAATCATTCGGTTTTATTCTCACTTTGCGACCCTCTTTTTCAATTAACAAATGAAAAAGAAGGATAAAAAATGGATCTAGACATTCGCTGCCCAACTCATTCAACAGATTTATTTTCACAAAATGATTCACAAACTTCACTTATGATTTCCTCAGTGTACTTCTATGTTTATGATAGCACAGTGAAAAACAAATGTAATTAGTTTTCACAAAGTCACAAAAAAAAGTGCCTGACCGGCACTTTCCAAAAAAATCAGAACTTAAGGTGTATTAGAGATCGTCCACTGCAAGGTCGTTTGATAGCTGCCTGTTTGTCTTGGTGTATTTTTCGGTACAAAGAGCTGGAATTGATTCAAGGGCAGCTCAACATAACCCGCAGCTGTCGTATTACTAAGAGACATTAATGTGACCTGATTGCTTGGACTCATCTGGATGGTCTGATTATCAACGGCGAAGTAATTTTGAAAATTTGTATTTAAAGCACCTAATGCAATATCAAGACGAGCATTGGACAAGCTCTTCTGGCCACTCGTCCAGTTGTTCGCTTGAGCAACCTTCAATTGCCATGCTTTTGCTGTGGTACGAGTATCGTCAATTCGGATCGTTCCAGTTTGAAGCGGGTTCGCACTATTGCCGCCGATATAGGCTTTCCATGTTTCATCTATTTTAGTTTGAACTTGATGGGTCCCAAAATTCAAATTAGTCGGCAGCAATTCACTTTTCATCGCCAGCTCTCCAGCACCAAAATAAATAGTCGTATTGCCGCCAAAGTTACTTAATAATTGAATCGTCAGATCATCTGTTTGAACGATCCCGCCGCGAATCGCTGCCGCATAATTCTGTGTCAGCCCGGTGGGACTGGTAACAAACGTCGGCATAGAAACATTCGTTGATCCTAGAATCGAAGCTGAGACAAGGTTCGTACTGATCGTTGAATTCGGATTTCCCAAAGCAGTGATTAATCCGTTAACACTGGATAATACCTGTGTAAGAATCACACCGATCAAACCGAGAGGAAGTGTATTAAGCACATTATTCAGATCCGTCAGGCGGTTAGACAAGGTACTAGTCAAAATTGGCAGCAGTCCTTGGCTGATATTCACGCCCAGCAGAGTGGCGGATAATTGCTCGGTCGCTACCGACAGATTCTGATTGCCATAATTTTCATTTTTCAAATTGCTGATCGCTTGGTTGAGACTATTCAAGGGTGCCTGCAATGAAGGGTTCAACGGCAGCAGTGTATTAATAGTAGAAACTAGGGTGGTTAATAAAGTCAACAGGCCTCCAATCGGCAAGTCTGCTAATGGTATCGTCACAGAGGTGGTCACTGTGGAGCTGCCATTGGGTGTGACCTTTCCTGAAAGCTGTGACGGAACTGAGATCAAGACATATTTTTTTCCTGTTTTGATCAATCCGACCCCAGTCGTGGTTCCATTGATAGTAAAGTTTACTGGTTTTTGGCTGACATTTAGATAAGGCGATGCCGCGGTAGTTCCACTGTTATTGTTCACCTGAGTAGTAGCAAATAAGTCAACGGAAACTGCGCTTACGATCATGTTGGAACTTGTTAAAAATAGAAACAAGGCGGATCCGATGATCCAAATCTTTTGAAACAAACGTGCTCGTTTTCTTTTCATAGTTCTTCCCCCTCTATCTTCCAATTTACTTGCCCGTCAAAATTTTCCTTTGCGAGAAAATAATCGATTACTTACCGCTCTTTATAAAAAAGTGGTTCCTTCTTCGTGAAATTTCCTGGCGTTTCAGCGTAAAAGTACCGTTTATTCCTTTGCTTTCTCCCTTCATTAAACACAGCGTTTTAAAATGTGAAAAATATTTTGCTTAACTGTGAAGAAACGATGAGCACTTTGGTAACGTTTTTTTTGATACTGATTATATAATCCCTCCATAGATTCAAACTCTTTTCTGCGCAGAAAGGAACCACTTATTTTTTCACTAAGGACTGAGAAAGGGGGAGACAATTGAAGAATCAGATAATAGTTATCTTGAGTTTTCTGTCGCTCTTCGTTGTTCTTTCTTCACAGGCCGAAGCCGCCGTTACGAATGGCGAGGTTCAGTACTATTACGAAAGCAGTACCGCAACAAGCAGCAGCTCCACTTCAGAAACACAAGAAAGCAGCACTACCAGTGATTCTCTTACTTCCAGCACCATGAAGGAAGTAACGTCTCACAAAAACAACTCCGCTTCGATGAACAATCGAGACGACAGCTCACGCTCAGGCATCACACGATTTCTGCAAACAAATGATCAACGAAACACTTTTTTAGTTGTCATTGGACTTTTGATTCTCGCAATTGCTTTTTTAGGATGGCGGATCAGCAAAAATAGGAGGAAAAACGAATGAAAAAACAAGCTGCTTTACTCATAGCCGGACTTTTTGCCGGCAGCCTATTTGCCTTTTCAACTGGTGCTCACGCTGTAGATACTACTGGTACTGTCGATTATACCGATGGCGGTATTACCTTTGACCCTCAAGTCCCTGGAAATGCAAGTGCTTCACTGCCTAAAAATTTAAATTTCGGTTCACATGCGATTCAAACAACCGCAGATGAAACCTGGACAGCAACTTCTGATGGCGTACAAACTTCTCCTGTTACCACTGGTCAAATCGCAGTTAGTGATAACCGCGGCGGTACCGGCACAGGCTGGTCAGTCAAAGTAAACGAACCTACCCAGTTCACTGCTAATTCGACGCCATTAACAGGGGCTGAATTGAGCTTCACAGTAGGCACTTTGACGAACAATGTAAACGCTGCTCCAACTGGTACACGTATCGCAAATGGCGCTAAGACAGCTTTACTTGTTAATCAAACAGTCTCCGTTCTAACGGCGCAAACCAATGAAGGAGCTGGTGAAACAGCTTTGCCGATCACTAAATTCGAATTGAATGTGCCGAAAAACACTGCTAAGCAGCAAGCACAATATCAAACAACTTTAGTCTGGACCTTCTCAGCAACACCTAGCTAAAAAACTAGGATGGAACCCCGTCACCAGCCTCGCTTACTGTGAAAGCGGCTATAGGCTGTTCGACTATGATTCCGTCCTTTGACTTATATAAAAGGGGAACAAGAAAATTGAGAGAGACTCTTCCATTACGCGGAAAATACAATTGAAGTAAAGGAGCTAGAAAATGCGGAAGAAACAATTGAAATCATTTATACGAGGGACGCTCCTCATTTTAGCTTTTTCATTTTTACCAATTGTTGCTCATGGAGAGTCGTTGGATACCTTCGATGCAGTGATCCACCCATCGGAGCACCAAATTGATAAAAAACAGCTTTATTATGATTTGCAATACCAGCCAAATGAAGCCGAACGTTTGACGGTCACTCTGACCAATCGAACAGATCAGCCAATCAAGCTGAAGGCCTCATTCAATCGCGCTGTCACCAACAGCTTGGGTGTCGTGGAATACTCGGGAATGAATAAAGATGAGAGTAATTTCGGACCTAGTATTACCGATTTCGTCAAACTAAGCAGTCAGGAAATAGCCTTGGCAGCTAATGAATCAAAGGATATCTATCTAGACGTCAAAATGCCGGACAAAGAATTTGAGGGAGTTTTAGCCGGCGGTCTATATTTAGAACAGCTATCCACCGGAAAAGTCGATGGTAATATCAGAAATGTGTTTTCACGAGAGATCGCCGTCTTGCTGCAAAATAAGACGGACGAAGTAAAACCCGTTTTGAAAGTTACCAAAGCCAAATCTACTCAAGCCAACAGCCGCAATGCGATAGCCGTGACTGTTGATAATGAAAAAGCGGTCTATGTTAAAGATGTTACACTCACTTATGAAGTGAAAAAAAACGGTAAAAGCATTGTAAAAGATAAAAAAGAACAATTAACCTTGGCACCAAGCTCACGAATGAACTACTTGATTCAAATGAACAACACAGAATTTTCACCAGGACGATATTCAATCAACATGACCGTCCGTTCTGGCGATCAGAAATGGACCGGCAATCCAACTTTCACTATTGATCAAGAAAAAGCTGAGGATTACAACAAAAAGGATGTCACGATCAAAAAGAAGGCCATAAATCCTTGGCTCTGGATCGGACTTGCAGTGATCCTCCTTCTACTAGCTGCCGTGATCTTCATGTATAACAGAAACAGGAACTTGAAGAAAAAGCTAGATGGAAAATAAGAAACTAAGCCAGTGCTTCTTGAACGAAGCGCTGGCTTTTTTGAGTTCATTTCAAAGAATGGATGCGCTGGAAATGCTTCTTTTCAAACTTGACCAGTAGACAAAAACAAACTACTATATATTAGAGTAGTATAAAAACGATCACTGATTAATATAGTATATAAAAATACGCTAGAAAGAAGGTTTTTACGATGCGGACGATTGATTTAATTGTTCTGGGAATCTTAAAAAAAGAGGCACTGAGCGCCTATGATATTCAAAAATTGATCGACTATCGAAACATCACTCAATGGGTAAAGGTAAGCACTCCGACGATCTATAAAAAGATGCTGCAATTAGAAAAGCAAGGTTATGTCAAAAGCACCTTGAAAAAAAATGGCAAGATGCCGGAAAAAGCCGTCTACTCGTTAACCAAAAAAGGACAAATGGAATTCGAGAAATTAATGCTGGGAATCGCTGCCCGTCCGATCAATATCTTTTTAGATTTTAATGCTGTCATATTGAATCTAGACAGTTTAGCACCCGCTGATCAAAAAGCCTGTGTCAGTATTATCGAAGCCAATGCTGCAAAAATGAAAAAAAAGCTGAAGGACAGCATGACAGATGAGTCAAAATCAACTGCTCTACCTGAAACTGGAAAAGTAATCATGCATCAGCAGCTTCTTCTAATCGAAGCCATTGAGAAATGGATCGAAAGTGTAAAAACAGTCTTTTAAAAGCATATTGAAAAGGAGGATTCCATGCTTAACAAAAACAGCATCTATCAATGTCCTTTGCCAAAGATCAATCAAAACAACATCGTCATCGCTCCCCACCACTTATTACGTCCCTATATTGCCAACTACACATTCACAAATCCCAGTAACATGTCTGTTCAGCAAACCATACTGCCTACTATCAGCACGTCACTCATTTGTACATTTCAGAACGGCCAATTTACCGCCGGACTACGAGGAGTCAACACTCGACCAGTCGAAATAGCTGATTACGCGCGTCAATTTGATTTCATGTTTCTCGTTGAATTTCATGCTGCCGGGCTCTATCCGTTCATCCAAATTGACCAGAAGCTTTTAGCAAATGAGGGCTTTCTTTTTGAAGATTTGGATCCGCTCCTCTATCGGCAAATCGCTGAAGCTTACTACACCGCAAACGACATCCTTGCATTGACCGATAAGCTTGATGCGATCTTTTTGGCACAAATCCATACGGTTAAGATCAATCCTAATTTCTTGATCGCCTTTAATAGGCTCCTTGGATGTAATGGCGCTATTCGTGTGAAAGATCTGGCAAACGAGACTTACTATAGTGAAAAACATCTGAACCGCTTATTCCTGAAATACGCTGGTGCGAAGATAAAGACCTGCTCACGTATCATTCGTCTGAAAAAGGCGACTGATTTATTGAGTGCTTCTACCCCTGCCTCCCTTCTATTTGAACAAACCGGTCATCATGATTATGCTCATTTTATCCGTGACTTTACTGACATCTATGACATCGCTCCAAAAGAATATCTAGAAAAAATGTCGATTTTTTACAATGACCCCTATAAATTGTGAGGGTATACTCTCAAGTATAGAAATGAAATCAGAAAAAGGGGTACGATCCTATGTTAATGCCTTATGTACGATTCAATGGCACCTGTAAAGAAGCATTTTTGCGATATGCGGAAATTTTTAATGGAGAAATACAACACCTATCAATGTATGGCGATATTCCTGAAAATCCTGAGATGCCTATAAGTGAGGAGCTGAAATCAAAAGTCATGCATGGACAATTACTCCTGCCTAAACTAGGTGGAATCAGTGGTGCTGATTCTATATCAACGGTTGAAAAAGGTGGGAATGTGTCAATTCAAGCTCATTTACCAAATGAAGAGACTGCACAAAAAATCTTTTCAAAACTAGCTGAAGCGGGAGTAGTCATTGGTCCATTAGGAACCAATCCCCCGCCCGACGATAATAGTGTCAGCGGCTGTGTAGAGGATATGTATGGAGTTACTTGGATTATTTCAGCAACAAAAATTGTTTCGTATTATTAAGTCAGGACCAATAACAAATTCTGTTATTGGTTCTTTTATAACCACCTCATTGACCTATCAGGTAAATATTGTTACACTCTAATTGACCTAACAGGTAAAGGAGCGAACCCGTTGACTAAAATTAATTTAGAAGAGCCAAAGATTCAAGGAATAATTAATGCGGCTTTAAAGGAATTCTCTCAAAGAGGTTATGACGAAGCGTCTACTAATCGGATCGCAAAAGCAGCTGGTATGTCGAAGGCCTTGATGTTCCACTATGTAAAAAGCAAAGAGGAACTGCTTTTGCTTCTGTTGGATTATTGCGGAAGAACTATTGAAGATGACTATTTAAATAAGATGGATTTAGAGGAAAAAGATATTTTCAAACGGTTGTTGCAATCCTATTCCTTGCAGATTGAACTAATGAAAAAAAATCCTTGGATATTTGACTTTACTGATTTGAGAATCGAAACAAAATCCACAACAATTAATCAAAAACTAGCTGAGATAGCGACACAAAAACAATCACCTTGTGCAGAGGAATTATTTAAAAATATTGATGAGTCAAAATTCCGTAAAGATCTCAATATTGATCGCTGTAAACAATTGATTCTTTGGGGGAATAATGGTTTTACAACTGAAATTCTTGCAGAACTGAAAAATACTGAGTACAAAAATATCGACTACCAGGCGATCAGCGTTAAGTTGGCAGAGTATCTTGAAGACCTAAGAAGGGTTTTCTACGAGGAATAATTGTAGGAGGTTGCATGAAACGAATCCTGATTTTAATTGGATGTTGTCTGATTTTATTGCTGGTTTTCTCACAAGAAACAGCAAAAAGTCCCCCTCTACAGAAAAAAGGTTTTTCTATGGAAAAAGCAACGCACACCATTGTGTTTCCTTTACGCGGTGAATGGTACACGGAAACAAGCCCGGTTGATCGCGTTCCGAGCCATGGAACAGATCGCTTTGGACTACGGTATGCCTTTGATTTTATTCAAAAGGATCCAACAGGCAGCTCTCATACGGCAAAATCAGCGGATTATCTTTTTACCGGAATTTCACTGGACAAATATTACTGCTTTGGCCAACCTGTCTATGCCCCTTTTGACGGTGAAATCGTCACTCTGAAAAACAACACCTTTGATGGGGATAAGGCCTCTTGGATTCACGATCAAACGACAGCGATTCGCCACTCACTCTTTTTCAATCCAGAACAAGACGGATTCGAGACAATTGCAGGAAATTACGTCGTCATCAAACAAGCCACAGGAATCTATGCAGCTTTTTGCCATTTACAAAAAGATTCAATCGCTGTTACTGAAGGCAGCTCGATTCAACAAGGGACCTACCTTGGTAATGTCGGACATTCAGGAAATTCCACTGAACCTCATCTGCATTTTCAGCTGATGGATTCTGCTATAATCGAAACAGCAAACGGATTGCCCTTCGTGTTTGATGCCTATGAAACATACAATGGTCACTCGTGGGAGCTTGTCAAAAGTCAGCTTCCTGCTGCAGGAGAGCGCGTCCGCTCCATAAACTGAAAGCAGGTGAAAACTTTGGAAATGACACATCTATTTATACCTCAGAATCGGCAGGAACTGAGGGATTGGTTAACTAAAAATGCAGAAATATTGAATGTTGCTTGGATTGTGATTGATCGCGAGCAATCAAATTTGACCTATTTAGATATCGTGGAGGAAGCCCTTTGTTTCGGCTGGATCGACAGCACAAAAAAGAAGCTTTCCGATACAGCAACCGCTCAACGGTTATCCCCTAGAACTAAAAAAAGTCAATGGACTGAATTAAATAAAGAACGAGCCCGTCGTCTCATAGCCTTGAATTTAATGACTGATTTAGGTCGCGCAGCCTTACCTGATCTGTCACCAGAAAATTTTGTGATAGATTCAACCATTCTGGAAAGACTCGCCGCTGATCCAGAAATCCAGCAAAATTTTTCAGCGTTTCCTAAGCTTTATCAAAGAATTAAGATCGATAATATCCAGCGTTACGGCTCAGATAACAAACTCTTTGAACAACGCTTAGAAAAATTACTGGTCAACACTAAAGCAAATAAGCTTTTTGGTGCTTGGGATGATGACGGCAAATTAAGCGATTACAAATAAAGGGCCTTCATTTAAGCAAATCAGTTTTTTCCTAATGATTTGCTTTTTTTAGCTTTTCAATCGATTTAGCCGCTATTCCTGGTTTTTGAGATTCACGATCAATTGAAATCTCGCTGGACTGCTTCCTTCTTCAAAGCTGATATCTTCCAGCTTACCACCCTCAGGCATGATTGCCATTATTAGTGACAAGGCCTGCTGCTCACTCATTTCGTCAGGCTCAAGCCCTTCTGGTAACTCAAAGCGCTGCATCAGAACACCTGGTTGAAGCATTTTCTCCTCAACGATCAATTTTTGCGGATCGATCATTAATCCCTCAGCTGGCTGTTCATCGATCCGCTTATCTGAAATCGGCTCTGATGTTGTGTCGGTCTTTTTATCAAAAATCAGCGTCTCGATCTTATCAATAAATTTTGCTCCGACTACTTCTTGGTATAGATTAATACCATTTTTTTCAAATAGACTGACTGTTGTCAATTTTTCTAACGATGTTTTTATTTCTTCAGCCGTCTTATTAGGATCGACGTCATTTATACGCAGTCGCCGATTTTTTCCTGCACCATTTTCAAATGTTGCGACTATACTTAACATCACTAACTCCTTTCATTTTTTTATACGTGGTTAACGTCAAGATTCTACCAATCCTTCTAAAGGGCCTTTGATAAATTGTGTAAATAATTTTTTGACCGTTTCAGCTACATAAGTGGTTATCGCGAACAAACGAGACGTCAGCTGCTTCCACTCCTTTTTATCAAAATAATTCTGGAAATATATATGATAACGACGCAAAGCGCGCGTTGATTTTGTTTTAAACAATAAATGATGGACTAAATCTTTCATGAAAAATGAGAAGTCGGCTTCTTCTAATTCATCGCGAACCTGCAGTGCGACTAAAATCTGGATCGTCGTCTTTTCATCGTGAGTTTCTTCATAATACGCTTTCGTTCGCTTCTCTAAGGTCTTTCTCTTCAGTGAAAATAATTGTCTAGGTGTATATAATACTTCAGACATCTTCTCCCTCCTTCTACTTTGTTTGTGATCACGCCTTGACTATAATCCTATCGATTTACTCCTGTCAAACAGCAAAATTTTTTTAAGATGCTTCCATAAAGCAGAATCCTTATGAACACTGGAGAGTCTTAAAGTATATTTTTTTTGCTCATTTTGTATTAAAAAAAAGAAAGAAGAAATTCCATTCATTTTGCGTATCTTATTTTTTTATTTCTCTTGAATTTACACTTTAA
>NZ_JAFLVR010000023.1 GCF_017315985.1 Candidatus Enterococcus murrayae | reverse complement strand
CTGTGGTTCGGCGCTTACAAACTAAATATGAAAATAGCGTTAAAAAAACATATGAATTCGAAGAAAAATAAAAGGAATTTAACTCATACAGGCAATTGCATTAGTTAGAATTATTTTTCGTTTCAAAGTGTATTGAAAGAGGCGAGGACCATGGAAAGGAAACGATCCAAAGCTGATGGTGAGAAACACGAATTGCAGACAATCTTGTCTGGATTACCGAATTCTCAGTATTTAAAAATTTTATTGGCCCAAATCATGAGACATTATGATCCTAAAATCAAATATATTTTCCAAAAGCAAATAGGATGGCAGCTAGTTATTGAGCAATATGATGGATTGCTTTGCCGCATCAAGATTCATAAGAATTATTTTTCAGTAGTTACGCCCTTTCCAGATTTTGGAATGAGTTATTTGACTCCAATGGTCAAAGTGATGTCAACTGAATTTAAGAAAAAATTTGAAGATGTTTCAAAGAATACTCAACAGATTGAAATGAAGGTGACGAATGAAGAGGAAATGGAAGATGTTATCTTTTTAGTCAGTCTTCAAGCGAAAAAATTAAGGAACGCGTTAGTGTAAAAAGAAAATGTTCGTGTTTTTTACTACAAAATTCAAAATCAGCTTGCTTTTTAAGTAAATATGTTGTAAATTACATAGGGCGATAGTGCCCTATGTTTTTTATTAGTCACATTTTTCTTAGTTTGAGCAGTACAAAGAAAAAAATTGTCGGCTTAGTTCAACCTGACAGCATATGTGACAAGAATAAAGTCATTCTTCTACTTTTTTGAAAAATGATCATATTAAAATGAGATAGCTATCTTATTCATTGGAGGCCATTATGAAAGTATTTGATTATGAAGATATTCAGTTAATTCCGAACAAATGTATTGTGAACAGTCGATCAGAATGTGATACGACTGTCCGATTAGGGAAATTTAGTTTTAAGATGCCAGTGGTACCAGCCAATATGCAAACAATCATTGATGAAAATATTGCAGAGTTTTTGGCGGAACATGGTTACTTCTATATTATGCATCGTTTTTATGAAGAAGAACGAATTCCTTTTATAAAGAAAATGCAGTCTCGAGGTTTGTTCACATCGATCAGTGTCGGCGTAAAAGGTTATGAATATGATTTTGTAAAACGATTGTCAGATGAAAATTTGAAGCCTGATTTTATTACAATCGATATCGCCCATGGACATTCAGACCCAGTTATTAATATGATTAAGCATATCAAAAAATACTTGCCTGATACGTTTGTCATTGCGGGAAATGTTGGTACTCCCGAGGCAGTACGGGAATTAGAAAATGCCGGAGCAGATGCGACAAAACTTGGAATTGGACCTGGAAAAGTGTGTATTACAAAAATCAAAACTGGTTTTGGAACTGGCGGCTGGCAGTTAGCTGCATTAAGCTGGTGTGCAAAAGCTGCACGCAAACCAATCATTGCCGACGGTGGAATCCGCACGCATGGTGATGTTGCAAAATCGATTCGTTTCGGTGCAACAATGGTTATGATTGGGTCTTTGTTTGCAGGCCATGAGGAATCGCCAGGAGAAACGATGGTAGAAGATGGTGTTGTGTATAAGGAATACTTCGGCAGTGCCTCTGAGTTTCAAAAAGGCGAAAAGAAAAATGTTGAAGGAAAGAAAATCTGGATTCCTTATAAAGGTTCTTTAAAAGACACTTTAGTTGAGATGCAGCAAGATTTGCAGTCATCAATTTCTTACGCCGGGGGAAATGATTTAGAAGCCCTCCAAAAAGTTGATTACGTGGTTGTTAAGAATTCAATTTTTAACGGAGACACGATTTAAAGATTTTTAGAAAACTTTTAAAACTCATTCCAATTTTTGGAATGAGTTTTTTTCGAATTTAGAAAGATGATTTGCAGCCATGGTTGACAGACAAACATAATTGGGTTAGCGTTGAGCCATCCAATAATAAAATGAGGGGATATTATGTGGGAGCTGTCAGATACAAAAACGACACCAATTTATCAGCAGATCATGGAGCAAATTATTACCTATATCCAAGACGGAACGTTACAACCTGGGGATAGATTACCAGCTGAACGGAAATTAGCTCAGTACTATAGGGTGAATCGTTCTACAGTGGTCCATTCTTTAGATGAATTAGTTAGTCTCGGATGGGTATTGCGAAGGCAAGGAAGCGGAACAATCGTAAATGAGGGAAACTGGGGAAGAAGTACGATACCTCGAGTTGACTGGCGCAGTCTATTCACGCAAGAAACACATCCTAAAGAACCTTTCTTAGAGAGAGTTCAAGAATTATTAAATGCATCAGAGTCTCTAGATCTTTATTCTGGAGAATTACCGCTAAACTTGATACCTGATTTTCGTTTTCCTTCCTATACATGGGAAGAATTATTACTGGAGGAGCGAAAGCAAAGTCCTTTAGGTTATCGGCCGTTGCAACAGGTGATTTGTCAGCGAGTCAAAGCAGAACAAAAAATTGATATTTCGTCCGACCAAGTTTTGATTACGTCTGGTGCTCAACAAGCGATGTTTTTGCTACTTCAGGTTATGCTGCAAAGCGGAGATAGTGTAGCAATCGAAGATCCATCATTTTTATACTCTTTACCAATTTTTGCGACTGCTGGTATCAAACTTTATGGTGTGAAAATGGATAAGGAAGGGATGCGGATTGATAAGCTTGAGCAGTTAATTCTAACGAAAAAAATCAAGTTGATTATTCTTAATCCCACTTTTCAAAATCCGACAGGATCAACAATGTCAACTAAACGCAGAAATGAATTGATCGAACTTAGCCGAAAATATCAGTTGCCGATCGTAGAAGATGAAGTGTTTAGTGAAATGAATTTTAGTGAAAATCCGTCTTCATTGAAAGAGCTTGCTCCGCATCAAGTGATTCATTTGGGATCATTATCGAAAATCTTTGGTTCGTCGATCAAAATTGGTTGGATTGTCGCAGATCGAAATTTGATTCAACGATTGTCTGAAGCTAAACAGATGATGGATTTTTCTATTAGTGTTTTTCCTCAGGTTATTGCCCATACGGCTTTGACTGATCCGCTTTTTGAAGAAAATCAAAAAGAGTTAGTCCTTGCATTGAAACAAAGGGCAGCAGCATTCAATGTTGCTGCACAAACTGTTGCCGAAGATTGGCAGATATCTGAAATTGATGGAGGAATCTATGCTTATTTCACTTGGCGTCATCAAAAATTGACTAGAAAAGACTGGGAAATTTTTCTGAGAGAAAAATTATTGATAGCCCCCGCATTTTTGTTTAGTAATGATACAATGGCAATGAGAGTGAATTATACTCGGTTAACAGAACAAACACGAAAACATTTTTTTGCAAAGCTGCAGGCTATTTCAAAGGAACTAAGGAGGAGCTAGATGGAAGCGTTAGAGGTTATGAAGAAGCATCGAACTTATCGGAATTTTGATGAAAATTATCAGTTATCTGATGGTGAGCTGAAAAAAATTTTGCAAGCTAGTCGGCAAGCGCCGAGTTGGATGAATGGACAAATGTACAGTATTATTGTGATAAAAGATCGTGAGATACGTGAAAAGCTCGTGTCTTTAAATCCTGGAAATCCTCATATGCTGCATAGTTCAGTTTTTCTAGTTTTTGTGGCGGATTTGAGACGAACACAAAAGATTGCCGAACATTATGGTGTAGATTATCCTATCAGCGAAGGGACCGATCCATTGATTACAGCTGTGACAGATGCTGCTTTGGCTTTGGAAAATGCAGTGATTGCAACAGAAGCGTTAGGATTAGGTTCTGTAGTAGTTGGTTCAATTAGAAAGGATATTGTGGAAGTCAGTAAACTTTTGAACCTGCCTGAACAGGTGTTGCCAATTGCTGGATTAAGTATCGGAAAACCTACTGTAGAAATGAGAGTTAAACCACGCTTGCCTGAAATGGCGGTCATTCATTATGACACATATCAAGATTATGATTATCAGTTAATTGCAGATTATGATGATACGATGGAAAAATTTGCAGAAGCTCGTGAAACAAAAATTTGGAGTAAAAAATTCGCGGATTATTTTAGTAATAGACCAAATCAAGAAGTTGATAAATTTCTGAAAATGAATAAATTTTTCAAGTAAATGTTTGACACTGAAAGGTAAGTAACATATAGTATGGATGTAAATAAGAATAATTGTTAGGTGAGGCTCCTATATGGACACAGGCTGCTGCCCAAAAATGTCGAGAGACGCCAATGGGTAGAACAGGGATCATCGTGAAGGTGATTCATAACGTAGCTGACAGATTTTGTCTACGCCCTATAGTGCTAAAGCTCGACGATGGACATGAATGGATTTTCGCGCGTGCTCATTTTCGAGTGCGCGCTTTTTTTTCTGGTTTCAGCAAGTAGAAAAATGATTTGTCTGGTGAAAATCAAATTTATTTTTCGCAATCTTTTAGAAATGTTTTCTCAATGAGAGATTAGCTGCTAGTCGTAAAGCCAGCCCAACAGTGACCGCAACAAACCAGTGAGAGGATGTGAGGAAGATGGATCATGAGGATAGTCGACCGAAAAATAAATATAACGGGACGACGATGGTTGTCTTGAATTTTAGGAGGAACAACTATGATGAACAAAAAAAACCTTCTTGCTCGCAAAATCAACAAAGATCAAGAACTAAAAAAATTGGCGATTTTATCTGATCGCGATCTTTTCCTAAATTTGCGAACTTCTTTGCATGGGTTATCGGAAGAGGATGCACAAAGTCGTTTGGAGGAGTATGGTCCGAATGAAGTTTCTGCTCAAAAGCCAACACCTGGAATTCTATTGTTTTTACAAGCATTCAATGATCCATTTGTCTATGTTTTAGCACTTTTAGCAATTGTTTCATTGTTGACAAATGATCTTGAGGCAGCAATTGTAATGACGATCATGATTTTAGCCAGTGTTCTAATTACTTTTATCCAAGAATATCGATCACAAAAAGCCAGTATTGAGTTAAAAGAAATGATTGAAAATACATCAGCGATCACTCGTAATGGAGAAACAAAGGAAATTCCGATGGATGAGGTCGTGCCTGGTGACATTTTGACGTTAGCGACTGGCGATATGATTCCGGCAGATGCGGTTTTGATTTGGACGAAGGACCTTTTTGTCAACCAATCATCGCTAACGGGAGAATCGATGCCTGTCGAAAAGTATCTTGCGAAAGAGGTAAAGCTGACCGAAGATATGACGGCATTGGACTTAACTAACCTCGTATTTATGGGAACGGATGTATTAAGTGGTCAGGGAAAAGCAATTATATTAAAGACAGGACAGCAAACTTTTTTTGGTGATATCGCGAAAAATGCGACATCGAAGCGTGGAAAAACGTCCTTTGATATTGGTTTGGCCAAAGTCAGTAAATTATTGTTAAGAATGGTAATGGTATTGTTTCCACTTGTATTTTTGATTAACGGTTTGACGAAAGGGGATTGGAGTAGCGCCTTTTTCTTTGCTATTGCAGTAGCGGTTGGATTGACCCCTGAAATGCTGCCGATGATCGTGAGTTCTAATTTAGCTAAAGGAGCTTTGACTCTTTCAAAACATAAAGTCATCGTAAAAGAGCTGGCTTCGATCCAGAATTTAGGCAGTATGGATGTTTTGTGTACAGATAAGACCGGGACAATCACGGAGGATCGAGTTGTATTAGTACAACATCTAGATCCGTTAGGGCACGAAAATGAACAGGTCCTAGATTTGGCTTTCATGAACTCGTCATATCAAACTGGTTGGAAAAATCTGATGGATATTGCCGTAATTAATTATTTCGAAGAACAAGATCGCAGATTACCTTTTCAAACGGTTCAAAAAATTGATGAAATCCCGTTTGATTTTTCTCGGCGTCGTCTGACTGTCGTAATGAAAACCGATGAGCATCAATTGATGATTACAAAAGGGGCCGTCGAAGAGATGGCAGCAATTTGCAAATACGTTGAAATTGATGGAGAAATTTTAGAGCTAACACCAGAAATCCGTCAACAATTGCAAACAGTCAATGAAAAAATGAATCGGCAAGGGATGCGAGTTATTACTGTAGCTGTTCGTCGTGATGCCCATGATGAAGCGATATATTCGACTGAGGATGAAAAAGATATGACATTGATTGGCTTCATGGGATTTCTCGATCCTGCGAAAGCTTCGGCTAAACCAGCGATTAAATCGCTGCAGCAACATGGTGTATCAGTGAAAGTTTTAACGGGTGACAATGCTATTGTCGCTCAAAAGGTTTGCCAAGATGTAGGAATCCCTGCAGACGATTATGTTTTAGGGAATCAAATAGATAGAATGACTGATGACGAGCTGTATCAAACAGCTGAAAAAATCAATTTATTTGCAAAGTTGAATCCTATGCAGAAATCTCGAATCATTGAATCTCTGCAAATCAAAGGACATACGGTAGGTTTCATGGGAGATGGAATCAATGATGCGCCAGCTCTACGCAAAGCAGACGTGGGAATATCAGTAGATACTGCAGCAGATATCACAAAAGATGCCAGTTCGATTATCTTATTGGAAAAAAGCTTGAGCGTTTTGGAGAACGGGGTAATTGAAGGTCGCCGTGTATTTAGTAACATGATGAAATATATCAAAATCACTATCAGCTCCAATTTTGGAAATGTGTTCTCGATTTTGGTTGCTAGTGCCTTTTTGCCATTTCTACCGATGCTGTCGCTTCAGTTGCTTTTACAAAATTTAATCTATGATATCGCCCAGTTGACGATTCCATGGGACAATGTAGACGATGAAGAATTACAAGTACCTACTAAATGGGAAACAAAAGGTCTACTTAAATTTACCGTATGCATCGGACCAATCAGTTCCATTTTTGATATTGTGACGTTCTTAGTAATGTGGTTTGTCTTCGGTGCTAATACTGTTGGAGCACAGAGCCTATTCCAAACGGGCTGGTTTATGATTGGCTTGACGACACAAGCTCTAGTTGTTTTAATGGTTCGAACAAAGAAAGTTCCTTTCTTTCAAAGTAGACCAGCACCACAGGTTTTTATCAGCTTACTGTTAGCCGTAGCAGCAGGTGCTTTAGTCGTTCTGACCCCACTTGCGGAACAATTTGAGTTTGTTCATCTACCAAACACTTATTGGTTCTGGTATGTTGGGATTGTCGTTTCCTATATGTTGGCAACGCAATTAGGGAAAGTGTTATATATAAAAATAGCAAAGGAATGGATCTGAACTATAACAGAATGGCCTGTGTTGCCATTCTGTTTCTTTTTTTGTGAAAAGCCGTAACAATTTTTTAGATTGAACAGTTGCACAACGAATCTTTTTTCTTGATTTTGTCATAAATTAGGCGAAATAATTGAAAGATTGCTAATTTTGAAGATAATTATTCTTCTCAATTTGACTAGTAAAAATCGCTTACAAGGCTTGTGCTGCGAGTGTTTTCACAAGTGAAAAAAGTGAAACGCTTTATTTCGTTCAGAATTGGTGAGCAAGTTTGTTGTCAATTGAATATAAAAATGCTAATTTAGAGAAGAAGGGGCAATAGCAATAATACAGATTGACTTGCTGTTGCACTGATAACAAGACTTAATTAACCTAAGAGAGGAAAGTGTGACACCATGGCAGAAAAAGAGTTAACGATTGATTTTGAAGCCTTACTAAAAGATGTAAACGCGGATTTCCCCGTGTACCAAGCGTTGGATGAGAACGGAAAAATTATAAATGAAAATTTGGTTCCAGACTTATCTGATGAAGAACTTGTGGAGTTGATGACTTCAATGGTTTGGTCACGTGTGTTAGACCAACGTTCAACAGCATTGAACCGTCAAGGTCGTTTAGGATTTTTTGCACCAACTGCTGGACAAGAAGCTAGTCAATTAGCCAGCCATTTTGCATTCGAAAAGGAAGATGTATTATTACCTGGCTATCGTGATGTTCCACAATTGATTAAACATGGCTTACCCTTAGCGGAAGCGTTCTTATGGTCTCGCGGGCACGTTGCTGGAAATAACTATCCTGCTGATTTACAAGCTTTGCCGCCACAAATCATTATCGGAGCTCAATATGTGCAAGCAGCCGGCGTGGCTTTAGGCTTAAAGAAACGTAACAGTAAGAACGTTGTTTTCACATATACAGGTGACGGCGGCTCGTCCCAAGGTGATTTTTATGAAGCAATCAATTTTGCTGGGGCATATCATGCAAACGCTGTATTTTATATTCAGAACAATGGCTTTGCAATTTCAACACCTCGTGAAAAACAATCAGCTGCTAAAACACTAGCGCAAAAATCGGTTGCTGCTGGAATTCCTGGTATCCAAGTAGATGGTATGGATCCACTAGCGGTTTATTATGTATCTAAGAAAGCACGTGAATGGGCAGCAAACGGCAATGGCCCAGTATTGATTGAAACATTAACTTATCGGTATGGTCCACATACATTATCAGGCGATGACCCTACTCGTTATCGTTCTAAAGAAATGGATGATGAATGGACGAAGAAAGATCCATTGGTTCGTTTCCGCAAGTACTTGACAGAAAAAGGTTTATGGTCAGAAGAACAAGAAGAAAAAGTAATCGAAGCAACAAAAGAAGAAATCAAACAAGCAATTACAGATGCTGATCGCGTACCAAAACAAAAGGTTTCTGATTTCTTGAAAAACATGTACGAAGTTCAACCACAAAATATCAAAGAACAAATTGAATTCTATGAAGCGAAGGAGTCGAAATAATCATGGCACAAAAAACAATGATCCAAGCAATTACAGATGCCTTAGCTCTGATGCTTGAAAAAGACAAAGAAGTTTTAGTTTTCGGTGAAGACGTTGGTAAAAACGGCGGGGTTTTCCGTGCGACTGAAGGTCTTCAGGAAAAATTCGGTGAAGATCAGGTGTTCGATACACCGCTAGCTGAATCTGGTATCGCCGGACTTGGCTTTGGTCTTGCTTTACAAGGCTTCCGTCCAGTTCCAGAAATTCAGTTCTTTGGTTTTGTGTTTGAAGCAATGGACGAAATCGTCGGTCAAATGGCTCGTACACGTTACCGCATGGGCGGTACACGTAATTTACCGATCACTGTCCGTGCACCATTTGGTGGCGGTGTTCATACTCCAGAATTACACTCAGATAACTTAGAAGGTTTGATGGCGCAATCACCTGGTTTACGTGTCGTGATTCCTTCAAATCCTTATGATGCAAAAGGTCTGCTGATTGCATCAATCCGCAACAATGATCCAGTCGTTTTCTTAGAACACATGAAGCTTTACCGTTCCTTCCGTGAGGAAGTTCCAGAAGGAATTTATGAAGTACCCTTGGACAAAGCAGCAGTTACTAAAGAAGGGTCTGATGTTTCAATCATCACATATGGAGCAATGGTTCGCGAAGCGATCAAAGCGGCAGACAATTTAGCTAAAGAAAACATCAATGCAGAAATTATTGATTTGCGTACGGTAGCGCCACTGGATGTAGAAACGATCATAAAATCAGTTGAAAAAACAGGCCGTGTCGTTGTTGTTCAGGAAGCGCAAAAACAAGCCGGAGTCGGTGCACAAGTCGTTTCAGAAATTTCTGAACGGGCGGTTCTTTCATTGGAAGCACCAATTGGCCGTGTTTCTGCTCCAGATACGATTTTCCCATTTGGACAAGCGGAAGGTATCTGGTTGCCAAACGCAGCAGATATTGAAGCAAAAGTAAAAGAAATCGTAGAATTTTAATCAGTAAGAAAAAGGAGCGAAAACTAATGGCTTACCAATTTAAATTGCCAGATATCGGTGAAGGCATCGCAGAAGGCGAAATCGTCAAGTGGTTCGTTAAAGCGGGCGATACTATTAATGAAGATGATACATTATTAGAAGTACAAAATGACAAATCAGTGGAAGAAATTCCATCTCCAGTAACAGGAACGATTAAAAAAGTCCTTGTAGACGAAGGAACGGTTGCCAATGTCGGAGATGTTTTAGTAGAAATCGACGCACCAGGACATGAAGACAACGAAGGTGATTCAGGAGTTGCTGCGGAATCACAGACACCAGCGGCTCCAGCAGCTGAACCAACTGCTGAAAGCGGCAGTTCGAATGCTGGCGGCGTTTTCCAATTCAAATTACCAGATATTGGTGAAGGGATTGCAGAAGGCGAGATCGTTAAATGGTTCGTGAAAGCCGGCGACAAGATTGAAGAAGATGATACGTTACTAGAAGTTCAAAATGATAAATCAGTAGAAGAAATTCCGTCTCCAGTAACCGGGACGATCAAGAAAGTCCTTGTAGACGAAGGAACGGTTGCCAATGTCGGAGATGTTTTAGTAGAAATCGATGCACCGGGTCATAATGATTCCAGCGCTTCATCTTCAACAGAGTCAGCATCACCAGCGGAAGCACCAAAAGCTGATGCAAAAGGCAGCTCTTCAGTGGTTGAAGCAAGCAATCCAGACAAACGTGTGTTAGCGATGCCGTCTGTCCGTCAATATGCACGTGAAAAAGATGTGGATATCACACAAGTAACAGCAACAGGTAAAGGTGGACGTATCGTAAAAGAAGATATTGACGCTTTTGCATCTGGCGGTGGTCAAGCAGCACTAGCAGCGAAGACAGAGGAAAAATTAGCGGGCACAGCAGCAACTTCAAGCGCAGCTCCTGCTAAAGCAGAAAAACCAGCTCAACCATTTACTTCTAACATGGGCGAAATGGAAACCCGTGAGAAGCTGACACCAACACGTAAAGCAATCGCTAAAGCGATGGTCAACAGCAAACATACTGCTCCGCATGTAACCTTACATGATGAAGTAGAGGTTTCTAAGCTTTGGGATCACCGTAAGAAATTCAAGCAAGTGGCTTTGGATAATGGCACGAAATTGACCTTCTTACCATACGTAGTGAAAGCTTTGACTGCGACAGTGAAGAAATACCCAGTCTTGAATGCGTCCATTGATGATGCCGCACAAGAAATTGTTTATAAAAATTATTACAACATCGGTATTGCAACAGATACTGATCATGGATTGTATGTACCGAACGTTAAAAATGCTGATACTAAAGGCATGTTCAAGATCGCAGACGAAATCAATGAAAAAGCAGCGTTGGCACATGACGGCAAATTAGCTGCTGATGATATGCGTAACGGCACGATCACGATCTCAAATATCGGTTCAGTAGGCGGCGGCTGGTTCACTCCAGTTATCAACTACCCTGAAGTTGCGATCCTTGGTGTCGGAACGATTGCGCAACAACCAATCGTGAACGATGAAGGCGAATTAGCGGTTGGCCGTGTGATGAAACTTTCATTAAGCTTCGACCATCGAATCGTTGATGGCGCGACAGCGCAAAAAGCCATGAACAATATCAAGCGTTTGTTGGCTGATCCAGAATTATTATTAATGGAAGGATGATAAAATCATGGTAGTTGGAGATTTTGCCATTGAATTAGATACAGTTGTAATCGGTGCTGGACCCGGCGGCTATGTTGCCGCCATCCGCGCCGCTGAAATGGGACAGAAAGTAGCGATCATTGAACGAGAATATATCGGCGGTGTTTGTTTAAACGTCGGCTGTGTTCCGTCAAAAGCGTTGATTTCTGCTGGACATCATTATCAAGATTCGCTTGATTCATCGATGTTTGGTGTAACTAGTGAAAATGTAAAGCTAGACTTTGCTAAAACCCAAGATTGGAAAGAAAACGAAGTCGTTAATAAATTAACGACTGGAGTAAAATTCCTGTTGAAGAAACACAAAGTAGAAATCATTGAAGGAGAAGCTTTCTTCGTAGATGACAAAAACTTACGTGTAATTCATCCTGATTCTGCTCAAACTTATTCTTTCAATAATGCGATCGTCGCAACAGGTTCTCGTCCAATAGAGATTCCTGGCTTCAAATTTGGCGGACGTGTGTTAGATTCTACAGGCGGATTAGCGTTAGAAGCTGTTCCGGAAAAACTTGTAATTATTGGCGGAGGCGTTATCGGTGCTGAATTAGGCGGTGCATATGCCAACCTAGGTGCTGAAGTAACGATTCTTGAAGGAACACCACAAATTTTACCGACTTACGAAAAAGACATGGTGCAACTTGTAGAAAAAGACTTCAAACAAAAAGGCATTAAAGTCGTTACCTCTGCGATGGCCCGTGAAGCTGTTGATAATGGCGATAACGTGACCGTTCGTTACGAAGTTGACGGAAAAGAAGAAACAATCGATGCAGATTACGTAATGGTAACAGTTGGGCGTCGTCCAAACACAAACGACATGGGCTTGGAGCAAGCTGGTGTTGAAATGACAGACCGCGGTTTGATCACAGTTGACAAACAAGGATGTACAAACGTACCTAGCATCTACGCAATCGGTGATATCGTTCCTGGTGCTGCTTTAGCTCATAAAGCCAGCTACGAAGCTAAAATCGCTGCTGAAGCGATCTCTGGCAAGAAAGTTGCCGTTGACTATAAAGCAATGCCAGCAGTTGCCTTTACTGATCCAGAATTGGCAACTGTCGGAATGACAATCAAAGATGCGAAGGAAGCCGGATTGGAAGCGAAAGCCTTCAAATTCCCATTCTCTGGTAATGGTCGTGCACTATCATTAGGCAAAACAGAAGGCTTTATTCGTTTGGTAACAACGGTTGAAGACAATGTTATCATCGGCGGTCAAATCGCAGGTGTTGGTGCCAGCGACATGATTTCTGAATTAGCCTTAGCTATCGAATCAGGCATGAATGCGGAAGATATCGCTCTAACGATTCATCCACATCCATCGTTAGGTGAGATCGTAATGGATGCTTCTGAGTTAGCATTAGGGATGCCGATCCATATTTAAAGCCAAAAGCCAAAATCCACTTAACAGGGATTTTGGCTTTTTTTTATGGTCAAATACTTAACACTTTCAGCAAACTATCCTTTAAACCACCGTGATTGCCACCAGTGCCCCCATTAGCCAATCTACCTGCGAGATCATTACTTGCGTTTGTTTGGCTACAGGATCACCTTTTACTTCCTTTATTTTCGCTTCCAGCATTTTTCGTTCTGGCTTTTCAATGTATTTTTTCAAGTAAGAGGATTTCTTTAACAGGATTACTAATTTTAGTCCATCATAATCTAAGCAATTTAAATTCTCTAGACGAGCCACTAATTGCGCAATGGTTTTTTCCTTTGCTAAATAAGAAAGCGTATTTCCATCTGTTTCGACAGTAATTTCTCTAAGGTCAATTAATGAGTTGCGAGTTTGAGCGACCAACAACTTCAAGTCTTTTTCGAAAAAGGTTGTACCGTATGCAACTGCTAATTTGTCGATGCGTTTCTTTTTTAGCTGGGTGATCTTATCAAATAAGCATTTCAGATATTCTAGTTCCTCCGGCAGTTGATCCGTTAAAATGATAATTTCCTTTTGATCAAGCTCGATTACCTGTGCTTCTTGCAAATCAAGCAGTCCTGCCATAACTAGGCACATACCAACATAATAATTAATAGAAGAAATCTTTCCATTTCGATTCATGGTGAAGAGCAGGTATTGTTGTGATAAACTTAAATTTTTCATCGTTTTGCTCCTTTATTCTTTTGATCTAAGTATAAGCTAGGAGTGAAAATATCTAGTTTTTCGAAACAATATTTTCAAAATTCTGATTTTTTCGCTTTTTTTTCATGGTATCCTAAGAATGCAGAAACAAAAGTTTCCTTTTTTTACTAGCTCATTCTGCCAGCAAGAGAATGATTAATTGAAAAAAGCGACAAGGAGATGAATCCAATGACTGGGAAATTTTTCCAAGAAATTAGAGAAAAGAAAAACCAATCAATCATGAATACGTCTGAGGGGATCGTAACACCTCAGTTTTTAAGAAAATACGAACGGGAAAATGGTGATATTCGTTTTTCGAATTTAGTCCAGTTATTAAATCGACTGAATACTACCATCGACGAGTTCATCTTTGAGATTGAAGAAAGCTTGGATATTTGGTTATATGAAATTGAAGAAGAAATTGATCAAGCCTATCATGCCGGAAATTCATTTTCTCTGAAGAAATTTGTGCAAAATCAAGAAAAACTCTATCAGCAAACAAAGGAGGAACGCTTCCTGTTTGCGGGGCTTATCGGCAAACGTTTCTATAATTATATATTTTTACCAAGCTATACAGTTGATTTATCGCCGATCACCAATTATTTAAGAGAGACGGAGACGTGGGGGAAGTTTGAATTTTTCTTGGTCACTTATAATAGTGATCTTTTCGAGCCGGAAGAAGCTTTTTTTTACGCCAATCAGTTAGTAACACAACAGCATGGCAGCTTTGAAGCTCGAAAGTGGCGCTTCGATGCTGTCCTGCATCTTGTACGTTATTTAATTGACGAGAATCAATTGACTTCGGCAGAAAAAATAATGTTAGCATATTTAAAAAACTTGACACCGAATCGTGATTTGAAATATCTTCATCATGACCTGTATGCTAAATTTGTCTATGGGCTGCTTTTGATCAAAAAGAATGATCCAAGAGGAGCGCGACAATGCGAGCGAGTCATTGAAATATTTGTAGAGGATTGCGGTTATTTAAACTATGGCAATCGACTGAATATTGTTTATCAATCAACTTTAGCGCAAGCTAAGCAGTCGTAATAAGCGAGGAGCAGATATATGAATGAAATTTTAGGTTTTGAAGCATCCAGATCAGGTGAAATGTATGATGACCTTTCGCCTGTATTTAGCGAAATGCGGAAGCAAGCAGTGAAGGCGACGACTGAATACAATGCCCTGTATGGAAAGGATGAGCAGAAGAGAGAAGCGATCTTGCGAAAACTTCTAGGCTCAGTGGGCGATTCCCCCTTCTTCGAACCGGATTTTCGTTGTGAATTTGGAAAAAATATCCATCTTGGGGATCGTTTTTTTGCTAATTTTGACTGCATCTTGTTAGATGGCGGAGAAATCAGGATTGGCAATGATGTATTATTTGGTCCACGGGTAGGGATTTTTACAACGAACCACGCGACTGATCCTGAAGAACGAGTGGCAGGTGGCTGTTATTCGAAAAATGTCGTGATAGAAGATAATGTTTGGGTAGGTGCCAACGTTACCATCAATCAAGGCGTGATGATTGGAAAAAATACAATCATTGGTTCTGGCAGCGTGGTAACAAAAAATATCCCGGCCAATGTAATCGCAGTCGGAAATCCTTGTCGTGTGTTAAGAGAGATCACTGAACAAGACAAAACGGGTTATCAATCTAAACGTACGCTAACTTAAAAGTGGTTTTCACCAGCGCATGTATAATTCTATGGTAAACTAATTTCGAATGGAGTGTGGATCAATGGCAAATTATGGTTACCCAATCGATGAGGATTGGACACATGAGGAGATCACGACTGTTATCAATTTCTTGAATTTAGTCGAGGAAGCGAACGAAAATGGTGTAGATAAAGAAGCTTTTTTAATCGGATATAAAAAATTTAAGGCAATAGTCAAAAGTATCGGAGAAGAAAAACGAATCGGTCGAGAATTTGAAGCGGTCAGCGATTATTCAATCTATCGCACGGTACAAAAAGCTAAAGCAGCGACAACGAAACGTTTTAAAATGTAAATTTATTAGCTATTGGTAAGAAGAATCAGACTTATTAGGAGAGATTAGGATGGAAAAAGAAATTATTGGCTGGATCTATGAGGCGGCTGAGAGAATCAAATCAGGACTAGGAGATGCGCTGAAGGTCGATCAGAAAAACGGACGGACGGATTTAGTGACGAACGTGGACAAAGAGGTCCAAGACTTTATCGTCGGAAAAATCAATGCTTATGATCCAGATGCATTGATTTTAGGCGAAGAAAATGGACAGGACCAGACTCCAATCGATAAAGGGCGTGTTTTTGTCATTGATCCGATTGACGGGACGTTGAATTTTGTAATGCAGCAAGAAAATTTTTGTATCATGATCGCTGTCTATGAAGAGGGCGTAGGCCAACTAGGGTTTATTTATGATGTGATGCAAGATGAGCTTTTCTGGGGCGGACCTAAAGTCGGAAAAGTCTTCCTTAACAAGGAAGAACTTGCGGCTCCTGCAAATCAATCGTTAAGTGAAGGCTTAATTGGTATGAACGCTGCCCTTTATCGCAAAAATTTGTATCATGCTCAAGAAATTGGTCAGACATCGATGGGTATCCGGGTATTAGGCTGTGCCGGACTGGATTTTATCGCTATCATCAAGGGGACGCAAATTGGCTATGTCAGTATGCTGAGTCCATGGGATTACGCTGCTGGCATGATTATGATGGAACAGTTAGGAATGACTGTTATCGGCAAAAATCAGCAGCCGTTAAGCTTCCGAGGACGGGAGTTTTTCATTGGCGCAACGCAGGCTGCGATGGCTGATATTCAAGCGTTTGATAAAGAGAATCTTTAAGAAACTACTTTTTCTGAAAAAATGAAAATGTTTTACTAACACTCTTACTGATTTTCTGTTATAATTGTCAATCGAGTGAGTCTCGCGTTACAAGAAAAGGAGCAATTAAAATTGAATTACAGAGAAGATATCCGCAACGTGGCCATTATTGCCCACGTCGACCATGGTAAAACAACACTAGTTGATGAAATGCTGAAACAATCCGATACCCTTGACAGCCACGTAAGCCTGCAAGAGCGTGCGATGGATTCAAATGCAATTGAAAAAGAACGTGGAATCACGATCTTAGCGAAAAATACCGCTGTTAACTATAAAGACTACAAAATCAACATCATGGACACTCCAGGACACGCCGATTTTGGTGGTGAAGTGGAACGAATCATGAAAATGGTTGATGGTGTATTGTTAGTCGTAGATGCTTATGAAGGTACGATGCCACAAACGCGTTTCGTATTGAAGAAAGCGTTAGAACAACATTTAACACCGATCGTAGTCGTAAATAAAATCGACAAACCTTCTGCACGTCCAGAAGAAGTCGTAGATGAAGTTTTAGAACTCTTTATTGAATTAGGAGCAGATGACGATCAGTTGGACTTCCCAGTGATATACGCGTCAGCAATCAATGGAACATCTAGCTTATCAGATGATCCTGCAGAACAAGAATCAACGATGGCTCCTGTTTTTGATACGATTATTGAAAAAATTCCAGCTCCTGTTGATAATAGCGACGAGCCTTTGCAATTCCAAGTTTCTTTATTAGATTACAATGACTACGTAGGACGTATCGGTATCGGCCGTATCTTCCGCGGAAAAATGAAGGTCGGCGACCAAGTATCTTTAATGAAGCTTGACGGTTCGATTAAAAACTTCCGTGTAACAAAAATCTTTGGTTTCTTCGGCTTGCAGCGTTTGGAAGTTGAAGAAGCAAAAGCAGGTGATTTGATCGCTGTTTCTGGGATGGAGGATATCTTTGTTGGGGAAACTGTTACACCAGTGGACCATCAAGAAGCTCTACCGATCCTACACATCGACGAACCTACTTTGCAAATGACGTTCCTAGTGAATAATTCACCATTTGCTGGTCGTGAAGGTAAATACGTGACTTCACGTAAAATTGAAGAACGATTGATGTCAGAATTGCACACAGATGTGTCATTACGCGTTGAAAACACAGATTCACCTGACGCTTGGACGGTTTCTGGTCGTGGGGAATTACATTTATCGATTTTGATTGAAAACATGCGTCGTGAAGGCTACGAATTACAAGTTTCTCGCCCAGAAGTTATCGAACGTGTTGTTGATGGTGTAAAATGCGAACCATTCGAACGTGTACAAATCGATACACCAGAAGAATATATGGGTAGCGTGATCGAAGCATTAGGTCAACGTAAAGCCGAAATGCAAGACATGATTCACTCTGGTAACGGACAAATACGTCTGGTTTTCTTAGCACCAGCGCGTGGTTTGATCGGATTCACTACTGAATTCTTATCAATGACTCGAGGTTACGGAATCATGAACCACACCTTTGATCAATATTTACCAATGATCCAAGGCGTGATCGGCGGACGTCGTAACGGGGCATTAGTTTCTGTTGATACTGGAAAAGCAACTATGTACTCCATTATGAGTGTTGAGGAACGGGGAACTGTCTTTGTTGAACCAACTACTGAAGTTTACGAAGGAATGATCGTCGGCGAAAACAGCCGTGACAAAGACCTAGGTGTTAACATTACCAAAGCTAAGCAAATGACAAACGTTCGTTCAGCTAACAAAGACCAAACGTCAGTCATCAAAAAGCCACGTATCTTAACGCTAGAAGAATCATTAGAATTCCTGAATGACGATGAATACTGTGAAGTAACACCAGAAAGCATTCGTCTACGTAAACAAATTCTAAACAAAGCAGAACGTGAAAAAGCAGCGAAGAAACGCAAAGTTGCTGCTGAATAAAGACTATTTAAGAGATCGCATGAATCTATGCGGTCTCTTTTTGTGGAAAAATTTTGTCAACCACCAAATTGCTTATAACAAGGTGAAATAATTATTTTATCTTTAATTAGCTGTTATTAGCAAAGAACAACTCTTATTCTAAAATTATTTTTAAAAAATTGGATTAGAATTTTTGAGAATTATCGTTTATGTTTGATTTGGGTTGATGAGGGATCGGTGCTTGATTGCGTGATTGAGGATAAGACTGCTGTTTTGTGTGACTGATAACATGCACTTTGAATAAATAGAATTAAATGGAAAAGGAGGAGTTTTAATGGATGAATATGGCTTAAGCTGTAAGCAGATTTTTTCGTTAAAGCGTAAAACATTAGAAAAACGCATCAGCAATTTCTATAACGAAACGAATGACAGTGACAGCGCGATCAGACTTTTGGTAGCGCTTCAAGTAAGAGAAGAATTAGGCTTGGCAGATTTTTCATTTATGTTAGCCGATTTAGTGCATTATATTTTTATGAAAACCAAATCCAATGCGACCCTGCGTCGCTTTTATATATTCTTTGAGGAGTATTTTGATAAGAAGGAGTGGCGTGTGCTGCTAATCAAATTATTTCCGGCGAAAACGTATATCGCTGAAAAGCTGAAAACATTATTTACGCAATTTATCAAAGAACCTCTAGCAGGATTAGTCGGTTCATGAATAAGGAAAAATAAAGAGCAGGAAGAAAATTAAACGAAGGGATTAAAAAAATGACGACAGTATTAGACGTAGAATTTGAGAATAGTAATGGAAAAGAGCAGCATTTGCGCTTGAAGAATTTTAGTATGCGTAAATCTGCCACAGAACTTAAAGCAACTTTAGAGAAATTCACGCTGTTGAATCTATTTGAAAAAGATGGCGTAGATTTATATAAGAAATTGAAGCATGCAACAATTATCGAAGAAATCGAAAGTCCAATCTTTGATATAGAAGCTGATGAAGAAGCACCAGTATTAGATGCTCAACTAAGCAAAGAAGAAGCACTATTGCAAGTAGAAAAAACTGCGGAGGAATTAAATAAGATCAATATACCAGAGGATCTAGTGATCATAGAAGAAAAACCGGAACCGGGTATTCTGATCCAAACGATTGGATTGCCAGAGGGGATTAATCCAAGTGAATTAACGGAAAGTCAGGCAATGATAATTATTAGCGCCTGTATGCCGGCTGATGCTCGACTAGAAGATATACGGATCGAGAATAAGACAAGTCCGGCAAAACTGGTTTTGACCGAGAGAATCGACGAAGAAGAGTCTCCTCCGGTGATTGTCCAATCACCGCCAGAAAATGTTAAAAGGAAACGAAAACGATTACTCGATCGTATCCGGAAACGAGAGTAAGCAGCTGTTTTTGTCTCATCGATAAATCCAACGTTGGTATGAGACAGATATTCACTGTATTGCTGGATTAAACAAACTGAATCAAATTTTTAGCCTGCTGGATCCGCAGGCTATTTGTTGTGGACAAAATGTGCGGCTAATGAGATAAAGGCTAGAGCTTATCCATTTCAAACAGCCTTTAATCGCTGATTTTTCCGATGTCTTGTATGAAGGTGCCGAAAACCATTATGTTTCATATTATGCATTTGTTTCACGACGAGAATCGTAAAAAGAATTGATTTTTCGCGTTTTTATATAAAGTTTTTGCATTGTAATCTCTTTGTAATATTCTCCAAGCTGTGTAAAAGTCAAAATCCGAACAAAGAGTTTAGAAAAAGCTTAGTCTCACGGATTTTTTCCCTTTTTAAATTTTTTCTATGTTATAATGTTGAAATCAAGATAGGAGGGAAGCAAAATGGAAAATATTTCTTCTGATTTTGCCATTAAAGTGTTGCAAGAAGATGCAGATCGGATCAAGCTGTTGATTCGTAATCAAACAAATAGTTTATGTATCTCTCAATGCAAAGCTTTTGAGGAAGTCGTTGATACACAAATGTATGGCTTCTCACGCCAAGTGTTCTTTGCTGAAAAGGTAGGTATCTTGAAGCGAGGAGAAGGACAGCAAATGCTTAGTGATTTGGAAGCTGAGTTAAATCGTTTATATACGGAATTGTACGAAACTCGTCAGGATATGACGGATGCCGGCTGGGAGGCTTAACCTTGCCCACGAAAATAAAGAAACGTCATTTTTTAGATTATAGTATTTTGATTCCATATTTGATTTTGACTGTGATTGGTTTGATATTTGTATACAGTTCAACTTCCTATTTATTGATCACAAATAATGCGAACCCAACAGGCTTAGTAATGAACCAAGGGGTCTTTTGGGTTTTAAGTTTGATCGTAATTAGTTTGATGTATAAAATGAAGACAGATGTCTTAAAAAGCCAGCAGCTGATCATTTTTGTGACATATGTGATTTTTATTCTATTGATTATTGTATTGTTTTTTGGTACTGAACGTAATGGTGCTAAAGGGTGGATCGATATTGCTGGTTTTACGATGCAGCCAGCAGAATATTTAAAAATCATGGTTGTTTGGTACTTGTCCTATATACTATCAAAACGTCAAGAGACGATCCAAGATAATTTTGTTACCGACATGAAACGTCCATTAATGCTAGTTTTTGCTATGATCTTTTTAGTAGCGGTACAACCTGATATGGGGAATGCGGCGATTATTACATTATTAGCATTGATTTTGCTATTGGCTAGCGGAGTTAACTGGATTTACAGTTTAATCGTTGGAGGAATCGGTGTTGTCGGAAGTTTTCTTGTTATTGAATTCTTGACACATTTTGGTAAAGCTATTTTTCCAAAGAAATTAGCATATATTTTCAGTCGATTTGAAAGCTTCAAAGATCCATTTAAATATGAATTAGACACGGGACATCAAATGGTCAATGGCTATTATGCAATGTTCAACGGCGGCTGGTTTGGGCGTGGATTAGGGAACAGCATTGAAAAAAAAGGTTTTTTAAGTGAAGCTCATACGGACTTTATTTTTTCTATCGTAATAGAAGAAGTCGGTTTGATCGGTGCTTTGGTTATATTAGCAATTTTAATTTTTTTAATCGCACGAATCTACTTGGTTGGGATTCGTTCGAAGAAGCCTTTCAATTCATTGATTTGTATCGGAATTGGAAGTTTGTTGTTATTACAAGTTTTTATTAATCTTGGTGGTATTTTAGGAATTATTCCATTGACTGGGATCACGTTCCCATTTTTGAGTCAAGGAGGAAACAGCTTACTTGTATTGTCAGTGGGTGTTGCATTTGCGCTGAATATCAGTGCAGATGAAAAGCGGACGAAACTTGCGATCGAGTATGAATACTTAAAAAGTCAGGAGTGAAGTGCATGAAAAAGGTATTGGTAGCAAATAGAGGTGAAATTGCAACACGGGTGTTTCGCGCGTGTAGTGAGTTAAACATTAAAACAGTGGCGATCTTCGCGGAGGAAGATCAATATTCGGTTCATCGCTTTAAATCAGATGAAGCGTATTTAGTCGGAAAAGGGAAAAAACCGATCGATGCGTATCTAGATATTGAAGACATTATCCGCGTGGCGAAAGAAGCAAAGGTGGATGCGATTCATCCAGGCTATGGCTTCCTTTCTGAAAATTTAGAATTCGCGAAACGCTGTCGTGAGGAAGGGCTTATTTTTGTTGGTCCTGAATTGCATCACTTAGATATTTTCGGCGATAAGATCAAAGCCAAAACAGCCGCCTTAGAAGCTGGGATTCCGTCAATCCCTGGTTCAGATGGTCCAGTTGATACAATCGATGTTGTTTTGGCTTTTGCTGAATCGCACGGTTATCCTATCATGATTAAAGCGGCTTTAGGTGGTGGCGGTCGTGGTATGCGTGTTGCTCATGATGAAAAAGAAGCACGTGAAGGTTATGATCGTGCCAAGAGTGAAGCGAAAGCCGCCTTTGGTAATGACGAAATCTATGTTGAAAAATATGTTGCCAATCCAAAGCACATTGAAGTTCAAATTTTGGGAGATAGTCATGGAAACGTGTTGCATCTCTATGAACGCGACTGTTCTGTTCAACGTCGTCATCAAAAAGTTGTGGAAGTGGCGCCGTGTATTTCCTTAAATGATGAACAGCGAGAAAAAATCTGCCAAGCGGCTGTTCAGCTAATGAAACATGTTGGTTATGTTAATGCTGGAACAGTGGAATTCTTAGTTGAAGGAGATAATTTTTATTTCATCGAAGTTAATCCTCGAGTTCAAGTAGAACATACGATTACTGAGCTGATTACTGGTGTGGATATCGTTACTTCACAATTAATGATTGCACAAGGAAAAGATTTGCATAAAGAAATCGGGTTGCCAAAGCAAGAAGACGTTCAAATGTCAGGAGCAGCTATTCAATGTCGGGTGACAACAGAAGATCCGTTGAATGGTTTTATGCCGGATACAGGGAAAATCGACACGTACCGTTCACCAGGTGGTTTTGGTGTACGTTTAGATGTAGGAAATGCTTATGCTGGAGCGACTGTTACACCATATTTCGACTCATTACTAGTAAAGGTATGTACTCATGCGTTGAATTTTGATCAAGCAATTGAAAAAATGCAACGTTGCCTGATTGAATTCCGTATTCGCGGTGTTAAAACCAATATTCCTTTCATGCATAATGTAATCAGTCATCCTGTTTTTCAAAGTGGAGAAGCAAAAACGACATTTATTGATAATACACCTGAGCTGTTTGAATTCCCACGTGTTAGGGATCGCGGTAATAAAACTATGCGTTACATTTCAGAGATTACTGTAAATGGCTTTCCAGGAATAGAAAAACAAGAGAAACGTTATTTTGAAACACCTCGAGCACCAAAAATCGAAAAAAGAGAATTAGTTACAGCTAAAAATATTTTGGATAAAGAAGGGCCTGAAGCAGTAACAGAGTGGATTAAAAAACAAGATTCAGTTCTATTGACTGACACGACCTTCCGTGATGCTCATCAAAGCTTATTGGCTACACGAGTTAGGACACATGATTTGTTAAATGTTGCCCAAGCAACAGGTGAAGGAATTCCTGAGTTATTCTCAAGCGAGATGTGGGGCGGTGCTACATTTGATGTGGCATACCGTTTCTTGACTGAAGATCCTTGGAAACGACTAAAATTAATACGAAAAGCCATGCCAAACACTTTATTGCAAATGCTTTTCCGCGGTTCGAACGCAGTTGGTTATTCAAATTATCCAGATAATGTACTGGAAGAATTTATTAAAGAAGCGGCTTACCATGGTATCGACGTCTTTCGAATTTTTGATAGTCTGAACTGGCTGCCACAAATGGAAAAAAGTATTCAGTATGTTCGCGACGCAGGAAAGGTTGCTGAAGCAGCGATTTGCTATACAGGCGATATCTTAGATTCAAGCCGGACTAAATATAATGTTCAATACTATAAAGATATGGCGAAAGAATTGGAAGCTCTGGGAGCCCATGTGATAGCGATCAAGGATATGGCTGGGCTTTTGAAACCTCAAGCTGCCTTCCATTTAATCAGTGAGCTGAAAGAAACAACAGATCTTCCGATTCATTTGCATACACATGATACTGCTGGAAATGGGATTATTACTCTGTCTGCTGCTGTTAAAGCAGGTGTTGACATTGTAGACGTCGCAACGAGTGCAATGAGTGGTGCGACGAGTCAACCGAGCATGAGTAGCTTGTACTATGCTCTTCAATACGGCGATCGCGCGCCTGACTTGAATTTGAAGAATGTTCGTCAGTTAAACCATTATTGGGAAGATGTTCGACCATATTATTCAAGCTTTGAGAATGGTATCATGGCAGCTCAAACAGAGGTTTATAAACACGAGATGCCTGGAGGACAGTATTCAAATCTGCAGCAACAGGCCAAAGCTGTTGGATTGGGTGAAAAATGGGATGAAATTAAGGAAATGTATCAAACTGTCAATCTGATGTTTGGAGATATCGTAAAGGTTACACCATCTTCTAAAGTGGTAGGGGATATGGCACTGTTCATGGTGCAAAATGAATTAACTGAAGAAGATATCTATGATCATGGGAATGAATTAAGCTTTCCTGATTCTGTCATCAGCTTTTTCCAAGGTGAGTTAGGCCAGCCAGTTGGCGGATTCCCAGAAAAACTGCAACAGATTATCTTACAAGGACGTCCGGCCATGCAAGAGCGCCCAGGCAAATTTGCTGAGCCTGTTAAATTTGAAAAGGTAAAGGAAGAATTGCAGGAATTGATTGGCTTTGAACCAAGTAAAACAGATGTTTTAAGCTATTTGATGTATCCGCAAGTATTCTTGGATTATCAAAAATCATATGGTCAGTTTGCAGATGTTACGTTGTTGGATACGCCGACCTTCTTTAGTGGTATGCGTCTTGGTGAAACAATTAACGTCCAAATTGAAAAAGGTAAGACTTTGATTATTCGATTGGATGAGATTGGTGAAGCTGATGTCGAAGGAAACCGGACATTATTCTTCAACTTGAATGGGCAACGTCGTGAAGTCGTTGTAAAAGACGCTTCTATCAAGAGTGCCGTTCAAACTAAGCGCAAGGTTGAACCAACAAATCGTGAACAAATCGGAGCAACAATGACCGGTTCGGTATTGAAAGTCCTAGTCGAAAAAGGTGATCATGTTGAAAAAGGACAACCGCTACTGATTACTGAGGCGATGAAGATGGAAACATCCATCGATGCTCGTTTTGCTGGAAAAGTTTCTCATCTATACGTTGAAGAAGGTGAAAGTATTTCTTCTGGCGATTTATTGATTGAAGTAAAAGAAAAATAGAAATATATTTCTTAGATATGCCAAGTATAGGCGTGAATCTGGGATCCTTAAAACTCTAATTTTGAGTCAAAATATTAGGGGAGTAATATAGGAAAATTGTCTGTTTACTTTTAGTAAAGTTGGATTTTTTTGTTGGGGCCTTTGTATCATTTACTTGAAAAAATATTTTATTAGTATGATTTAGGAGCGTTGTTGTGTGAAGAGAGTGATTGGTTTTCTTAGTATTCTATTTTTAGTTTTGATTGGTTACTATTTGCAACCAGTCCTCTTCCCACCGACACAAGGGAAAGCTCCAGTTACATCAACAAATCAAGTGGTTCGACACAAAGCCTTAAAGCATCAAACAATCAAATCGGAAGGGTTTGCGGACTACGTTACACAGCCAATTGAAGTTTTTGAGCAGAAATTTGGACGACCGACGAAAATTGAAGACAGCGGATTTTTCTTTCAAACTCGTGACTATGCATTAGATCAAGGAATATTGGAAGTGAATGTAGAGGCTGGAAAGGTCAGTACAATAAAAGTAATGGCGAAAAAGGCGGATATCCAGCCTTTTAAATTCAGTATGACTAGCAAGCAACTAGCGGATCAAATCAATTTGTCTGCGGATTTTGCTTTAAGTTATGATGAGGAACCAGTACAGATCGAGCTAAGTGAAAATGACATGCGATTTCGTCCATTGATCGCTTTTGATAATGACACGTTTGCAATGCTCTTTTTTAACGGAAGTAATGAGAAAATGATTGGCGCTGTTTATTTGGATATGGAAAATTTATTACGATTGATGCCATATCAAATCAACAGCGGTAATCCTTTAGCCAATCGTGTACAAGAAAGTAATCTTGATTGGAATATCTTAAACCAACAAAAGCAAGAACGTGCGATTAATGTAATTAATTTTTATCGGGGATTACGTAAATTGGAAAAAATCCCCACTACTGATTCCTCGATGAATGACAGTAAAAGGCTGTTAAAAAGTTTTTTAACAGCTCCTAAAAAAGTGCTGGACAATGAGCGTTTAGAAGAGTGGCAAACGGGGCAAGGAGCACATTTAAGCAACTTATCTTTTGAGCTTTCTTCAACCGAATTTAAAGACTTGGCCAAAAATTCCAAAATTGATTATGAAAACGGCTTTTTCTATTCACCGATGATCGATCCATTATTTAATCTTTTTGATTGGGTCAGTCACGAGCATTTGAATGAAGCGATTATGGCAACAGAGACAGAGCTTGGCGTTGCAATTGATCAAGAAAGTGTGCTAGTCTTGTTACAAGAACCAGAAAAAACAAAGGATAGTGAATAGGTTGATTATAAATGATGCTTTCTTTCAGTTAGAGGATCAAAATCAACTGTTGATTCAAGAAATTTTAGCGAGTAAAAGCTACAAAAACTATCTGCTGGCAAGGAAACAAATGAATGATTGTTTAGAAGTAGCGAAGCTGAAAAAAACGTTTCAGACCGAAAAAGACAAATTCGAACGAATCGCGGCATATGGAGAGTATGCGCCTGATTATCGCCAGCAGCAGCGTAAAGTTCGCATAAGTAAGCGTGCGCTTGATTTGAATGAAAAAGTTGCTGCTTTTCGGCTAGCTGAAACCGATTTTCAACAGTTGTTGGATGAAATCGGCATCCGTTTGGCACAAGTGATCTCATCAGAGATTAAGGTCGATGCAGGAAATCCTTTTTTTGAAACAGGGAATCATAGTTGTAAGGGGAATTGTCATGGATAATACTGAGTTTGTAATGCAAAAAAGACGAGGGATAATCGTTTGGGTCTATTCTTTGAAGCAATTAAAGACCTTGAAACGATTTGGTTTGATTCACTTTGTTTCAAGAAAAATGAAGTATGTTGTTTTATATGTAAATGAAGAGGTCGTAGATGAAACAGAAGAAAAGCTGCAAGGATTGCATTTTGTACGTCAAGTAGAGCGATCCTATCGACCAGATATTGAGATGAATTTTGCGGATCGGATCGGAACGAAGGCCGCTTATCAAGTAAAAGATGACGATGAGTTGGATGTCGTAGAAGCCAATACAAAGATTCGATTAGCTGAAACAGTCTAAGTAAGGTGAAAAATGTCTGATTTGTTCAAACATTTTTCATCTTTTTCTTTGATAATAAAGAAGTCAGATCAGCTATGTTTATTTTACGAAATTTGAAAGCCAGAAGTGTTACATAATAAATAGAACATAAGGTATTTAGCTAACATGATTAGTAATGAGAGGGGCATGGGCAGCATGCGAGTGGTTGCAGGTGAATTTGGCGGTCGCAGATTAAAAACATTAACTGGAAATAATACACGGCCTACGACTGATAAGGTAAAAGGAGCTATTTTCAATATGATTGGTCCGTATTTTGATGGAGGTGCTGTCTTGGATCTATTTTCTGGCAGCGGCTCTTTAGGAATTGAGGCTGTTTCACGTGGGATGGACCAAGCTATACTAGTTGAAAAGAACTTTCGTGCAATGGAGGTTATTCGTGACAATGTCGCTGTGACTAAAAATGAAGAAGCATTTCAATTAATGAAAATGCCTGCAAACCAGGCGATTCAGCAGTTGGCTAGCAGTAAAAGACAATTTGACTTGGTATTGCTGGACCCGCCTTATGCAAAGCAGGAAATCGTAAAGCAGATTGAAATGCTTTTGCAGAATAATTTGCTGACGAACACTGCAATTGTGGTATGTGAAACTGTCAAAGAAGTCGTACTACCAGAGTCGATTGGTAAATTAAAAGAACGTAAGCGTAACGACTATGGGATTACTGCCGTAACGATTTACGATTGGGAGGATTAAGATGAAAAAAATTGCGCTTTTTCCTGGCAGTTTTGATCCATTGACTATGGGACATTTAGATACGATCGAGCGTGGAGCGAAACTGTTTGACGAGTTAATTATTGGCGTTTTCGTCAACACGAATAAGAAAAGCTACTTTACCTCAGATGAAAAGATGGCTATCGTAAAGAAATCTGTTGCTCATATCCCGAATGTACGTGTGATTACTCAAGAAAATGAATTGACGGTAACGGTCGCAGAGAAGCTGGGAGCAAAGTTCTTATTGAGAGGTATCCGCAGTATCAAAGATTATGAGTACGAAAAAGAAATTGCTCTAATGAATCGGCACTTAGATCGTGATTTGGAGACAGTCTTTTTATTAGCTGAACCGAAATACAGTCATATTAGTTCCTCGATTTTGAAGGAAGTTTGGACTTTTAATGGTGATGTCAAAGAATATCTGCCCGAAGCAGTCTATCGGGCGTTGGAAGAGAAGCGTGAGAATAGTGAAAAATAACAAACTTGTCAAACGATTACTACTTGTATTTATAGCTCTAGCTGCAATAGCTTGCGTGATAGTGCCTATCCCATATTACATCGAAGAACCTGGAGAGACGATCAATTTGAAAGAATTGATCACAGTTAATGATAAAAAGGATGAGAATAAAGGATCATTCAGTTTAACTTCGGTTGGTATCCGAAGGGCAACAGTTTTAATGGCTTTGAAAGCGAAGGTCGAGCCTTTCCATGAAATCATTTCTGTGAATGAGTTAACTGGTGGTGCCAGCGATGATGAATACATGCAAATCCAAAAGTTCAACATGGAAACTTCGCAAAACTTTGCGATCGAGCAGGCTTTAAAATTGGCGAATAAACCCTATAAAATGGAATACAAAGGTGTGTATGTTTTGGGGGTAGAAAAGAAATCAAATTTTGCTGGGAAAATCAGTGTCGGCGATACTGTAACCAAGGCAGATGGGAAAACCTTTACCAGCAGTGAGGATTTCATGAAGTATGTGAAATCACAAAAAGTCGGACAAAAGATGAAAGTGACCTATATTCATGACGGCAAAACGAAAGAAGCTACTGAAAAACTGATTAAACTTCCAACAGATAAAAAGCCGGGAATTGGTATATCACTGACTGATCATACAGAGATTGACTCTCAGGACAAGGTCAAAATAGATGCTGGTGATATCGGTGGTCCATCGGCCGGCTTGATGTTTACCTTGGAAATTTATGAACAACTAGTGGATAAAGATTTGCGTCATGGCGAAAAAATTGCGGGCACTGGTACGATCGGTTCTGATGGCGAGGTAGGAAGAATCGGTGGTATCGACAAAAAAGTAGCCAGTGCAGCTGCTGACAACAACAAAGTATTCTTTGCTCCAGATGATGAGATTACAAAGGAGATGAAGGAAGCACAACCAGGAATTAAATCAAACTATCAAGAGGCCAAGGCAGCAGCTAAAAAGCTAAAGACAGACATGGAAATTGTTCCAGTGAGAACTGTTAAGGATGCGCTAGATTACTTGGAAAAAATGAAATAAGTTCACTTAAGAGTGCTAGTCAGCAATGTCTAGCACTCTTTTTATATCCCTTTTTTGAGAAAACATAGCCGCGTTTCAGGGGCAGCTGCGTATCTTAATGAAAAGGAGGATTTTATGAAAGCGTATTTGAAGAAATATCCATATTTGATCGTACTGCCAATAGTCTTGGCCATCGTTGGATTCTTTTTTTTAACTAGAGAGCCGGAAGAACAAGAGATGGATCCGGTACTTTTCTCAACAACTAACATCACAAAAGAAACGAATGAATCAAGCAGTAATCAAGATTGGTACGTTGATGTAAAAGGTGAGGTCAAAAGAGCAGGTATGTATCGAATCACACAGGGCATGAGGCTAATGGACGCAATTGATTTAGCTGGCGGATTTACAGAGGAAGCGGATCAAAACCAAGTTAATTTTTCCAAATTACTGACCGATCAGGAAATTATCTATGTACCAAAAAATGGTGAAGAAATTCCGACAATTAACGAAAACTTCCAGCAGGTCGCCGGGACAACGGATTCTGATAGTAAAAAAATCAATATTAACACGGCAGATGCGAATGAGTTACAAGAGTTATCAGGAATTGGTGAAAAAAAGGCAGCGGACATTATCAAATACCGTGAAGAAAATGGCAGTTTTCACTCAGTAGAAGAGTTGACTGAAGTATCAGGAATCGGTGAAAAGACGCTTGAAAACTTGAAGGATTCTATTACAATCTAGGTAAAAAATTTTCAAAGATTATGGACAAAGTGGAGTTATATTAATTTGAATACTTTTTATGGCTCAGAAATTCGTGGATTTTTTTACTGAAAAGCATACAGATATTTGTATGCTTTTTTTGTTTGAAAAGGCAAGTCATCTTTCCTTTATTCTTTTTATAAACCAACATAGATAAAAATTTTGGTTTTAAATAAAGCAATACTTTTACTATGCGTAATTTAGTTTAAACCCCAAATTTATTGCAGCAGAATTTATTCTAATTATCAGGAAATGGCGAGAAACAGTACCGGATACTATCAAATACTGTGAAGAAAATGGCAGTTTTCGCACGGTAGAAAATCTAATTAAAGTATCAAGAATCGGTGAAAAGGCGCTTGAAAATTTGAAAGACTCGATTACAATATAAGAAAGATCGAAAGAGAGGGCGAAGAATTTGACTACTGAAAGAATACCTTGGGATCAATATTTCATGGCGCAAGCCGTTTTATTATCATTAAGGAGCACATGTACACGCTTAGAAGTGGGAGCAACGATCGTACGGGACAAACGAATTATCGCTGGAGGTTATAACGGTTCTGTCAGTGGTGATGTTCATTGCGTGGATGATGGCTGTTATGTTGTTGACGGACACTGTCTGCGAACAATCCACGCAGAAATGAATGCTCTTTTGCAATGTGCCAAGTTAGGTATCGCTACAGACCAAGCAGAAGTGTACGTAACTCATTTCCCTTGTTTACAATGTACCAAAGCATTGCTGCAGGCTGGGATTAAAAAAATACATTATCTTAAGGATTATCGTAATGACCCTTATGCAATCGAGTTGATTAATCAAGTGGGGGCTAGCGCTCACCAGGTTCATTTAGAGAGCAAATACTTCACCAAACTTCAATTAGGAGAAGATGCTGCCACATTGCCAGAAAGATAGCTTCTGTTCGTAATTACTTGATATTGCCGATCCTGACGGCGATTCTATTTGCAACGTTGATTTATCAAGTCAATTTTTGGCTGACGTTGCTGCTGAGTGTTCTATTGATTCGAACCTGCTGCATGAAAAGCCGCAAGATTTTATTGCTGGCTTTTTTATGCAGCCTTTTTATTGGTTTACGGACTTATTGTTATGTAAACTATATTAGAGCTGTTCCTGAAACGATAACTAATCAAACTATAACGATCCAATCAGACTCAGTTAAACTTGATGGAAACTTGTTAAAACTAACAGGAAAAGTCAATGGTAAGAAGTATTTAGTTTATTACTCATTAAAATCATCGGAAGAAAAAGATTTTTGGAGTCAAAAGAGTATACCAAATAGTGCGATTATTAGTGGAGAAACAGAGACGTTTGATCCAGCTAGAAACTTGAATGGTTTTGATGCAAAGAAGTATTATCACAGTCTAGGAATCAGTCGAATCCTCCAAGCTCAGAGATTTAGTTCATTTCAGCGAAAGAGGTCGGGACTGAGTGGTCTTCGGCCGCGCTTGATTTGGTCTATCGATAGGCATTATTCGAAACGTTTGGCTAGTTACATTAAAGCGCTAGTGATCGGTTATAAAGATGCCGAGTTCGCAGAATATTCAGCTGCATATAAAATGACGGGACTGCTCCATTTATTTACTTTATCCGGATTACATATTCAGTTTTATTTGGGCGGTATTCATCTATTGCTGAAAAGGCTCGCTTTGACTAGAGAAACACGGTTGATTCTGTTGAGTATAATCGGTTTTTTGCTGATTTACTTGACTGGCGGTGGTTTTAGTACGATTCGGGCAGTTCTAAGCTTTCTGATCGGTTTTGTATGTTTGACCTTTGATATCTTACTTTCAAAGCTTGATCAATGGAGTTTAATGCTGCTGCTATTAATTTTATGTTATCCGTTGGCCCTATGGTCGGTAGGTGCTCAATTGAGTCTGTATTTTGCTTTATTATTATTGTACTTGAATGATTTAAGAATCAATGTTTGGCAGCAGACTATTCTTTTTTCTATTTTATCGTTACCCTTGCTAATCTTCAGTTTTAGCGAATGGACTATAATTGGAGGACTATTTACATTATTGCTGTTTCCCATTTTTGAATGGGTAATTCTTCCAGGCTGTCTACTGCTTTTCTTTGGTTGTTTTTTACCTATCCCGCAGTTAATTGAATATTTGATGGAGCACTTCTTCATACTACTGGAAAAATTTCTGAAATTCGCTGCTTTTCCGAACTTAACAATTGGTAAGCCTGGATTTCTAATATTTCTATTTCTTTTGTTAATAGTTCTTTTGATTATTGATCGTTTAAAGTATCGCCAGAAGATTTTTTTTCTGTTAGGGATAGCCTTCTTTCTGATCGTTTCAATTTCTCTTTCAGCCAACGGCCTGATTGCTTTTGTAGACGTCGGACAGGGAGACTGTATTTTTATCAAATTACCTTTTAAACAGGAGACTTTTTTGATCGATACTGGAGGACGCTTGAACTTTAAACAAGACAAATGGCAAGTTAGACAGTTAAAGAGGATCTCTGACTATAATTTATTGCCTTTAATCAAATCACTAGGGTGCCACAAGATCGACCATTTGCTCGTAACTCATAATGATGCAGATCACATGGGAGAATTAAAAAACGTCATGAGAAAGGTAAATGTGAGAAATCTTTATTTGGCTGATGGTTCGCAGATGGAACTGCGCAACTTGCTGAGGAAAGTACGAGGAACTAAAGTTCATTTGGTAAAACGAGGCGATACGATTGGCCGGTACTTAAAGCTGCGAGTACTTTCCCCTGAGAAGAGTGAAGGGGAAAATGATGATTCACTGGTTACTTATTTCCAATTGAATCAACAGCGTTTCTTATTGACTGGGGATCTAGAGACTACTGGCGAAGAAGAACTGATGAAAAATTATCCGCAACTGAGAACAGATTTTTTAAAGATCGGCCATCATGGCAGTAATACCTCAACAGGTGAAGAGTTATTAGAAAAAACCAAACCTAAATATGGTATTATTTCCGTAGGCAAAAAGAACCGTTACGGACATCCTACTGATGAAACTCTGGAAAAATTAAATAAATACCAGATTAAGATTTTTCGAACGGATCAGCAGGGAATGGTCTATTACCAATGGTCTGAGATAACTAAACGTGGAAAAATCAAAGTGCTGATAGATTTTATTGAGTAATCGTGGTAGCATGGAGAGTCAGGTTTAACAAGAACAAGCAAGTATATAAAGCTATTTTTAGAATTTTTATGAGTTAGGAGCAATCACATGAATACACAGGAAGCCCTTCAGCAAATCAGGAATGCACCATTAAAATCAGTCTATCTAGTCACGGGGACAGAAGATTTTTTGATTCAGGAGATTCGACAGGCGTTCTTAGACCGAATGAAGAAGGATGACTTAGAGGAGTTGAACTTTATGTCATTTGATATGGAGGAAAGCGGCCTAGGAGCAGTCATTGATGAAGCAGAAACGCTTCCTTTTTTCGGTGATTATCGCTTGATTTTTGTGGAAAAACCTTATTTTTTAACGGGAGAAAAGAAAAGTAATGTACCTGATCAGGACGTCGATGGCTTGATAGATTATTTGAAACACCCGTTAGATACATCGATAGTTGTCTTTTGGGCGACATATCCCAAACTCGATGCTCGCAAAAAAATTACTAAGGCTTTGAAGAAAACAACTGTTGTTGATGCAGCACCTTTACAGGAGCGGGACTTACGCAGCTTTTTGCAGCGTTATATCAGCAACGCAAATGTGAAAATATCAAAAGAAGCATTTGATCTTTTTTTGCGTCTGACTGATTTTGATCTGTCTAAAGCGATGAATGAGATCGAAAAATTACTGTTACTGGCAGGTGAGGGTGGCACTATCACGCTTCGACTAGTAGAGGATTTAGTACCGAAAACGCTTGAACATAATATTTTTGAGTTAACGGAACAAATCCTTAAGGGGGATACGGCAAAGGCTTATCAAACATATGAAGAGTTGCATTTACAGGGTGAGGAAACAATCAAATTGACTGCAATTTTGATTAGTCAAATTCGATTATTACTGCAAACAAAAATCTTGCAAAAAACTGGTTATCAACAGGCTAATATTGCTGAGACACTAAGCATCCATCCTTATCGTGTGAAGTTAGCGATGCAGCAAGTAGCCAAATTTCCTCTAGAATTATTAGTATCTATGTATGATGAGTTAGTAGAGAATGATTATGAGGTGAAGACTGGTCAGGCCGAAAAAGAACTAAATTTTCAGTTATTCATTTTGAAGACGACTGAAAAAATAAAAAAATAGAATTGTAGCCACAATAATTTCTTTTTATGAAAAGCTGACAGACAAAATATTTTTGTCCTGTCAGCTTTTTTTTATTAATGACTTCAGTCAGTTTCGCTCGTGTTAGCGAGTGAAACAAAAAA
>NZ_JAFLVR010000022.1 GCF_017315985.1 Candidatus Enterococcus murrayae | reverse complement strand
CCAGAAAAAACTAGCAGAAGGAAAACACTATAATGTCGCTATTAGCCATGTCGTAAGAAAACTGGTACGGATCATTTATCAACTACTGAAAGACAATAAACCCTATGAGGAGCAGAAAATGATTATTAACTGATCTTTTCAAAAATTCCCTTTGCCTAGGGTTTCTTTGTCATGCCTTCAAACCACATCCAAACTATGTTATTCAAAATTTTCATATTACGCTTGACTTAATATAGTTTGTCTATATTATATATACTGAACTACCAAATGTCTATACTTTTATTTATAAAAAATCAGTCATACTTAAAAAATCAGATAAAAACCAGGCAAAGGCCATAATTTTAACCTTCATGAAAGTAATCACGAAGGTTAAAATTATTGAATGGGCTTTTCCACTATCACTGAACAGGCACTTTTCCTCAGAACCGCTGCCTACAATTCTTGCAATTCATAAACAAATGACTGGTAGTCCCCCGCCACTTGTGCGATCTCCCCATTGACACTATTAAACTGATACGGTTTTCGAATCCCTATTTTTTTCAAAATATTTCCAGATATATTTTCTCCATTGAGGCTGTAGCGTTTATTTTCCCGGACAAAAGGCACCTTGATGAATTCTCGGTTGCTGCTGTTTGCTTCTGTTAGAATTCGAAAGAAACAAACGAGTCCCTCTCTGCTCTCTTCGTCAAAAACTGCCCAGCCATATTCATTTGGCTGATCAATAACTTCCGTTAACTGATAGAATCTGCCAAAGGTTAAAAGTGATTGGTATTTTTTATAGAACAAAATATCTGTTTTTATTTGCTCTAATTCGTTTTTAGAGAGCTCAAACAAATTCAGCTCATAGCCTAATGGTCCAAACATTGCTACATTCGTTCGCATTTCTAGCGATGTTTGGCGCCGTACCTGATGATTAGGCGCAGCTGAAACATGGTTGCTAAACGAAGACAATGGGTAGCCCAATAGCGTTCCTGATTGGATGGCTAGACGCTCGATCGGATCGCTGTCATCACTCGGCCAAATCTGTGGACTATAAAAAAGAATCCCTAAATCATATCGCCCGCCTCCGCCTGCACAGCCTTCGATCAAAATATCTGGAAAATCAGATAAAATCTTTTCGTATAAACGATAAACCCCTAAGATATAGCGATGAAAAAATTCAGTCTGATTCACTTGATTGTCTGCCAGATACGCAGAATAGGCTTGTGTGATATTTCGATTCATGTCCCATTTGATGTAATCCAAATCAGTCGACGAAATAATCTTTTTCATTTGCTCATAGATATTCTCAACAACTGCCGGATTAGAAAAATCAAGCACATACTGTCCGCGACCAATCGCTATCCGCGAAGAATCTGTATGTCTCACTACCCACTCTGGATGTTTGGTATACAATTCACTCGTCGGAGAAACCATCTCCGGTTCAAACCAAAGACCAAACTGCAGGCCCAGCTCATGAATGTCTTTGCCAAAAGCAGCGATCCCCTTGGGAAATTTTCTAGGATCTTCAAACCAGTCACCAAGCGAGACTCGATCATTATCCCGTTGACCAAACCAGCCATCATCCAAAACAAAACAATCTATGCCGATTTTCTTGCCTTCCATAGCCAAAGCCAGCAGCTTTTTATGGTCAAAATCAAAATAAGTGGCCTCCCAATTATTTAAAACGACTGGTCTGTTCCGGCGATACCACTTTGGATGAATGACATGCTTCTCGGCAAACGCACTTGTTTCAGCCATTAATCCGTTGAGACCTTCACTCGTATAGTGCAAAAGCATTTCTGGTGTTTCGAAGGTGGCATTCTGCTCTAACTCCCAAGAAAAACACTCTGGATGAATCCCCAGCATCATGCGGAGATTATTCCATTCATCTACCTCGGTCTGAGCCAAAAAATTGCCAGAATAGATAAGATTCGCAGCATAGACCTCTCCCTGTTGATTATCAGAACCCTTCGGCAGCAAAGCTACGAAGGGGTTGTGCTGGTGACTGGACGCTCCTTTTAAGGAACCAACGCTGACTGTTCCTTGAGTCAACGAATGGCGCTTTATATGCCTTTCCTTCAGCCATGCACCTGAAAGATGTAAAAACTCAAAGTTTTGATTTTTCATATCCAACGCACCACTTAAAAAACGCAGAAGCTTTCGTTTCTTTTCCCCTAAATTTGTCAGCTTTTGACCGCGAGCGATAGTCCCGCGATTTTTAAACAAAGAATACGTAACCTCTAATCTCAATTGATTAAATGGATCCTCTAAGCAAAAGGTAATGCTTTCCACCTGTCCATCCTCTGCAAAAGAAGCAGGAACCGCTAAATTTCTCGGCTTCTCCTTTTTAATAGTATGAGAAATATACTGAAAATCTAAATATAGACTGTCATCGCCTTCAGCCACCTTTAACGTTCCGTCTTTGAAATCAGAGGTCCCGTAAATGGGAACTTCTTGATACTGATCATGCAGGCTGAAATTAGGAATCGTTTGACTGAATTTGACTGTCCCTGCTGATTTGCTTTCTGTTGATGTCAGATAACGGACGTCTTCACTGGTGATCGTTCCAAGCTTTTTTCCAAAGTAAGCATGTCCTAAATGGCCGTTGGGAAGAATATGGATCACATAACTGATTTTTTCATTATAGAGATAAAACATCTCTTTATTTAGAACCTCGATCACTGGACATCCCCCGCTTTTTCATTACATTGACTCTCTAAATAAGCCATTCGTTTTTTTATTCCTCTGTTATAAAAGAATTTATAGGCCACTGCCAGAAAAAAGAAACTATACTGGTTTCTCAGCTGATGAAATAAATTTTTCTCGGAATAAATCACTTGCGTTTTAGAATAGGACAGCTCATTAAGCACGTATCGCTGAACAATTACGCCCTTAATATAGGTAGTAGTCAATTCAATTTCGTTTTCACTGAGCTTCGAAAGTTGAATTGAGGCGGGAATATTCGTTGTTCCAAGCTTTGACGGCATCGTTCGCGTGATTTCCGCCCCTTCAGTGAAGGCTTCTCCTAAAAAACCATTTGAATGAAAATATTGTTCCTGCTCCTTAAAAATGACCTCATGTACTTTTTTTATATTCGCGTTCATTTGATAGTTGTAACTCAGTGTATCTACTCTCATTGCTCGTGCCCTTTCTCAACTAATTGACGAAACTCTCAATCAGCTCTTATTTATTCAACAGATAGTTGCTCTTTTTCTTCTTTCAGATATTCTCTGTCCATCACAACTAGAAACGGTACCCAAATAAGAACCATTACCGCTAAGGTTACCACCTGTAAAATAGCACCGGCGATTGACCCTGTACCTATCCAACCGGAAAGAAAGACTGGCGTTGTCCATACCACTGTGGCACCAATCGGCCGCGGAACAAGCCCCACGTAAATAGCGAGATAGGAAATAGTTGTAGAGGCTAAGGGCGCCAATATCCATGGAATGAATGCGATCGGATTCATCACGATCGGCAAACCAAAAGTCATCGGTTCAGATACATTAAATATCGAAGGAGCGATGATTGTCTTCATCAGCTTTTTCATTCTAATAGAGCGGGCAATAAAGAAGGCCATAGTAATGGAAATGCCTAGCTGCAGACCTTGATTCACAAAGACGCCCATAAATGTTGTATTGATAATATGAGGAAGCTCAGTAGCTCCCGCCTTATAGGCTTCATAGTTTTCAATCGCTAAAGCATTCATGATTGGATCGATTACAGCGTTCACGACCAAAGTTCCATGGATCCCAAACCACCAGAAAAACTGCATACAGAAGACAGCGATCAACACCGCAGGTAAAGTCCCACCGAGTCCCATTAACGGCTGTTGAAGAATCTGATAAACAAAATCAACTGCATTTCCCCACTTAGTAAAAGTAAATAGATAGCGAATAATATTGAAAATAAACAAGGGAACTGCTCCTGGAATGATCGCGACGAAGGATTGAGCAATCATCGGCGGTACAGAGTCCGGCATTTTGATCGTGATACCAGCAGCGCTGATTTTTGAGTAGATGATCGTTGCGATCATTGCGGTAACGATACCGACAAACATCCCTTCTGCACCCAATTTAGAGATTGGAATGACCGTACCCAGTTTGTCTTGATTGCTGAAGGGCAGCAGCATTAGAAAAGAGGACAAGGAAATGGCTCCCGCAAATAATTTTGGCTGTCCAAATTTATCAGCTAGCTGATAGCCGATACCAAAAACAATGAAGAGGGTCCCGACACTCATCGTGGCGTTGCCTACTGGGCCAAAAAAGTCGTTTAGGAACACATTTACCCCTTCTGGTAATTTGTCAGCAAAGCCAAAGGTCGTTGGAAAATTTTGAATAATGATCATGATCGAAGCGAACATAGTCGCAGGAAATGCCACCATGAATCCGTCACGCAGACTTAGTAAAAACTTATTGTCAGCAATGATTTGTGCTATGGGAACTATTTTTTCAGCCATTTTGTCTAAAAACTTCATTTAAAACACTCCTTAATTTTTTTGCAAACGTTTACTGTTTTCAGTATAATTGTTTAGTTAACGTTTACACAAGCCGTAAAATAAAAAAAGTTTGAAACAATATCAAACTTCTTCATTCTTAATGTCATTTACAGAGTCACGCAGAATCAGCTCGCTGGAGCAAACGACGCGAACAGGCATCGCTCTGACATTCAGTAATTTTCCTCTTACTAATTCTACCCCGATCTTGCCTACTTCTTCAGAATTTAATCGAACAGTGGATAATGAGGGCGTCATGTATTGAGCCATCTCGATGTCGTCAAAACTAATAATCGAAATGTCTTCTGGAATGGACAAGCCAGCATTGATCACCGCTTTATAAACGCCCACAGCCATTGGATCACTGGCCACTACAATGGCTGTAGGTCTAGGGTTCATATTCATTATTTGGGTTCCTAACTCTAGTCCCGCCCCAGGGGACCACTCCCCTTGCAACACCGTGGTGTAGTTATCTAAATGATTCAAAACCATCCACTGCCGATAATTTTCTGATCGAATTTCTTCCTTGTAGTAAACGACTTCTCCATGTATGTCTACCTTGCTTCCCAGCCCGCCAATGAATGCGATATTCTCATGTCCTTTACTTTTTAACAGATCCAGTATGTCATGGGTCTTTTGTGCAAAATCTGTCTGGACGCAATCAAAACCAGCATATTCAGAGTAAGAATCGATCAAAACGATATTAGAATTGATCTTTCGAATTTCTTCGAGTGCCTCCAAAGTCATCTCGCCAATGACCACTACGGCGCCATACTTGCTCAGCTGAAAAATATCCTTTTCTTTGTCACGCATAGAAAAAGCTCGAAAGGTTTTTAAACGCCATTTTTTAGCCTCTGACTCTACCCCTTTTCGAATAAACATAAAGTATGGATCGCTTTTCTCATTATCCGCTTGATGTCGTGTAATGAGTGCAATGGTGTTTTTATCTCCCACGTCGCGATTTTTTCTATTTTGATTTTTCGAGTAATTCAAGCTGGTCGCAATTTCAATTACACGCTTACGGGTATTCTCATTAATACTAAATGTTTCATCATTGTTTAATATTCTGGAAACACTTGCAGCTGAAACCCCAGCTAATTTTGCTATATCTCTAATACTGGCCATATCAATTACACCTACCTATTTACTGTTTACTAAACTCTTCCTCCTTAGAGTAAAGACACATGAATGAAATGTCAAATCGATCTATGCTTTTCGAACATTTCAACTCATCCTCATAAAAAGGAGCAAAACTCCTAATTAGCCATTCCTTTAATTTTCCAACAAAAAAAAGCCCCTCAATAGACCACCAAACGGCTATCAACCGCTTCGTCTATCAAGGAGAGCTTTTTTAGTATTATTTGTGTTTTCCTATCTCACTACCACCGCAGATTTTCTCAGATTGTAGCTAGCTTCAAATTTACTAGCAGAGACCCAATACTTCCCTTTCGCTGGATCAGAGATATGATACGTATTATTATTTTGGTTAAATCCATCTAATGTTACAACATGGGCATTGTCGATCCCTGTTCCCCACCAATATTTCCCGTACCGAGGAGCCGCATAGTCTCCAGTCACATAAACCACGACAGGATTGCCTTTACGCAATTCGTCCTTCAGCGTCTCTACAGATACTCCAGAAATATCTGCTGCCTTCGCGTATTTATTTCCCCAATTAGCTAGCGGTTTTGCATAAATAGAATGGTAAATGTTTGAGACTACTTTATCCGGTTTGCCGGAAAAACCGTTATTGGGATTATTATTGGGCGACATCGGCATTTCCTTGATAAAGCTCTTCAAATTGTAGTTTTTTGCATAGCCTTTTTGCTGCAGCGCTTGTAAGAGCGAGGCTGCTTCACATCCCATTGGGAAGCCGGCACTATATTGATTGATAAATGGCGCATTTAGCAAAATATATGAAGCGACTGTTTGTGACCCGCCGGCGGTATACCAAGCGATCCCTTCATTGCGCCAGCCTCTTTTGACTAGATCATTCCGTTCACTAACCAGCATCGTATAATGATGGGAGCCTGCTCCTCGTGCATTTGGGTTGAACACCCGATACATCGCCTGTCCTGTCTTCGGGGTTTTCCAGGCAATTCCTTCATAACGCCAGCCATGTTTTTTCAGATTGTCTCGCTCTTTGGCATTCAATGTGTAAAAATGCTCACCTGAATTCGGATTATATAGGCGGTACAATTGATTTCCTGTCCCATCTACGTACATGCTGATGCCTTCGTTGCGCCAACCAAGGCGAACGAGATAGTCCCGTTCTCCAGCGTTCATCGTGTGCAGATGCTCGCCTGAATTTGGATTGTAAACGCGATATATGGCAATTTTAGCTGCTTTCGCTGTAACGGAGGCTCTGGCAGCAGCCGAAGATTGCGTTGTTGCTTTTGTTGAAGAAGCAGTTGTCTGCTTTTCTGCTGGTGTACTTGCTTGAACATCAACCTTTTCCTTCGAAGTGGTTGCTGCGCTTTCGGAGCTTGTTGTAGTTTCTGGTCGCTGCGTCTCAACTGTGGCTTCTGTTTGCGATTCCTCTGTGACAGCTTCCGTGGATTGCTCACCATTTTTTGCATCAGCATTGTCAGCTACATTTGAGTCCGGCTCATTTTCCTCAACAGCCTCCGTCGTTTTCAACTCGACAGCTGGATCACTTGATGATGGTTGAAGTTCTTCACTCACCTGCTGAACTTGTGCTGCTTCGGTCTCATCCGCATGGACGACCGTTTTATCTGATGCTAAACCAACGACTCCTAGAAAAACGATCGGAGCTACTACCCAAATTTTCCCCTTTTTGTACATTTTATACCGTTTCTTTTCCATCCTTTGTCCTCCTATAATAATAAAATCAACAACTAATTATTTTTAAATAATTATCGATTCCGATATAAATGAATTATATCAAATAAACGTTCATTTTCGGATAAAAAATTCGCCCAAACGACTAATTTTAGCAGGATTCAACAATGGTTGATTTTCTCAATCAAGTTATTTAGCCATTATTTCACAATTAAACGGTTATTTTTTATTTCTTCTGTCCAGTCTTAAGATAGTATTCTAGCTCACTTTTATTCTCCGGTATTGAAGGTATGATCGCGTACTCCCCCGTTGTAGGTGAGCTATGCTGAACTATGGTACTAGGAGAAAGAGAATTATTTTTATAGATATAACCTGTCGCTGTTGTATTTTCCTGCGCAAATTGCCTATATTCAGAAACTGTTTGAACAACTACATATTCTTCTCCATTCTCTTTAAAATTATTAAACTGATAAGTCATTGACACCATCGGAGCAAACAGTGCATACACAGATAGCCATAAAAATAGAAAAATATCTATAAAGATTAAAACGTTTCTAGCCACTTCTGATAAATTTGAATACTTAAAAAATAGAATAGAAACTAATAAATAATCACTCAAATAGATCAAATAGAAAGATATTGGAAAAATGACTAGTAAGCAATGAATCACAATAAAATATGTAGCTAAAAACCAAAAGCCCCTCCGCCTCTTTTTTAGACAATATATTGTTAACCCACCTTCAAGTATCAATCCTAGAAGAATTTTTTTAACAAAGAATAATACAAAAGCTGCCAACAGTTCCCCCCTAATTTTTTTGTATATTATATCACTAAAATAATTTCATTATACTTTTTTTCATTTTTTAACTATATTACCATGCGTCATTACTATAAATTTAAATCCACTCTATAATTTTTCCACCAAACCTAGTACACTAATGATGAGCATAAAAACACATGGCGGTTGGTAGTCCGCCGCATGAAAATGTCAGTAACCTGCCCTCCCTGGGTTGTCCCTTGCTTGAAATTTATTTAAGGGAGGTGTCGTCATGAAGTTGACGATTTACTTCGATGGCAGTTTTTGGTGTGGCTTGGTGGAAGCTGAAACCGATGGCCATTACCAAGTGATCCGACATGTTTTTGGTGCTGAGCCAAAGGATGGGGATGTCTTTGAGTTTATTTTTAAACGTTTGCCCTGTTTGTTGGAGCAGTCCGGTACAGTCGTCGCTGCGCCAAAGTCTGAAAAGAAAATGAATCCTAAGCGGATGCAGCGTCTAATCAATCGCGAAAAACGCCAGCCGGCAGTTTCTACCAAGGCACAGCTTGCTATCAGCGAATTACGCGAGCAAGCAAAAACAGCGAGCAAAGCGCAAAGGCGACAACGAAAAGCTGCATATGCTGAGGAACGTTTTCAGCAACGACAGACGAAGAAGCGTGAAAAGCACAAAGGACACTAAAAAGTTTCACAATGTTGTTCAGCTTCGTTCATGAAACGAGCTGTAAGCGAAAAAGACAGCCGCAGCTGTCTTTTTTATTTGATCGCGGCGAGGTCAACTGAATAGCTGACCTTGATTTGATCACTGACGAAGTAATCATCTACGCCCTGAGGCAGCTGCCAGTTCACACTGACACATCCGGGCCTGCGATAATCACCGTCGCTTTCGTAATTTTCATAAAGAACGAACCAAGGAACTAATGAGGTTCCCTTTCCGTTTTCATCCATGTAGCGATCTTCGGTATCAAAACGAACGATATCCCCAGAGTCATCAAATGTGAAACGCCCTTTCGCACTCACGCCATTCCACGTAATCGTCCCTTCAATCCTTCGATCATCAAGTGTTCGCCAAACTACATAATCCTGTAAAAACAAGCTCGGCATAAACACCGCATCCGCCAGAGCCGTAATCAGCTGACCCTGATCCATCTCAGGTCCAGTCGAGTGAAACAATTGAATATGCTTGGCGATTCGCCCGATCATCGCTCCACGGCCATCCTTCACACTGTCTCTAACCTGGACTGGCAAACCAAACATCCGAGCCTTTAAAAAGGCAAAGCGATCCGGCCGATAAACAAAGTTGACTTGGCAAAAATCAATCGAAACCGGTTCTTTATCTGGAGCCATTCGAAATTTGGTGTTTCCAAAACGAATATGCATATTGTGCATCAACGGTCGATCGAGATAGCCATTCTTCTTGAAGTATTTCTTTAATTGCTGCGGCAGCTGAGCGATCGCTTCTTCAGTGATCAGCTCCGGCTTCTCAGAATTTTTTTCCTGTTGAAAAGAATCGCCAACATCCGCCAAATAGCTATTCCAAGCAGGTCCGCCTGGCAGAAAAAGATAAATAATGATACATGCTAAAACAATAATTAGCCCCCATAGCAGCATAGTCCATCCTTCCCTTCTCATACAGTTTTATGGTCCAGCTCTATCTACTTATATATACTATACATGAAATCCGGCAGCGAGCCATCCGCCCAAGGACTTAGAAAAAGCAGCCGCTTAAATTCGGCTGCCTGCAAAGCTTCATTTACAAACCCTTTTTCCCCACAAACGGAAGAAACTTCGGTGTTTGATCCGCATAAGCGCGATAGCCGGGCTTTTCTTTGTTCTTCTTCTCTAATAGCGGGACACCTGAAACAAATAAAAGCAGCAAGGTAATCGCGATCGGCCCAATCATTCCCCAAATATTTCGCGGTTCATTTAAGCTGATCAAAAAGATTCCCCACCAGCTCAAGGCTTCGCCAAAATAATTAGGATGTCTGGTCAGCGACCATAAACCCGTTGTCAACAGCTCGCCCTTCTTAGCCGTTCGCTTAAACACCGTCAGCTGATAATCACCGATGGTTTCAAAGGCAAAGCCGCTCAGCCATATGATGACCCCTAGCCAGTTCCACCAATAAAAGGCCTTTTCCGTGCCGGTTGTGACAAAGAAAATCGGCAAGGCCACGACACACAGGAGAACCCCCTGCAGAACAAAAACATTCAAATAGGCTTTTAGCTTGGCAAACTGCTTGCCCCAGCGTTTACGCATATTGACGTAGCGATAGTCCTCAGGCTTGCCGATATTCCGTTTCGCTAAATGGAAAAACAATCGCAGCCCCCAAATAGTTACGAGAATCAAAACAGCGGTTGCCGCCAGCGTTTTTTCCGGCATTAAGAGATAGCCTGTCACTGCAACGATCACAAAGCCGATACCCCAAGCCATGTCCACAATTGAATTATTGTGCAGCGCCTGCGCGAGAAAAAACAGCGCAGTGAAATAAATGAACAGAATCATTATTATTGTCCAAACGATCATTATTTTTCATCTCCTCCCAATTCATACGCAACTGCGACACTGCCTTCTCCCGCACTCATAGCAATCACCGTTGAACTATCCGTGATATAGCTTGGCGGAAAAGCAAGCAGCTCGCGAAGCTTTTTGCCCCACAGCTTGGCTTTGGCTTCGTTATTGACGTGAATGATCGCATATCGTTTGATTTTGTGCTTTTGATTGACCTTCTTCATCTCACGCAGAATTTTTTTCTCATTCCCCTTGCGGCTAAAAGCAAAATTGCTCAATTTCCCCTCGCCATACTCATCAAGACTGACGATAGGCTTCAAATTGACCTGCTTAGCGAGCTTGCCGACAGCCTGCGGAATCCGTCCTGAGTCGATCATCGGATCTAACTCATCCACACTCACCAGAATCTTCAATTGCTCGCGTTTTTCTGCTGCTCGCGACACCACTTCCGCAAACGGTATTCCCGCTTGAATCCACTCAGTGGCGTTCATAACGAGTAAGCCCTGAGCGGCAGAATTTTGTCTGGAATCAATGACTTCGATCGGGATCGCATGGCTGCGCTTCGCTGCCTCTTTGACTGTATAATAGGTTCCGCTTAATTTCCCAGCGACGGTGATGACTAAGATCGCTTCATAGCGGGTTTCTAAAAAGGAAAACAAATTCTCGACCGTTTTCAACGTCGGCTGCGAGCTCGTTGCACGCCCCTCTGTCTCTTTAGCTAGATCAAAAAGCTGCTTCGTTTGCAGAGTAAGCTTATCGAGATAGCTAGTCGTCCCCAACAAAATATTCATCGGCAGAACATGAATCTGATTTTCCAGTAAATACTCTGCTGGAAGATCCGCGATGGAATCAGTCACTAAAGCAATCGGTGCTTTGCGCTGCTGATTGACATGATACTGCAGCAGCATGTCGTCGACCTTTTGCTGGATGGGATTACCGACACTGCTCAAATAGTCCAGGACCTCCGCCGGCTGATTGGTGTGAATGTGGATGCGCGCCTTGCCGCGGTTCACGGCAACAATCAGTGAATCGCCGTACGCGTTCAGCTTCTGCTGCAGTTCACTCTTAGACAGCGCCACTTGATCAAGGAATACTTCGGTACAATAACGATACCTCGGCTCTGAGGTATGACTATGCTCTTGCGGTGATTGCTCAATTTTTATCCCATCTGCTGGTTCATTTACTAAATGAAGGGCCGCCTGTTTGGTCAAAAAAGCTTCCGTAAAGCCTTCGATGAATAAATAAAAGCCCTTGGCACCGGCATCGACGACTTGATTCTTTTTCAGGATTTTCAGTTGATTGGTCGTATTCTCCAAGGACTGCTTGGCCTTGTGCAGAGCATTTGGCAGCAAGCTTTCCAGACTGAATACTTGCTCACTGTCATCCAGCGCCTCCGCCCATGAACGGATCACAGTGATGATTGTTCCTTCTACCGGCTGTTCAATTGCCTGATAGGCTTCACCGATCGCTGATTTAACGCTTTCCACAAAGCTTTGAACGGAGCTTTTTTCCTCCAGCTTTAGCAGATGATTGTAGATACCGTTAAAATACTGGGCAAAAATAATTCCTGAATTTCCTCGTGCACCTACTAATGAAGCCTCAGCTACCTTTTCAAACACTTCAACGACCGAGCTGCTTTCTTCCTTCGTCTCTTCCAAAATAGTTTGCATCAAAGAAGCCAAATTACTTCCCGTATCTCCATCTGATACCGGAAAAACATTGATCTGATTTAATACCTGCTTTTGATTGATTAATTGAATCGCTCCTTGCTGGAAGGCAAAAAGCAGTTCCTTTGGATCAATCGCCTGATTTGATTGACTCATTTCCATGATATTTACCTCCAATGAAAGTGTTGCGCAACGAACACCGTAAATCCAGAAACCGCCGCGGTCACAAAGGTTCCCCAAATCAAATCAATGATCGTGATCATAGCAGGCCAATTGTTTAAGGTTGCCATATTCGTTAAGTCGTAGGTTCCATAGCATAAAAGACCTAGAAAGCCTCCCGCTGCGATGGCATAAAATAGACTTCCCTTTTCTAACGCAGGAGTGACGATAAAAAAGAGAATCCCGATCAAGTAGATTCCATAAAAAATCACTGCCGGCACAATTTTTGTCTGTCCCATCAAATGCCCTAAATTCTCCTGATACATCCGCCGAGCAAATACTAGCAGCCATAATAAATCTAGAACCAAAAAGGATGCCGCGGCTACCCCAAATAATTTCAATAAATTGACCATTCTGTTTCCTCCTCATAGTTGAAGCCTTTTAAGAATGCTGGTTTCCAATGATTAAACTCATCGTATCATTCTAGGAACGAAGGCGGAAAACATATGCCTGATCACTTGATAAAATCCGCTCAAAAGCTGTTCAATCACTATATTTTAAGGCCATGCTTCAAAATTATCCTTGAAAAAGTAAAAACAGACACTCCTTTTATCACTAACCTGCTTGACAATTACGCTGGTTTTTGGCAAAAAAGCGACTACCTATCGTTAATACACCACGACAAATAGCCCGCCGATTAGCGAGCTAAAAATTTTATTCAGTTTTCACTACTCCTCCTTTCACCCCATACCAACGTTGGATTTTCGATGGGATGAACACTGCTTATTCTCGTTTCCGGATACGATCAAGCAGCCGCTTTCGTTTTTTCTTTGGTGTAGGTGGCGGTGCCTGCGGGATCTCAGCGGACTCCGCCACCTTTCGTCTTTCTGTCAGAATGAGCTTGGCTGGCTGTTCTGTGTCGTCGATCTGAATATCTTCTAATGTATATCCGTCAGGCACACAGGCCGTGATAATCGACAGCGCTTCGCTCTGATACATTTCTCTTGGATTCATTTCCGCCGGCAGTTCAATTGTTTGGATTAATACATTGGGGTCAGGCTTTTCTTCAGAGACCTGAAGCATTGTTGCTGGCTGAGCGTCCTCGGCCATTTCAGGTTCTGGTCTCGTTTCCTCCACAGCGCGTACGGGTTCCTCTGCTTGTATGGACGGCTCCGCCGCTGTTTTTAGACTATCGTCAAAAAGCTCTGTCTCAATCGTTTCGATCAAAGTCGCATGCTTGACCTTTTTATATAAGCCGACACCCTTTCGTTCAAATAGGTTCAGCTGCGTTAACTTGGTTAAGGACGCTTTGATCTCCGCGCCCGTTTTCGTGGGATCCACATTTTTAAAGCGCAAATGTTGGGATTTGCCGTTGCTGTTTTCAAATTCTGCATCTAATGTGAACATGCTTTTCCTTCCTTTCATTCATTTTTTTCCTCACCTGTTCTTCGTCATGAACCTGCTAATCCTGCTAAAGGCTCTTTAATAAACTGGGTGTATAGCGCGTGTATTTTTTCAGCAATATATGTTTTTGCGGGAAATAATTTAATCGTTAACAGCCGCCATTCCTTTTTCTCGAAATAGGCCGCAAAATAACTGTAAAAGCGACGCATCGCAGCCGTTGAGCGGGTCTGTAAAAAAATGTGCCGTACCAGCCGCTTCAGCAGCATTGAAAAATCTGCCGCCTCCAGCTCATCTCGTACTTGAAGCGCTACCAAAATTTGGATGGCGCCATTTCCGTCGTTGGTTTCTTTATAATAATGAGTGACGCGTCTTTCCAATGTCTTGCGAGTCAATGTAAAGAGCTGTCGTCTGCTCAACCCATAATCTTCCATGTGTACCTCCTTCTCTATTGATACTTATTTTTATTTGAGATATCTACACACATAAAATAATCCTTTTGTCACGGCCTTTTCAATACCAAAATGTTTATTTCAAATTAACATAAAGGATTGGCGGTATTAAACGGCTTATCATTAAGAATATTCTTTATAATAAATAACCACCTAATAAGTATTTCTAATTTAATTTCATCATTTTCTCATATACAAAAAGAAGCCTTCCTCTTCATGAAGGCGGTGAAATTACTCTCCAAACTTAGCTACACCTGCAATTTTTCTTTAACTAATCAGCTGATTTCCTGACGCTTAACCATAAAAAAGGGCCCGGACAAATGAATTGTCTTGGACCCTTGATTACTTGCTTATCTTTTCCGCTGGTTGAGCTTTTTTGTGATAAAACCAATCACAAAAACGGATAAAAGCTTGAATAGCAGTGAGCGAACCGCGCTATCCTTTTGCCTATCATTCTTTTTGCCTGATTGGTGGTGAAAACGACTTTTAGGGTGTTCCCACTTGTTTTTTGTTTTATCCTTCATTCGTTATCCTCCTACTTATTGATTATTCAACTGGTCTATCCTACTAACCCAGTTTTATTCGTTGAAGATGCTTTTTCTGAGGATTTTTCTTCATTTTCTTCCTCGTTAAAGGCGGTCAAATCTTCATACTCCTCGTAGTATTTCTTCAAGGAGGAAGTAAACTCTGGACTCCACGGTTTGACATGTCCTGAATAATGAATGATTTTAGGATCTCTGCGCGCTTGGAAATATTCCTTCTCACCCTCTGGATCTGGATGCTCTACTTCACGTTTCATAATGTAGCTTTGGGCATTCCATTTTGGATGAAGCTGCAGCCAGTGGTCGTGCAGGATCGCATTCAGCGCATCCTGATCATGAAATTCCAATTTCTCAGGATTGTCGTGAATGTAACGCAATACGCGATTCGTTACATTTTCTGAGAGCCATGTTTTCATATTGATCAGCATGAAGCCTGAATTGAAATACTTCGTTGAATCACAGGCGATCGCCATTTTTTCTAGACGATGATGGAAGCCGGCATCCTCTACTGCGGCTAACGTATAACCCGATAGATCAATCTCCCACAATGCCGAGATATCCGCCAGCGCGATCATATCGCAATCCAAATAAAGAATTCTTTCAATATCTTGATCACGGAATAATTCCGGGATCGCAATCCGATAATACGCCGTTTCCGGGATACGGTCACTTTCCACCGCGTCCGCAAAATACTTCTTATCAATCGTTAAAAAGTGCAGCGCCGCATCATATTCTTTGACGGTTTCACGCATCAAACGTTTATTCGCAATGCTGATTTCATCATCGATCACGTAAAAATCAAAATCCGCTGCGGACCCCTCAGCATTTTCTAGGATCGAAACAAAAAGTGCTGATACATGTTCCGCAAATGCATCGTTGCAGCTTGAAACTACTGTAAATTTTTCTTTTTTCATTTTACCTTCACCGTCTCCATAAAAATACTTTTGTTCAATAGATCCATGTATTTCTCTTGATAGGGGTGCCCCTCCAGCGTATTCCATGGCTTGTCATGACCTGTAAAATGAACAATCGCCGGATGCTTCCGCCCTTCTTTATACCAGTCATCGTATCGCTTCGTCGGTGCAGGATGCTTGTCAAAAATCAGTGACGATTGCATGTTCCAACGAGGATGAAAGGGATGCCAGTTCTCATAAAGCACTGCGTTTAACGCATCCTGATCATGATAGATGATTTTATCTCCATTATTTTTCAAATAATCAATTGTTTTTTCAGTAATGTGCTGCTGATTCCACTGCTCAACGTCAATGACCATCACACCAGAATTAAAATAATAGTCATCAGAATCAATGCCTAAGCGCTCCAATGCCTCGGTTTGTCCTGGATCAATGATCGCGCCGATCGTCTTCCCAGCTAAATCCTGCTGATACAATTTCTGAATATCCTCCAGAATCAATGTATCCGAATCAATATACAAAATTTTTCGATAATTTTTCTCTGCCAACATCTTCGGCATAGAGATTCTAAAGTAGGCAGTCGTTGTAATATGGTCGCTGACTAAAAAATCTTCGTAGATTTCTTCATCGACCTTTACAAATTGAATAACAGCCGCATCAGAATAGTTATGCACTGTTTGAATCAATTTCTCCTTACTCGATACTGAAAGCTCATCATCAATAATAATGAAGCGAATCGGTGTTTTTCTTCCAGTTTTATCTAATAACGTTGAGATCATTACACTCAGATAAGGAGCGTAATTTTCATCTGCTGCTGTGACTACGGGTATTTCCTCAATTTTTGAGAACATATATCCTTCACTCCCATCAAGTTTTTCTATTTATTAATAACAGCTGGTTACAAGTCCCAGATTAGCCCCCTCAAAAGAAATAAGCAAAATTACTGCTTTGAGACCCCAAACATTTAGTCAAAAAAACCGCGAATAATCCCGATATTTGGGGGATCTTTATCAATTATTAAATTTTTATAAAGTTTTAATTTATTTATTGATTTGAAATTCCTTTTCTATTCACATGAGCGTTTAATTGTTCATTTTCTGAAAATTGGACTAACCTATAAGATAGATGAATCAAAAAAGGACGGATATAGATGAAATTGGCAGCAATAGATCTTGATGGTACCCTGCTGGATAAAGAGGGAAATATTTCTGAAGAAAATGCTTGGGCATTAAAAGAATTTGATCGCCAAGGAGGAACAGTGGCTTTGGCGACTGGCCGATCGATCCAATCAGCGAGAGAAGTATTTGAACAATTGGATTTGAGCGGCTTTACATTAGCCTCAAATGGCGCTTATGTTGCTCGCATCGAAAATGGCGACATCAAAAAAGTCTTAAAAAGCTACACGATTCTTCCGGCTACAGTGAAGACTGCACTTTCCTTTGCGATGAAAACTGAAGTAACTGTTGTAGCCAGCCGTGCTGCGCAAGATGACCGAATTTCCTTTGCTCAGGACAAAAACGAAGTCAACACTCCTTACTATGCCCAGTTCAATTTGAAGGAATCAAAAGTTGACGAGCTCTGGCAGCAAATCGACAAGGAAGCGATCAGCTATTTCAAGCTGGCGTTTACTGATGGAGACACTAGTAAATTAGTTAAGCTGCGCTCCCAGCTGGAGAAGCAGCGGATCAACAGCTCCTACTCTGATAAATACTGGCTGGAGGTTATGGCTGAGGGGGTCAATAAAGGCGCCGCGTTGAACTTTTTGACTAAGCACTTATCCATGGACTTAGCCGACGTATTGGCTTTTGGCGACCAAGAAAATGATTTAGAAATGCTTAAAATCAGCGGAAAAGGGATCGCGATGGAAAATGCTGCACCTGCTGTAAAGAAAATCGCTGATAAACTGACCAAATCGAATGAGAACTCAGGTGTTGCTTTCATACTAAAAGATTATCTTGCCTAATTCTTTAGAAACTAAGAAAGGCTTCGCGAACTCGCTCAGCTTTTGAGCGCCAAGTAGGTACTGTTCCACATCAGCTCCAAAGTACGATCGCTGTGTCTCACAGCAATAAGACCAAAATATTTCTAAATTGCTTCTCAAATTTCGAAATATTTTTGCTTATTGCCGATAAAGCTAGTTCGTGAAGCCGGACATGGATATACCTGCTACAAAGCGATTTATTTATGTGAAAATTTTATACTTTCTTTATAGTCAAAAAAGTCGTTGCCAAAAAGCTGGCAGCGACTTTATTCGTTATAGCTTAAAATTTTGCGCTCATTGATTGGCTGACACTCCCGATTATTTCTTCCATGAATGGCTAGAAATCTCAGAACCTGTTCCGCCGACACTTCTAAAATGTTTTGCATCACATACCACTCGACCCCTTCCGTTAACGGCGGAGTCGTCAACGAGCCGATGTAATGGTAATAGCTTTTATTTTCAGGCATCAGGCTCGCAACAGAAAAGCTGCCGCTTCCCTTTTCCTGATCATATTGGTTCAACACCTGTTCAAAATCGGGATTAAACGCACCTACCTGATAAAGTACGCCAATAACCGCCAGCTGACCGTTGGCTGATTGGAAGAGAAAATGACCTTCTAACGGAAAAATCTTGCCGTCTAAGCGATGCTCCCCATCAGCATGAAAATGCACTTGGACAAAGTTAAACACACGATTGTTGAAGCTTGCTTGGCCGGCTCCTAATAACTGCAGATTTTGTCCATTATTAAAAAAAGTCGCGGTCGTTTCTGAAAGGTTTACTTGCAGTTTGGCTAATGTATCATTGCTTTCAATTTGAGATGTTTGGATATCAATCGGTGATTGGCGCAGACCGTTTTGCGGCTCCCAATCACCTTGGTGGCAATAATCTATCAAAAATTTTGCTTTCATATGATCCCTCAATTACCTAAAATTTTTACAATAATATCATTTTTCAGAAATATTTTCCATCCATTTGCAAATATCTTGAAAAACTGTAAGTTTTTGAGTTTCGTTCAACAGTTCATGGCGGGCTTTTTCGTACAGCTGCACTGTCACCTGCTCCACGCCGGCAGCCTGATACGCCTTGGCTGCTTTCATCACCCCTTTGCCATATTCTCCAACTGGGTCTTCTTTACCAGAGAGAAACAGCAACGGAAGCTTTTTCGGTATTTTTTTTAACAGCTCCGGCTCCTGCGCGCGAATAATCAGCGAAAAAAGCTCGTGATACCCGCTCAAGGTAAACAAAAAGCCGCAGTTTGGATCTGCCAAGTAAGCATCTACTTCCTCAGCTAAGCTGACTAGCCAATCCTTATCGGTTCGTTTATTGAAGATCTTGCGATTCATATTGCCGAACGCCAACTGATCGATCAGCCTGCTGGGGTGCTTTTTCCCTTGAAATCGACTCAGCACTTTAGCGGCCCCTTGACCAAAACGAGTCAGCCGCACCGGCTGCTGCCCTGTACCCACCAGTATCGCTCCATCAATCTGCTCGCCATATTCAGCTAGGTAATTTCGCAGCACAAACGATCCCATACTATGTCCTAAAACAAAGAAGGGTAAATCGGGATAGTGTGACTGCCCCCATTTCGTTACTTGATATAAATCCTGAACCAGTCCATGTTTGATGGTTTCATCATGGAAATAGCCCTGCGGATTTTCCCCAACAGATGCCCCATGTCCCAGATGATCATGCCCGATCACCGCGATATTCCGTTCGTTTAAATAATTAGCCAACGGTTCATAGCGCATCAAGTGCTCCGCCATTCCATGCGTCACTTGAAGGACCGCTTTTGGCTCCTTGCAGGACCAGTGATAGGCCTGTAAAAATGTTTTCTGATCAACAGAAAGCAGTTCAAATTTTTCTAACATCGGCTTTTCCTTTCTCGCGTACTTTCGCTTTTTTTCTATGTAATTCCATCTTAAGTTGGAGGTGCATCTAGCAAAAAGTGGTAAACTATGGATAATGGAGGGATGGAATATGTCTTGCTTAGGTAATATCATCTGGTTCATCTTTGGCGGACTGATCGGCGGGCTGACTTGGTGTCTTGCCGGCGTTTTGTGGTGTATCACCATTATCGGCATCCCGATCGGCCTGCAATGCTTCAAATTTGCCAGTCTGAGCTTTGCTCCGTTTGGCAAGGATATTGTTTATCATGGAACGGGGTTAAATTTGATTGTCAATATTATTTGGTTGATTGTTTCTGGTGTCCCCTTAGCCATTGGACATCTGGCCAGCGCTGTGGTGCTATGTCTTACGATCGTGGGAATTCCGTTTGCCGCGCAATCACTGAAGCTGGCTCGCTTAGCCTTAATGCCCTTTGGCGCCCAGATCGTTTCTATTCGTTAAAAAAGGAGGAATGACAGTCGTCATCCTCCTTTTCTTATCCAAAAATCAAGTAAATCAGACCTGCGACAATCAAGATCAGATTCAGCGTTACCTGAATGTTCACCATCAGCGGTGTCACATTCCTTTGCTTGCGGCGTGCCAGATAGATAAAAATAGTATACGCACCGACCAAGATGACAAAAATCACTAATGCGATCAGATACAAAAGGCCACTTCCTTTTTTGTATGTAGTGTAACGCGAACACTTTCTCTCAGCAAGCAAAGTCAAAGAAATCTAATTTAATTGTTTGAAGAAATCACGCAGTTCCGCTTTTCGCCGTTCACTTAATTCACGCTTAGGGATATCCTGAATCGCCCCTTCTAAGCCGTACAACAAATGCAAACAAGCCCCGTCATCTACCAAATGGCGGATTTTTAAAAAGGCAGCCTCTGTTCCCAATTCCCGCAACTGATCAGGGGTAACTATCCCAACCTGCTCCAACTTCTCTTCATTTACTACACCAATATTTTTCATCTCTGAAATTTTCATCTCTGACTCCTTACTCCTTTTAGATATATTATACCTTAGAATAAAAGCGGAAACGACCGCTTTCACAAAAAGTTTAAAAAGCCGTCACTTTTTTTCAAATCATCACAAGAAAAGGAAATTTAAACAAAATAACCTTGGTTATTTTTTATTAAAACGAGTTTCTTATGATTTGTTTAGGATATAGCTTTATTTTTCGCCATTTATTAGGTTATTATTTGTATTAAATGATATTTTAATCTATTATATAAATCAGTACGGTTAATTTTTATTAAGTAAGAATGGAGGGCACATTCATGCTGGGGATGGATAAAAACACACGGCTAAAAATTCAGATTATAGAAACGCTCGATGGTCTGCAGACGCCGATCTCTTTAAAAGAATTACAGGAGAAAATCGGTTATGCCAGCCTTGGTACGATTCGTGTGAACTGTAAAGAATTACAAACGATCATCGAAGAGCTTTACACCGGAGATGATTATTTTTTAACTCTGCGGATGGATAATGGACGCGGTATTCAGCTTGATCGTTCCTCAACGAACCTCCAGTCCTTGACGAATTATTTATACCAGCATGATTTGGCTTGCGAAATCATTCGTATGATTCTGACGAAACGAAAAATTTCGGCCATTCAATTTTGCATGGATAAAAACATCAGCGAATCCAAATTACGTCGTAAAATCAAAGAAATCAATCAGGATCTGTCTGATTACGATCTTTATATCTCCTGCTCCACAAAAATCAGCTTAAAAGGGCGAGAAGTCGATATTCGCCGTTTCCATTATATATTCTTCCGCGGGCTGTATCGTCAGTTCTGCCAAGTCGAACGGATCAATACTGAAAGCTACTTCCAGCTAGCCAACCAAATAGAGGATTATTTAAAGCTGGCCAATAACCCGACCAATCTAGAAATGATCTGCTTTTGGCTATTGATCACCAATCAATCCCTCAGTAAAAAAGGGGAGCTTATTTTCAACAGCACTGAAAAAGCATTGCTGAACCGCTTCAAATATCCGAAAAAACCGGCCTTTTTAAAAACCTGGAACACCAATGAATGGCGTTTTTTCCTTTATGCTATTTACAGCTCCTTGTTGAACGATTTTGAATTGCAGTATAAGAATTCCTCAAGAGAGCTCTTTTTTAACCAGGCTATTGCTCATTGGCTCAAGTCATTTTCTACTCACTTCCGGCCATTAAACAGCCGCGAGCAGAAGTTTGTAGGCCGCAAGCTTAAGCAGCATTATGCGGCGCTGGCCTTCTTCCGACTAAATGATCCGATGATCGATGAGCTTGGAAACAATGTGGCCTTGAATCAGGTGCAGTCGCAATTTCCCTATTATTACCGACGCTTTGATGCCTTTTGGCAAGAATTCACTCAGGCAGTGCCTGGCTACGACTTTCGTCAATTGCGGCTTTATTCGTTTTTAACCTGTGTAAACCTCTTTTCATTGGAAAATTGTCTGCCAGAGATTTCAGTGTATGCGTTTTCCGAGCACAGTGATCTTTTTAGTATTTTTATCCAAGAAAAAATCAATTTGTATTTCAAAAATCGCTATCACCTGACTTTTGTTGAAACCCCGCGAGAAGCACAGCTGATTATTGGAACAACACCGGCCTGCAGAAACTTCCTGTCAGAAGGTCAAGAATCGGTCATTATTCGTTCGAACATGACTACGACCGACTACATAGATATTGAAGCGATTCTGGCAAAGCTGGTAAAAAAAGATTTGACGCAATTAGAAAAATAAATGAAAATAGGTTGAGAATTTGATTAAAAAAAGGTATCGTAGTAGGTATTACATACACAAAGGAGGCCGTTATGGTTTACGTTAGTGAAATGCATACTACCCCACCGACTGAGTTTGGTTCTGAATTAGAGGAAAAAACATATGAAACACTGGCAAAGCTGGATATCCCCTTTTATCAAGTGGCTACAGGCGAAGCCTTGACGATGGAAGATTGTATCGATATCGATAATCGCTTAGGGATTGAGGTCGTTAAAACGATCTTTTTATGCAACCAAAAGAAAACCAAATTCTACTTGTACATTACACCAGCAGATTTTAAGTTCGTGACTAAAGATTTTGGCAAGAAATTGGAGATTCCGCGGGTATCATTTGCTTCAGCTGCTTTGCTAGATGAGCGGCTGGGTGTGATTCCAGGAGCCGCAACGATCTTCGGACTGTTAAAAGATCCTGAGCATGAGATCCAGCTCGTTTTCGACAAATCCGTTGCTGAACGAGAATGGTACGGCTGCAGTTCCGGTTCTGTGACCAACTATATGAAGCTGAAAACAGCGGATTTATTTGAAAAATTCCTGCCATATACGGGACACGAAGCGATCCTTATTGATTAGAAAATGAAAAGTGTTAGGAGATAGTCTCCTAACACTTTTTTGGACGATTCTATTATGCTGGAAAGTCGATCAAAAAAACGGATTCCTTTCCATTTTGAGAATACCTTGCAACTCCCGCCTGACCAAACTGATCAAGCGTCTAGCTGTCTACCATTTTACCGTAACACAGCCAATTTCTTTCATCGGTCCAGTGATTTCCTTACCAGAATCTGAACCAATCGCTTGGAGTGCGAAATAGTAAGTGCCTTTTGATAAGCAGACTTTGCTTAATGAATAGTCAATATAGTAGCCTTTTCCAAAAACACCATTCGTATATTTCGCATAGCGAACATCGATTGTTTTATACGCGCTGCTGTACTGACCTGTACTTGTTCTGCGGTATACACGAACCTTTGTATAGTCTAGTGAATTCGGATTTTGCGTACCTAAGAAGATTTGTGCGCCGTAGTAGCGTGTTGGGATACAACCGCACTTAAGAACATTCTTGATGCAGCCGTTCAAGCCATTGCCGATTTCTTTTCTCTTCAATGTTGTTGCACAGCTTGATCCCCATTGAGGACTTATCCAGCTGCTCCATTGACCATAGCTTGCTTTCACCCAGTAATAATAAGTGGTGCATTGGTTCAAGCCTTCATCTGTATAAGACATTTCTGAACCATCTTGTTTGCCATTCACTGTAATCGCTGTCGCATTGTTAATGTTGTTCGTTGTACTGCGATATAGTGTATAGCTAGTTGCGAATCTTGTTGAAGCATTGTCGCTCTTTGTGTTTGTCCAGTTCACTTTGATCGCTTTATCGGAAACTGCTGCTGCTTTGATATTCGGATTCAATGTAGTCCCGCAAACAGTGAATTTGCCGATATTTGAACTGCTGACTGTCTCGATCGTATATGGACAAACCTTCGGACGTTTTACCATTACTTTGTAGCAATAAGTCGTATTGTGGTCCAACTTGATATCGTTATAGGTTGTTTTTCCTGTTACTTTAGCAATTTCTTTGAAATCGCCAGAGTGGTAATCGTTGCATTTTTTACTTGCACGGAAGATCTTATATTCAGCATCGCTGCCTTTTGATTCCCAGCTAAGCTTTAACCAATGATGCTGTGCTTCAGTCACACAAACATTTTTAACTGCATCCCATTTTTCTTTATAGTTGTTTTGGTTACAATGTTTTCCGCTGTGATTTTTATCGCAGTCTTCATGGTGCTTCCAATTATTGTTGCAGCCGTGACCGCTATGGTTTTCATCACAATTTGAACCGTGATGCCATTTGTTTTCATTACAGTTTTTGCCGCTGTGATTTTTGTCACAGTGTTCGCCATGTTTCCAATTGTTTGAATTACATTTGCGGTATTTACTATGATTTTTATCGCAATGCTCATCATGCTTGCCTGCATTGCTGTTGCAGGTATTGCCGTTATGTTTACCGTCACATCCTGTTTTATGATTAAACCAGCCGTATGTTTGGGCTGCCGGCGCATTAGATGACGATTCTTCAGACGTTTCTTTTGTTGATTGTTCGGTCGATTCTTTCGCTGGTTCTTCACTAGTAGCTGCTGACGGTGCCGCTGCGGCTGCGTCGATTTTCGCATCCCCTGCTTTTGCTGCAGCATCTTGATTAGCTATTGGGCCAGCTGCGTCCTGTTCCTTGCCATCGACCACAGCTGCTACTTTATAATAGTAGAGATAATCAGCCTTAAGCGTGCCTTTTGTCTCTAACTCGTCATAAGGATCAACTGTATATGTTTTGTCACTCTTCAATGTTTGAATTCGCTCAAATTTCCCATCCTGTTCTTCTGCTCGATAGATGTTGTAGCTTTGCGCATCCTCAACCTTATCGAACTGAATCACAGTCCATTTTTGCTCATCATTATGTTTTACTGTCAGATTTGCCGGAACATTCTCCTCATCTGCTGCAAATACTTGTGCCGGTACCCCTAACGAGGACACGGTCATGATCAATAGCGTTACCAACGACATGATCCCTTTTAATTTTTTCATTAATCCCTTTTTTTTCATTTCGCTCTCCTTTTCTGCTCTTTACCCAAGTGCAAAAAGTGCACAACAAATAAACCCTACCCTAATTATGACATTGACCATTTTCTCGAGGAAAACAGTATGTGTATTTTTTGAGTTTGTTTTTGGCCAAAAACAGAAGCAGCGTTCCATAAACCACCCCCTATCAAGTGAACATACCAATAAGCATGCTCGATCACAGGAATTGCTCTCTCATTTCCCGTCTCTAAGAATGTGAATCTTCGGGATTTTTCCTGTTGTCACAAATATAACAATTATTGTGATATAATTCTATAATCACTCAAAATTCAAAAATATTCTTTGAATTTTGATGAAAAATTTTCGCTATACTCCATATATTTTATAATATATTTAATAAACTAATTGAAATTGCTGCGTGATCCACCCGAATTCTTCCACGAAAAAAAGACCATCAAAAAATTGATGATCTTGTTTATGTTGTATTTTTCTACTAGGCAAGCCGCCTTGATTTTTATCCACGGATTACTGTCTATTAATAGAAACAATCTTTTGCTGCAGTCGATCATAGACAACCACGAAATTCGCAATAGCCTTTTCAGAAGTCGGTACCCGGAAATAATAATCCGACTGGCCATCTGTCGGTGTATTCGTGTGATAGAACCCTGATAAATACGCGTGGGTAATATCTCCGCGAGTATCCTTGAACAGCTCAAAGAATCCGCTCGGATTCGTCACGTTTATACTTTTTTCCAACGCCTTGAACTCCGTTTGATTGCTGTCCAACCCCGCTTTTTCCATTTGGCGATAAAGCTGTGTGTCTGTCCCGCGGCGAATCAATTCTGTCCAGGCAGTCTCGAAATCCGCTGACTTATCTAAATAGGTGTCATCTTTAGTGATCACTGATTTTACATCGCTGCCATCTTCTGCCGTCAATTCATTCAGCTCTTTTTGGTTAAAGCGAAGATTGACTGTATAATCATGGCGTGAACCACTCGTATCAGTAAAACTCCAAATCTGCCGCTGTGTCGTCATCGGCTGGTTATCCACTAAGCGCTGACCGAATCCCACTAGACTGACACTGACAAATCCCCTTTCCTCTGAACTCACCATAGGATAGATTTTGCGGTACAGATTAAAAATATTTTTCCCATCCTTCGCCTTTCCATAGATCTTTTCGATCGCATCGGCCATCGCCTGCGAGCTGGAAAGGCTGTTGCTATCTGCGAATGCCTTATTCAAAGCATCGATTTTTTCCGTTTGTTCGCTTAATAATGTTTGATCATTGACATCCTTTAACGGCAGCACATCTAATTTCGGGAGCTCTTCTTTTTTCTTTTCCTTATCATCACTGGCAAAAACACTGAACGGAATCGTAAATTGAGGAAAATTTCCACTCAAAACAATCCCAAAGGCCCCGACAAATAAAGCGGCTAGAATTCCCCAAAAGATCAACCATTTTTTCTTGGTATCCATAGTTCACCTCGTCTCCTCTACATTGTGGCGACAAATTAAGCAAGCGTCAAGTATTTCTAGGTAAAATCCGACTATTTTTATGAAATAATCTAAATTTTTTCTTGGAAAAATATGAATAGGATAGTTATTCTCGTCATTTTCTATTACACTAGAGGAAATGATTTTTTTAAGGATAGGCGGATATGGCAAATAGACAAGAACGACATCAACAAAGAAAAGAAAAGAAAATAAGACCTGCACGTAATAAAACGTCGCGGGGGCAATTGGCACGATCAACGAAGATTTCTCTAGGGATTCTTGCTGCAATCCTCTTAGTTGTGATTGCAGGAACGATTTTCTTCTTCCAAAAATATGGAAAGGAAGTCACCGCGGCGATCGATGCCGGCGAAGAACATGCGGCAAAGATCCAGGAGAGTGACTTCAAGCAGTATCACCCAACCACGATTCTAGATAAAAACGGACAGGTGCTCAAGGAGCTGAAAACGCAGGAACGGGACTACCTAACGTATGACAAGATGGACCCGCTCGTTTCTCAAGCCCTAATCGCAATCGAGGATAAGCGATTTTATGATCATCACGGAGTCGATACCCAAGGTCTGCTGACGGTTGCGTTGAATGCCGCGACTGGCCGCGGGGTGCGCGGCGCCTCAACCATCACCCAGCAATTGGTGAAAAATATTTATTTGACGCCAGAGGTTTCTATCTCACGGAAGATTGAGGAAATGGTCATGGCTCAGTCGCTGGAAAAGAAATTTACCAAGCATCAAATTTTGGAGTACTACTTGAACAATGTCTACTTCGGACATGGCGCTTACGGAATCAATGCAGCGGCAAAGGTCTATTTTGGCAAGTCGATCAATGATACCAGTCTTTTAGAAAAGGCGACACTCGTAGGGATCACCAATAATCCGGGGATTTTTGATCCGACGACGAATAAGAAAAATGCTTTGAAGCGCGCCAAGCTGATCCTCAAAGAAATGAATCAGCAGGGGTATATCACAAAGGACCAGTATGATAAGGCTGTTGCAGACGATATTTCAGCGGAGATTCACAGTAATGCGCTGAATAATCAACTAGACAATAATGAAGTCGCCTTGGCGGTGGATTCAGCTACTAAGATTTTAATGGGCCAGCAGGACTTCCGCTTCCAATATCAGTTTGATTCAAAGGAAGAAGAAGACCGCTATAACGAAGAATACAAGTCGGCCTATAACAAGGTATATCAACGAATCCTTTCCGGCGGCTATCAAATCAGCACCAGCATCGATCCAGCACTCCATGATCAGCTGCAGGGAATCGTCAGCAACGTCATGAATGCCTGGCAAGATCGTAACGGCGAGAATAATTTCTACACCAAACAGGCGGCGATGACCGTCATCGATAATCAGACTGGCGACGTGGTAGCCAGCATCGGCGGTCGCGGCGAAGAAGGCAATCATTATAATCGCGCCTTTCTCTCCTATCGTCAGCCTGGTTCGGCGATCAAACCTTTAGTATCCTTTGCGCCCGCTTATGAGCGTGGATTGTTAGAGGGCAGCATGGCTTCAGATGACCGGCCGAATAATACGTATCCTAATAATGTATATAACGGATCAAAAGGAAATCTGACATTACGTAATGCGATGGCAATTTCTTCCAATGTCGTCGCCTACAAATTAGCCAGTGAGAACCGTGATGAATTGAAAGAGCCGGTTTATCAGCCTTTAGCTCAAATGCAATTTACCGGCTTGGATGTCGAGGATGACAATCCGATCATCGCTGTCGGCGGAATGACCTACGGGGCAACTACCCAAGAAATGGCTAGCGGAATCGCGACACTAGTCAATCAAGGAAATTATCGTGCCCCGGTCAATATCCAAACGATCAAACGCAAGGACAATGGACAAGAAATCTTCTCGCAAAGCGAGATCGCCCAGCAGAAGGTTTACAGTGATGACGCGGCATACTTGACCATCGATACAATGAAGGCCGTTCACCAAAATGCAGATGGAACAGCGGCAGGCTTGGCCCTAGCCCACAATCAATATTGGGCCGTAAAAACCGGGACTACCGATGAAGCCAAAGATTTGTGGACAGTCGGTGCTACGCCCCACTACACTGTAGCCGTCTGGGCAGGCGATGACACGCCGCAGCCGCAGGATAACATGAGTGTCGGTCAGGCGACAAAAGAGATTTTCAAACAGACGATGGACCTTTTGAACAACGGCAAAGAAGATGTTGATTTCCAAATGCCTTCTTCCGTACAAAAAGCCGGCGGACAATTGGTCACTCGCTCTAGTCAAACAAAACAAGTATTGGCAACTCGGAAAAATTCGCTGCAAACCGCCACTACGAATATCGATACCTTGGCGAAGCAAAAAGCCAACGAGCTGACAGCCGCTAAATTGAGCACACCAATGGTAGAAGAAGCATCCACCTTCAGTAATCAATTAATCTCTGAACGGATCGATACCTTGAGCCAATTTGAGATCATCGTGACAGATACTCAGGACAATTGGCAGACCTTCGATCAGTATGCCCAAGACGTCTTTGCTCTGGTTCAACAGGTTGAGCCTTCCGGCGGAACCCTTTCCGATCAATATACCGGTGTTTACCGCAACAAAGAAGCCGAGTACGCCCATGAAAAAGCTGCTCGAGATTCGGCGATCAACACCGTCAAGGACCAAATCACCGATACGAAAAATCAAAGCAAGGATTTAGACAAGCAAATCAACGAGTTGAAAAAACGACTCGAAAATGAAAAAGATTAAAAAAACAGTCGTCGATTTGACGGCTGTTTTGCTATACTTTTAAGAAAAGGAATGAGTTTATGGAACCTATTTTGGCCCTTTTGACCGCTAAAGATACCAAAGAAGCGCTGGCGGCATTTAAAGAATTAGAAGCAAACTGTCTCGCCGAACCTATTTACGCAGATACGCTGGAAAGCTTCTTGCCTGCTTTGACTGCCGAAAATTCGTGCGGTCGAGGACGCGCCTTTAAGTTCTTTGCGATCAACGCCCGCTGGGATTCACAGGCTGTCATCGAGAAGCATCTCACAGACATTTTGGGCATCTTAGATGATTCCAAAGCTCCCACCCTTCGCCAATGTATTCCCTATCTGACCTATTTGGCCGAAGCCAAACCCGAGCTGATCCCGATCATTTGCGAAAAGCTGGATTCCTTGGCGCTCGATCAGTATAAGGAAAGTATGCAGAGTCTGATCAGAAGAGATATTGAGAAGGTTTTAAGTGAGTTTAATTGCTGAGCCTTAAAAAATCCCGATCACTTGGAGATTCTCCATGTGATCGGGATTCAATTATGCTATTGATCAAATCCATTTTTATTGATAACATCGGCCATCCAGAAGCTGGATTTTTTAGGTGTTCGCTGATAGTCCTGTGAAAGTTCTACGCGATAGAACCCATAACGATTTTTAAACGCATTCAACCAGCTCCAGCAATCAGAAAATGTCCACAAATGGTAACCGAAGCAGTTCGCTCCCTCCTTGATCGCCCGATGCAGTTCTTCCAAATGATCTTTGATAAACGTTATCCGATAATCGTCTTGAATAATGCCTTCCTCATCATCAAAACACTCTTCTTGCGACACACCCATGCCATTTTCAGAAATGTACCATGGAATCTCACTATAATCATTTTTTAAACGCATCGCGATGTCGTAAATTCCTCTAGGATAGATTTCCCAACCGCGATGCGGGTTGATTCGTTTTCCAGGCCAGTCATAGCCTTGGAATAAATCACGAGGACCAGTTATTTGTTCGACGCGCTCCTCCTCAGGGATGGCTTGTACTCGTAAAGGCTGGTAGTAGTTGCAGCCGATAAAATCTACGGTATTTTTCGTAAAAATATTTTTATCGTCTGCTTCGGTCTCAGGTGATAGATTCGACCGCTTCAATAGTTGAGTGAACTCATCGGAATACGTACCTTTGACTGCACCATCCAAGAAGCTGCGGATATAGATATGATCCGCCCACTTCGCGGCCTCGACATCTTCCGGCGAGTCACTTTTCGGATAAACAGGTGAAAGATTCAAAATGATACCAATTTTTCCGTCGTTAAACCGAGAAACTCGGAAAGCCTCTACCGCTTTAGCATGAGCAAGCATCGTGTGATAGCCCACCTGGACCGCGCGCTTGAAATCTTTGATCCTCGGCCAATGGGCATCGCCATAATACCCACATTCGATGTGTACTAGCGGTTCATTGAAGGTCGCCCATTTTTTTACAATATCACCAAACTCTTCAAAGGCAACACTGGCATAATAAGCAAAATGATCGACTGATTCCCTTGCTTCCCAGCCGCCCTTTTCCATCAACCACCACGGCATATCAAAATGAAATAAATTGATGATCGGCTCTACGCCACTGTCCATTAGCTCTTGAAAATATGCGCGGTAAAACGCGACTGCCTTAGGATTAAGCGTTTTTCCATCAGGCAGTAATCGTGTCCATGCGATCGATGTCCGATAAGAGTTCAGGTTCATCGACTTCATGTTAGCAACTTCTTCTTTATACTTTTCATAAACATTTGAAGTATTTTCTGGACCTACTTGGTCATAGAATAATTCTGGCTCCATTTCGAACCATTTGTCCCATGTTGATGGACTTTTTCCATCCATTGCTGCGGCTCCTTCTGATTGCGGAGCGCTTGTAGCCGCTCCCCACAGGAACCCCTTTGGAAATTGAAGCATGATTAAATCTCCTTTATTGTTTATAAATTAAAGCGTTCACGTTTCTCAGGAGCAGCTTATATTCCAAAAATCTCGTTGTCAATCGTCTCATCTTCTCCAGCAGTCAACACCTCAGGATTCAGCCGCTCCAGCAAGCGTTGAGCAGATCGCTGTCCGATCAATTGGGTAGGTGCTTTGATTACGATCCGATCCGTAAGCAATTCCGCCATCTCGCTAGTGTAATCATAATGCGCCAAAACCAAATTCTTTCTTGTCGAATCAGGAGAATGCTGCAAGTATTCAAGGACCCCAGTCATCATATTGTAGTTTGTCACAATTAATGCGGTAATATCCTGTTCCAGCAATTTTTTACCACCTCGGTAGCCGCTGATTCGAGAATAATCACCGTATTCAGTTACCAAAACGGTGCCTGAGTGCTTAGCCGCAGTCTGTTGCGCACCTAATAGACGTTCCCTTGCAACATAATCATTTTGAGGAGCAGCCAAAAGACCGATTCTTGTGTGCCCTTCCTTGATAAGATGCTCCGTAACTTTAGCCACACTCTTTCGATCAGCGACTTGGATTCGATCAACTCCCGGCAGTTGTATGGGACTATTGATCGTCAATACTGGGATTGGCAATTCAGCCAACCGTTCCATGCCATCCCAATCCTGTTCAGACATAAAGACGATCAAGCCATCCACCGCATGCTGCACTAAATAATCAATCTTCTGATCAGCTAGTGAGACGTCTCCTTTAAATCCGCTCAACAAGACGGAATAGCCGTTTTGCTCCATCACACCTTCTATGGCACTGACGATCTCTGCCCCGAATTGACTAGATACACTATTCATTAAAAGCCCTACTGAAAAACTACGATTGTTTTTTAGGCCTTTGGCGATAATATTCTCTTTATAGTCTAGCTCCTTGATCGCAGCCGCAATCTTTTTCATATTTTGTTCTTTCAATTGATGACCATTGAGATAGCGAGAGACACTTCCTAAAGAGACCCCAGCCAGTTCAGCCACTTTCCGAATAGATGACATTTTTATGGTTCCTTTCTTATCTTAATCGGAGCTGATTTACTGTTGGAAACGAGCCATTCTTTAACGGTTAATTTTTGAAAGAAACTTCTTCTGATAAATTCTTGACCATGATTTGGCAGCCGTCTGCTCGCTTATAAAGCTGATCCATGTCTGTAAAATAGAATTGATCATCAGACAATGTAAACGTCAGCTCAGTTGATTCATCAGGCATCAATTCAATCTTATCAAAAGCCTTCAGCTGTTTGTGACGCTGAATCACTCGACCACCTAATAAACGAACGAATACTAGCACCGTCTCTTTTCCAGTAAATTCTCCCACATTTTTAACAGTAACACTTATGGTCATTGTGTCAGACTCTTGGTGGACATGCAAGCGCTCATATGAAAATTGCGTATAGCTCAACCCATAGCCAAATTCGTGAAGAGGAGCACCGGTTTGATCGTAATAATCATCTTTTTTCGAAGCCGCCCGCTGATAATAATAAACAGGCAATTGTTGAGAATTGAGGGGATAGCTGACATTCAGCCGTCCGTTTGGATTATTATCACCGATCAGTGTCCGCGCGATTGCTGTTCCTCCAGCTTGTCCTGGAAACCAGCCTACCAATACAGCATCAGACAGTTGTTGAACTTCTTGGATATCATAAGGCCGTCCTTGAATCAAAACTGTGACAATAGGTTTTTCCAGCTCCTTCACAGCTTTTAAAAGCATCAATTGCTGGCCGCCCAAGGACAATGAAGCAACGTCTACATTTTCTCCAGAATCCATATTGATCCCTTTTGAAGAAACTGCACCATTCTTTAAAAACTCCATATCAAAATTGCGGGCACTCGAACCTCCTAACACGCAAATAATCACATCTGCATCTTGACAGTCCTTCACAGCAGCTTCAATTTTAGGGAGCTGATTTTTTGTATTCCGAACTTCGCAGCCTTCAGAGAAGACCACCTCAGATTCTGAAAAAATAGTTTGAATCTGGTGAAAAATCGTTAGATGCGCCATCTCCGCGGCTTGAGGCGCAGAATAATCCCCCAACAAAGCATAAAGGCTATTTGCATTTGGGCCTACTACAGCAACTTTTTTTATTTTATGATCTAAGGGTAAGAGGCCATCATTTTTAAGCAATGTCAAGGATTCCTCCGCCACTCGCAGATTGTTCTCTTTAGATTCATCCAATACTTTAGCTAGTTTTTCCTGTGGGTCTTCTACAAAGGGATGCTCAAAAAGACCTAATAAAAGTTTAATGCCTAAAACACGGGCACAGGCTGCATCAAGCACAGATTCTTTGATTCTTTCGGATTTTACGCCTTCTGTAATTTGTAAATAGGTCTCATCCCATAAACTTAGATCAACCCCAGCTTCTAGCGCTGCATTCGCGCTGGTTATTTTCTCGTCAAAGACATCTTCTAACCTATCTAGGGCAATGCCGTCAGCCATCACGATTCCTTGATAGCCTATTTGCTCCCGCAACGTTTTTTGGAACAATTGACCATTGATATGACAAGGTACACCATCCACATCATTGTATGCTGCCATGACTCCTACAGCATTTCGTGCACTCTTTAACAGTGGAAAATAAATATCCTTGAATTCTCGGCCTCCAATGGTTACTGTTCCAGAATTGTGCCCGCCTAATGCTTCTCCTTGAGCAATGCAATGCTTTAAAACAACCCCGATCTGTTCCGGCTGTTTATTGATTTCAACAACTGTCTTATCCAGATAGGCCGCTTCCTCAGAAATCAGATCGCCCTGAAATCCGGTGATTACCGCTTCGCTCATTCGCGCGGCCAAAATAGGATCTTCACCAAAGCATTCTTCTGTTCGTCCCCAGCGCGGGTCCTTTGCCAAGTCCAAGGTTGATACTAGGGCTAAATGAACACCTTTAGCCGCTAGCTCTTGTGCCATTAAATGACTTGATTGCTTCGTCAGCTCAGTATTAAAGCTATTTCCGCGACCCAAATTTGTCGGATAGGAAATTCCGCCTAGCCCCTGATGTCCATGAGGACATTCCTCAACGATTAAGGCAGGAATTTCCCAGCGTGATTGATTGATCACATATTCCTGAACCTGATTAACCAGTCTCCAGCTATCCTCTGGAGCGATTCCGGTTTCAAAGCCTACTTTGGACCAAGGATCCGCACGAAATAACCCGTACAACGCCCCGATCCCTTTCCCCCATTTGACATGTTCTTTAAATTTATCTGTCAGTTCAATCTGACCATCTTTTTTCTTTTCATAGCATTCCCAGCCATACAGATGTTGATTCACTTGACCGACCTTTTCTTCTAAACTCATTCGATCCATCAGATCTGCGACTCGTTCTCTAATCGTCAAATTCGGATTTTGATATGGAAAATTACCCAATCAGCTCTTCTCCCCTCAGCTCAGCTTCCTTATTCGAAGCGATAACAAATGGCATAAATAAGAAAACATCTAGTATGATTAACAAAATGGTAAGTACACTGGCCATTATATTACCACCGGTAGCGATAAATGATTGTATGACAGGCGGCGTGATCCATGGTGCCGCAGCTACTGTTTTTCCGACTAAACCAACACTAGTCGCAAAGTAGGCAATGATCAAATTGATCGATGGAATAATTGCACACGGAATCATAAAGATTGGATTCATTACTACCGGCAAACCAAACATTACCGGTTCTGTGATATTGAACATACAGGTGGTTAAGCCCAGCTTCGCCACTTGTCGCTGATCTTTACGTTTGGATACCCATATGATCGCGATCACTAACGGTAAAATGCACCCGCCTCCTCCAATCAATCCAAAGGCATTCGCAAAAGGCTCTGTAATTATATTAGGAATTGCTTCATGATTTTGGAAAGCCAGCATATTTTCCTCAATCGACTGAAGCATCGGTGCTTGCTTGATCGGCGCTAAAATACTTGAACCATGCATCCCAAACACCCACAGAAAATCTGAGAAGAATTGGATAAATAGCATTCCTGGAACGGATAATACAAACCCCTTTAATGGTGTCTGAATCGCCAAGTTGATCAAATCCGGAACATTTAATCCCGTTGTCTTCTGTAAAATGAAGACAAATGTACCGAAAATCAAAATTACCAATACTTCTGGCACTAAAGAATTAAAAGATGTCGCAACTGCTGGCGGTACACCATCGGGCATTTTGATCTTTAATTTTTTGTATTTTGCCAAGCGAACGAACATTTCAGTACTCAATAATGCACAAATCATTGCAGTTGCTAGACCTGAACTTGAGGTCAAGGCCTGTGAAAACACACCGCCCACTTCTGCAGTGCTCCCATCTGTCAATGTGACCAACGTATTGATCGGCATCAAAATGAACATTGTAGCCAGACTAAGGACACCTGCATGAACAGCGTTAAAGGCCGGATCATCAATTGCTTTTGATTTAATATAATAATTAGCCAGATTTACTCCGATATTATAACAAACGATAATTGCTAAAATACTCATTGTTCCATTATTAACAATTACGGCCAACTCTGACAAAAAACTCAAATCAACGACCTTCTGAACAGCAGCATTAGAAAAAATCAACGCATTCAATAAAACCATAAAAGAGGCTGCCATTACTAAAGGCATCGTGATAATAAACGCATCACGAATCGCTAACAGGTGTCGCTGGTTATTGATTTTTGACACAATTGGCAATAATTTTTCAGACAGCTTATCGACTAAATTCATAATAAAACTCCTTATTCTTGTTTTTTGAACCGGTTCAAAAAGAATAATAGCAAACGATTTCAATAATTACAATAGGCTAACGCAAAGTTTTTGAACCGGTTCAAAAATAAAATCGCATTTCTCTCGATAATTATTCCCCAATGCTTTCTCTAATCATCGTATGAATCAAATCAACACAAAAAACAGCTATTCGCTAAATAGCTGGATTTTTTGATTAATCTATCATTAACCTACTGCGATAACAAATAAAATCGTAAATATTCTAATAATGATTGGCACTTCTAATCGCTTCGTTTTAACGTAGGAAATTCCTAAAATGACATTCATCCCAATAAATAGGACTCCACGAGAGAGGCTCTCAGGTCTGTTTATCAGACAATAGATCAGAGAAGAAGCACCTACGCCTAAAAGCATATTCTCCTTGAAAACCAAACCAATGACCCCGCCACGAAAGACGACCTCCTCCATGATTGGTGTAAATACAACTGAAAGCAGCACGATGACAATACTTGGGAGGCTGGAAAGAACATTGTCTGCGATAGACGCTGGTGTATTTTCAGCAATCAAATGCCGGTCGCTCAGAAGCTGATCAAAAACGAATAAGGCGAGCATAAAAACTATGCTTAAAAAAATAATCTTGCCATTTTTCTTCTTTAGAAAAGAAAAATCCAACGCAAGCAGGTTCAACCCTTTTGACAGCTGCAACATTATGAATGAAGCGAATAATAGGTTAAAACACATTAACACGACTTCAATCCCTGAATAACTAGAATGGCCACTCTCATACGCAGATAGCAAGAACGTTGTAAACAGTTGAGAAAAAAATACAACCAGACACCCCAAGCCTAAACAGATCATCACATTCCATAGTTTTTCTACTGTTGAGTTCCTCATGGCTCCTTCCACTTCCCTTTTCTTTTTATTTTACACTTTTAAATACGGCAGTAACCCATCCACCCGT
>NZ_JAFLVR010000021.1 GCF_017315985.1 Candidatus Enterococcus murrayae | reverse complement strand
TGTTTTATTTAAAAATAAGAAATCTGATATATAACCAGAAAAAACACTTGATATTTTGTTATCACCATCATTACATTACAAATTATAAGATATTATAAAAGGAATTGCAATATTAATTTAAATATTAAAATTCGTTTTTAATTTTTGGTATCAGAAAATAGTAGAAACTATCTTGAAAGTATACAGAAAAAGTGAATTATTAATAAGTCGTCAAGAATACTCGTCAACGAGGATAGAGAGAGTGGTTATTTTATGAATGAGCAAGTGCGCAAAGGCGAGAACATTTACTATAGAAGGGACGGTCGTTGGGAAGGACGCTACGCGATTGGTCGAAAAAGCGATGGCCGATTGAAGTATGGCTATGTCTACGCCAGAAGTTATCAAATCGTAAGAGAGAAGCTGTATCCGTTAAAACAGCGAGCGGAGAGAATGCTCCAATTATATGGAAAAAGTTTAATGAGCTACGATGAATGGATCGTTAGCTGGAAGAAAAGCATTCAAACAACGGTCAAAGCTTCGACATTTTCAGACTATTGCTACAAGCTGCGTCATTACATCTTACCGTATGTCGGAGAAAGCCCGTTGTATCAATTAACTTCGGAAAAGATACAAGAATTAGTAAATCAGCTATGTGATGCAAATTTATCTCCAAATAGCATCCAGATCATCATTTGCTTAATGAAAAAAACATTGAATGATGCAAAAAAACTCGGATTAATAGCGGAAAATCCCTGTGATATCGTTCAATTACCAAAAAGAGCCGTGAAAAAAATCCACGCTTTAACAGTCAACGAGCAGCAAACCTTGATGGAAGCTGTAGAGACGATTGGAAGCGACAAAGGCCAAGCAGTGACGCTTGCTTTAAATACAGGTATGCGAATCGGTGAGATATCCGCATTAACTTGGGACAAGGTTGATTTTAATAGAGGGATGATCTATGTCGATCAAACCTGTCAACGTTTGACTAACGAGGAAGAACATCAAACAGTTGTGCACTATGATTCAGTCAAAAGCGCATCCTCCAATCGCATCATTCCGATGAACCAAAAGGTAAAACGAGTCCTAAAAAGAATAAAGGAAAAAAGTACTAGCAACTATGTTTTCTCTATAAAAGAAAAAGGCTGTGAGCCAAGACTATTGACATACTACTTCCACAAAATCCGAAAAAAGGCGAAGCTAGAAAACATTCATTTCCATCAGCTTCGCCATACCTTCGCGACCAGATGCTTAGATGCCAAAGTCGGGATTACATCCGTCAGCGCCCTATTAGGACACGCATCTACAAAGATGACACTGGACGTCTACTCAGATTCCATGCTGGAAGAACGTATCACCGCTGTCTATGCAATCGAAGGACTCATAAAACAGACCTGAAAATAGTCATATGATAGAAATAAATTTAAAAAAAACGAAAAAACGAGTCCATAGGGGAGAATCGTTTTGCCCTTTTAAAGTAAGCGCTAACAACATGATCCGACTTATTTCGCATCCCAATCATTCACTAATCCCAAATTGTTAAGAAAATATTAAGATTAAAAACCGTAAAAACCCATATTTTTGTTATTTTAAATTTCTTAATATTTGAAAACGAGCCGTCAGCTCAAACCGTCACCAAAAAAATAAGTACTGAGAATGCTTCTTTTTAAATACTACTTATTTTTAAATAAAACAGGAAAGAATAACATCTTAGTATTAACAGACTATTAAGCCATTTTACCACGTAATTGTACTATTTTTAAATATTTTTCGGTATCAACGGCAGTCAGCCTTTTGATATAAATCTCAAAAAAATAAAAAAGAGGGAGAGATTAAGAGATGAAGAAAAAATTATTTGCGGGCATGTTGGCTAGCGCAACCGTCTTAGGAATGTTTGTGGCAGGAGGAACGGTACTAGCGACAGAAGTGGATACGGTAGATACTGAGGTTGGGATCGGATTTAGTGATCATATTCCTGGTACAAAACCTGGACCGTTAAAAATCCAATGGGCGCCAATTAGTTTGGATTTCAAAAATGACAACCAAGTAAATACAGCGACACACAATTTTGCAGAGAAAAGCGGAAAGAACAGATATGTAGTAATCAGTGATGAGCGTACCACCGCAACACCAGGGGATAATGTATGGAAATTAACCGCTGCTTTAAGTGATTTGGAAAACGCTACGGCAACCGAACAATTAACAGGAGCTACGCTTAAATTTAATGCAGCTCTTCAAGGATTCCAAGGAACGGACGCACCGGAAGCGCCTGGATCAGTGGTTGCACCTGGTGCGCGCACCGCAGATATCGGGGTTGCTGCAAAATCAATTGCAGCTGGTGCACCAGCAACGCAGATGATGGAAGATGGTACGACTGGTACAGCAGATGCGTTCCAAGGAAAATCCGCTATGGAAATGACAGGAATCAACTTGGAAGTACCGGCCAGTGCCGCTAAAGAAGGGGTGCAATATAAAGGAACCCTGACTTGGTCATTAGACGATACGATCTAAATCATTACTTCATTGGGGGAGGAGGGCATACTTCCTCTCCCTTTTCCATTTCTTATTGAAATGGGACGTGATGAATAGACATGACAAGTTTTCAGGAGGACACACGGTGAGACGAGAAAAACGACAGATAATCATCCCATGCCTATCTTTATTTCTGCTATTTCTGTTTCCAACTATTAGTCATGCGGATGACACTTCGACAGAATCTAAGATGGGGTTTTCGATAGAAAGTGTGATTCCCGAGAATCAGTTGGACAAAACAAAGTCCTACTATTATTTATCGATGCAGCCCGGACAAAAACAAACGATTCAGGTTAAAGTCAAAAGCTTACAAAAAGATCCAGTGACTGTGACGGTCGCAGTTCACGATGCGGTGAGCAGTTCGGTGGGTGCGATTGATTACGCCAAAGAAAATCCTAAGCTAGACAAAAGCTTGAAGAACCCAATCACTAGCTTGGTCAAACCGCAAGATGGTGTGAAGGAAGTCACAGTAAAGGATAAAGAGGAAAAGCTAGTTTCCTTTGATATCACCATGCCGGAAAAAGCATTTGAAGGAGTAAAGTTAGGTTCTCTGCGCTTCGTTAAAAGAGACAAAGTGGCCGAAAAGCAAAAAACAGGATTGGTTCCGAAGTATGCGCGAGTCGTAGCGTTGATGCTGACGGAAGACGATGAAACCTTTAATCATGGGGCAGACATAAAGTTGAAAGATGTTGGGCTGCAGCTTTCTAACGGCAGAAAAGTCATTGCGGCGAGAATTCAGAATAATCAACCGAAAGTCTTGCAAGAGATGAAGATTCAAGGTGATATTCGTAAAAAGGGTGAACAAAAAAACTTGGATAAACATAAGATAGATAATTTTTCGGTTGCCCCCAATTCGAATTTTGACTTTGAGATTCCACTAGGCTTAGAGAAGTTTAATCCAGGAACATACATTTTCACAGGGAAGGCAGAGGGAGACGGACGGATCTGGAAATGGGAAGAGGAATTCACGATCGGCAAGGAACAAGCAGATAAGGTTAATGATGAGACTGTTTACAAAGTGGTTGTTCCATCATGGGTGCCATGGGTAGCTGGGCTGCTGATTCTAGCTCTTGTTGGCTTGATTGTTTCGCTTGTGTATCGTCAACGACAATGGCAGGAAAGGAAGTGAGGGGTGTGATACGAAAAAAAGGGTTGTTGTTAATGGTAGTATTCTGCCTATTAAATCCGATCATCGCAAGAGCTGAGGGGCAATCAGGGACAGTCGGAATCGGATTTAGAGAAAGTCAGAAAGTTCCCAAAGAAACACCCGAAGCACCAATCGAGAACGTTCTACCCATGACAACAGGCAGAAATTATTACCAAGCAAGAGGAAAGAGCTTACCGCAAACAGGCACCTACCAGAATCATTGGTTTCAATACATCGGCTTGTTTTGTTTGATCAGCTGGTTTTGGTTATTCCTATTCTTTCGATTCAAAGAAGATGAAGAATCAGAAGAAGGGAGGAGTCTGAATGAGGGTGAATAAACAGAAAGCAGTTCGTACGGTATTAGTGGGGTACTTATTGGCGAGTACTTTTATTCTGAGCAGTGTGGCATTCGCCAATACAGAGTCAAGTACGGAAGTCAGCACAGTACCAAGTACAACACAGTCGAAAAAAGCAACCTCTTCTGTTGGGCCTGAGATACCGACGATTGCTTCTTCAAAGGAAGATGTTCCAGAAGTAACGGCATCAAAAATTGAAGAACCTAAGCGCGAGTTGACTTATGAGGATCATCAGTTGTTGGAAGAGGCAAAGGCTGATTCGGCTGTTCCTACGGTGGTTTTTGAGGAAAAACAATTAGATAAGGAAGTTCATTTTCATGGAACCGTTTCAGCTGGTTCAGAGATTCAAGGAAATGAATCCAGTGAGACTGCACTTCAATCATTAATCCTACAACGAAAAGATCAAAATGGAGAATGGAAGAATCATTATATATTTTCGATTGATTCAGAAGGAATTCAACTTTTAAATGCCCCCTATTCTTTTGTGTTCAATGAAATGCTTGAAAATTTTGGTGAGTATCACTATCGATTGGTTGCGGATTACGTAGTTAAGCGATTGGAAGACGAACACCACCAGAAAGGTTCTTTGGAGTTGGGGTCGGTAACTGTTGTTGAAGAAGTAAGGGAATCCATACCAACAGTTGAATCATATACTTCGATACCAGAGACAGGGAAATCAATAGAAACAACAGAATCGTCCGCAGAGGAAGCCAAGAAAAGCGCTGATTCTGAGGAGATAGTACCAAAAGAGGATGAGAAGCCGCTGATTGGGACTCCCTCGGAAACGACAGAAAAACCAAAAACACTGATAAACAATCAGCAAATTCCGGAAATACAAAATAATTTTATGAATGCGTTTCAACGTGGGATGGGGATAATGCCGCTTGCTTCCGCTACTTTCAAACCAGTAGGATCAAACTATAAGCCATATTTTTCTGGTAGTCATACACAAATCGAATCTCAACCAATAGCGAAAGCGAGATATACAAGTAAGACCAAAATCGAATTAACACTTAATTTTTTCTGGAACTATCTTAGTTATGGTGTTAATGGTACGAATCTGAGCTTAGAAGACGCGACTGTCGGAATTGATACAAATATTGCGGCTCGAAAATATGGGTTGGACTTTCAATTTGGAGAATCAAAATGGACCACATATGGCAGAACTATTTTAGGAATTGTAAAGCAATCTGACATGGTAAAACAATCAGGAACGGATGCTGATGGGAAGCTAAAGAAATTTGAAAATTTACGAACTGTCAGAGTTGATGTAACATCCGATAATGGCTATCCAACTTGTAACGCTTGGTCAGATAACGTCACAACTATAGTGTTATCTGATATACCAGTTAATACAAAAAAAACTTTTAGCTACGACCTGATCTATGCTTGGAGTGCAAATGCGCGGATTGATTATGCATTACCTGCACCGAATTTTATTGATCTCTCCTATGTTTCTACTCCGACTTTTAAAGCAATTGATGAAGTAACGGATAAAGTTGTGATGCAACAAGGAACATTCGTTGGTGAAACAACAGACGATACTACGGATGGGGTTTTAAAGGCTACGAGCAACGGAGTAAGCTTGGATTTAACAGTCCCAAAAATTGAGCATTCAAAAGATCCGAATGATAAATACTATGCAAAAACTATCGGAGGTTTGACACCCGGCTCTGAGTATAGAGGCAGAGTAGAATTACGAAATTGGCTTGAAGATTATTACGTACAATCAGGGTATGGTTATTTTTACACACCAAATGCCGTGAATAAACCTACTGTACATTCTAAAAATCAACCTACTCATTATGGAGATGCTAGTTTAACTATGGTTGGAAATTATACCGTAGGAACTAAACCAGCACATCCGACTGAGTTAGAAGCTCAAATAAGTACAAATAATGGAGCAACATGGACAGGTCTTGTTCCTAGTTCAAAAAAAATTAATACAAGTAGTAAGAGTGTTTCCTATACTTTTTCAAACCTCAGTGCAAACGTAAATTATTTAACACGATATAGGGTGAAAAATAAAAGTGATGCTTGGTCTCCGTGGGCTCAGAATCAGAGTGAGGTTGCTACAAATGCAGTGAAGCTTATCATTAGTCCTCCTGTTGTAGATAAGACCGCGACCACGACTAATCAATTAGTTGTGAGGGATGGTACGTATATAGGAAATATAACTAATAAGCTCACCGAGGCTAATTCAGGTCGTTTGCATTATTATAATGGACTTGGAGGCTGGCAGACTGTGACCACATCGCTAAAACATGATCAAACTTTAGGCGGAACCTATAAGGGAGAAACGATAACAGGATTACAACCAGGCACTATGCATATCCTGCAACTCCAATTAATGGATACTAATGGCGTTCTTCAGCGAGCCGATTCACAGGCGGCCACTTTAAATACGGTTACTAATCCAGTAATCGATACGATTCATCCTAGTACCAGCAAATACAATGCCTCTGTAACTATTTCAGGTGTATATGGTATTGGACCAGCAGGAACAACTCCAGCACATCCAGATAAAGTGAAGGTTCAAATAAAGCAAGATGGAGCTCCGAATTGGACGGATGTTACTAGTATTTCAACTCCTAGTTTGGACAATCAATCAATTGATGAATCGAGTACAAAAGGTATCTTCAAAATTAATAAGTTAAAGGCGAGTACAAAATATCATGTACGTTATCAAGTTGAAAATAAAGGTGGCTGGTCTGAATGGTCCGCTTCTGAAGAGTTCACGACGTTAGGTGCGCCACCAGCACTGGAAATCATCGATGCACCACAACTTGATTTTGGCTTGTTGGAAATCAAAAATTACGCGCAAACCGCGAATCTTTCAGCGGCGAGTCAGAAAAACCATTTGATTATCGATAACACCGACACGACAAAAAGGTGGAAATTGACCGCGTCATTAGAACAACTGAAGAGAAGAGATGATCCAAGTATTGTAATGCCATGGGCAATCTTATCAATGAAGATCAATTTACAGGATTCTTCAGATGATGGGGCAACGTGGGGAAACAACAGTAACGGAGGCACACCAAGAACAGTCAGCTTTAATTCTGGTGATCCTGCACAAGATATGTGGGAAATGGCGAATTCAACAGATGCACAGGGGTTGTTCCGAACCGAGATCGATTGGAATAGTGTCGAGCTCCGTGTTCCCGAAAATCAAGTGGGACATTACAAAGGAAATCTAGTATGGAGTCTCGACGACACACTCTAGTGAAGGGGGAAAGAAAGAGATGACGATTCCAATGTGGCTGGGTGTCTTTGGAGCGATTGCGTTGATCGGTTTGATCAGCTTCTTGCTTTTCTTTATCAAGGACAGCCGATTACGAATAGAGCATGGGAAGAAATCGATGGTATTACTCGTCGACTGCGGCTTATTGTTCGTCATGCTATTGGCGATTGCCGCCGCGATCTTCTTATACCTCGATTGGCAAACACAGTTGAATTACTTTTTAGGAAATTAAAACCTGAGGGAGTGAGTCAAGTGCTCGCTCCCTTAAAGAAGGAGAGGGTCAAGGCATGCGACCAATTTTGATTTTGACCAAGAATCTGGTCATCGAGCAAGAACTGCAGCAACGTCTTCAGCATCTGAACTACGAGGTGTTTTGCTCAGTAGAATTATTTGACCGTTTACGAATCAGCGAGTATGACCAGAAAGAGCAGAAGGAATGGCTGGACCAATTTTTAGCCAATTATCAGGTGGTCATCATCAGCGAGACGATCTCAGATAACGAGATCCAAGCGATCCTACCGAACCTGCGATCAGAGGAACGCATTCTTTTACGCAAACTAGGTGCGCATCCTTCCGCAAAAGAAGAGGAGCAGATCAGAGCTCTAGGCCTGAATGACTGGATTACCGCCGATCAATCGATTGATGTACTGCGGGAACAGCTGTCTGAAAAGCTAGTGACACTCCCAAGAGAAGAACCCAATATCGTTGTTCTTTATTCAGGGCAAGCAAAATCAGGCGATATAGACAACCTGAAAAACAATCTCTCCAATCGTGAACTGACCGTACTGGACTGCTTGATCCAAGCACAAGGCGAGGTCGTCTCACGCGAGGCTCTGTGTACCCACTTGTGGAATGAGGCGCCGAATAATTCTCACCTGTCTCAGGCATCTGTCCTGATCAAACGCATCAAAATGAAGCTGGAAATTGCCGGCTATGATCCAGAGCTGCTCAAGACGATCTGGGGCAGAGGCTACCTATTAGCCAAAAGCAATCTAAGCAACAGCTTTTCCGTTCAAGCGAGATGACCGATTCATTGGGCATCTCTTTTTTTTCGTTATCCGTTAATTATTCGAACATTTTTCTTATCCATCATCTGGTAAAATAATAGGAAGAAAAGAAAGGATTGAGCCCCTTGAAAAAGACAGATGATTTTTCCTCCTAGTAAGGCATGAATAGATTATTAGGAGGAAGCTGAAATGAAATTTATTGTAATCAATTTATCAGAATGGGAAAGAACTGAGGTCTTCAACCATTTTTTGGCTCAAAAAACATCCTTTAGCATGACAAACGAGATGGATATTACGAATCTGTACCACTATTTGAAGGAACAGGATCACTCATTTTATCCAGGCTTTATTTATCTTTTGACAACGATTGCCAATCAGGATAGTCACTACCGGATGAGCTTCGATGAGAAGGGACGGCTAGGGTACTGGGACAAACTAGTCCCCCTCTATACGATTTTTGCCGAAGAGACTCATCAATTTTCAACCTTATCCACCGACTTTTCTGCTGATTTTAATACCTTTAAGCAAAACTATTTAACGGACGTAGCTGCATTTAGCGCTACGGGGAAACTATTTCCGCAGCCCTCTGTGCCTGAAAATGTCCTGAGTATCTCGATGATCCCTTGGGTTTCTTTTACAGGCTTCAATTTGAATGTCACGAATGGCACGCCGTATCTTTTGCCAATCGTTACCGGAGGAAAATTTATTTTTCGCAACGAGCGCGTCTTTCTTCCTGTATCCTTGCAGGTTCATCACGCCGTCTGTGATGGGTTCCATGCGGCTAATTTCCTTAATCAATTTGGGGAGATGTCTGCAGCTCCTTGGAAGTATTTTCAATAAATGACAACAAGTAATAGCTATTTGTACCGAACTCCAGAAGTTAGATTTTTGGTCTAACTTTTGGGGTCGGTACATTAAATCAATGTTACTTTTTTTGAATGTTCACTACTCAATGACTTAGTGACAGGGGATTCTGTGTTTTTCGACGTTGATATTCTATAAATTAGATTGGACGGATAGATATGAATCATTCTATATCAACAGATAAACAAATTGAAAGTATCCTTCAGCTACTCTCTCAGGAGTTATCTGAAGGAATTCTTGGAATATACTTATGTGGTTCTGCTGTGCTAGGAGGTTTGAAACAAAATAGTGATATAGATATCTTAGTCGTCGTTTCTGAAAAGCTTAGTAAGGAAACGAAAAAGAGTTTAATAAAGAAAATAAAGCCATTATCTAGAAAAATTGGAGAGAATAACGCATTAAGATATGTTGAAATCATAATAATTGTTGCAAAACAAATAGCAACGTGGGAGTATCCACCATATCAAGACTTCATTTATGGCGAGTGGCTTCAAGAGGACTATGAAAAAGGATATGTCCCAAGCAACGAACAGAATGCAGATCTAACAATCATACTATATCAGTCAAGGAAACATTATAAGAGGCTCTTAGGAAGCTTTGAGTTAGAAAAAATTATTCCTGAAATACCTATTGAAGATGTTAAAAAAGCCATAATGGATTCGGTTAGCGACCTTTTAACTCATTATGACGGTGATGAAACGAACGTACTTCTAACCCTCTGTAGAATGATATTAACTTTAAAGGAAAATAGAGTTTATCCTAAAGATTTGGCTGGTGCAATACAAGCTCGAACTTCACCATTCAATCACCGCCAACTAGTTCTATTGGCGGTGAGCGATTACAAAGGAGAAAAATTAGTAAAATGGGAAAATTACAGTATCAACGAAACGATAAATTATCTTTACCAACAACTAAAAAAAGAGACGTAAAGTGAGCAAAGTAAAATTTTTTACCTAAACTCTTTCTAAATGATTTTGAACTATCCAGGATTTGAAGCCATTTGGCGAAGCTAGAAGCATCCAATTTTCTAAAAATGCTTATGTAAGTTGAAAGTGAAAGATAAGTGAATTTTTTCGAACTTAATTTGTTTTTTTAGTAACTATTGATATAGCAAGTTGGATCAGATAAAGTACAATGATTTCAAAATGGACTTTATTTCGATTTATTCAGGATTAAGTTAGAAGAACTATATTATAAGTAAAAATTAAACAGTCGAGCAACCATTAATAGAAGATGGTCAGTTCGACTGTTTATTTCGATTGATTTAGAATCACTCTTCTAACAAAAGTTCTTTACACGCTAATTCAATGAGTATTTGGGTGAGACTCAGCATATTGATACGTGAATTGACATCTGTTCCATTATAGGTCAACGGCGTGTCATTGCTGAATAAGCAGTGATCGGCCAATTTCTCATTTTTTTTTGTTTTTTGAGAAGTAATAAGAATAGTTTTGGCTTTATTTTTTCGAGAATTCTCAAAAACTTCTTGGTAAATATCAGTAGGGACATTGGCGGAAGTGATTACAATGATCGACTCTGGCTGGATCGTACGACTGATACTCTTGATCAAATGCAAATCTTCTACTAGTATACAACGGCGATTCAATGTATTCAAAACAGTATGAAGATACTTTGCAGGAATAGCGCTTAAGCTTCGCCCGTGAATGTATAGTGGCTGATCGTTGCAAAGCAGTTGAACGATTTTATCCAATTCATCTAAAGGAACGAATTCTAAGAAGTAATTGAACTCATTGATCTGTTGGTCAACCTGTTCACGAAAGAAGTTATGGCTTTTTTTCTGCATCTTTAAGTCATTTTTGATTAGATATTTTAATTCGCTAAAGCCGCTAAGGCCAAGCTTCTGGCAAAAACGAAGCATGATTGTATCGGATACATATAGTTTGCTAGCTAAGTCATGAAGTGTCATCTGAATAATTAAGGCTGGATTTTTCTGAATATAATTTAGCATTGTCCGTTCATTTTCGGATAATTCTTCCATTACTATATTTGTAAAAAAATCATTCAATTGAGATCCCCTCCAACGATGCAAGATAAGCTTTGAATATTGTGTCAATGATGAAGAAAATCGGTAGCCGTGAAGTAAACTCAGTATTTTTGTTTTGTCGTGGATGCCCAAAGAAGCGAAAAGTTAGATCAGCAGTTGTCGCCAAGACATTATCGGTATATGGCGTAATCGCTACGACTGTGGCTCCTCGCATTTTTGCCAAATTAGCCATGCGAATTGTAGGCTCATACGTACCGCTGCAGCTGATTACAAAAAGAACATCTTGTTCAGTCAAGGTTTCGGCGATGTGAAAAGCTAGTCGAGAGGCCTCGTAGCGATAGACATTTTGTCGTCCGTAGGAGAAAAGCATTTTCTCCCAATAGTCCAAAACTCTACCAGAAATTCCGCCACCGCTGTAGAGATGAATATGTCTGGAACTGTTCAGGATTTCGATCATTTGCTGGACAGTTTGATTTTTCATCAATAGCAGTGTATTTTCGATCTCCTGTGACATTTCTTGTAAAAGGGCAGAATTGGGTTTCTTTTTCAGTGTTTCTTTTGTATAAAAAGCTTTGTCTTGTTTGATTATATATTTTAATTCACTGTAGCCGGCTAGTCTGATTTTTTTGCAAAAACGTAAAATAGTTGTAGTAGAAACGGTTAACTGGTCAGCCAGTTCTCTAATTGTTGCGTTTTCAACCACATGAGGATTGGTATAAATATAGTGTAAAATCGCTCGTTCATTGGGATTAAGACTGGTCAATACTTCATTATCTAAAATATCTGCTAACATACAAAACCTCCTATTTTGAAACGAAATGTTTATCGCAATTTGTCACACAAACAGTAACAAATCACATTATTAGTGATCCTCACGTAAAATAATACAGGATATTGTATTCGGTTTCAATTGATGGCATAGTAAATCTATATTAAGTGGCCATTAATAGTGAAAATAAATTTTATATAAAAGGACTGTTGAACATGAGAGAATATAATGTTTGTATCGTTGGCGGAGGAAGTACCTTCACATTGGGGTTCTTAAAATCCTTCGTTAAAATGAAAAAGGATTTTCCATTAAAAAAATTAGTGTTGTTTGATATTGATAAAGAACGTCAAAATCTAGTTGGCAAGTTTGGAGATATTCTTTATCGGGAGCAATTTCCTGAATTAGATTTCTCTTACACGACAGATAGTAAGGAAGCTTATAAAGGAATGGATTTTGTCTTCATGCAGATGCGCGCTGGCGGATTACCAATGCGTGCCCAAGATGAACATATTCCCTTGAGTATGGGATTAGTTGGTCAAGAAACATGCGGAGCAGGTGGAATGGCGTATGGTTTGCGTTCGATTGTTCAAATGATTGAGGCTGTTCATGACATTCGGAAATATGCCCCTAACGCTTGGATTTTGAATTATTCAAATCCAGCAGCGATCGTAGCGGAGGCTTTACGTAGAGAATTTCCAAGAGATCAGCGGATTTTAAATATTTGTGATCAGCCAGAAAATGTAATCCGTTCATGTAGTCGTTTACTAGGTTGTTCATGGGAAGATTTAGATCCTGTTTATTTCGGATTGAATCACTATGGCTGGTTCACACATATCTATGATAAAAATACTGGGGAAGATTTATTACCGAAGATAAAAGAGTTAATAAAGAAACAAGGTTTCCTACCGCAAGATGCGGAACAGAGAGATCCTTCATGGTTAGATACCTATGGCATGGTCGAGACAATGATGAATGATTATCCAGAATATTTACCGAATACTTATAATCAATACTATTTGTATCCAGATTATAAAGCAGAAACGTTAGATCCTAATTTCACTCGTGCTGATGAGGTGATGGCAGGTCGTGAAAAACGAGTTTTCGCTGAGTGTGAAAAAATCATTGCTGATGGTACTTTAGGAGATAAATTTGATGATATTAGCGATGCTCACGCTGAAATGATGATTGAAGTCGCAGTAGCAATTGCATTTAACAAGAATAGCCGTCATATCTTGATTGTTGAGAATAATGGTGCAATCGCAAATATGCAGGACGATGCTATGGTGGAAGTTGTCTGTGAATTAGGGGCAAATGGACCGCGACCAATGGGTGTTGGGAATATTTCTCAGTTTTACTTAGGGTTACTGGTTAATCAAGTATCCAGCGAAAAATTACTAGTGGATGCCTATTATGAAAACTCTTACTTAAAAGCACTACAAGCTTTAACGTTAAATCGACTAGTCAACGATGGGAAGAAAGCACGTCAAGTGTTGGATGTATTGATTGAGGCAAACAAGGGCATGTGGCCTGAGTTAAGTTAAGCCGGCGAGGCGAGGAGGAAAAGGGAATGAAGAAGAATAAAATAATGGATTTTTTCTCAACATTGGGCAGTAGTTTAATGATGCCGATCGCCGCTTTAGCAGCCTGTGGGATTCTATTAGGAATCTCAGGGGCTTTGCTGAAGGATCAAGTAGTTGCGGCATTACCATTTTTAGAAAATCCAGCGGTCTTTTATATCATTGATACCTTGCGAACGATCTCTGGTGTAGTATTCACGTTGATTCCAGTACTATTTGCGATTTCTATTTCGTTAGGTATGGCGAAAGAGGATAAGGGAATCGCTGCCTTTGCTGGTTTTGTCGGTTATTATACTTTTTTAGTGAGTGCCAGCACCGTTGTCAATTCAGGGTTTGTTAATTTTGATTCTCTACGTGTTGCGCCAATTCTGGGCATTGAAACAATCGATATGGGAGCAGTAGCGGGAATATTGACTGGGATAATCGTAGCTTTTTTGCATAATAAATATCATAAAATCCAATTTCCAGTTGCTATTGCCTTTTACGGAGGAAAACGTTTTGTAGCCATTGTCGTTATTTTAGTGATGGGGCTTTTGGGTCAGGTCGCACCGTTTGTTTGGCAGCCGGTCTCAGCTGGGATCACAGCATTAGGGACATTGATCGGAAGCGCGGGCTCAGTGGGAGTATTCTTCTTTGGATTCTTGGAGCGGCTGCTGATTCCTACTGGGTTGCATCATGTGCTGAACAGTATTTTTCGGACAACTGCAGTCGGAGGAGTCTATGAAGGAGTCGAAGGCTGTCTGAATATCTTCCTGCAATTCTTTGATAAAGTAGATATTGATACGTTACGACCCTTTACACAATTTTTAGGTCAAGGAAAGATGCCATTCATGATGTTTGGGCTTCCTGCAGCGGCGTTAGCAATCTATCATTCCAGCCCTTCAGATAAAAAGGATCGTGTGAAAGCTTTGATGATCGCTGGTGTAGCCGCCAGTATCATTTCAGGAATTACAGAACCGTTGGAATTTTCATTCATGTTCATTGCACCTATGCTTTTCTTGTTCCATGCTTTAATGGGCGGGATTTCTTTCCTGCTTATGTCGGTTTTGGGTGTAGCGATTGGAAATACAGGCGGTGGACTGATTGATTATATCGTTTGGGGCGTGATGCAGCCGGGTTCCCGTTGGTATATGGTTCTGATTGTTGGTCCGATTTACGCGGTACTATACTATTTTGTCTTTAAGAAATACCTTAGTGCGAAAAACTTATCGATCGATGTAGCAGAAGAAGTTGACGAGGATGAAGCTATTGAAACTATATCATCTAATGGAGATAATTCGTTGGCGCTGCAAGTGATCGCTGGCTTAGGCGGTAGAGAAAATATAAAAGTAGTTAATAATTGCATTTCAAGGTTGCGGGTGGATATAGGAGATATGAACTTGGTTCAAGAGAGTATCCTAAAGAAGACCGGCAGTTTGGGAATCATCAAACCGTCTGAAACTCATATCCAGGTAGTTTACGGTCCCAAAATTGAAAAAATAGCAGATGCTGTCCGCAAGTCATTATAAGAAATTGAAGTCGCTGAGTGATGAGAAATCATCTCTCTTAGCGACTTTTATTAGGTCCAATTATTCAATATTTTAGTGATTGAAAACTTGCCAGTCGCCAAGAGATTTAGGAAGCCCTTGATTTACAAAAAAAGTAATACATTAGAAATTATATCTATTTTGAAGAAAATGGATATCACTGGTTCTGAAAATAGAGGCCAGCTATTAGATGCAGTTTAGAAGTAATGGAAAACAATAAAGTGATACTCATTAGTTGTCAGGCAAACGAAGCAAAAAAATTACAGAGAATAAATAATTATTTTCCACTGGTGTAAGCTATATATCTAGCATTACACTAGTGGTTTTTTTCTATTTCCAGAATATATCCTAATAGAAAGGTTTGTAAAAATACCATTAACTAGTGATTAGGTGACTGATTTGTATTGATATCATAGTTCTTTTGGGAGAAAATGCAGGACTAAATGATAATGATACGGGTATTATTGTTGATCCGCAAAGAAATCAAGAGGTAGAGAATAAACTTGTCTAGAAGAGGAGGTAGTTCAAACATGAAAAGAGTTTACCAGTAATCAATGACAAGGGAGTTGAAAGAATTTTGCAGCTAGGGAGCATAGAGGAGCTAATAATATTCCCACTTTCAGTTGAGCAGTGCCATGCGGATTGGAAAATAGCACAAAATATATGCGTTGAGTTGTCGAACGATTCTGATGAGCGAGTTCGAGCAAATAGTGCATTAGGGTTTGCTTATATTGCTCGTAAAAAAGGTAAAATAGAAAAGCACATTGTTAAACCAATCTTGTTGGGATTATTGAAAAATAGCAGTGATCGCTGGGCTAGAGTGGTTGATTCGATTCAAGATATAGATAGTTACATGAACTGGCAAAGGCTATTGAGCGACTAGAGAAGTGTGATTAAAGCAACATCGAATAATTGAACTCAAAACTAAAGTAGCTTAAATGATATAAAATAGCCGACAAAATCTTAGAGCAAGATTTTGTCGGTTTCATTTTATCAAAAAGTATCGTATTTAACTGTACAAGTACCTCGCTTTTTTGAGGGATTAACAGTTTAGCCTACCGATTAACGAATTGCCAAGTCCTTATAAGTAATACTTTTTTTAGTTTTACTGGTTACACAGAGAAGGTTGACGGATATCAAAGGTCTGCTATTTCATAGAGATCAAAAAAATTAGAACTGTTTATTGGATAATCCATATCAGAGAAAGTTTACTCTAAATCAAGAGTCATTTGCTTGCACATTAATTATTGAAAAAAAAGCTCTTATTCTTTTTGCGATAACAAAAGGAATAAGAGTTTTGCTATAGAAATATATTTTTACAAAATTCGACTGTATTCTTATTGCTACACTACAAATTATTAAAAAATAAATGTATAGTCCTTTTTATTACATAGTTTGATTAAAACTACGAAACAAAAACACCTTAAATAATAAGATATTAATCAAAAGTCTAAAGTTATTATAGAATATAATCAATTGATAATCAAGTTGATTATTAAAATTTATTAGAAAATATTCATGACAATGAAAGATTGTCAATTTCATACAGTATGGAAGAAAAATAGACGGAAACAGGGTGATTAGAGCTTTCTATTCACCGTCATTTAAGCCGTCAAAAGGAGAACATTTATGCGAAGAGGAGAAAACATTTACAAAAGAAAAGATGGTCGTTGGGAGGGAAGGTATAAAAAAGGATACAAAGCGAACGGACAGATCAAGTACGGATATATCTATGGAAAGAAGTTGGGGGAGGTTCGTATGAAGCTTTATTCGTTGAAAAATTATTACCATACGCATCAGGAGACCCATGGAGCAGCTTGTATTCCGCTAGAAGAATGGGGCAATATTTGGCTGCAAGATATACAGTATCAAATAAAACCATCGACTTATAGTTCCTATCACTACAAACTGACTAAGTATGTATTTCCTTATATAGGAAAAATATTTCTTAGTGATTTGACTGTAGATAGCGCAAAAAACATAGTCGAACAGTGGGAGAAACAGGGGTTGAATCCATCGACAATGCAGGTCATTTTAAGGGTGATTAATCAATGCTTAACTAGTGCCCAACAAAAGTCCCATCTAAAAGTGAATCCTTTCCAATCGGTAAAGCTGCCAAAGAGAAAGAAACAGCCGATTCGTTCTTTAACAAAGAAGGAGCAGAAGAAACTAGAAAAAGCAGCATTGATGGAAAAGAGTACAGGTTTGCCGACTTATTTATCTTTGTATACAGGGCTTAGAATTGGTGAGATAGCCGCGTTGAGGTGGGAAGATATTGATTTCGATCAAAATATGATCTATGTAAAACACACCTATCAGCGCGTTTCATTAAGTTTGGAAAGCAGAGCAACACAGCTGATTTTTGGTCCAACAAAAACGGAATCCGGTGTTCGTTCCATACCGATGGGAAAAACTTTACGACGCTATTTGATAAAGCATAGACGTCAATCCAAAGGTTCCTTCGTTTTTACTAGTAATAATCGTCCTATGGAGCCCCGTTTATTGACCTATCATTTTCATCGAATTCGTAAGAAATGTGGTTTAGAAAAAATCCATTTTCACCAATTGCGTCATACTTTTGCAACGAGATGCTTGGAAGCGCAGAGCGACATATTATCTGTCAGTGCACTTTTGGGGCACGCATCCACTAAATTGACACTGGATACCTATGCAGATTCAATGATAGAACAGCGAATAGAAGTTATTTATCGTATGGAGTCAGCGATTAACTAAAACGTTTCTGAATATAAAGCGATTTCGAAAAAAGCTTTTTTAGCTTCACTAGACTATTCTTTTTTCTTTTTCAAAGAAAGCGCTTACTTCATTTCGCAAACATATGATAGGGAATATTTTTTGAAGATTCAGTATTCAAAACTTTTTTGTTTTTTTTATAGCCGTCAGCTCTCGTCAAAAACAAACTAGAGAAGTTGATGTACTAAGGATTGTGAATGAGATCTTAGTTTTAATCAGACTAGGAAAAGCGAGTGAATCGAAAGTACTGTATTTATTTTAATATCAATTGTACGAATTGTACATTTTTTGATATAAAAAAAATTATTGAGGAGAGAAAAGAAATGAAAAAAAATAAGATTGTAGCAGGATTAATAGGGACAGCCTTTGTCGGCAGTGTTCTGATTCATACGGGAGGAACGGCAAGCGCGGCTACCTTTAATGGTTCGTCAGATGCGTCGGTATCATTCAAATCAGGTTCACTTATTACCCCGCCTATTACACCACCAGTTGTGCCGCCAGTAACTCCGCCGGCGTCTGATTTTGGACTTTTGCATGTGCCAAAAGAATTTAACTTCCAAGAAACAGCTGTTCCTGCAGCAACGGTTACGGCTAATACGTCTATTCCAATTGATAGCAATTGGGAAGGTAGTCCTGCGAGTGATACGAGTGGAGCAGGCGGGACAAACCCAACGACGAAACATGTTGGCGTTGGGGATGTTCGAGGAAAACGTGCAGCAGGTTGGAAACTAGAAGCAAAATTATCGTCAAGTTTAGCATCAGGTGCGAAACAGCTGACTGGTGCAACGATTCAAATGGGACAAACCTTGAATGAGTTGAATCCAACTACATGGGCTCAAACACCAACCGCTGTCGGCAGTGGTGTACACGCGCCTGATACTGTACCGACATCAGTAACGATTAGTACGGCTTCATCAGTTGTTGCAAGTGCTTCTGCTGAAACAGCTTCTGGAGCAGCGGATGGTCGTGGTGAAGGATATTGGGAAACAGAATATACAAATATCAATTTGGTAGTACCAGCGGCAGCGATGAATAGTGTAACAGCTGGCGAGCAATATTCTGGAACTGTTGATTGGACTTTGACTGACGCAATTTAAGCGAATAATGACAGCTGGAGATGCATAAGAATCTTCAGCTGTTTTTAGGAGAGACGTATGAAGCAACGAACAAGATTTTTGATTGGATTGTCTTTGTTATTCCTGTTTCTATTTTTACCTGATAGAGGCTATGCAAAAGAACAAAATAGAATTGATGAGACAGAACAGCGTGCAGGCTTTACTATTCGTGCAGAAATTCCAGAAAACCAAGTTGATAAAGCAAAAAGCTACTTTCATTTGGCAATAGGAAAAGACCATGAGCAAACGATCAAGGTTAAGATTTTCAATAACACTGATAAGGAACAAACTTATCAGATTCTGGTCAATCCTGCTAAAACCAATAAAAATGGAATCATTGTTTACGATGATTTAGATACACCTTTGGATTCTAGTTTAAAATTGCCTATCACTGATATTGTCAAACCAGATAATAAGACGGTGACTATCCCGGCTTGGAGCGAAGGTGAAGCCAGCCTTACGATTAAACTAAACGATCAAGTTTTTTCAGGAGTGATTCTAGGCGGTGTTCATATTAGTCAAAAAGAATCCGAAGAGAAGACACAAAAGGGAATGTCTGTCTCAAATCGCTACGGGTATGTAAGTGGAATTGCACTGGTACAAAATGCAGAGACAAGTATTTTTGGGAACACAGAACTTAAGCTCAAAAAAATTAATCCTATGGTTGACTATGGAAGTAAGGTTGTTGAGGCACAAATTCAAAACCCAAATGCTGAGACCTTTGATAAAGTCAAAATAGAAGGAAACATTACAAAAAAAAGCAGTCAAAAGATATTGGCGGAACATACCATCGACAGCGCACGAATCGCCCCTAATTCATTTTTGCCTTTTCAAATTGATTGGGGAAAAGATAGTGTAGCCCCAGGAACTTACATCTTCGAAGGTGAGGCCAAAGATAAAGAAAAAAGCTGGAAATTCAAGAAAGAATTTACCATTACAGCGAAAATTGCAAAGGAAATGAATGAACAAGCTGTCGTGAAATTCATTTTGCCGGATTGGTGGAAGCAATGGACAATCATTTGTAGTATTTCTTCTGTTTTAGTCATTGGTTACCTTGTGTATCGAAGGATTCATCGATCGAAAAAGGAGGGGGAAAATGAGTAAAAGAAAAAAAGTGTATATTTTTTTTGTTGCGGCTTTTCTCTTAGCAAGTTTAAAAAGTGGCATATCTGAAGCTAGTACTACTATAGGGAAAACAGAAGTTGGCGTGGGGTTTGTCAAGGGGAGCGACAGTTCTAGCAGTAGCAGCTCTACAAATACTGAGCCATCTACTAGCCATACTCAAGACAGCAGCAGTTCCTCCACTAGTAGTGATTCACAGAGCGAATCGAATAATCTTCATCGAGAAATACCTAAAGATGGTAACGGGACTGGAGGTAATACGCCTGTCTCAGCTGGAGCCAATAAGATGCTGCCGACAACAGGAGAGAAGAGTACTAGTCTCTGGATTATAGTGGGAATACTTGTCCTATTGATGGCGTTTGTATTGAATCGGTTGTATGAAAGGAAAAAATATGAGTAGCTCAACCAAACGCTTCGTTCGATTTTCGCTACTTATATCGTTAATGGTAACTTTTTTTCCTGTGAATCAATCTGTTTATGCCGAAGAGAAAACGGAGCTGACTAAAGAAAGCACAATAGAAAAAACTAAAGAAACAAAAAATACAAATGAAAGTCAAGAAGTAACAACAAAAACTTCTGATACAAAGGAAGTCGAGAAGGGGAAAGAGGAGAGCAGCGAGGAAGCGATCAAAATACAACCGTTTGCAGCGGGCCAACCATTAAGACCAGAGCATTTATATTATCCAGATACTCTGGTACAGGTTCGATTTCAGTATCCTACTGGGGCACCAGTAGAGAATCTAGATGTTGAACTGGAGCTTAGGGATACCACAGTTGGAGGTGGTGGACCTATGCCATCCAGCACTTATAGGTTTTCATATAATAGTACAACTCAATTATATGAATGCGTAGTTCGTTATCCCTATGCATTTCCTTATTCACCACCTCCGTCGGTTAGTTATTCAATAACAATGCAGAGTTATTTAATAATCAGAAATTTAGATTTAGCTACCTCAATTACTGAAAATTATAAAAATACGATTACTACTACAACTAGACGTAGTGGTTTCTATGGAGGGATAACCATTCCTTCATTCGATCCAGATAACCCTACGGTTGGTTCGATAACGAATAATCCAGTGGGGCTATATAAGCAAGCTGACAAATCATGGATAGGCTATCTTTCCCCTAGTACTAGTATCTCGTATTCTGCATCTAGAGAGCCAGCTTCTATAACTAACTATAAACCTGCAACCCCTTTTTCTTTCAATGTTAATTATAACTATATGACAGAACATATTGTGAATGAAAAAGGTGATACGATTGCGGCGCCGACTGGTTTTTGGAACTATCGGCAATGGTATATCAACACGCCAACAACACTATATGAATTTGGTAGAACAAATGTGGTCGGGCCTAAGGAGACGGATGTTCCCATGAAATATGTAGCTGGTGGAATCACGTATAATTATGAAGGCTGGTATACAGGGTGGACAAAGCCATCTACTTTGAACACGGCTCATCCGATTACTGTAAATGTAAAACAAAATGAAGGATTCCCAATCACAGTGGTCTATAGTTCTCATGTACTAAAGACAGAGAAATATTATAAAAGTGATGGAACCAGTTTGGAGTCTGGACTTCATGATAAAACTGCGGAAGAGGTTCCTTTGGATTCTACTTTTACGGGAACACCTAAGAATATTATAAAGGCTTCAAATGGGGACTATTATGTTTATCAAGGATGGCTAAAAGATACCGAATTACCTGGAACAGATACTCCTCGTTCTGGAAAGCCAAATGAAGCCATGACACAAAATACAGAGTTCAAATATGTTTACAAAAAAGCAACTCCTAGTAGAAGTCTTTCCTTAACACCAAACACTACTCATATAGCAAGCGGAGATCAAGTAACATGGACAGCGAAGGTGAAAAATACTTCTGTAGAAGCGATAAATTTGGATGATACTGACATGCGCTTACTCTCAGTTCCCGATTACGTCTCTGGAAGTACAGTGGTGGATGGAGTGCCACAATCGGATTCTTTTTGGACAGGCACGTCTATTCCATTGATAGGACCTGGCGGAGAGGTGACTATCCAATTTAAAACACAGCATGTTGGTGTTCCTAATTCCTATCACGGGACAGTCATCAGTGCAGAATCCACGAAGGTAAGTCGTGATATTGCACGTGGAAATGTACGTATTAAGGATGAGGACTCCAAACCGGTTCCCCCTACGGCAGATATCGGGCTAGAAAATGTACCGAGTAAGTTTGTCTTTGAGGATGTAACGGTCAATAATTACTCTCAAGTTTCACTATTAAAGCTAAGTTCGTACGCATCTCACACAATCAGTGATGGACTGTTCGTTCGATTGTTTGACGATCGAGCGGGTGCACCGGGGTGGAGACTGACAGCCAAATTAGATAGTTTCAAACAAGCAGCACATCCTTCACGAACTTTGAGTACAGGGGTTTCTATGGATTTCAAATCAAAACTAGAACAGGTGAATAATCCAAATACTTCTACAGAAACGATTGATCCGAGCCCAGCTGGAAGCTTACCGACCATTCAAAGCACGGTTCATTTGTCGTCAAATAATACTGATGTCTTAGTGATGAATAGTCCTATAGGTATTGGTGATGGGACTTGGCAAGCTAGGATACCACTAAATGATGTGCAGCTGACATTGCCAGCAAATAGTGGAATAGCTGGGGAAACGTACGAATCAACATTAACTTGGACATTGAGCGATGCTCCTTAAAGGAGAAAAAAATCATGGTTAAAACATTGAAAAATATTTTGTTTTATTCGATTCTATTTTCTCTGCTCTTAACCTCTGAAGGATTCTACTTTGCAGAAAAATTGACAGAAGAAAAACAAGTAAAGACAACACAATCCTCTACTACTGGAGAAAAGCAAGAGAAATCTACAGTGGAAACTCAAGTTGAGGAAGTTGAACAGGTAGAACCAGCAGAAAAAGGCGGGACAAAGAAACAGCAACTAGGAACAAGAGCGCTTGGTGATCCATTCAAACCTCAGCATCTTCTTATGCATCAACGTTCAGTTCGCTTTAAATTTCATACTCCTGATGGAACACCTATTGAAGGATTGGACCTCAATGGAGAGATGGTTGATTATCTTGCAGGGAATACTCTGCCTACTGGCTATCAAGTAAATCTAGTATATAATAGTGCGACGCAGTTTTATGAAGGATGGATGGATTATCCACATCCAATTCCTCCAACGACCACGCAGTCTCAAGGTGTTGCTCTACAAGTAAAGATTGAAAATATTCCAAGTGTTACAGCAATTACTGAGGATTACCCAAACACGTATACCCTTTATGAAAGAAGAGCGGGAACATCCTCTATGGATCCAGATAATATGCTTAGTATTACTGGAACTGCCAATGTTCAATTTGCTAATTGGGGATCAGGAAATTGGGGGAAAAGACTTGATGATTCAGAAAGTTTTAGTGCGGTAGTTTGGAGCTCGCCTACGCCAATCAGTTCAATAGCTTATGTACGAAATAGGCAAACTTCAACGCCTTACTCTCATACATTAAAAATGAACATGAGTGAACACTTCGTGGATGATCATGGGAATTCAATTCCGGCGCCATCAGGATTCAGTAATGGTCGTCAATGGGATGTACCTGGACCAACAACTTATCAGTTTGGGATAACAGGGGCTGGTGGAATGCCACCTGCTGATGTTCCAATGGAATATGTATCAGGCTGGAAGACTTATAAGTATGAAGGATGGTATAAGGGCTTGAAAAAGCCTGCTACTTTAAATACTACTCATCCGATTACAGTGCCTGTTAATGCTGGATCTGGATTTCCGATAAGCGTTGTATATAAAGCGCATTATAAAGTGACTGAGAAATATCTTCACGAAGGTGGCGGGGGAAGTCTAGATAGTGGGGCTTTCGATTCCGTCCAGCCAGTTCCTGAAAATAGTCTATTTGCTGGGACGCCGCAAAATGTAAAAAAAATTTCCAATGGTGATTATTATGTGTATCAAGGTTGGTTAAAAGATAATGAGCATCCATTGTATGATATGCCTCGTCTTGGGAGACCAAATGAAACCGTGACAAAAGATGTCATTTATAAATACATCTATAAAAAGGCTACACCTAACAGGAGTCTTACTTTAGCACCAGATGTTTCTGTTGTAGCTAGTGGCGACCAAGTAACATGGACAGCAAAGGTGAAAAATACTTCCTCAGATCCGATTAGTTTGGATGATACTGATATGCGCTTGGATTCAGTTCCTGATTATGTCGCAAACAGCACGATTGTAGATGGTGTTCCTCAAGCAGATTCGTTTTGGACAGGAACTTCAATTCCGCTTATCGGTCCTAGTGGAGAGATAACTATTCAATTTAAAACACAACCAAGTGGAGCACCGAATTCGGTCAAAGAGACAGTTATCAGTGCTCAATCAGTAAAATTGGCTCAGGATATTGTGAAAGGTCAGGTTCGTATCAAGGATGAGGATTCAAAACCAGTTCCACCTACGGCAGATATTGGATTAGAGAATGTACCGAGTAAGTTTACCTTTGAAGATGTAACGGTCAATAATTACTCTCAAGTTTCACTATTAAAGCTAAGTTCGTACGCATCTCACACAATCAGTGACGGATTGTTTGTTCGATTGTTTGACGATCGGGCGGGTGTACCTGGGTGGAAACTAACAGCCAAATTAGATAGCTTCAAGCAGGCAGCACATCCTTCACGAACTTTGAGTACAGGGGTTTCTATGGATTTCAAACCAAAATTAGAACAGGTGAATAATCCAAATACTTCTACAGAAACGATTGATCCGAGCCCAGCTGGAAGCCTACCGACCATTCAAAGCACGGTTCATTTGTCGTCAAATAATACTGATGTCTTAGTGATGAATAGTCCTATAGGTATTGGTGATGGGACTTGGCAAGCTAGGATACCACTAAATGATGTGCAGCTGACATTGCCAGCAAATAGTGGAATAGCTGGGGAAACGTACGAATCAACATTAACTTGGACATTGAGCGATGCTCCTTAAATAGGAAAAATTGATAAAAGCGGGAGGGAAGGGATGAGTAAAATAGCGAAAGTTTCTTCTCTGTTTTCATTAATTCTATTGCTTTCGGTAGTTTTAGTTCCCTTAAATTCAGATGTTTACGCTGATGGGGAAACCACAACAACGAAGGAAAGTGCAATAGAAAGCTTCGAAGAAACAAAAAGTACAAGTGAAAATTCAGAGGAACCTGATACAACATCTTCTGATTCAAAAGAAACTGGAGAGGGAGAGAAAGAAAAAAAGTCTGCCATGGAGGAAGAGGGAATAAAGATTCAACCTCTCGCAGCTGGAGAACCATTTGGACCTGAACACATGCGTCCATTTAAGCGGTTTATCCAACTCCGTGTTGAGTATGCAACAGGGACCCCAATAGAAGGTTTGGATATTTGGATGGTGGCAAAGGAAACATCTTCTCCAGCTTATGGAATGCCGAAGCACGAGTTTCAGCTGGAATATAATAATGCGACTCAGCTTTATGAAGGCTGGTATGATTATCCGTATCAGTTTCCAAGATATTATTCGCAAACGTATATTACCCTAGATTTGTCTGGTGAAATTAGAGGGCTGGAACACGGACCTACTAATATAACTGCACCTATCAGTCCGGTAACAGTATATAGAAAGCTAAGGCAGAGTGGAGTTATTCATCCTTCAAAAGATCCAGATCTTTTGACTGGAAGTGTCACCTATACACTTTCAAATGCAGGGAACTTGTCTCTTTCTGCGTCCATACCAGGGCAATATAGTGGAGCAGTAGGAAGAAATGAGACTAGGATGGAGTATGTACCTAGTTATGGCGGAGAAGGACTTCAGATTCGTGAAGAATATACAGATGTAATCCCTAAATATCCAGTTCTTTACAACTTGATGTCTGAATACTTTGTGGATGAAGAAGGAAACGATATTCCAACTCCTGTATCTGAAGGTTTCATTGATGGCTACATTTGGGGGATTGATTCTCCAACTGCAACTTATAAGTTTGGTCAGACTGGAAGATGGGGATTAGTGCCTCACGATGTCCCAATGGAATATGTCTCGGGGGGAATTACTTATAAATATGAGGGCTGGTATACAGGGTGGGTGAAACCCGCTACTTTAAATACGGTACACCCCATTGCTGTACCAGTTAAAAAGAATGAGGCGTTTCCAATAAAGGTAGTCTATAAATCCTATGTCAAGGCTGATGAGCAGTATTTTGACGAAAATGGCAACAGTTTGGATGGTGGTTCCCATGACATTAGCCAGCTAGCAGGTTTAAATTCTACTTTCAATGGAGCACCACAGAATATTATTAAGGATTCTAATGATGATTATTGGGTATATCAAGGCTGGTTAAAAGATTCAGAAATACCTGGAACAGATACTCTGCGTGTTGGAAAACCTAGTGAGTCAATGACGAAGGATACTGTTTTCAAATACATCTATAAAAAAGCGACACCTAACAGGAGTCTTACTTTAACACCAGATGTTTCTGTTGTAGCTAGTGGAGATCAAGTAACATGGACAGCGAAGGTGAAAAATACTTCCTCAGATCCGATTAATTTGGATGATACGGATATGCGCTTGGATTCAGTTCCTGATTATGTTGCAAATAGTACGATCGTAGATGGTGTTCCTCAAGCAGATTCGTTTTGGACAGGCACATCAATCCCGCTTATCGGACCTAGCGGAGAGATAACTATTCAATTTAAAACACAACCTACTGGAGCTCCAAACGCTATTAAAGAGACAGTTATCAGTGCTCAATCAGTAAAATTGGCACAGGATATTGTGAAAGGTCAGGTTCGTATCAAGGATGAGGATTCAAAACCAGTTCCACCTGGAACAGATATTGGATTAGAGAATGTGCCGAGTAAGTTTTCTTTTGAAGATGTAACGGTCAATAATTACTCTCAAGTTTCACTATTAAAGCTAAGTTCGTACGCATCGCACACAATCAGCGATGGACTGTTCGTTCGATTATTTGATGATCGAGCGGGTATGCCTGGGTGGAGACTAACAGCCAAATTAGATAGCTTCAAACAAGCAGCCCATCCTTCACGAACCTTGAGTACAGGGGTTTCTATGGATTTCAAACCAAAATTAGAACAGGTGAATAATCCAAATACTTCTACAGAAACGGTTGATCCGAGCCCAGCTGGAAGCTTACCGACCATTCAAAGCACGGTTCATCTGACATCAAATAATACTGATGTCTTAGTGATGAATAGTCCTGTAGGTGTTGGTGATGGAACCTGGCAAGCAAGGATACCGCTAAATGATGTGCAACTGACATTGCCAGCGAATAGTGGAATAGCTGGTGAAACGTACGAGTCAACATTAACTTGGACATTGAGTGATGCTCCGTAGAAAACGGATAAAGGAGAATTTCTATGTATAACTACATCTGGTTTACAGGAGTGATGGGAGTAGGTCTATTAACGGTCGCAATAATTACATTGATGAAGGAAATGGTGTATTGCGAAAGACACGGTTTGAAAAAGTTAAAAACCCTCATTCCTAATGGATTATTGGTCGTTTGTTCTATTGGCTGGTTTGTATTGACTATCTGTCTCTATCTTTCTATCCAGAACCAAATTTGATTTGTATCAGCATCGAAATACCGTTCGATGATCTCGGACGGTATTTACATAATAGTGAAAACTAGAAGGTGGGAGTTTTAATGAGTCAGATATTAGTGTTAACAAAAAATACATTAAATGAGGAATCCTTTGAAAGAAAAATACTTCAATTGGGACACGAGGTATTTATTTCCTCTGTAATTATTGATGAGTGCCTTATGGATCGATTGAACATCAGGTTTTTTGAAATGTTTCAATTCATTGTGTTAAGTGAAACAATTGATAATTCAGAAGCAATTCAGATAGTAAAAAAAATGAGCCGATTTTCAATAAAAATACTTAGAAAGTCAGATGAACAGCTAGACGATCATCAAATGCAAAAGTGGATAGATCAAGGAATTGACGATTGGATCGAAAGAGATCCAAGAGTTGAGGTATTAAGAGAAAAGCTAAGTTGTAAGAAAACAATAAAAGAGGGGAACGTTGTATTACTACAAAAATCGATAGAGAGACGGCCATTATCCGGTTTATCCTTAAGCGGTGGAGAATTAAAGCTGTTTATCATTCTCTATCAACAGAAAGAGAAAATCGTCTCTCGAGAAGAACTATGCTTACGTATGTGGAATAGAAAAAAATGTAATTCAACAATGTCTCAATTATCCGTACTAGTTAAGAATTTGAAAAATAAGTTAGCTATGCAAAATATTGATGGCCCAATTATTAAAACCTGTTGGGGACAAGGATATAGAATGGATGAAGCTGTTTATGATCAAGTTCGTTTAGACTCTCAAGAGCTGCAGCTTGCGCATAAATAAGAATAAGAGATGACAAGAACGCAGGAGTCTTCCAAAAGAGAATGGGAGACTCTTCATTTTTTGTAGGGATACAAAAATGTTTTTAATGTGCTTAGTTAAATTAACTGAACCACAAGTGAAAAATCGATCCATCTATAAGAATAGTGATTTGATCTTAAATGGTGTGTTTGGGATTTCTCCTAGCTATGCTGCCCTTGTTTTAGTGAGAAGACATAATATCAAATAGTAACAGAATAACTTAGAAAAGCTTGATCGACCGATGTGATGATTTCATCGATTGATCAAGCTTTTTTCTATTTGTAGAGAGTGTAAAAACATTAAATTAAAATTCGGCGAGAACAAAAGCGGGTAAAAAATGGAAAGATTTAGTTTGTGAAATGTTTGTAATGCTTCGTTAAATGAGAGAAAGATATATAAGTAGGTTTTCAATTAAAAAAACATCACAAAACATAACTAACTTCATTGCGAGCGCTTAACATTTCGCTTAATTGCTTATTATTAGTTAGTTTTAAAAGAATTTATAAGCATATTTTTTGCCTAAAATAACGAGTCGTCCTATGCTGAATAGTGTAGAGATTAGAGACAATTTAAAAAAGGAGCTGATTTTGTCAAAAAATAGGGAGCTGATTTACCTTTGCTGGCTGCATATTTCTGATTAGCAGGAGGCGATATTAGTAATGGTGGACCATTATTTTGTTGATAAGAAAAAAGCACTAATGACGGATGAGACGCATTTCAATTGGCTGATCGTTGATAGCAGCAATACTGAAGAAATCGAAAAAGTCATTACAGAGTATCGGCTGCCAAAGGATCTTTTTATGGGAAATGCTTATCCTGAAGAGGTATCAAGAGTCGAGCGGCTTTCAGGGACTACGTTAAGAAACCCGCTTTCGTTGATCGTGATTGATCTTTCTAGTAAACAGGAGCGGATCGAAAAACGGCTGACGCCTATTTCCTTTATTCTCTCGGATGAATTATTGATCACCAGTCTGGATAGGGAAAGCAATTTTGTTGAACATCTGATTAAGAAATATCCGAAACAGCTTAACTCTTTCGAAAAAATCATCGCCTACGCGATTTTAGATATATACACGCATTATGTAAAAGAGTTGAAGGAAATGAAAAAAACGATTGATGCGTTGGATAAGGAAGCACGCAAGACGACAGAAAATGAGGAGCTCTATAAGCAAGCGGATTTAGAGCGTGACGTCGTGTATATCGACCACACGTTAAGAGATCAGAGAGAAACACTGGACAATTTATGGGCTTCAGATAATTTTATCCAGCGATTGGCTGATGAACGCTTGTTGTACGATGTCCAATTACGGCAAAAGCAAACAGAAAAAATGATCGCGATCTACCGCGATTTATTGGAAAGTATCGGAGACCTTTTTAATGGCATGATGGACAATAATTTGAATCATCTGATGAAATATCTTGATTCAACCGCGCTGGTCATTTCGATTCCAGCGGTGATCGCTGGGCTCTGGGGTATGAACACTGGCGGCTTGCCGGGGAAGAGCTCGACTTTAGGGTTTTTACTCGTCGTCGCAGGTGCGGTCGTTGCCGCAGTGGTGGTTGGCTATTATCTGTTTAAAAAGGATTATACAAAATAAATATTTCAAGGAGGATAACTATGAGTGAACCAAAATTAATTGATCCACGTAGACTTTATCACACGGAGGAATTTCAAAAACAAGATCAGGACACTCCGGCGCTGCAGCAAAACATGCAGCCTGTACCTGATTGCGGAGAGGAAACGTATGTAGGATCGAGCCAGCTAGAAAATCGCCGTGTATTAATCACAGGCGGAGATTCTGGGATCGGGCGTGCCGCAGCGATCGCTTATGCAAGAGAAGGTGCGGATATCGCGTTGCACTTTTTCCCTGGTGAAGAGGCCGACGCAGAGGAAGTGGCGAACTATATCAAGGAAGCTGGCTGCAAAGCGGCATTGCTGCCATATGATTTAAGAGACGAAGCCGCTCCGAAGGAAATGGTTGAAAAGGCCGTTGCGGAGCTAGGCGGTTTAGACACGCTGGTATTGAATGCTGGCCAACAGATTTCATCTCAATCAATCGTTGATTTACCGATGGAGCAGGTCAAAGATACCTTCGCAGTGAACATTATCGCGATGTTCGCCATCGTAAAAGAAGCGGTACCGCATATTCCGGCAGGAGGCGCAATCGTAACTACGACGTCTGTTCAAGCGACGAATCCAAGTGATCATCTGCTTGACTATGCCTCAACCAAAGCAGCGATCGCCAATTTTACAATCGGTTTAGCGAAACAGCTGGCGCCTAAAGGCATCCGAGTAAACGGCGTAGCTCCTGGTCCAATCTGGACACCGCTGCAACTGGACGGCGGACAGCCGACAGACGCGATTCCAGAGTTTGGTCAAGATAGCTTGCTGGAAAGAGCGGGACAGCCTGCTGAATTAGCAGATGTGTATGTCTTCTTAGCTTCTAATAAGGCTAGCTATGTGACCGCTCAGATCTATGGTGTTACCGGCGGAGAAGCGATCAATCCATAAGCGACGCTTACGTCATTTGGAGGTGCAAAAAATGAATAGAGGAATAAAAGCAATTGGAATCATCGTCTCCATCGTTCTTATAACAGTGCTGCTGTTTTCAATACTGCTAAGCTCGGTCTATCCATTACCATTTATGCTGGAACGTTTCCGTTTCTTCTCGGTGACGAACAACATCATGCAGCAATATATCTTTTGGGCAGCGGTAGTTTTTGTGGCCATTCTTTTGATCGTGATTTTGGTGCTGCTTTTCTATCCGAAAACGATCAGTACCTTTACCCTAAAACGCGGCGATGGTCAGCTGACGCTGGACAAATCGGCGATCGAGGGCATGGTGCGTTCTTACCTGCGTGACGAGGAGTTTGTCGATTCACCTAGAGTAGTCGTTCGGGCGACACGCAATAAAATAAAGGTAAATATCAAAGGAAAATTAAAACGGACCTCCTCATTGATTGGAAAAACAGGAACGTTGATGAGTGAGATCGAACAAAAGGTAAAACAAATGCTTGGAACCGAGGAACCAGTGAAGGTTGCTGTGAAATATACCGGTTATCAAGAGACAGAGCACAAGCAATATTCAGATGACACTCGTGTAAAATAGGAGGTTTGTGACATGAATGAATTTTTATCGACCTACAAGCTTCCGATTCTTTTCGGAGTGCTTGGCCTGATCTTAGCTGTTTTATGGCTGTCAGTCGGTTTTTTCAAAACACTGCTGATCCTCCTTATGGTAGCGATCGGGGTCAGAGTGGGTTTCTATTTAAAAGAAACCAAATTAATGGATCATTATTTTAAATCATAGGAGGTTTTCAATATGGAAAACAATAAAAATACGAATCAAACACACACACCAGTCACACATGCGGAGCCAGTAATACCGCCTAATGCAGAACAAAACGCCCGTACACACAGTAATGACGGAGCAAAGCCAACGCATAACGGATTTGATCAAGCTAACGAAAGTGGTGCATCAATGAAGGGTGAAGTCACTTATGACGATAAAGTCATTCAAAAAATTATTGGGATCGCACTAGAAAACGTCGATGGTCTATTGACGGTTGATGGCGGCTTCTTTTCTAACGCAGCTGAAAAATTAGTCAATACGGACAATGTTACAGCAGGCATCGAAACCGAAGTCGGCAAAGAACAGGTCGCAGTGGATATGGAGGTTGTTGTTGAATACGGAAAAGATATCAATGACATCTTCGAACAAATCAAAAAAATTATCGCTAAAGAAGTTCAAGACATGACGCACCTGGATGTGATCGAGGTCAATGTGAAGGTCAAGGATATTAAAACAAAAGAAGAGTTTGCAAAAGATAGCGAAACCGTTCAAGACAAAGTAACAGATGCTGCCAAGAAAACAGGCGACTTTGCTTCAAAGCAAACGGATAAGGCTAAAACAGCAGTAAATAACGGCGCGGATAAGCTTAAAGAAAACAATGAACCGCGAGTGGATTAATCAATACTAAAGGAGGAAATAAATCATGGGATTTATTTGGTCATTAATCGTAGGGGGAGTCATCGGTGCCATCGCTGGAGCGATCACTAACAAAGGCTCTTCAATGGGAATCATCGCAAATATTATCGCCGGACTGATAGGTTCAGCGATCGGACAAGCCTTATTAGGAACGTGGGGACCAGTCATTGGCGGTATGGCAATCGTACCATCGCTGATTGGAGCGATTGTCTTGGTATTAGTCGTTTCATTCTTTGCCAGAAAAATGTAGTACGGAAATACAAAACATACTAAACACAAAAGCAGGAGAGTTGCCAATTCAGGGAGCTCTCCTGCTTTTTTCGTGTGCTTCTTATTGCTTAGGAGTCTATTAAAGCAGAACAGCTGCTAAAAGAAAACATAGTGAGGGTCCATAAATTATTCTTTTAGCTAAAAATGATTTATGGACTTTTGCTATCCCTTCCTTTTCAAACGAGAAGACCGATCCCGCAATCAGTGACTGGATAAAAAATTTGAATACTATCTCCTATTAGTTCTCGCTATAATAAGAATTGAGGGGGGATTTGGAGAATGGATATTCAGAAGCTGAGGTATTTTGTTGAGATTGCGCGGACAGAGAATATTTCAAAGGCAGCGAAGGCCTTGTATATCGGACAGCCATCGTTAAGTATGGCTTTAAAACGAATGGAGGAGGAGCTGGATACGACACTTTTTGATCGGAAGGGCAAATCGCTCCAGCTGAATGAGAATGGACGAAAAATTTTAGTGCCGGTGAAGGAAATCGTCGAGCTGATGGATCAGGTCGAAGCGATCGCGTCTAAACGACAGGAGCATCATCTCTCGTTAGCAGTCGCAGAAGATGTCGTTTTACATAATTTCAAGGATGTGTTTGAGCGGGAGCATCCAGACATAGTGATTGATTTTTGCTTTGTCACGACGCAGGAGGCGATTGAGATGCTGGAGCTGGGGCAGGTAGATCTGGCGATTACTACCACAAAGGTTGATTTGAAAAATATCGAGCCGCTTTTTCAGTTTGAATTGCCCTTATTGCTGTGTATTCCAAAATCGAATCCATTATCGAATAAGAAGAAGCTGTCCTTTCTGGAGACTAGGGATGAAACGTTCATCTTTTCCTTATTTCAAAAGAGCTTTATCGCCTTCATCAACAGCTATGCGGCAGCGAATAATTACATCCCCAAGTTAGAATACGCGACTGCAGACCCGCTGTTTGTTTTTCGCTTGTTGAAGCAGGGGCGAGGGATCACAGCGATCTCTGAATATGATGAAGTAATCGTGGAGGAGATGGACATTGCCATTGTTGAGGTCACGGATGTGGCTCGAAAAATCGTAGGCTATTCCATGATTGCTGAGGCGGATTTTTCTCCAGAGCTGAAGATCTTTAAGGATTTTTTTATTCATTATTACAGCTAAAAAGCAGAGGAATTTTTTTCCTCTGCTTTTTTGTCTATGAAAGTACGATCGTAAAGAGCTCTTCGGAGAGGGAGATAGTGTCCTCCTCATTGATGATGATATCTAAAAAGTCTTTAGGATTGGTAATAACTACCGGGCTGGTCAAATCGTAGCCGGCTTTTTTTATGGACTCTACATCGTATTCCAGCAGCAGCTGTCCAGCCTTCACTTTTTCGCCTTGTTTGGCAAACGTTGTAAAGTGCTTTCCTTCTAATTGAACGGTATCCAGTCCAATGTGGATCAGCAGCTCGATTCCCTCATCGGTAGTAAAGCCCAAAGCGTGACCGGTTGGGAAAAAGGAGGTGATGGTTCCGTCTGCTGGTGCGACGACTCTGCCATCTGTCGACTCGATCGCGACACCGACTCCCAATAATTCAGAAGCAAAGGCCTCATCATTGATTTGTGAAAGCGGGATAACCTGGCCTTCGATCGGACTTGACAGCTTTGTATGATTTATCGGATGAGCAGGTGCTGCTTCAACGGGCTTCACTTCTTCCTTAAATAGGAAAAACTCGAGCGCGAAGCCGACGATGAACGCGACGATCATTGCCAATAGACACATATAGAAGGAATGATTGATTCCGTTTTTCGGATCTACGTAGCTCGGTAATTCAAAAATTCCTAATCCGCCAGAAACGAAATTAAGTGTCCGCGTGCCGCCTGTAATTGCACCGCCGACTGCAGCACCGATACAGCTATAAATGAACGGCCATTTTTTAGGCAAGGTAATCCCGTAAATCGCTGGTTCTGTGATCCCGAAAACACCTGAGATAAAGGCAGGGAAGGCCAGCGTTTTTGTTTTCTTATCCTTTGTTCTCAGCATTAAAGCCAAAACAACGCCGATTTGAGCGAAGGAGGCAGGCACGATCAAACTTAGTAACGTATCCTGTCCGTAAATAGCTAAATTGTTGAGCGCGATCGGAATGATCCCCCAATGAAGACCGAAAATAACCATAATTTGCCAGAAGCCGCCCAGAATCACACCAGAGACTACGGGACTTAGGTCATAAATTGCCAGGAATCCTGAACCGATCAATTGACTGACCCAAGTAGCGATCGGACCGATGACGATGAAGGTTAAAGGCACGATACATAATAAGGTCAATAACGGCAAAGCAAACATCTTGATCACATCAGGAATGATTTTTGAGAAGCCCTTTTCAATTTTTGATCCTACATAGGTCGCGATCAGGATCGGGACAACACTAGAGGCATAATCCATCAAAATGACAGGAACCCCTAAGAAGGTAGCGTGAATGGGCGATTCCATGAAGCTGCCGCCAAAAATAGTGAATAAAGGCTCTAAGGCGTTAATCGAGCCGATGGTTGGATGCAGCAGGCTTGCTCCGATCGCCATTCCGACGAAGTGATTCAGCTTAAATTTTTCCGCGGCGGTATAGCCTAAGAAGATCGGGAAAAAATAAAAGAGTGAATCGCCTAGAGCATTGAGAATAATAAAGGTTCCTGATTGATCTGACAGCCAGCCGATGGAAAGGAACATCGACGCGAAGCCCTTGATCATCCCTGTAGCGCAAAGCAAACCTAAAACGGGAGTAAAAATACTGGATACGATATCGATAAACGCGTCAAAAGGGTTTTGCTTTTTAGCAGGAGCCGGATTTTCGGAAACCTTACTGACGCCTAGTCCTAAAATAGTATCGTAGACATCTGTTACATGGTTTCCGATAACGACTTGGTATTGTCCGCCGCTTTGCATGACGGTCACGATTCCCTCCATGTTTTTGAGAAAATCGGTGTCTGCGAGGGCTTCATCCTTCAGTTTAAAACGCAATCGGGTAATACAATGGGCGAGGCTGTTAATATTTTCCTTCCCGCCAACCTTTTCGATGATTGTTTCTGCTAGTGCTTGATATTTTTCTGTCATTTTTCTTTCCTCCATTTCTTAAAATGAAGGTTTGGCCAACTAAATGTCACCATCCACGTACTACGTTTTACTTGTGTATGTATGGGCTCGCTATCCGCGAGCTTCTTTGATCAATTTTTCAATGTGAATCGTTAAGTATAGTTGATCATCTTCAGTGATCGTAAACTGATATTTTCTGTGCAGGAACTCCTCGATTTTCTTCACACATTCGAAGGCGTCCGGATACTTCGCGGTCACCAATGAGAACAGATCAGGATCTGTTTCTGCTGGCTGCTTATCCATCGTAAAGAAGCGCTTTGCGAAGAATTTTAAATGCGTCACAAAACGAAAATAGGAAACCGAATCCGGCGAAAAATCCATTTTAAAATGATAGCGGACGAAATTGGATATTTCTTGGATCAGTTGGGTGACTTCGTTGGCGATGGATTCCTCTGTATTTAATTCTGCGTCGACGATGTGCAGGGCGATGAGTCCGGCTTCGTCCTCGGGAAGCTGAACCTTGAAGCTTTCGTTGATCCATTCCAAGGTCAACAGCCCGATCTGGTACTCGCTAGCGTAGAAGCGTTGGATGTCCCAAAGCATGACATTTTTAGTGACGTTTCCTCCGATGAAACGCTGGACAGAGGAAAAAATGTGATCCGCCAGTGAGATATATAGGCTTTCACTTAACTCCTTGTTTAAAACTTTTTTTGCATGAGAAATCACACGATCTGCCAGCATGACATATTCAGGTGGCAAACTAGTGAGCAGCTCTTGAAGTTGTTTGGTTACTAATTCATTTGTGAGCGTGAAGACCTTTTCTGCGTCCTCGGCATCGATGGAATCGCCGACCTTCTTTTGATAAGCGACGCCTTTTCCCATAAGGACAACTTCTTCATTGCTATTATTGACAGCTAAAACAACATTGTTATTTAAGGGCTTGACAATCTTCATGTTTACCACCTCGTTTTTTGTCTTGCCTAACGATAGACAGAAAGTGTTTTGGGACTTAACAGGGCTGCGGCTTCCGCATCCAGAATGACGGTTAAGGATGGGTGCAGCGGCAGGATCGAAGCAGGAACCATCTCATCCACTTCGCCTTCGAGGATTCGTTTTACCATTTCCGCTTTTTCGCTGCCATTAACGATCAGGACAATATTTTTGGCGTTCATGACACTTTTTGGTCCCATCGTGACAAATTCGTCTGGAACGAGGGACGTGTCGCCATTCATATCGGTATCGGCGATGGATTGGATCTCTTCAGGAAGAATTTTTCCTTTGACCGTCGAATCACCGAATTTGGTGGCTCCTGGTGAATTGCCGCAGTAATGACCATCAGCACCTAAGCCGATCATGATCATGTCGAGCCCGTTCACAGCGCGCAGATTTGCGTCGTGCTCCGCATAGTTTTCCATTGTCAAGGGATGAATGTTCTCTTCAGGAATTCGAGCGGGAGTAAAGTAACTTTCGCGCAAATGACTGATTGTTACAGGTTCGCAATCTAAGCCTTTAAAGGGAATCTCATCAAAATTGTAATAATGAACATTTTTGAAGCAGGGCCGATTTTTTACGAGCGGTACTAACAGCTCATACATTCTTTTCGGGGTTCTGCCAGCTGTAATCGCTAAGTTTACTGGGCGATTTTTAGTCATATAATGCAGCATGTAGGTAGCCGCCATCTGACTCATTTCTTCGTAATTTTTTTCTACTATAATTTTCAACCTAAATCTCCTTTCAATCTTTCAGGCATAAAAATAAACCAAATAACAGGACGAATGAGAGAAGCGTCTCCTGCTTTTTTGGTTTTGCCCGAGTGGTCACAATCCTTTTTTTATACAAACACAAGTAAAAATTTAGAATTAGAAGTAGTTTCGCCCAATAAGGTCACGATCTTTTCTATAGCTACATTGTAGCATCCAGTCCGTATTAAGCTCAAACCAGTGAGCAGGCTGTAAGCATTGATCTATCAGCATATAGCACAAAACAATATCGATATCACAAATTTCAATGGGGCCTTTTCCACCTAATAAGCGGACAAAAAATAACCCATTTCTCCGTGAAAATGGGTAGATGGGTTATCGATTAGTCTTCCTGCTTCTTAATAGGAAGATACATCTCAGTTAAATAGTCATTTTCAGACTGTTCTTCACCATTCAGATAATGATAGTAAATTCCGCCGATGGCCTGATAATCATGGTCAGGCACCCATTGCATGAGTTCTTCCAATGTCGGATCTTGCTTTTCGTAGGGGCCGCGATCAATAGTCAGTGCGACTGTGCGAATCGGATGAGTCAACGAGCGAATTTCATCCTTTGCTTCAATTGATCTGGGGGTAGCAAAGCCGATCTCAACATCTAGTTTCTCTAAGTCAATATTGTGAAAGCAGACGATTGGTCCGCTGCTGGGCAATGCCTTGTTTTCTTCGATCAGCTGGAGGATATCGTTGATCGTCTCGCCCATAAAATCTGCGTATTCTGCGAAGAAGTTGATGGTTTTACGATGCGTCAGCATGTGTTGTTCAGGGAGCTGCTTGAGCATGATGTCGGCTATTCTTGTCATAAGGGTGTCCTCTTTTCATTATTGTCTTTAGAAAAAGCATAACAAAGCCGGCAAGTCTTCTCTTGATCAGCAGTGCTCAATTTGATCACCTTCGATTTACTTTTCAGCAAAATCCCGAAATAGATACACCCCTAAAACAGCATTGAACCCCATCGCCGCAAAAACACTAAAGCGTTCGGGAATCCCAAAATATTGGCTGGGGGCCGCATTGAGGCTAGTAGCTCCTGCGTATAGCGACTCTCAATCAGATTAGTGGAAGAGGGCAAGAGAATTCAACTATTCATACAAAAAACACAGAATTTGATTTGACCTAAACCTGACTTTAGGTGATAAAATGAAAAAAATTATTGGCTGGGGGGCGAGATGGATGAAAAGAGCGGTTGTTTTTATCGTTTTCTTAAGTGTATGTTTTGGCCTTGCTGCTTGCGGTGAAACGACTCAACAGGCTGGTAACGATCCAACCCCAACCACGAAGGCGAAGGAGGGAGAGAAAAAAATGGCAGAAAGAGCATTTAATTTTGAAACGCAAACCGTAATGCTCAATAGCGGGTATGAAATACCTCTAAATGGCATCGGTACTTACAGCTTGCTGGAGGAAGAATGCGAAAATGCGTTAACAGAAGCAATGTCCCGCGGGGTCCGTTTAATTGATACGGCGTTTATGTACCATAATGAGGAAAGTGTGGGAGCGGCTGTTCGGAAATCGGGCATCCCTAGAGATGAGCTATTTGTGACGACAAAGCTGTACCCTAATCAGTTCAATGATCCGGAGGCGGCGATCGATGAAGCGATGAAAAAGCTGGATATTGAGTACATTGATCTGATGCTGCTGCATCATCCGGGGGATGGCGATGTTGCCGCCTATAAGGCGATGGAGCAGGCAGTCAAGCAAGGAAAAATTCGTTCGATCGGATTATCCAATTGGTACATCAAGGAGCTCAAGGAATTCCTGCCGCAGGTCGAAACGACTCCGGCACTCGTGCAAAACGAGATCCATCCGTATTATCAGGATGATGAGGTGATCGAGTACATTCATAGCCTCGGCATCGTCGTTCAGGGCTGGTATCCCCTTGGTGGTCGAGGGCATACTCGTGAATTGCTGGGAGATGAGACGATCGTCAAAATTGCTGAAAAGCACAAAAAGTCTGCGGCACAGGTCATTCTCCGCTGGAATCTGCAAAAAGGAGTGGTCGTCATTCCCGGTTCAAGCAACCCGGATCATATTCAGGAAAATACAGAACTGTATGATTTCGAGCTGACCAAGGAGGAGATGAAGCAAATCAATGCCCTAGACCGCCATGAAAAGCATGATTGGTATTAAAAATTAAAAAATCAATCTGTCGTTCTTTTGATCCAAAGAATTAGAAGGACGAATACCGGAATTTAAAAACGTTTGTTGGAGGTTCCATAGAATGTCCAACGATGAATAGATGGAGGAACACTGTGTTATTAGAAAAAATAAAAAGTCCTAAAGAGTTAAAAGAAATGTCGATAGAAGAGCTGAAAATCCTTGTGAATGAGGCAAGAGAGGCATTGCTCCGAAAGGTCAGCCAGCATGGCGGCCATAATGGACCGAATCTCGGTGTGGTGGAGATGACGATTGCACTGCATTATGTTTTTGATTCACCAAAGGATAAATTTGTATTCGATGTGTCTCATCAAACTTATATCCATAAGATGCTGACGGGAAGAGGGCAGGCCTTCACAGATCCAGCGCACTATGAGGATGTATCAGGCTACACGAACCCGCTGGAAAGTGCCCATGATCTTTTTTCAATTGGCCATACTTCGACCTCGCTTTCACTGGCAAATGGGGTCGCAAAGGCACGCGACTTAAAACAGGAGGACTATAATGTTGTCGCGATCATCGGGGATGGCTCACTATCTGGCGGTCTTGCCTATGAGGGACTCAACAATATTGTCGAACAAGCCACCAATACGATCGTGATCGTGAATGATAATGATCAGTCCATCGCAGAAAATCATGGCGGCCTTTACCAGAACCTCAAAAATCTGAGAGCCTCTAAAGGTGCAGCACAGGATAATTTCTTCAAGGCTTTGGGATTTGAGTATCATTATTTAGATGCCGGAAATGATGTGAAGGAGATGATCGATCTATTTAAGACGGTAAAAGACAGCGATCATCCTGTTGTGCTTCATGTGCATACGATCAAAGGTGCTGGTTTCAAGCTGGCAGAGGAGAATCGTGAAGCCTTCCATGCAGGCGGACCATTTAGTTTAGAAACAGGAGAATATCTTTCAGCGGGAGGAGCTGGGGCAACCTATAACAGTGTGACCGCTGATTTTCTAATGGAAAAAATGGCGGCTGATCCCAAAGTTGTTGCGATAAATGGCGGCACGCCCATGATGCTATTTTCTCAAGAACAACGAAAGAAAATCGGCAAGCAGTTTGTGGATGTTGGGATCGCGGAGGAACATGCGATGACGATGACTGCTGGACTAGCTCAAAATGGTGCAAAGCCGGTCTGGGCAGTATTCTCCACCTTCATGCAGCGAAGCTATGATCAAATTTCGCATGACTTGGCCTTAAATAATCTGCCTGGCACGATATTGGTTTTCAGCGCATCGGTGAATGGCATGAATGACGAGAGCCATTTGGGCATTTTTGATATTCCGTTTTTGAGTCATATTCCGAATATCGTATACTTAGCACCGACAAATAAGGAAGAATATTTAGCTATGCTGGATTGGTCGATCGAACAATCCGATCATCCGGTTGCGATTCGCGTGCCAGTCGGAAAACTAAAGGAAGTCAGAGCGGCGGATACCACCGATTACTCACGCCTTAATAAAAATGAAGTGACACAAACAGGCTCGCAGGTCGCATTATTTGGCTTGGGAAATTTCTACGAGCTGGCAGTTAAGGTCGCTGATAAATTAAGTGAGGCTCACGGTATTAAAGCAACGATTATCAATCCAAAATTCATTTCAGGCTTGGATAAGCAACTACTGGACAGCTTAGAAAAGGAGCATCAGACAGTTGTCACGCTGGAGGATGGTATTTTAGAGGGAGGCTATGGTCAAACAGTGGCAAGCTATCTTGGCGATAGTGAGCTGAAGGTACTCAATTATGGAATAGACAAGCAATTCCACGACCGCTACGACGCGAATGAGCTGCTTATTCAAAATGGCCTCTCGGTCGATAGTATCGTTCAAAGAATTTTATCTACTATTTAAAAAATGTCAAAACAAATAAACGTGTTAGCCAAGAGCGCTAACACGTTTATTTGTTCAACTGGTTAAATCGCTGTGGCTTGGCCTTCGCCTAGATCCTCATCGTTTGGCAGGAGATCACCCGGAATGTCATCTAGAATATCTTGGATGCTGGGAATTTCGTAGCCCTCAGGTTTTTCTTCTGTCCAGGTCTTGCCGCCATCAGTGGAATAAAGTGTTTTTCCATCTTCAGATTGCTTGGTGAGGATTGATTTTACTTTATCCTTGAAGCCTTCAGGTGCTTCATCAGTCCAGGTTTTCCCGCCATCTGTCGAGTATTGGATTTTGCCATCCTTGATTTTCATCGAGACTCCGCCTTCGACTGGGACAGTGAAGCCGTTTTCCAGCCAATCGTCGATCTCCTTCAACGGATCTGACCAGGTTTTTCCACCGTCTTCTGAATATTTCCACTGATTTTCCTTTGGATCAAACTCAGAGACTTTTTTGCCATCCTTGCTTTTCCAAGTTAATTTGCCATTTTTATCGACTTTTACGCCCTCAGGAGCTTCTTCTGTCCAAGTTTTTCCGCCGTCAGAGGAGAATGTCCATTTATCCTCCTCCTGTTTCATGATCACGCCGTTTTCCTTGTCGCTAAAGGGGAATCTGAAGGTGTTCTGATTGGACGTGCTGGTAATACTTTTTGATTTAGAATTCTTGTAGTGGAGGCGCCCATCTTCGTCTTCGTAGATTCCATCGGGCGGCGTTGTTGACCACGAAATTCCTTCATCCGAAGAAAACTCCCATTTCCCATTGTTTCGACGAATTTTCACATCATCCACATTGGTTTTCTGGGTTTGTTTATTGGGAAAGTTCACTTCTGTTTGGCTACTGTTTTTTACCTCTGTGACAGCTTTTCCAATATTATAGGAGACAACGGAAAGTCCGATCAAAAGAGTGAGTGCGAGGACTCTGGCTGTGAAAGGAATAGAACTTAGGAACGTAGAGCGAGAGGATTTGGGTTTTCTGTTGTTCATGTTAACGACCTCATTTCATTTATTGATAATGCTACTATAGGGGGTGAACCTATAATGAAGCTGTAGTATCAACGAAGGAGGGTGAAATTATTTATTTTAGGTAAAGAACAGTTTTATTACTCGTGTTATTTTTGCGATTCAAGCTTCATTAGAGGTTCGTCCTTTATAATTAGGTAGAGTCTAGGTTTTAAGGAGGACGATGAATGAAGCTTTTACTAGTTGAAGATGAGGCGATGTTAGCTGAGGCAACGGCTCAAATATTAAAAAAACAAGGATATTTAGTAGATATAGCAGAAGAAGGCGTTTATGGATTAGATTGTCTTCTTTCAGGTGTCTATGATTTAGCCATTTTAGATATCATGCTTCCAAACAAGGACGGCTTGACGATTTTAAAAGAAGCGCGGGAGGCCGGGATAGAAATTCCAATTCTCATGTTAACAGCAAAAGGAGAGCTGGAGGATCGAGTGGATGGGCTGAACAGCGGGGCAGACGATTATCTATGCAAACCGTTCCAGTATCAGGAATTATTAGCCCGATTAAAGGCCTTAAGCAGACGAAAAGGGTCGTTTAAAATCGATGGGCTTCTTTCCTTTGGGGATTTTGAATTGAATCCGTACAATTTGCGCTTGAAGACCCAGTCCGGCGAACTGAATCTAACAAAAAAAGAGGCCAATATTTTGGAACTCCTAATAGCAAATTATCCGCAGCTGTCCTCGAAGGATCGAATCATCGAAAAGGTCTGGGGCTATGATTCAGAGGCGGAATACAATCATGTAGAGATGCATATGTCGCTTTTGCGAAAGAAGTTGCGGCAAGTGGAGAGTGTGACGCAAATCACGGTTGTGCGGAATCTAGGCTATCGGCTAGATTTTGCGAAGGGTGACGACTATGATTAATCAGTTTAGAAAACGATTGATCGCGATGACGACTGGATTTGTGGCCGTCATTTTAATCATAGCCTTCTCCACAATTTTTATGACTACCTATCTAAACCAAAAGTCAGATACCTATGAAAAATTGAATCAGGCAGAGCAGCTGCGGATCACCGGCGGCAAGGTGACCTTCGATGAAAAGAGCGATGATGCAGTAGAAATCAATCGAATCGTGACCGGCGCAGGCGTCTATTTCAATATGCTGGTAGATAAAACCGGCAAACCGATCATGGTGGATTCAGCCTTAAAGCTGTCCAAAAAGCAGTACAACAAAGCAGCGAAGCATGCTTGGAAGCAGCAAGAGGGCGGCGTGATTAAAATGAATGGGCGAGAATGGCAATACATTGTCGCTCCAGCCATCGCTAATTTTGATTATGGCAGCAATGATCAGGATAAAGAGATCAGGAAGAATGATGAAACGTATCTTATGCGTTTTTTAGACGTCACGGACGCGAAGAAAAGCTTGTCTTCTTTGGCGACCACTTTGGTCATTGTCGGCCTCGGATTAATGCTTCTTTTCTTTTTAGTGATCCTTTTCTTTACTAATCGCGCGATTCGTCCGATGGAGGAGGCCTGGAAAAAGCAAAAGCAGTTTATCGCCGACGCTTCACACGAATTGAAGACACCATTGAGTATCATTTCGACAAATGTCGATGTTCTTTATGCTAGTCAAGAAGAGACCATCAGCGATCAGCTAAAATGGCTGGACAATATCTCCAGCGGAACCAAGCGAATGAATGGGCTGGTAAATAAATTGCTTACGGTCGCAAAAGCCGACAGCAGCTTCGATCAGTTAACTCTTACAAATATTCAATTGGACCAGTTGCTGGCCAATGCGTTGACCAATTACGAAACAAAATTCGAGGAAAAAGGGATTACGGTCAACAAGAAGCTAATGAAATTGACAGCAAAAACCGATGAGATCATGCTGCAGCAGCTCTTTGATCTCTTCATTGATAATGCCAGCAAATATACGAACAAGCATGGCTCATTTGATGTTTTACTAGAAGCAAAAGGACGAGAGTGCGTGATTGTTTTTCGAAACACTGGCGATGGAATCGCGAAAGAGGATCTGCCCAAAATTTTCGATCGTTTCTATCGCACAAACGAGGTTCGTCAAAAATACGAAGGCAGCTATGGCTTGGGCTTATCTATTGCGCAAAACATTGTGGACCAATTAGGTGGAAAAATCGACGTCGAAAGTACAGTGAATGAGGCGACAGAGTTTACGATTCGTCTGCCGTTAAAGAGACTGTAAGAAGGGACCAGCGATCATTGGCAGCTGCCAATAGAAATTTCGGGTTGTTTTATTGTGAGCTGGACGGTGCCGCTTCCAATAAATCGATTGGGCACTCCTTCAAGGCACATGTTCATTAACTATTACGACAATTAAAAGGGAGCAACTGAGAAGGGAAGAAAAGCTTGACCTCAGTTGAAAAAAATTAAATAGAAGAGATTCGATCGGTTGATATGAGGATGACATATCAGCCGATTTTTTATTTTGCTGAGGAATCGCTCCCTAATTCAAGGTTCATTATAGGTTGAGTCGTTATAGTGAGACCACCACATTTCAATGATGTGGGTGAGGAAGGCACAGAGAAGGGGAGTCATAAAATGAAGGCAACGATTTTGAAGACGAATAATTTAACAAAAAAATATTCTGGTAACGCAGGCGTTAAAAATATACATATGACGTTGGAAAAGGGGGATATCTATGGATTTATTGGTCAAAACGGGGCAGGAAAAACCACCCTGTTACGGCTGATCACCTCGTTGATCCATCCAACAAATGGAACGCTTGAGCTTTTTGGAAGCGGCGAAGAGCAGGACCTGATCAACGCGAGAAAAAAAATCGGTGCGATGATCGAAACACCTGCCTTCTTTCCAAAAATGACAGCACGAGAAAATCTGAACTATTATCGCATTCAAAGAGGGATCGCAGACGAAAATGAAATCGAACGGGTTCTGAAATTAGTCAATCTAGATGCGACCGGAAGTAAGAGATTTAATCAGTTTTCCCTTGGAATGAAGCAACGTCTGGGGCTTGCGTTAGCAATCATGGGCGATCCTGAATTATTGATTCTAGATGAGCCGATCAATGGATTAGATCCAACAGGAATGATCGAGTTTCGCGAAATCATTAGTAAGCTAAATCAGGAAAAAAAGATCACCATCTTAATTTCCAGTCATATTCTTTCAGAGTTAACTCAAATAGCCACAAGATATGGCATTATCCATCGCGGAGCACTATTGAAGGAATTTACTAAGGAAGAGCTGAACAAAAATACGCAAGGGTATATCTCTATGAAGGTGAGCAGCGCGGTGAAGGCTGGTGAAATCATTCAGTCAACGATGAGTACGAAGCAGTTTGAGGTTCATTCGACCGAAGAGATTCGACTATTTGATTTCCATAAGGATACGTCCAAGGTGATCGATCTGCTAAGTTCCAATGGGATAAAAATCTATTCGTCAAACGAAATAAAAATAAATTTGGAAGACTATTTCATTAGTGTCATAGATGAAATAGCATGAGGGAGCACAAACGATGGTTAATATAATTAAATCAGATATTTTTCGAATAAAGAAAGGATCAGCGGTCCGCAATGTCTTTCTAGCGGGAATAATCATTATCGTCATTACAGGAGTCAACATGCTGGGTTCCAGCAGCGGTTTCGGAGGTGTCGGTGTTCAATCCACTGCTAGTGCCGCGAGGTCATTACCTGGAAACGGAGCAGAATTCGTTCAGCAGATGCGGGACGACGGGCTATTTCCATTCTTTATTTTAGCCTTCGCTGTGGCGGTGCTGGGTGCTGAATATTCCACCGGAACAATTCGCAACAGCTTGTCCTATTTTGTTGATCGAAGGAATGTCTTTTTTGCGAAATGTGTCACCGGATTTCTATGCTGCTTAACCTACACCATACTATGCTTAGTAGTAAGCTTTGCAGCAGGGACAATTTTGTTTGGATTTGGCGGCTTCAATCTAACCCTTATCACAAGAATTCTGGTCCAGATACTCTTATCTACACCGTTGTATATCGGGATGATCGCTATTGGAAATGGCTTGCTCGTTTTTACCAAGAAAACAAGTATCACCATTACGACCTATTTAATTGGCTTGATTGCTTTTCCGTCCGTCACCTATCAAATCTATCAGCTATTTCCAAAAGCCGAGTGGCTGACGCTTTGCGACCCATTGTCTGCCTTTTCCATGCTATCAAGATTTTGGGAATTTCCTATAATGACTGTAGGGATGGTTCTGCTATTTTGGGTCATCCTAGACGCGCTTTTATTGTTTGCCGGGGCACAGTTGTATGCTGATGCAGACATTGCCTAACAAAAGTGAAACGACCACCTGAAGAGTGAAACACTATGCGCTTTTCAACAAAATAAAAATGAAAACTATCGAAAGGAAACGTTTATGAGAAATACTAAAAAGGCAGTGATCACTTTTCTGATTCTCTGCTTTGCATTGAGCACAATCTTCTATGTACTGATTATCAACTATCAAATAATGAATATGTCATATCTATTGATGTGGTGTCCAGGAATTGCTGCGATCATCGTCAAGCGGCTTTATCATCGTGATGAGAAAATGTTCAATCTAAAAAAAGGGAAATTGAAATACGTGTTATCAGGCATAGAGATTCCACTTTTATATAGTCTTTCGTCCTATGGAATCTATCTAATTATGCGAGGAAATGGTGTTATTACAGGCAATACACTCCGAACCCTTTTAAGTCAGCCGTTAATCCTACTCTTGTATATAGCCATCTTTTTTATTACCGCTTTAGGAGAAGAAATCGGTTGGCGCGGCTTCTTAAATCGTGAAATGTTTGAGCTTTTTGGCTATCGCAAGGGGGCATTTCTCACAGGTTGTATCTGGGCTATCTGGCATCTGCCGCTGATAGTCACTGGCTATGTCTCCAGCATTCCCGTTTGGTATCAGGTTCCGATCTATGTAATCCAATGTATCGCCATGTCCTATCCAATGTCTTATTTAAGCCTCAAATCAAAAAGCGTATGGCCCGCTGCAGTGTTCCATTTTGCACACAATTTCGTCATTCAAATTCTATTAGACCAATCCATCGGTGGTCAAAACAAACCGTACTTAGTAGGCGAGACAGGAATACTAACGATCGCGATTATTTTGATTGTTTGCTACTTCTATGCAAAGAAACCACTTGATTCGCTGGAAGAGAGTCGGGCGTTTGAAAATAGATAGATTCAGTCTTAAAAAAAGTGAGGGCTGTGGGGATTTTTGACAATCTCTACAGCCTCTTTTCGCTACATTATCAATATTCAAAGAAGCGTCAAAAATAGTATAAAGAAAAAATAAAAAAGCGAACGAACAGATTTCTTTAATAATTTAAAGAAATCTGTTCGTTTACTTTAATTTTGTAAAGTATTTTTTGGAAAGACCTTTGAATTGGTTATGCTTCCCATTCGGAACGATGGTAATGAGAAAATATATGAAGATAAAATTGCGTATCTTATTTTTAAACAGAGGGGGAATAAAATATGTATTTTAAAAATAGCTTTGGTAAAATTTATTTAGAAAACGGGAAGTTATATGTCGACACAGAAGTTTGCACAATCACTGTCGATCCAAAGGACGATGACACACGAGAAAAATTCTTGAAAGAGGAGTTTGACTCTCAAGTGGAGAGGCTTCAAATGGCAGAAATGGTTTTACCGCCAAAAAATAAGTTTTAAATCAAAGACTCAACAACAATGAATCGATCTTTCTGCCCAAGACAGAGAATGAATCAGGTCCTGGCTAGGAGGATCGTTTTATTTTGATTAGTACAAAACAGTTAAGGCATTCATAACTCATAAATCAACTAAATCCTTATAGGTCTCATGGTGTTCTTGTATAGACTGATTCATTAGAAAATCGATTTTCGAATCATCATGGGTATTTATTTTAGTGATCGCTTCTTTCAATTTATCCTCATCAAGGAATACGGTCTCTCCAATAGTTAGATTATTCTTAGCCAAAAAATCTTTTGATACGGAGATCATAACGGAATTTCCAACCAAGCGAAGTTTTCTTTTTTTACTATCCATAGGAATAACTCCTTTCCCTCTTTATCTAAAGTATACATCGTTGGTACAAATTGTTGAGTGAGAATGTGGAACCCGCTTAAAAAAATCGCCTTGTCGAAAGAAACGTCAAAATAGTATATAACACAAATAAAAAAGCGAACGAACAAATTTCTTTAATGATTTAAAGAAATCTGATCGTTTACTTTAATTTTATAAAGTATTTTTCGAAAAGACCTGTGGATCGATTGATTTTTCCATGTTTCCATTTCTTCTTTTTTCGATTCATAACGATAAAAACGAGAAAAATCTGTCCAAATAAATATGCTATACTTTTGTTTGAAAGGGTTTTAACGATTCATGGGTAAAGTATTGACGTATCGCGGATAAAGGAGATTGAACAGATGAAATATACGGATCCTTGGAATATGATGCAAATTAGATTAGTCCAAAAAAATGAAAAGGTGCATTATTACGATAGCAATGTTCACATTATTTATGTTCTTGTCGGTGAAGTCGAAATAGCATATGACACCCATACAGTCTCCTTGAAAAAGGATGATTTTATGTTGCTATCCCGGTCTATTCCTCATGATTTATCAATCAATGCTTCCTCAAAAGTATTTGAACTCTCGTTTAACTATTCTGTAGTTGATGAGATTGAAGATAATAATTATGATCTGATATTTTCTGGAAACTCAGTGTCAGAAGGTTCTTTAGTAGATACTGAAATAAAATCGGAAATCAATGGGTTGATCGAATCATACATATTTAAAGAAAAGAGCAAGGTGTCGAGTGTATTGAAGCAATATTTCTCTTTACTTGAACTACTCGAAGATAATTATATTCATCGTAGTAAATTAACTACTGCAAAAACAATGGCAAAGAAAGTAATAGAATTGAAGAGTTTTCTGGATAATAATTTTGATCAAGACATCCGTATTTCTGAAATAGCCGACAAAATGTACGTTTCTCAACATTACCTTTCCAGAAGCTTTACAAAACAGTTTGGAAAATCAATGACAGAGTATCTAATTGAAAAAAGATTAGAAAAAGTGAGGATTGATTTATTAGAAACAGAAAAGTCTATTACAGATATTGCTTTTGCTGCTGGATTTAACAATATCAACTCATTCAATCGGCTGTTTAAAAAATATCAAGGACTCACACCTAGTGAGTATAGAAGTGAAGTTAAAGCAAATGTAAAATTGGCTTCCAAAAAAAATCTGCAGGAAGAAGACCTAACCTATTTAAAAGCTTATTTTGGGAAAGAAAAGAAGCACTTAATTGAAGAAAATCTTTTATTGAATAATGGACTATCAGAAAAAAATGATTTGGATAAGTCGTTGATTAATCTCGGTTATGCTGAGGATATCCTCATGTCTGGGTATTACCAACAGCTAGAAAAGGTATCTGATAGTAATTTTTTTGATTACGGAAGATTATGGGGCTTATTAAGTAACAGTGTTTTTCCAAAAATAGAAGGCAGGTATGATTTCACTAAAGTAGATATGATCTTGTCTTCGATCATTGATGCGGGGATGATTCCCTTTATTGAACTAGGATTTAAAGGAAAGACAATTTATAAGACGCATGGTGAGCCGATTATCCATACACCGTATACTCTCTATTCGAATACGATTGAAGATATCCTTGAAAGATGCACGGTTTTCTTTGAGCATTGTAAGAACAAGTATGGAGAAACCGCATTAGACAAATGGATAGTAGAAATATGGAAGCCGAGCGAAATCGTGGTAAAAACGAATAGTTTATCTGATTTGATGAAAATCAGATCCGAAAATAAAGTGATCGATATTTCAAATACTGAGGGGTACTTGTGGTTTTTCAAGAAGGTCTACAATGAGATTAAAGCGGTCAATTCCAAAATAATGATTGGCGGATGCGGGTTAAGTTTAGATCTCGAAAAGGAAGATATAGAAAATTTTCTGTTAAGCTGGCAAAAAATGGGCACCTATCCGGATTATTTTAGCCTTTCCTTATTTCATATGGACGAGATTACTCATTCACTTTATACAGGAAAAAGATCCAACCCCATTTCCCCAGATACGGAATATATGATCAACAGTGTAAAAGAGTTCAAAAAGATACTGTACAAATTTAAGAGCGATCTTCCTTTGCTTATTACAGAATTCAATGTCACAATTTTGAATCGGCACATCATAAATGATACGGCGTTTAAAATGACCTACATTATAAAAAATATTCTTGATGTAAAGAAAGAAGTATATATGATGGGCTATTGGCTATTGTCAGATATATCGGTTACTTCATATGATACGAATGAACAGGAAATTTTTGGAGGAGCAGGCATACTTACAAAAACAGGGATTCCAAAATCTGCTTATTACGCGTTTGATTTTCTAGACCGTTTATTTTCAGAGGTGATCTATAAGGATAAAGAGGTGTGTTTTACTAAAAAAAATGACCATCATTTTTCTGGTTTATTCTATTTCTATAATCACCTAAATGCGACCTATTATTACAATAGCGAGGGAGACTTCCATGAAAAAAATATTTACTCGATTTTCAAAAGTAAGAAAAAAAAGAGATGGGATTTAAAAATTGAAAATGTCGAACCTGGATACTATACGATTCTATCCTTTAAGATGGGGAGAGATCATGGCAGCTTGCTGGAGAGGATCGTTGAGCTAGGGGAAAATAAGGAGCTTTCTAAAGAAGAGATCGATTTTCTTTGGCATAGATCAAGGCCTGATCTTACTAAGAGCATTGTCGAAGCTCAAAATCGCATACTGAGCTTTTCTGTTGAACTAGAATCACATGAGGCCTTATTGGTTGATTTTCGTCGAAACCAGACATAACTGTTGAATGCAGTTGTGTCTTTTTTTACGCATATTGTACATTTGAAAGGTCAAAAAGAAGTGATTTGAATGTGTTCAAAATAAACAACCCAATGGAAACAGTCATATGAGTACTATGCTTTTTTCTTTTTCGTATTAAGAAGAAAGCTTCGAAAGTGATTAATATGTAATTGTAATCGATTACAACTACATGAAAATGGAGGATTACAATGGCTGAAAGAGAAATGGATATTGAACCTACAACTGTTCAAAAGAAAAAGATTTCTAGAGGACGCATGATGCTTTATGGGATGGGAGATTTGGCCAGCCAGTTCGTTTGGACGTTTACTGGTACATACTTGACGGTATTTTATACAGACGTTGTTGGGCTAGCTCCAGGGGTTGTGTCGGTTATTATGTTATGTGCTCGATTGTGGGATGGTATTAATGATCCTATGATGGGGAGTGTTGCAGAAAGAACTAAGAGTAAATGGGGGAGGTTTAGACCGTACATTTTGTTTGGGACGCCGTTTCTTGCTGCAGCTACAGTACTGACCTTCACAGCTCCCTTTGGAAACGGGACTGCCGGTGTTGCTTGGGCTGCTGTCACTTATGTAGTCGCAGGAATGCTCTATACGCTAGTAAATATTCCGTACGGTGCTTTGCCGGGTGTGATGACCGAGGACGCGAATGAGAGAAATGAACTAAATGCTTGGCGTTCGGCAGGAATGAATGTGGGCATGATCATCGTGAACTTCTGCTCTTCTTTCATTATGTTGAGATTTTCGGAGGGATCTGAAGTAGCGACTGGACGAGGCTATTTTGCGACAGCGGTGATTTATGCCATTATCTCGGTTCCGATGTTCTTTGCTGTTTTTGCTTCAAGTAGAGAAATCATTAAGGTAGCTGATGATAAACGAAAGGTCCCTATCAAAGAAACGTTTAAAAATATTGTTGGAAATAAGTATTTAATGCTCTTATTTGGAATTATGGTTTTACAGATGTCAGGTTTTATGGGGAGAATCGCACTAACCAGCTACTATGTCATTTATTGTTTGGGAGCTTTCACTCTGATTGCATTGTTGATGACGATACCTTCTATTGGGGGAGTCATCGGTTCAATGCTGGTAGTACCTTTGGTTCGACGTTTTGGAAAAATAAAGATGTTGGCAATTCCCTTAGTTGTTCAAGGAATCGCATTGTTGATTATCTATTTTGCGGATTTCGATAATCTTCCATTGATTGTTTTTGGCCATATCCTATTTGGATTATTCAACATGGGAGCGCCAATTACACTTTCAATGATTGCGGATGCGGTGGATTATCAGGAACTAAAAACAGGTATTCGGACGGATGGGACTGCCTATGCAACATATGGATTGGCAACGAAATTAGGAAATGCTATCGGCGCATCAGTTGGCTTGATCATTATGGGCTATTTCGGCTATCAAGCCAATGCGCAGCAAACACCAGAAGCGCTTCAGGGAATCAATCTGGTTACAAATTTATTGCCGGCATTCTTATTCTTTGCAGCTGCTGGACTATGCTTCTTTTGGAAAATGTCAGATTCGGATGCAGATACTATCAGAAAGCAGCTGGATGAACGACGTGTTGAACAAACTTTAGGCGAATAGTGGATGACCATTAAAAGGATTTGCTGCCGCTCAGATAGTATTTTAACGGACATTTCGATTTGATTGGTCATGTTTGAAGATTATTGGAGCGTTAGGATGATGAATAAACTAGGAACTATGTATTTATGGAGAAGAAAAAAATGACAAAATTAAGATTTGGAATTATTGGATGCGGCGGAATTGCTCACAGCAAGCATTTCCCGGCATTAGCAAAATTAGCAGATGAAGTAGAAATGTCGGCTTTTTGTGATATCGAAATTGATCGGGCAAAAGAAGCTGCTCAACAATATGGAAGTGCGGACGCCTTAGTTACAGCGGACTACAAGGAACTGTTAAACGAGAAAAGTATTGATATTGTCCATGTACTAACACCAAATATTTCACATTCGTTCATTACTGTAGACGCTTTGGAAGCGGGCAAGCATGTGCTGTGTGAAAAACCAATGGCGATCAATTATGAGGAAGCTCAAAAAATGTTAGAAGCAGCGAAACGAACGGGGAAAAAGCTAACGATTGGCTACCAAAATCGTTTCAGATCTGATTCCTTAGTCACACATGAGGCCTGTCAGAAAGGTGAGCTAGGAGAGATTTATTTTGCCAAAGCTCACGCTGTTCGAAGAAAAGGTGTCCCGACATGGGGCGTTTTTCCTGACAAAGAGAAACAAGGCGGAGGTCCATTGATTGATATCGGGACCCATGCACTAGATTTGACATTATGGTTTATGGATAATTACAAGCCAAAAATGGTTTTAGGTTCTACTTATCAGAAGCTGAAAGACAATCCAATGGCCAATATGTTTGGTCCATGGAATCCAGAATCATTTGAAACAGAAGATTCAGCTTTTGGCTTAATCAAAATGGAAAATGGTGCGACGATCTTTTTAGAAGCGGCTTGGGCCCTAAACATGATTCAGCCAAAAGAGGCGCAGGTTACATTGTGCGGAACGGAAGCAGGAGCAGAAATGTTTGGCAAAGCCTACTTAGACGAAGGGTATGTCGTGTTTAATAAGGCTGACCATAATCAGTTGGAGCAATCCCAGCCATCTGAAACCGGCGGTGTATTTGGTTTCAGTGGTGAATCGAAAGAACAACGTGATGTAGAAGCTAGACAATGGATTGATGCAATCAAAACAGGAGAAGATCCGCTTGTCAAACCTGAACAAGCTATTGTTGTGACCCAGATACTGGAAGCAATCTATCAATCAGCTAAAACAGGAAAAGTCATTGAATTTGATTAATCAGGATATTTAGGAGGAAAAAAGATGACACATAACATTAAACGAGGGGTCACTGCCTATAGCTACAATAAAGTTTACGGCATTTCTATGGACTTTGATGATATTTTGCAGGACATTCAAGACACAGGTGCTACAGGAGTTGAAATTCTAGCCAATTCTCACATTCCCAAATACCCAAATGTTAGCGATCAGTGGATCGAAGAGTGGCATGGTAAGCTGGCTCAATACAATCTTGAGCCGGCTGAATATGGTCATTGGGTAGATTCTCGTCTATACAAAGGCAGAGAACTAGATACAAAAGAAAGTATTGAGATGCTGGAGAGAGATTTTATTTTAGCGAATAAGCTTGGCTTCAAAGTGCTAAGAACAAAGCTTGGTGTAATCGATGACACATTGACTCCGGTAAAAAATTGGCGTGAATTCATCAAAGGAGCATTAGGCCTGGCAGAAAAATACGATGTTCGGATGTGTCCGGAGATTCATAGCCCAACTATTTTAGATTCTAAAATGATCCATGATTATGTGGAGTTTATTGAAAAAGAAAATACGAAATTCTTTGGACTGAATATTGATTTTAGTATTTTCCAAACAGGCGACAATTCATTGATTGGATTTGGTGAGAATGATTTTGTAGGTCCTCCGTGTGAGCATAGTAAGGTAGAAGAATTAATACCGTTGTTAAAATATGTGTTGGTCTGTCATGCAAAATTCATGCGAATGGATGAGAACTTCAATGAGGTAGTAATTCCATACAAAGAAATCATTGAGATGCTAATTGCCAACAACTGGGACGGATACCTTATCAGTGAATACGAAGGAGCAAAGGCTGACGTTCCGGGACAAACGTCCGATCAAATCAAACGTCACCAGCTTATGATGAAAGAACTGTTAGGAAAGTGAGGAGCACTATGTTAGAAAAAGAATGCATTCAATCAAGAGGATTCAAAAACATCGTTGAGGATAATGAAAAAGTCGGCTTCCAATTTGAGATACGATTAATGTACTACCGTGGTTTATGGCTATCTCAAATTCGTCCGATTTCAGTAAAAATCGATGGAGAAGCGATCAATCAAGAAGATATTTTGTGGGAAATTGAAGGGGAGGAATATACTCAGACAGAGATGGAAAAAATAGGAGATATCCAGTGGAATGTATTGACTCCTGCAATTATCCGCGTCAAAAAAAATGGTGGATTAGAATCGGGATATCATGATTTAGAGATCGATCATCGTTTCAGTTCTTCTTATATGCCTCCTGATATGGATGAGGTCTTGAGCTTCGGTTCGCATAAGCGACGTCTATTATTGATTTAGTAGAAAAAGAATAGAAAGGAGCGCTCTTCATGCTGAACTTTGGAATTATCGGTTACGGGTTTATGGGAAAAACTCATGGGAAAATGATCCAGGAGCTTGATTATGGAAAGCTCATAGCAGTGTGTGATAACCAAAAAGAACAATTGAATGATGTTCCAACAGAGGCTAAGACCTTTTTGAAGGCAGATCAATTATTGGCAGAAGCCGAGATCGGTACGGTCATTATCGCGGTACCTAATCACCTCCATCTGGAAATGGTGAAAAAAGCAGCGGCAGCGAAAAAGGATATTATTTTAGAAAAGCCTGCCGCGATGAACGGAAATGAATTTCAGGAAATGATGGCTGTCACAGAAGCGGCGGGTGTTCGCTTCACAATCCATCATCAACGACGCTGGGACAAGGATTATCGCTTGATGAAGGAAGTTGTTGAGAGTCAAACGTTAGGCGATATCTATACGATCAAAAATAGTTTGTACGGCTTCAACGGAAACATGCACGATTGGCATGTGTATCCAGAGTTTGGCGGTGGGATGCTTTATGATTGGGGCGTTCACCTGCTGGATCAAATGCTGTGGATGATCCCCGGCAAGCTGAAAACGGTTTATGCCGATGTGCGAAATGTCATCAATCAAAACGTTGACGATTATTTTAATATCCAACTGTATTTTGACAGTGGGATCACTGGACAGGTAGAACTAGGAACGTATTTCTTAAAAGACGAAGCTTCCTGGTTTGAACGCCATTGGTTTGCGGGCGGAAACAAAGGCAGTGCCTATGTTGACGGCTTCAATCCGCAAGGAAAGATCGTCCGCACCAGTGAGCTGTTGACCAATGTACCTGGGAAAATCACTATGACTGCCGCTGGACCGACTCGTTCCTTTGGTCCGCCGCCAGAAGGTCGCTTAGTCACTGAAGAATTGCCTGATGTGACGGTTAATCATCAAATGTTCTTTGATCATTACAATCAGTACGTAGAAGGAAAAGAAGAATTAATCGTCAAACCGACAGAAATCCTGCGCTTAATGAAGCTTTTAGATGCGATCCGTGTTTCCGCAGCTGAGCATCGGTCAGTGGAGTTTGAATAAAACAGGCAATCAGGATCAGAACATCATTAATCGAAGTAAGTCATTTGAGAGATCCAACATTCATTTCTAAGGTTGAGAAAACAATTGATTCCACAAATGTTTCCGGTTAAAATAGTTTAATTTGTACGGTTAAAAAAATAAATCGACCACTAAAAAATCTTTTTTTAGTGGTCGATTTTTTCTAATAAATAGAGAGCTTTAGATAGGCTTATAAACGCACCTGAAACCTCTTTTCTTTATCATTCAATTCAATAAAAGCAATCGTTCCGCCATGCTTCTCCACGATTTTCTTACTAATCGCCAGACCTAGGCCGCTGCCGCCTTTGGTCGAACGAGAATCATCGCCGCTGACAAAAGGCACAAATAACTGTTCCTGAAGGTCCTTAGGAATCTGACTGCCATTATCCGTTACTTCAAAGATCATGCGACTGTTTTCGGTATATAGTCGAATATGGACAATCGTCCCAGCTGGGTTGTGGCGGATACTATTGCTGATCAAGTTATCAAACACTCGCCGCAATTCCACGGCATCACCCGCCAGCTTTAAGGGTTCCTCTGGCAGATCAAACATCAATTCAATCTCATTTTCTTCCGCGATTTCCAACTGCTCTAGCAAGACCTCGCGAACCAGCTCAGACACATCCAGCTCCTGCAAATGAAGCTGATAATCTGGGCTTTCCAGCTTAGAAAAAATCAACAGGCGAGTCACCAATTCGCTCATGTGATCGGTTTTAGAAATGATTGTCTCCATCGTCTGTTCCAGCTTTTCTTCACTAATCAAGCCATCAGCAACAGCCTTCGCCGTACCTTTGATGGTTGTGATAGGAGTCCGCAGGTCATGAGCCATGTTGGCAAATAATAGTTGCCGTTCCTTTTCATAGGCCAGCCGCTGCTGTTCTGACTGCTTCAGCTGCTCGGCCATATGGTTGAAGGAATCCTCGATCTCAATGTATTCATACTCTGCATTCAGATGAATCTTCTTCTCGTAGTCGCCATGATTGATCGCCCGCAGACCATCCATCAACACCTCGTTTGGCGCGACAAGATGCTCCTTGACAGATTTAGAATAGCGCCAGATGCAGAAAATGAAAATGAGGAAACTTGGAATCAACAAGAGAAGGATCCCTCGTAAGGTTCTTCTACCAGTGGGGGAGTTGAAGCTTGTAAAGGTCATGTTGAAATTTCCCCAAAGTCGGTTGCGGGGCAGCTTGGCGATGCAGATATATTCCTTCCCATTTTTAGCGGTAAAGGGAGCAAAAGTCGCTAAATAGCTGTCATCCATATTTCCTATTGTCAGCGATAGGGGTCCGATCTGATGGACACGATGATTCATAATCGCCTGCAGGCCGTCCATTGCCAATAATTGATTCTGGGTGTAATGCTCCTTTTTCTCCATTACCTTGCCTTTGGTATAAATCACACGATTGTTTTCATCTAGAATCTCTACCCAGCCGCCGACATCATTCAATGTTGTAATATCTATTTTTTCGTAATCTGGCCGAACGATCGTGTCAGCACCTAGATTCTTAGCCAGGTCATTCGTACTATTCATGAAAAATTGAGCGATTGTGATCAGAATCATCAGTAAGGCTATCAGCAAAAGCGACGTTGTCACATATTTTCGAGTTAAAAACCGTCCTAATGTTTTTGGCTTCTTTTTCATGGCACCATCTTATAGCCTAGACCGCGGATCGTCTGGATATAAGATGCCCCCTCTCTGTCGCCGATCTTATCTCGCAGTCGGCTGATGTAGACCATGATATTGTTATCATCTACGATATAAGTATCCTCCCACGCCGCTTCGTAAATCTGTTTTTTCGTAAAAACTCTGCCCGGGGAGCTCATTAGTAAACGTAAAATTTTAAATTCAATCGAAGTCAGATTCAACGATTCCTCATTTTTATAAAGCAAGCATTGATTCAGATCCAGTGTCAGATCATGGAGGCTCAGTGTCTCAGGTTCAGCGACTTCCTTCGCACCCAAGGAATAGAAGCGGCGGAGCTGGGCTTCTACTCGAGCCACCAACTCCAACGGATCAAAAGGCTTCGTGACGTAATCATCTGCGCCAACTCCTAGTCCCAGCACCTTGTCTGCACTCGCATCTTTGGCAGTCAAAAAAATGATGGGGATATTTTTCTCTGAACGAATCGCCTTGATCAATTGATAGCCATCCATTTTCGGCATCATGATATCTAAAATCGCCAGATCGATGCTTTCCTGCTGTAGACATTCCCACGCCGCAGCGCCATCCGCTGCCGTAAAAACCTGATAGCCATCCTTTTCCAAATAAAGCGTCACAAAATCAAGAATCCCTTGTTCATCATCTGCTACTAAGATCGAAAAGCCCATCACCAACACCTCTTTTTCATTTAGGTAGAACACATACGCGTATATGCTTCATAGATTCATTTATTTTCTATCATTATACCGTTTCCAACCGCTATTTTATATCCACTCTTTTGAAAAGCAGAGAGGCGATGGCCAAAAGGCAGCCAATAATCAAAAACGAAGATAGGAGAGCGGGCAATAAATACTCGGCGTCACCAGCGATAAGATTGTTGCTGACGGATAGGGCAGAATATTTTACAAAAGTAAACGCATTGGAATTAATTAAATAATTTACCGCAAATAGTCCGATCAATGCCGTGATAAAAGCGATGAAAGGGGACATGTACAAACCGACTAAGAATGTTAACGCCATAAATAATGCCAGATGAAGATAGATGAACCCGACACTAGCCGCCAAACCAGAGACAGTCACTGTTGCCGAAGCAAAATTTCCGTTACCAAGACTTGAATTTGCGATAAACAAGTAGTAGCTGCCAAGAGCAGACAAGGTGAATAGAGCAAAAGCCCCCGCGACAACTGTCATCAATGCCAAAAATTTCCCGAAAATCACACGCCCTCTTTTGCCAATTCGAAGCAAGGTCATCTTGATCTGTCCACTGGCGATCTCGCCAGAAAATTGAAAGGCCGCTACTAAGATCAGCAAAATGCCCCAGATACCCAATCCGCTAAAGAACATCCATAAGGTTCCGATAAATTCCAGACAAGCAAAAGTACCGTTGTTCGAAGCCGCATCACCAGTCATGGTCAAGCCGCCGGTTGAGATTCCAAATGCCATAATGAACGCCAGAATTGCTGGGATTACCAAGATCAAGCTGTTTTTCCGTTTCATTATTTTAATCAATTCCATTTTATAAATCATCCACAATTCCATTTTTGTACCCTCCATTTTCTACTTCATTAACTCGATCAAGCGTGCTTGCTGATTCTCAAAATGCCGATTTTCATCAGAATAGCTGATCACGCCGCCGCTTAGAACTAAGATGTTATCCGTCAAATCACAAACCTCCTGCATCTGATGACTGGAAAAAAGAATTGCCGTTCCTCGTTCCCGACACAGCTTTTTCAATAACTCTTTGACTTCTTCCACGCCGATCGGATCCAGCCCTACAAACGGTTCATCCAAAATCAGCAGCTCCGGCTCTGTAATCAGCGCCAAAGCTAGCGCCAACCGCTGTTTCATCCCAAAAGAAAAATTCTTCACCTTTTTCCGCGCCGCATTCCCCAGCTCGACGAACACCAAGCTCTCCTGAATCCGCTGCTTTCGCGCGTTCTTTGGAATCGAATCCGTCAGCCGAATCGACAGCATCAAATTGTCATACGCATTCAGATCCTCATAAAACTGTACATCCACTAGCGAACCAATCTTCGCCTTCACCCGAGTATCAGATGAGTCCAAGCGCTTCCCGCGAAACGTCAGCTCACCATCAAAGTTTGTCGTCAATCCTAAAACACATTTCATCAACGTCGTCTTTCCGGCACCATTCCTGCCAAGTAGTCCAGTAATCTTTCCCGGCACTAGCTCCAGATGGATGCCTTTCAAAATATCTGCCTTGCCATAGCTCTTATGCAGATCGTTGATTTCTAAAATAGTCGTCGTCATTTTGTCGTCCTCCTGTTTGTCTATGGCTCAAGTATAGGGAGACAAGCTTTCAGAGAGAGTGGGTTAACCTTAAAATAAGCTTTAAATGGATGAGGTATCAGGAAGCTATAAATTTTTGCAGCGAGGGTTAATTTGCATTTTAAGGAAGAGCTGTTTAAGAATTGTGAGTTTCGCTTCAGTCTATTCGTGGGTATTGTAGACAGTTTTAAAAAAATGATTTGAGTCATTTAGACTCCAAGCTGTTCAATAGAAATAGGAGTGGAGCGTTATTTTTCCGCTATAAAAAGCAATGTTTATCTTTTCAATTAGTTTTTTGTGAAGGTAGACGTTTTCTTATATGGCTGAAATAGCTAAGGTTTCAGGTATTTATATTTGGAAAAAGCCAAATATAAAATTTGGTTATAACCCAAAACAATCTTCATTATGCTATAATAGACGGCGTACAAATCAATAAGTACGGGTTAGTCTATTCAAGAAAAGGGAGAGAATTTCTGATGGGAAAAGTCGCTTTACGAAGAAAAAAGATTATTGAGATATTAGGCAGCAATCCAATTATTTCATTAACAGATTTGGCCTGCTTATTAGACGTTACCACAGAAACGATCCGAAATGATTTGAAGTCAACCTATCTTATTGATAAGGTGGTTCAAGCACATGGGAGTGTAGCATTAGCTCATACGACAAATGCTAGAGATGTTCCCTATTCTTTTCGTAAAGAAGTCAATTCGCAAGTCAAAAATAAAATTGCTGATCAAGCTTGTCAGTTGATTTCGCCAGGTCAGGTGGTAGTTATTGAGCATAATAGTATTTCGGTAATGTTGATTCATCTACTAAGTCAAAATCCTGAGTTATTGAGTAGCATCACAGTTATTACTAATTCTTTTAGTATTATGCAATATGTTCAGGAAAAGCAGCTCGAAACGCACATCATTTTTCTAGGTGGAACATTTAGTTTAAAACAGGAGAATTCGTTTGGAGCAACTACAGTGGCCCAAATGAAGAATTTAAGAGCAGATATTTCTTTTTTGAGTCCTGGAGCAATCAATGAAAAACTAGAAATTACTGCATACAAAGAGCAAGACGCAGAATTACAAAAAGAGATTATGAAAAGCTGTAAAAGAAACGTTCTGTTGGTTGAAAAAAATAAATATCCGGAAATTGCCATGTGGAATGTGAATCTGGCTACTGACTATGATGAAATTATTACCGAACTTTCCTTTTCCTCAGAACAAGAAAAATGCCTATATGAACACAAAGTAAACGTAATTACAATTTAGAATTTTAAAGAGAAGTATTGGTTATATCCAAAACTTCTCTTTTTTCAACCAATAAATTTGGTTTAATCAAAAATATTATTTGACAAAAACCAAAAACATGATAGTATTTGAGATGAAGAAAACGTTTTATTCAAAAAATAAGGAAGAGGTATCTCAAAACATGGACAATAGTGAAATTTTAAAAAAATTAGAACGACCACAAGGAAAGATTGATGTCGTTTTAGACACGGATACATTTAATGAAATTGATGATCAATATGCTTTGGCATATATGATTCAATCCCAAGATAAATTTAATATTTTAGGGGTTTATGCAGCACCTTTCTTCAATCATCATTCTACAAGTCCCAAAGAAGGAATGGAAAAAAGCTATGATGAAATTTTGAATGTTTACAAATTATTGAATCGTACGGAATTTAAAGCGATTACATTTAAAGGATCTACAGACTTCTTGACGAATGCAGAACCAACAATGACTGCTGCTGTTCAGCACTTGATCGATACAGCGTTGGAGCATTCACCTGAAAATCCGCTATATGTAATTGGAATTGCGGCAGCGACCAATATTGCGACAGCTATTTTGTTAGAACCGAAGATTGTGGACAATATTGTCGTCTTGTGGCTAGGAGGCTTAGGATACGAGTGGCATAACAATTTATCATTTAATTGCCGTCAAGATTTAGTTGCAGCAAGAGTACTATTGGATACACCAATGCCTTTAGTACAGTTTCCTGGAATGGGTGTAATCTCTGCTTTTGCGACGACTGGACCGGAATTGGAGTATTGGTTAAAAGGGAAAAACAGTTTTTGTGATTACATGGTTGATAAAACAGAGAAGGAGGCCCAAATTACAAACTTGAAGAATGGCGGGAAAGTTTGGTCCCGTGCATTATGGGATATTGTTCCTATCGGCTGGTTATTGAGTGATGAGTTTATGAAGGACAAGCTTGTCTATAGTCCAATTATGCAAGACAATCACTATTATAGCTGGGATTTCAGAAGACATTTTATCAAGTATGTCTACTTTGTTGAACGGGATAAATTAATGGAAGATGTTTTTGAAAAGTTGGCGAATATTGACAGTATTTAGAAATGGAGGATTTTATAGATGGGAAAATATGATAATCTGAATGATTTTATCATTGAAAATGTGGGTGGGGATAATAATATAACGGCACTGACGCACTGCGTTACTAGGTTGCGTTTCACATTGAAGGATGAAAGCTTAGTGAACCGAGAGGCATTAGTTAATCACGGTGAGATTATGACTGCACAAGCGGCGAATGGCCAATATCAAGTAGTTGTTGGAATGCAGGTTGATGATATTTATCAAGCTATGCTGCCGAAATTATCTATCTCAGGTTCAACGGTCGAGAAGGATAGTGAACAAGCGAAAGAAGGGGACAAAAAGACGCTATTGAATCGTTTCATTGATACGATCACTAAAATCATCACGCCAACATTGGGGGTGATGGTAGGTTGTTCATTGATACTAGGGGTACAGTCTTTACTAGTAGCTTTTCATGTCATTACACCTGGTGATGGGACATTTGTCATATTGAATGCGATTGGCTATGCATTGTTTACTTTCTTTCCAATTATTTTAGGTTATACAAGTGCTAAGACCTTTGACTCGGATCCATTTATCGGCATGATTGTCGGAGCTGCGTTAGTTTTTCCGAATTTGGTGGCGGATCTGACAGGATCAGATGTTCTTTATAAACTATTTGACGGCACTATTTTTCAAACAAATATTCATAGTAATTTCTTAGGACTTCCAATTGTTTTTCCACAGAATGGCTACACATCGACAGTTATTCCAATTATTCTTTCAATGTTCTTTTTATCTAAGCTAGAACGATTCGTGAAGGGGATTATTCCAAAATCTTTACATTTTACCTTTGTGCCATTTTTTACTTTGATTCTTGGTGTTCCAGCAACGATTTTAGTCTTCGGTCCCATTGCCAATGTAGCGAGCAGTCTTATTTCAAGTGCAATTTTGGGCTTATTCAGTTTCTCACCAATAATTGCAGCGCTGTTTATTGGGACATTGTACACACCTTTAGTTATTCTAGGACTACATTGGCCTCTAGTTGCAATTGGGATCAATAATTTGGCAACAACGGGAACGGATTATTTACTACCCATGATCTTTACAGCACCTTTAGCTCAAATGGCGGTTGTATTTGCTGTTTATTTAAAAACAAAAAATCCAGAGGTAAAGAAAATTTGTGTTCCAGCCATGGTCTCTGACTTTTTCTGTATCATTGAGCCTTCAATATATGGAATAACGCTGCCAGTGAAGAAGCGATTTGTATTTACTTGCATAGGAACTGCAGTAGGTGCTTTGATCATCGCAATGGCAGATGTACACAATTTCGCAAGTACTATTGGAGTGTTGGGGATTGGCGGTTTTATCAATCCGCAAACAGGGAATACTAGCTTTGTATTAATTGTTGCGTTAGCGACACTAGCGACGATGGCTGTTTCATTCTTATTGACCATTTTTACTTACTCAGAAGATTAAAATAGTAGCCAAGCAGGAACGTTCTTGCTTGGCTACTTGTGAATAACAGACAAAACGGAGGTAGAGAAATGTTTTTTGATCGATTTAAGAAAAAGAAAGAAACGATTGTCACACAGCCTGTTGAAGGGAAGCTTTTAGCATTATCTGAAGTGGCCGATCCAGTTTTTTCACAAGGCGTAATGGGAATAGGATTTGCTGTACAACCGTCGAATGGAAAGATTCTTTCTCCTGTCAATGGAGTGGTAGAAAGTGTTTTTCCGACAAAACATGCCATTACTTTAAAAAGTGAGACGGGAATAGATGTATTGGTGCATATCGGAATTGATACAGTTGAATTGAATGGTGAGGGCATTCAACCCCGTGTATCAGTTGGAGAAAAGGTGACTAATAGGACACAAATTGCTGAGGTTGATTTAGAAAAATTAGCAAAAGCAGATAAAGCCAGTGATATCATCATTGTGTTTCCAAGCTTGAATCAGGAATTGATTAAACAGTTCGACCTGTCAGGAACAGCTGCGACAGTAGCAATATTGTGAGAGCAATGAAGATGAAAGCTAAATTGTTAATTCATTTATTTGGAAGCAGCCTTATGGGAATGGGGATTAGCTTGCTGATTTGGTTGGAATTGGGCGTAGATACGATCAGTCTCTTATATTTAGGCATTCAACAGTATTATGCACTGCCAATATGGCTTTTATGCCTTCTATTTAACTTGATAGTCGTCCTGCTTGTTTGTTTGATTAAGCGCAATGAAATTGGTTTAGGAACAGTCATCAATTTCTTAGTTCTAACGCTTTGTCTAAAATATTTTCCATTGTTCTTGATCCGATTTTCACCAGACAGTTTATCTTGGATTTTCCAAGGAGCGCTTCTTTTAGCAGGTGTAGGAATTCTAGCAGTTGGTTGTGGGATGTATGCTTCGGCTAACTTAGGCAGTGCCGCACTAGAATCGTTAAGTACGGCAGTATCCAAGAAATTTTAGGATTTCTTTTCGAAGGGTTCGAATGTTTTTTGATGGTTTATTAGTGGTGACCGGTCTAATATTGGGAGCAAAAATTGGCTTAGGGACTATTCTATGTGTTTTCTTAATCGGTCCTATTTCACAACAGGTGCAGAGAAATATCGTACTATCAAAATAATATAAAAATAAGGGATGATTCTATAAAATGGAGAAATTACTAGAGACAGCAGGCTTTTTGAAGGAGCGAGGAGTTGAAGAGATTGATTTTGGATTAGTATTAGGTTCAGGACTTGGTGAACTAGCAGAAGAAATTGAGGAAGCGATTATAATCCCTTATCAAGAGATACCCCATTTTCCAATAGCTACTGTTGTAGGGCATACGGGTCAACTAATCTATGGAAAATTATCAGGAAGAAGCGTTTTAGCAATGCAGGGACGTTTTCATTATTATGAAGGCTATCAAATGGAAAGAATCGTTTATCCAATTCGTGTTATGAAGGTATTAGGATGTCATTCATTGATTGTAACCAATGCTGCAGGAGGAATAAATAAAGATTATCAGCCAGGTGATTTAATGTTGATTACAGATCAAGTGAATTGCATGGGAAGTAATCCGTTAATTGGTATAAATATTGAGGAGCTGGGTCCACGCTTTCCAGATATGAGTCAGGCATATGACATGGAGTATCAACAAAAAATGAAAGAGCTTGCGAAGAAACTGGGCATACCTTTGAAGGAAGGCATTTACTTAGCGTTCTCTGGACCAGCTTATGAGACTCCCGCTGAGATTCAGATGGCTCGAATATTAGGTGCAGATGCTGTTGGAATGTCTACTGTTCCAGAAGTGATCGCAGCAAAGCATGCTGGAATGAAAGTTTTAGGAATTTCTTGCATTACTAATTTAGCAGCTGGCTTACAGCAGAACCTGAATCATGAGGAAGTTGTTGATACAACTCAGCGAGTAAAGACCATTTTTAGTCATTTAATTAAGAAAGCATTGATGATTTTGTAAGAAAGTAGGAATACGATGGAACCATTGCAAATGAAAAGAATACCTAAGGTTGAGTTACATTGCCATTTAGATGGTTCGATCCGAAAGGAAACGTTGCGCAGTATTTACGTAGAGCAGAATAATCCGTTACAGCTGTCAGATGAAGCGCTGCATCAAGCGATGACTGCAGCTGAACGGTGTGACTTAACTAATTATTTGACATGCTTTCGGATTGTTTCATCAGCTCTGCATACTAAGCAAGCTCTACAGCTAGCACTTTTTGATGTAGTAGAACAGGCTGTTGAGGAAAATATCTTCTATTTAGAAATTCGATTATCCCCATTGCATTTGGCCACGGAGAATTTTTCTATGGAAGAAGTAGCTGAAGCCTTAATTGAAGCCGCAGATTTAGTAAAAGTACGATATCCGATCCAAATTGGGTTAATTTTTTGTTGTATGCGACAGCAATCAGATAGTCAAAATAAGCAAGTCATTGATTTGGCGAAAAAGTTTTTAGGCAAAGGAGTCGTAGCGATTGATCTAGCTGGAGACGAGTTGAAGTTTCCCACGAGAGACTATCGTTCCTTATTCATTTATGCCAATCGACTAGGCATTCCATATACGGTTCATGCAGGAGAAACGGGGAGTTTGCAAAGTGTGCTAGATGCGATTGATTTCGAAGCAAAACGAATAGGTCATGGCATAGCTTTAGCAAAATCGCAGAAAGCTATGGAGAAGGCTCAAAAGCAAGGAATTTTATTAGAAATGTGCCCTGTTTGTAATATTCAGACTGGCGCGGTTGCTAGTTGGAAAGAATATCCGGTTAAAGAATTTCTAGAAAATGGATTGCCAATTAGCTTTAATACCGATAATCGCACCGTTTCTAATACGACATTAACAAATAATTTTCTTCAAGTCGCTCAAAATTGTTATTCGTTGTCTGAAAAAGAAGTTCTCAAACAAGTGAAAACAGCTATTGATTATCTTTTTGTAGATGAAGAAAATAAGCAAGCACTGCAAAAAAAGTTGAATAATCATCAACTATACGGATAGAATGAAACGATGTTCAACAAATATGAGTCAAAGAAAGCGACTATCCATCAAATGTTCGTGGAAAAATCGATTGCTAGCAAGATAAAAGCGCTCCATGCTATAGTTATAAAAAAATGCAGAAGCAGGTTTTGCGAAAGGAGCGTACCTTGGAAGAGCAACGATTGAAAGAACTGTGGCAAACATACGGCAGCGAGAAACGCTTCAACTACTCAAAAATCAAGGACAGATTAGGGGATAATCACTCAATCGTAAAATTTAAGGCGGACGAACCGATCGTCATGCGGGGAGATTTTCCAACATATATCTACTTTATTCGCAGCGGTGTGGCTATTGGAATCAGGGATTATGAAGATGGAAGTGAGTACGATTATTTTCAGCTGGATGAAACCAACGGAAGTATCGGCCTTCTGGAAACATTGGCTCAAAAGGAGGAAATCATCGCAACAATCACCTGTCTCACCGAGGTTACGGCGGTGCGCGTTCCTTCAGCGACTGTTTATCAATGGATCATGCAGGATTTGGAGCTTTTGCGCTTGAGTGCGAATTTGCTAGCGGATGATCTGTATCATCGATCGGGCAGTGACGGGCTATTTTATCAGCTCAATGGGGTTGATCGGCTTCGCTACTATTTAGTGGAATACTACGACAAGCAGGTCAAAAGTGGGGATGAGCTTGTCGAGATACAAGAGATTCGGGAGAAAATCGGCCATAAGCTAGGGATGAGCGTTCGAACGGTTGGCCGTTCCTTGAAAAAGCTGCGAGACAACAAAGAAATTGTGAGTATCGATCGTAAAATTTACGTAGGATCAAATGAGAGGCAGCGATTGCAGAAGCATTTGATTCGCGTTTGAAAACAAGGAAGAGTGTACCGCGAAGGGTCATGTGACCTTTCGTGGTCTTTTCATTTTAAATATACTAATGGCAATAGAAAGGAAGCCCTTACAAAGAAGCGGCTTGCTTTTAAAAATAATGAAAGTAGGAAGAGAGATGAAACGAGGATTAAGGTATGATTTTGGACTGCAGGCATTGATGCTGATCCCAGTCGGTGTTTCCTTGAATGTTGTCGGTTATCAGCTGTGTACCATACTGAAGCTGCCAGTTTTTATTGATCAAATCGGCACTTATTTAGTAGCGATGGTAGCTGGTCCCTGGGTAGGCTTGATGACGGGATTTTTGGGAAATGTCGTAAATGGGATGCTAAACCCGGTAGCGATCCCGTATGGTTTAGTTTCCATGAGTATCGGATTATTTGCCGGCTTTTTCTCACGCTTTAAATTTTTTAACCATTTGATCGGGATGATCGTGGCTTGTGGTGTACTGACGGTCGTTTCTGCCGGAACCGCGGCGATAGTGACGGTATTTATGTTTGGCGGCATCACCGGAGCAGGGACGGACTTAGTAACAGCAGCATTTCTAGCAGCTGGTCGTCAATTGTGGGATTCTGTATTTTCAACGAATATCATCACTGGTACGATCAACACGATCTTGAATTTTGCCATCAGCTATTTAGTCGTCAAACGGATTCCGCCGCGTTTCTTGGTTAAGCTGAACTATGGTGCGCCTTATATCAGCAAGGAGGTGTTGAAGCATGGCTAATCCGATCGAAAAATGGTACCCCTCAACCAAGCTCATGATCGTTCTGACAGTGATCATCATCAGCATGTTTTCAACGATCCCGCCTGTGCAATATGTCCTGTTTGGCGCCGCGCTCCTGTTGAGTGTCTTCTCAGGAAAAATCGGCAGGTTTTTGAATACCTTTTTCAAATCCATTTTTGTCATTGTCATATTTATTTTTTTAGTTCAGGTATTCATTGTAAAAAATGAAGACAGTCAACCGCTTTGGTGGTTTATCGGCTACTCGCAAATCGGGATGGACACAAGTATCGGCTTATCTTCACGAATCGTTGCTATCAGCTCGATCATTATTTGGTTCTTTCAGGTCACCAGTGTGAAGGATATTGTCGCGGCACTGGAAAAAGCCCGAATTCCGAAAAAGGTCACCTTTGTCATTTCCGCAACGATTCAGCTAGTGCCTCAGATGACCAAGCTTTCACAGACGATCTCTGATGCTCAGCGAGCTCGAGGAATAGAAACAGAAGGTTCTGTACTGGTACGGATGAAGGCCTTCATTCCAATGATGGGGCCATTAGTATTAACATCGATTCAGCAAACCGATGAACGAGTGCTGACATTGGAGGCTCGCGGCTTTTCTGCTCCAATAAAGAAAACGGCCTATTATTCTGTTAAGAAAACGCCGCTGGATTACACGATCGTTGTTCTTTGTCTAGTAGGCTTGATCGCCTATTTTGTGGGAGGTCCATTATGAGTTTAATTGAATTAGAAAATGTTACGTATCGATATCCATTGGATTCGGAAGCGATTATCAAAAATATTGATTTATCCCTTGAAAAGGGAAAGGTCTATGGCCTGATCGGCAGCAACCAAGCAGGGAAGACCACGCTTTGTAATATCATTCGCGGATTTATCCCAGAGATGTTTTTAGGTGAGCTGTCTGGAAAAGTGACCTATAAAGGCCAAGCGATCCAGCAATACAATATCGGTGCTCTGGCCGCGGAGATCGGCTACTCCTCGCAAAATCCCTTTACCCAAATTTCAGGTGTCAAGGATACAGTGGAAGAGGAGATCGCCTATGGTATGGAAAATATCGGCGTGTCTTACGAGATCATGCATCAGAAGGTCCAAGAATTGATCGACCTCTTTAAGCTGAATGAGCTGAAGGAAAAGAATCCCTTTGAGCTGTCTGGCGGACAAAAGCAGCGGGTCGCACTTGCGTCGATCGTTGCGCTAGATCCAGAGGTCGTTATCTTGGATGAACCAACCTCGCAACTAGACCCGCAAAGTACCGAGGAGGTCTTTGAGATTATTGCGATGCTGAAGCAGCAGGGAAAAACCATTATCGTCGTCGAGCATAAGGTGGATCTGCTGGCAGAATACTGCGACGAGATTATTTTATTAGAACAGGGTCAGGTAATAAGAAAAGGAACTGCCCATCAAGTACTGAGTGATCCCGACATCCTAAATCATGGCGGTGCGCTGCCTCAAGTTTCCTTGTTCTATCTGCAATATCTTAAGGAGCATGCCGATGTACCAATCACGATGGCGGAAGCAATCAGAAAACTGAAAGGAGCGACTGCGTGATGAGCTTTTTAAAATTAGAGAACGTCAGCTTCAGCTATCCCAACGGGTTTGAAGCGACTCAAAATGTTTCCGCAGAATTTCAGCTAGGTGAAGCTGTCGCGATCATCGGACAAAACGGTGCCGGAAAAACGACGACCGTCAAATTAATGAACGGCCTGCTGCGCCCAACGAAGGGACAGGTGCTAATCGACGGAAAAGAAACCAAATCCCTAACCACCGCCCAAATGGCAAAGCGCGTCGGCTACGTCTTTCAAAATCCAGACGATCAGATTTTCCAAGAAAGCATTGAAAAGGAGATCGCCTACGGACCCAAAAAACAAAAATTAGCTGCCGCTGTTGTTGAAGAAAGAGTACAGGAAGCCGCTAAAGCCTGTGGATTGCTGAATGTTTTAAAGGAGCATCCCTATAATTTGCCCTATTCAAAACGAAAATTTATCACGATCGCTGCGGTGATGGCGATGGACCCAGAAGTCATCATCCTCGATGAACCAACAGCCGGACAGGATCGCGAATCAACCGAATTACTTGGAAAGTTGATCCAGCTGCTGACCGAAAAAAATAAAACAGTCATTACCATCACACACGATATGGAGTTTGTCATTAAGGAATTTCAACGCGTTCTTGTTTTCGCCGAGAAGCAGCTGCAAAAAGAAGGCACGCCAAGAGAAATTTTCTGGGACGAAAGCCTGCTCCAGATCAGTGCTCTGAAGCAGCCATACATTTGTCAGCTGGCAAAAGCCCTTGGCTACCAAGACATCCTAACGATGGATGAGCTGGGAAAGAAGGTCTCCGCATGAAACATCTTCTGATCGATTGCGATCCCGGTCATGACGACGCACTAGCGATCATGGCCGCGTTGGCTAACCCAGAAAGCTTTAACATCTTAGGAATCACGACCATCGGCGGCAATCAAACACTAAAAAAAGTAACCGAAAACGCCAAAAACATTCTGAGCTTCTTAAACGCCAAAGTTCCTTTAGCAGCAGGCCAAGCAGGCCCCTTAGTCAAGCCGCTGCAGACCGCTCCCGAAGCACACGGCGACTCTGGAATGGATGGTCCTTACTTTGATGGCGCCGATTATCCAATCGCTTCTACCAACGGCGTCCAATTTTTAGCAGAAAAAATTCGAACAAGCAAAGACAAAGTCACACTAGTCGCCTTAGGACCATTAACCAATATCGCACTGCTGATCAAAAATTATCCTGAGCTGCTTCCGCAGATTAACGAAATTTCCCTAATGGGCGGCGGTATCCATCACGGCAACCAAACATCACTTGCCGAGTTCAACATCTACGTCGACCCAGACGCAGCAGAGATCGTTTTCCAAAGCGGACTACCAATCATCATGTCCGGCCTAGACGTAACCGAAAAAGCAGAGATCACCGTAGCAGAAATCAATCAGCTAAAAAATCAAGGAAAGGTGAGCCAACTAGCCTATGAATTACTGTCCTTCTATAATCAATCTGGACGACAATTCGGCTTCATCAACTCACCGATCCACGACCTCTGCGCGGTCGTGTACCTATTAAAACCAGAACTATTCAAAGGCAGCTACGCCGATATCCATGTCATCACCGATGATTCAACTGCCAGAGGATTAACCTATGGCGATTTTCGGAGGATTGCCCCCGAGTCGAAGAATACTCTTGTTTTGGAGGATGTGGATCGCGTAGGGTTTGTGGAGGTTTTGAAAGAGGCTTTAGTTAGGCTTGACGAATAATCAATACTTCACGTAAAGACACTCACTATTTCAATTTGTGCGTGTCTTTTTTGATGTGTTCTATAGGTAAAGGTTATCGTGAATTACAACTCATCAACAAGTCCTTATTCTAGAAAGTTCTCCGGAAAAGCCATCGTCTTTTGAAAAAATGACGGTCAGATTTCCCGTACAGCACTCTGACAAAACAGGGGATTTCTTTTGCTAGTAAGGAACATGTGATATAGTAGGGCCTGTAAAATCGTATCAGGATCGCAGTTCTACTTCCTATTTTAGCAGGTTAAGTAGAATGACATACGAACTAGGAGTGGAACTATGCAAACCTTAAAAGAACGGATCATCGCTGAAAGTAAGCAGCTAGGTATTGATAAAATCGGCTTCACAACAGCTGAGCCTTTTGATTATTTGGAAGAGTCATTGTTGGAGCAGCGCTCACTGGGCCATACGTCTGGTTTTGAACATCAAAATATCAAAGAACGGCTTTATCCAGAAGAAACATTTGAAGATCCACAAAGTATCATAGCGATCGCATTGGCATATCCGACAAAATTCCACGAAAAAGTCCCTCGGGATGAAAAACGTGGTCAATTTGCTCGTGCTTCATGGGGAACGGATTATCACTTCATTCTAGAAGAACGGCTGTCTAAGCTGATCTATTTTATCAAAGAGCAGGCCGAAACAGAACAGATTCAAGCCCAGTGGCGTTTTGCTCCGCAGGTTGATACAGGTGAGCTGGTCGATGTCGCAGTCGCACAACGAGCGGGTCTAGGATTTATCGGGCGCAACGGCCTGCTGATAACGGAAGAATATGGTTCTTTTGTGTATCTTGGCGAAATCATCACGAATATCCAATTCGAACCAGACCAGCCAGTTCCAAACGGTTGCGGCGATTGTACACGCTGCATTACCGGTTGCCCAACCGGTGCCTTATTGGGAGACGGCCGGATGAATGCCAAAAAATGCCTTTCCTATCAGACACAAACTAAAGGCATGATGCCGGAGCAATATCGTAAAAAAATCCGCAATGTGATCTATGGCTGTGACATTTGCCAGCAGGTCTGTCCATACAACCGCGGCAAAGACTTTCATTTTCACGAAGAGATGGAGCCAAAAGTCGATGAGGTCTATCCAAAATTGACACCGCTCCTAACCATTTCAAATCGCGAGTTCAAAGAACAGTTCGGACACTTAGCCGGATCTTGGCGCGGCAAAAAACCGCTGCAGCGCAATGCACTGATTGCCTTAGCCAACCTCGGCGGTAAAGAAGCATTGCCAGAAATCCAAGCCTGTCTACAAGACCAGAGACCAGTCATTCGCGGTACCGCTGTCTGGGCATTAGGCCAACTGACAAGAAAAGTACCAGAAGAAACGATCAGTCTATTGCAGGAATTAGAAAAAACAGAAACTGATTCAGAAGTTTTGGATGAGATAGCGAATGTTTTGGAAAGGTTGGGATGAGTTGAAAGATCGAACATGGTTTGTCAAAAACTTTCAAAATGAAATATCAGATTCGATTATGGTTATAGAAAATATTCAACTCGCATTGCCAATAAAATATACAAGAGAAGGATTGGAGGAGATGTTACATGACTGAGAAAGAGTAGAGGCGATTATGATCAAGTACAATCGTAATTTCTCAGAACTCCCAAATAGGGCTACTGTCAGAGAAATCAAGACAGTATTTAAATATATTGCCGAAGAGTCCAACCGAAAACAACGTGAATTAATAGGACTTGATAAAGAAAAGTAGTTGATTCTATTTATGATCTTTCTGGGGCAGGGATGGAAGCCTACTTTAAACATCTGAAAGGTCGAAGTTTTTTTGAAATAGTTGAAAATAAAAAGACGAAGGATTTGTATGCTGAAATTTTTCGTCTTTTTTAATATTGAGAATTCATTGCCCATGTTCAGTTGTGATCCTTACTCTCGTTATTCTTCTTATCAAGTTAAAAGGATGCTTTTTAATGAATTTTTCTAAAGCAAGACAGAAGCCTAATGATTTAAAAATATGAACTAGTGTCAGAAAGCTGATTCGCAATTAGCCAGAGGTTCAAGGGACGGAAGAGCTGACAGACGACTATATGACCCGCTTCAATGTGTAACATTTGATAATCAATCGGGTAAGTTGTTTTTTTGAAAACGCTTTTATCAATCGCAATCACTTGCTACAATAGATACTGAGTTATGATGATATCGTAAAGGTATAGGGCTACTTGATTTACTCTATAGCGTCTGCAAAAATGCAAAAAATATTGGTTTAATATAAATGATACGACATACAAGTGCCGTATTGCTTTTGCTACTCTAAAACTAACTAAAAACGAGGAGGATTTTGTTATGAAAAAAGAGGTGTCACTTGTTGATAGACCGGATAAACTGGCTGGATATGACATTGAGCAATACGTCGCATTTTGCGGCAATTTGTCTTGGTATGATTTTGTTACATCCATGCCACAATTGGTTTTTGTTGTCACTGGTTGGAAATCAAACGGCAAGGAAAACGCCTGCTTGCACTCTTGGTCCAGCTTTATGGGTAGTGGCTTGGAGGATTTTATTTGTATCTTGGGAAAAGTCAATAAAGACGGGCATATGTATCAATCGCTGAAAGAAACAAAAGTCTGTGTGTTAAATTTCCCTTCAAACGACAGTTATGACCGATGTGTTCAAACAATTAAGAATAATCAATTTGAAACAGACGAAATCACCGCTTCGGGACTTACGACAGAGAAAGCGACAACGATCGATGCACCGCGAATTAAAGAATGTTTTTTGAATATCGAATGCGAATACTTATGGGAACAGGAGCTTTTTGAGGGAAGCAAAGAAGTGGCGATTGCGGTAAGGGCCGTCAATATTTGCATGGATAGCGAATCCTACGACCAAACAAAACGCGGAAGATATGGAAACAACGGTTATTTGTACTACATTGACCAACCTACGAATCCAGAAACAGGAGAAATAACACCTGTAGGTCCTGGAATAGTGGAACCAAGCGAACCCATTGAGTGGAGTGGAAATTAAGCATTTTTCAAGGTGACGCATGTCTACAGGAACAGTGTCCGGTCAACCGCGTGCTGTTTTAGTGTTAGGCTGAAAGCATCAGATGAATCCATTCATCTATTGTATGAATTAGAAAAAAAGTAACCCAGAAGCCTTGACCGAGGTAGAAAATGTTTTGGGAAGGCTTAGCTGAGTTAAGAGGATCGAACATGAAGGACGGTGTTCGGTCTTTTTTTTGAGGTATTTTCTTGGAAGTAACTTAGAAGGAGTGTACTGCTTTTCTGCAATTTTAGAATTTATGAAGCTCAATTATCAGAATCAATAATTGAGCTTTTTTTACTTAAGGTAGTATGTTTCTTTTCGCTCTATTTACAGCTCTTCATCCACCAGCTTGGTTTTATTATTCTCCATAACCTTGAAGAATGGATAGTAGATAATAGCACTAATTAGGATCAACACGAAACAGAAGACGATATTTCGCCAATCCATACTTGAAAGATACGCTTGTGCAAAGAACGGGGTGAAGGAGGGATCAACGATAAATCCAACTCCGATCAAACCGATACTTTGAGCGAAATAGGTCAGCAGCAAGGAAACAATCGGTGTGATTAAAAATGGGATTGCTAGAATCGGATTAAAAACGATTGGAAGACCAAAGATCACAGGCTCATTGATTGAACAAATGCCGGGGATCAATGACAGCTTCCCGATTGTTCGGTACTCTGAGACTTTACTTCGCATCATCAAAAGAATTAATCCCAAGGTTCCGCCTGCACCGCCTAAAACTGAAATACGAAACATTTGCAGATTCATTAGGTGAGTCATCGTTTCTCCATTAGACATTTGTTCAGCATTCAGTCCTGTTTGCGCCATCCCAAGAGTAAAGACAATCGGGAAAATGATCGATGAGCCATTAATACCAAACAACCATAAGATATTCCCTAGGGTCACGATTAGTAAGAAACCGCCAAGACTTCCAGCGATATTCGTCGCCGGCGTTAAAACATCCATCACTGTTTCAGGAAAAATCTTTTTCGTTGTTGCTAAGAAAATCAGATTAATCCCATAAAAAAGGATGATATTCGTTAATAACGGAACGAGCGTGTTGATGAAGGTGGCGACCATGGGCGGTACAGTATCCGGCAATTTTAATTTGATATTTCTGACTTCAAAAATTCTGTTCACTTCCACCACCAGCAAACCGATGATGATTGCCACGAACAGCCCATTTGTTCCTAGGTAGTTCAGGTTGATGTTGCCTTCTTTAACCGGAGTACATACCATTAAGAAAATGACGGAGGCCACCATCCCATTCATGGCTGGATTAATCTTGTATTCACTGGCAAGGGAGAAGGCGATTCCGAAAACGCTGATCAGTCCGATGATCCCCATAGTCAAATTGTAAGGAGCGGTGATTAAATCATAATTGGCTACCGCAAAATCCTTCCAACCAGCCATGAATTTCATAAAAAAATTGGCTGTTGCTGGATTGTATTGATCTATGTTAATCGGTGGATTCGCAAAAATCAGAAAAAATGATCCAATCACGATAAAGGGCAGCCCAAACATCATCCCACTCGAGATGGCTTTAAGGTGCCGCTGATTCCCAATTTTTGCCGCAAAAGGGCTAAGCAAATCATTAAGCTTCGTTATGACTGTAGAATTTTCCATGATGCGTCCTCCTATACTTGCCAAGGATTGAAAACAAAGGTACTCGGCACGACATGCTGCGGGTCATATTCTTTTATGATTTCTTCATATTGTTCTTTATAGTCATTATCGACCTCTGCTTGAGGAACAACTTTGCTTGCTTCATGTAAGAAATGTTCTGATCCGCGCCCCATTTCTTGTCCACGCGTGGTATGTTTATCCAACGCAATGTCTGGTATTTCAGGCACATAACCCATGGCGAAGCTTTTTATCACGATATTTTTGAGCAGGTCGGATGAACGGTCTTTTTCTGAATCGCACAAGTACCGAATGGCGTGAAAGAAAAACATCGCCCGGTCAGATTCATTATATTGAAAATCTTTGCGCATCTGATTTAAGTTATTGATCATAATGGCTGCTTGCGGATTTCCCATCCCTACATCCTCAACGCTAATGGCTAATAAACGTCTCCACAGCTTCTCTTCAAATTGAGGGGAGGTAATATACATTTCATAGGCAAATTCGCAGGCCGCTTTTTCTTTTCCTCTGCGGATCGATTTCTGTAATGCTGAGATGACTTCATCACCTTGAAGGCCATTTCGTGTCGTTATTTTTGCCCATGGATCTTGAATAAAATTATTTTTTGTCATGTTATAATACTCCTAACTAAAGAATTTGGGGTGGATCTTATGGATACTGAAACGCTGATTGATAAATATCAGTTGAATGATTCCGAAGCAGCCGTTTTACGTTTTATGGATAAAAATCGTGAGTCACTAAGAGATTTAGGCATTCGCGATGTCGCCAGAGCCTCTTATGTCTCAACGGCGACCATCGTCAATATGGCGAAAAAAATCGGTTATTCCGGTTATAGTGAACTGGTCTTCGCATATGGAAGTAAACCAGTAGCAACGAACCTGACGAAGAATTTCTCAGAGGAAGAAAGAGACGCGTTTGTTCGCCTACTAACTGATTATCGAGAGAAACGGATCATGATCTTAGGTTCAGGATTTTCACAAAATATTGCGAATCATTTTTCTGAAACACTGAATCTTTATGGTTTCCGGGCAACGGCTAACAGTCATCTGGAATTCCTGCGGGAAAACGTTGAAAAGGATGTTCTGATTTTTATTGTCTCTAACTCAGGCGATACCTTTCGTTTAGCTGATCTTGCTCAAATGGCTAAGGATCATCATATTGATCTGATCGCTTTTGTTGGTGAGAAAAAATCAAAAATAGGGCAGTTGGCAACTTTGACTATCAGTACGGAAACATATGCCCCACGAGTCTTATCTGCGTACCAGCCAAACCTTTTCTTTGGAACGACGCTGAATCAATTCGAACTATTATTAAGCGAAGCGTTAAGATCTATCTTTGATTAGAAGAACGATGTGGCCACTGTTTCTTCACTTATCAGTATAAATATCGGATAGCTAAATGTAAGTGTTTTCCTTGGGATGTGAACATGTTTAGACATTTGCAAACGGGTTTACGGAGTTAAGAAAAAAAGACTGTTAACAAGCAAAAAAACGTTAAAAATAGTGGCTACTTTCAAAGCGTCTATAAAAGTTTTTAGAGAACAAAAAGAGATATCAGTCACTGAAACGACTCGTAAAATGAAAAAATTTTAGGATTAATACAATATAATTGGTAAAGATTAACCGAGCATTAAATGGCAAAAAGATAGGAACAAGACCATTAGAAATAAAATCAATTCGTGTAATTAGCGAGTGTTTTCAAATAAAACGGTAAGAGGGACAAGCAAGGTGAAAATTGAGGTGGGTATCGACCTGAACGCGTGATTTGGATTATACTGTTGAACGGACAAAGGGTGGTAAAGTTCATTCTATTGGATCGATTTGGAAACATTTTATTTAGAGTTGAATGAAACAATGGTGGGAATGCTGAGATCGATAATAAGATCACTCAACTGAAGACCAAAAAAAGATATTCAACAAATTCTTGCGAAAAATGAGCTCCACTATGGTTAGTATGATGAAGAGATTGAGGATGCATTGAAGTATTTTGGCTATGAAATAGCGTGCTTATATGAATTAGTGAGACATACACGAAAGCATAATGAGATAGTGGTCGATTACGACATTTTACTCAAGCTATGAAGGGGACGAAGAAAGAAATAAAATCGAAGATCTTTCTGGAATAGATTATCATGAAATAAACATAATAACGAGAGCAAAATTCGAAAAGTTTTCTTTAAAAAGCTTCTTAAACATAAGGAATGAGATACGATCTAACTGAAGATCATAGAGAATAGACAAATTGATAGTTATCTGATGGAGTTTGAAGAACGGGATGAGCGAGAAGGATTTTTTAGTGAAAGATTAGATATGTTTACATATTACAGCATTCAATCATCAAACAATAGTAGTTATTTTACTGTACGTTAAATATTTACTATTTCTAGAGCCCCTATCAAATTTTTATATTTACCAATAAAGTAATATTTTCGATTCGAAATAAATATTCATGTGATGGCTTTAATTTCAAATAAATAATATTTGGTCTTCAAGCGAATATATAAACATTCAGAATCATCCTCTAAAGGTGCTTTTCATTCCATAAAATAAAATTTAATATCTATTGTGTTAAAATAAAATGTGAAAGAAAAAAGATGGGGTGTATAGATGTTTATTGCACATTTCCGAAGTAAAGATGGAGCCGAACAACCTTTAGAAAAACACTTAAAAGAAACAGCAGAGATTGCAAAAGAAAATGGGTCTCCGTTAGGAATCCCTACGATTTGTTATTTAGCAGGTATTCTTCATGATGCGGGAAAATATGGAAGTGCATTTCAAGATTATATTTTTGCAGCTAAACGTGGCGAAAAGGTAGAAAGAGGTAGTGTCGATCATTCAACTTATGGGGGAAAGATGATCCGTTCACTAAGTGCGTCAACAAAATATGAAATGATGGCGATGGAAATGATTGCTAATGCGATTTTTGCACACCATAGTCCTCGCGGGTTGTTAGATTTTATTTCTGGAGAGGAGGATGAAGCGTGTTCTCCATTTATGAACAGATACGAGCGAACGTTAGAAGATTTAGAAAGTGTAAAGGAACTTTTTTTCAGTGAAGTTTTACCGTTGCATAAAATGAATGCGCTTTTATCTGAAACTGGAAAAGAGCTGGAAAGATGGGCAGCTCGGTTTGATCGTGTTAGCAGAACCGATCAATTTTTTTTAATGAAGATGGTATACAGTGCTTTGTTAGATGGCGATCGCAGAAATACTCAGCAGTTTGAAGAAGGAACAGCTATAAGGGAAGAGAGCAACAAAGAGTTATTTTTAGAACTTAGTCAAAAATTGGAAAAGACTTTCGATAGGTTTAAAAAGGGAAATCAGACTGAGATCAATCAGCTCAGGCAAGAGATGGCGGAGGCGTGTTTAAAAGCCGCTGAACGAAAAACAGGAATTTATACCTTATCAATTCCAACTGGTGGTGGAAAAACGCTAAGCAGCATGCGCTTTGCATTAAATCACGCGATCTTTCAAGAAAAACGAAGAATTATCTATATCATTCCATTCTCGTCAATAATTGAACAAAATGCCGAAGTTTTTCGAAAGGAGCTTGGGGATGACAATAACGATTTTATTCTTGAACATCATTCAAACTTAATGATTGAAGAGGATGATGAGTCTGAAGAAAGTGAACGCAAACAAGCACTGATGCAAGACAATTGGGATAGCCCAATTATTGTAACAACGATGGTCCGTTTTCTGGAAAATGTTTTTTCTGGATCGACACGTAATCCTAGAAGGGTTCATCAGTTATTAAATAGTGTGTTGATTTTTGACGAAATTCAATCATTGGCACCAAAGTGTTTGTCGATGTTCAATAGTTTGATCAATTTTCTGAAAAACTATGGTAACACTACTACGTTACTATGTACCGCGACACAACCAACTTTGGGGAAACGAAAATTAAAATTACAGATTGAAACAGACGGAGAGATTGTCCCTAATTTACTTGGGGTGACACAAGCGTTCGAACGCGTTGAGATTATCGATAAAACAATATCCGAGGGTTGGACCACAGAACTGCTGAAAGATTTTGCGGAAGAAGTGATGATGGAAGAAAACAATCTTTTAATGATCTTCAACACGAAAAAAGCAGTTCGAGAAGTATATCAATTATTGCAGGACAGTGAATTTAAAACGTTCCATCTTTCGACTTCCATGACAGCAAATCATCGAAGTGAAATTTTAAAAAAAATTCGAGATGCGTTACGTGACAAACAAAAAATCATTTGTGTCACAACACCGTTAATCGAAGCAGGCGTCGATGTCAGTTTTTCTTGTGTCATTCGCTCGGTTACGGGATTAGACTCAATCGCTCAAGCCGCAGGTCGATGTAATCGGAATGCAGAGTCAGCGGGTTTACAGCCTGTTTATTTGGTGAATCCAGTCAAACAGCTTGAGAATATCGATAAAATGGAAGAAATCAAAACAAAAAAAGAATTGACCACAGAAATTTTGTTGGATCGAAAATTCAATCACGATGAATCTAGTCTCTTGCAGCCGAAATTTATTGAACGATTTTTTGATAAATTTTATGACCGACTCGAACGAACACATGAATCAGAGTATTTAATCAATCAAGGTTCCCAATCCTTATTTCCCATGATGCAAAAAAACAGTAACCGGAAGCAAGCCTTTCAAGATTGCCGAAAAGAACGGGTGCCGACTTGTTTAGTTAGTAGTACAGCGACGATCGCGAAACATTTCAAAGTGATCGATCAAATCGGAGAATCGGTTTTGGTGGAGTTTGGTGAAGGGAAGGAACTTGTCGCGGATTTGGTGGGTTCTGAAGAAATTATTTTTGATAAGAGATGGTATCAAAAAGCACAAAGAAATAGTTTGAATTTATATCAGCATGAGTTTCAAAGATTAGAAAGAGAAGGCATGCTGGAGATTTATGAACCAGGAGTATATGTCCTGCATGCTCAGGCATATAGCAATGATTTTGGGCTGAATATTGAAGGCGATTCAACGGTAGCGCTTAATTTTTAAAAATTGAAAGGAGGAACGAATTTGAAAAATCAAATCAGTTTTCGAGTTTATGGCAAGTATGGATTGTTTACAGATCCATTAACAAAACTGGGAGGAGAAAAAAGCAGTTATCCTGTTCCAACGTATCAAGCATTAAAAGGAATAGCAGAATCGGTGTACTGGAAGCCCACCATTTCTTATGTTGTCGATGAAGTTCGAGTGATCAATCCAATCCGAATGGAATCAAAGGGCATCCGTCCAATGAAATATAATGATTTATCAAAGAACGATCTTGCCTACTATAGCTATTTGCGAGAACCAGAATATGAAGTGAAAGTTCATTTTGAATTTAACAAAAATCGTCCGGACTTACGTCAAGACTATAATGAAAATAAACATTATCAGATTTTAAAACGTTCACTGGCCAAAGGTGGCAGACGAGATATTTTTTTAGGAGCTCGTGAATGTCAAGGGTATGTAGAACCATGCAATTTTTGGGAAAAAGCGGGGGCATATGATAACCAAGAAAATCCGCAATATTTTGGAACGATGGTTCATGGGCTGGATTATCCTGATGAAACAGGCATTGATGAATTACGTGTTCGTTTATGGCAACCTAAGATGGAAAAAGGAGTGATTGTTTTCCCAAGACCAGAGGAATGTCCGAATATTCGATCGATAAGAAAAATGTCTGCGAAAAACGTGGCTTTAGCTGAAATTCAATTGGCGGATGATTTACTTCAAGAGTTGGAGGTGAGTGATTCGTGACATGGATTAGCGATTTGTATGAGACTTATGAAGAGAATAAGGATCAAGTCGGAGAAATATTTATTCGAAATAATCAAAAATTTTCGCTCCTTCCCATTGGTCATATTTACCGGAAAGTTCAAATTGAAGTGACCGTGACGCAAGATGGTGAGTTTTTTTCTGCAAGAGTTTTGGGAAGAGATGAGGCATTGACAATGATTCCGGTGACGGAAAAGTCTGCAAATAAGTCAAATAACCTTGCGCCTAATATATTACATGATGAACTTAAATATGTAGCAAAAGATTTTGAAACATATGTGGATACAAAAAAGAAAAAAGACGAAGAAGAAACAGCGAATCAATTATATATCAGTCAGTTGGCAGAGTATGCAACAGAAAATCGCAGGATGAATGCGGTTTATAATTATTTAAAACAAGGAACATTGATTGGCGATTTAGTTAAAAATAAGATTCTTTTTTTAGATGAAAATGACAAGTTGCTTCCTAAGTGGACAAAAGAACTGACTGAAGAAAAGGGATTTAAACCAGAAATTTTCGATGTGATTTCAGGTACTCAAGATTCCGCGATGGTACGTTTCACCGTGCATGATACGAAAAACTCTATAAATGAACTCCCAATTTGGGAAGATCAAAGCATGACAGATTTTTATATCGAACAAATAAAAAAAGGAGATTTTAAAAAAGAGATTGATTATGTCACTGGTGAAACAATGCCAGTAGCGTCTTATCACAATAAAGGACTTCGCTACGGCGGAGATGGGGCGAAAATAATTTCAGCAAACGATTCAACGAATTTTACTTATCGTGGTCGGTTTGTTGAAAAAGATGATGTAGCAACGGTGGGTTATGAAGTCTCTCAAAAAGCCCATAATGCCCTGAAATGGTTGATAATGAAACAAGGAATTACTCAAAGCGGACGAGTGTATTTAGTCTGGGGAAAAGCATTGCCAGAAAAGCTTACTCCAGTGGCAAGTAGTAATGAATTATTGGACGATGATGACGAGGAAGAAGATTTTTTTGAGGTCAAAGATCGTACGCGAGAAGCGTATGCGAAACGTCTAAGAGGTTCGATCTATGGAAGAAAGAATGAATTAGCCATCGATGCAAAAGTGAACATCCTGATTTTAGATAGTGCTGGTAAAGGTCGATTGGGAATCCTGTATTATAATTCCACGAACCAAAAGGATTACTTAGAGAGAATTGAAAAATGGCATCGACAGTCATCATGGCGCCATACTTATTTTGTAAATAAACAAAGAAGATTTTCTTTTGGAGCGCCCAACTTATTTAGCATCGCAAAAGCAGCTCTGGGTGAAAGAACAAATGAAAAATTGATACAAAATACGGTAACTTTATTATTTACATGCGTAGTAGAAGAGAAAAAAGTTCCATTCGACATCACGCAAAACTTGTTTCATCGTGCTTCAAATCCACAAAGTTTTGAACAGCATGAGGATTGGCTAAAAACAATTGAGATTGCTTGTTCAATGGCAAACAATTATTATTTTAAAGATAAAGGAGGATGTTCCGTGAGTCTTAATAAAGAAAGTAATGAACGAAACTATTTATTCGGTCGCCTATTGGCAGTTAGTCATATTTTAGAGCAAGAAGTTTTGAATGAACAAAAACGATCGACGAACGCAGAGCGGTATATGAACGCATTTAGCACTCATCCGGTAAAAACGTGGTTGATTATTCGAAAAAACTTGCAACCATATATTTCTCGCTTAAGCCCACCTAGTAAAATCAGATACAACAAGCTCTTTGACGAGATTATGAATCAGTTTGATGAAACAACTTATACGGACAAAGCGTTAGATGGTCGCTATTTGTTAGGTTATTACAGTCAGGAATATGATATTTTCCATAAATCAACTTATGAGGAGGCAGAATAGAATGAGTTTAGAAAATAAATACGATTTTAAAGTGATTTTTTCAGTAAAAAAAGCGAATCCAAATGGAGATCCATTGAATGGTAATCGTCCAAGACAAGATTTTGAAGGTTTTGGTGAGGTCTCTGATGTAGCAATCAAACGCAAGATAAGAAATCGTCTACAAGATTTTAAGGAGCCTATTTTTATTCAATCCAGTGATCGCTCTGATGATGGATTTAATAATTTAAAAGATCGTTTGGAAAGTGTCGAAGAGTTGAAAAAAATTTTGAAAGATAAGAAAAAGGCGGATGTCGATGCCTTTGCGCGAGCTGCATGTGAAAGTTGGATAGATGTACGATCTTTTGGTCAGGTCTTTGCGTTTTCTGGCACACAAGTCTCTGTCGGTGTGCGAGGTCCCGTTTCTGTTCAACTTGCTGAAAGTGTGGAACCAGTTGAAGTCAATTCGATGCAGATCATTAAAAGCGTCAATTCTGTCCCAGGCGCTGGAAAAGGACCAGACACCATGGGTACGAAGCACTTTGTTACTAATGGATTGTATACATTCAATGGTAGTATCAATCCACAATTAGCTGAAAAAACAGGTTTTTCAGATGATGATGCTAAAAAAATCCTAGAAGCTTTGAAGTCACTATTTGAAAATGATGCATCAGCGGCTCGACCTGAAGGTTCGATGGTGGTGGAAAAAGTTTATTGGTGGAAACATCCAAGCAAATCAGGGAAATATCCTTCAGCGAAGGTTCATCGCTCCGTCAATATAGCGAAAAAAGAAGGGATCGATAACCCGCATTCTATCGAAGATTATATTATTACAGTTGAGGAGTTAAATGGCTTACCAGTTCAAGCATTTGATGGTATGTAGCCATGTTTCAAGAAGAAGATTTTTTGATGATATCAGGGATTCAACATTTTATTTTTTGCAAACGACAGTGGGCACTGATTCATATCGAGCAGCAATGGGCAGAGAATGTGTTGACTGTCACAGGAAGCCATCTCCATGAAAAAACGGATCAACCTTTTATCAGAGAGAAAAGGAAAGACCGATTGATTGTTCGCGCATTGCCTGTTCATTCAAGAGAGCTTGGGATTAGCGGGATTTGTGATGTTGTTGAGTTTATTCGAGATAGTGAGGGTGTTTTTATACCGAAGTATCAAGACTCATTTAGAGTAAATCCTGTGGAATACAAAAAAGGGAAGAAGAAAACAGACTTAAGTGACGAGATGCAAATGATCGCTCAAGCGTTTTGTTTGAATGAGATGCTAGGAACGGAAATAAACGAAGGCGAGATATTCTATTTTGAAACGAGAAATAGAACATCCATTGAAATCACAGATGAAAAAGTGAAATTGTTACGAGACATCACAAATCAGATGCACGATTATTGGCGAAAACAATGGACGCCCATCGTCAAGGTCACAAAAAAATGTGATCGCTGTTCATTAAAAGATCTCTGTTTGCCTGTATTATCGAAAAAAGAAACTGTAGCCAGTTATATGAAACGGAGGTTGTCTGAATGAGGAAGTTATTAAATACGGTTTTTATTACGACCCCTCATTTGTATTTAAGGCTCGATGGCGCAAATCTGGTCGTTTGGAATGAAGAGAAAAAAGTTGGACGACTTCCACTTCATAATCTTGAAGGCATCGTTACAAACAATTATACGGGGATGAGTCCAGCTCTCATGGCAGAGTGTATGACAAGGAATATTGCGATTTCTTTTATTACAGGGAGTGGAAAATTTCAATGTCGAGTGGTTGGGCCAACATTCGGAAATGTTCTTTTAAGAAAACAACAGTATCGTGTATCTGATTCTGAAAATGACAGTTTAGTGATAGCGAAAAATTTTATTATTGGGAAACTATACAATCAGCGATGGGTACTTGAACGTTTCACCCGCGATCATTCTTTAAGAATCGATCAAGAACTGTTCAAACATGTTTCTAGTGAGTTGAAAGAAGGTATCGACGCCATCTGTACACAGACGATCGGCTTAGAAAATTTAAGAGGAATCGAAGGCCAATTGGCGAGTCGCTATTTTTATGTTTTTGATCAAATGATTTTGCAGCAAAAGGAAAGTTTTCGATTTAATGGACGTAGCCGCCGACCTCCGCTAGATCGAGTAAATGCGTTGCTTTCTCTATCATATACGTTATTAACACATGATTGTGCGGCAGCTCTTGAGTCAGTTGGATTGGATCCTTACGTTGGTTTTATGCATCAAGACCGACTAGGTCGACTATCATTAGCGTTAGATATGTTGGAAGAGTTGAGATCTGTTTATGCTGACCGTTTTTGTTTGGGTTTGATTAATCGTAAAATATTAAACGAACGTCATTTTCTGCAAAAAGAAAGTGGAGCAGTTTTACTAACAGAAGAAGGGCGGAAAATCTTTTTTGATGCCTGGCAGTCTAAGAAAAATGAGAAATTACGTCATCCGTTTCTTGGCGAGCAGATTCAATGGGGCTTGGTACCTTATGTTCAAGCATTATTACTTGCAAGGTACCTGCGTGGTGATCTGGATGAATACCCGCCGTTTCTTTGGAAGTAGGTGATTTTATGATGATTTTAGTAACGTATGATGTGTCAACTCAAGAACGAAGCGGAGCAAAACGGTTAAGAAAAGTCGCTAAAATTTGTCAAGATTATGGCATCCGCGTTCAAAATTCCGTTTTCGAATGTATAGTCGATCAGACACAATATTTTCAGATGAAAACAAAATTATTGGACACGATTGATGAGAACAAAGACTCGCTACGAATTTATCAACTTGGAAAAAATTACAAATCAAAAGTGGAGCATTATGGCGTAAAAGAAACAATCAACGTGGAAGATTCTTTAATTTTCTAATGTGTGCGAACCACAGTCAAACATAAAATAGATAGGTCTTTCGCACCAGAAAATGCTGACTCTGATTATGTTTATGAGAAAAAAGTTTAAGAAAAGTAATGGATCCATCATTTGAATAGCTTTTTTGAACAAAATAAGGGAAAAAATACTCTTATTTTGCAGTCGCTCCTCTTGTAGGAGTGTGGATTGAAATAATTGATCGCTCGCATTGACGTACATTTCTGCGCGGTCGCTCCTCTTGTAGGAGTGTGGATTGAAATAAAATATACAGGGGAGTTTTTAGAAGTGCAAAGCATGTCGCTCCTCTTGTAGGAGTGTGGATTGAAATACACCTGTTGAAGTTGAACTTTTGAGAAATGCTTGTCGCTCCTCTTGTAGGAGTGTGGATTGAAATAATCAATATTAATTATGAAGATTTGGATGCTCCATGTCGCTCCTCTTGTAGGAGTGTGGATTGAAATATAAAGAAGGTGTTTAAATGTCTGACTGGTACGAGTCGCTCCTCTTGTAGGAGTGTGGATTGAAATATCTTCTGAAATACTGACGACCAGTTCAAAGACCTGTCGCTCCTCTTGTAGGAGTGTGGATTGAAATCTTGCTACAGCAATGGAAACACTACGACATAAAGGTCGCTCCTCTTGTAGGAGTGTGGATTGAAATATTGGAATGGCAACCTTTTTTTTGACAAAATTTATAAGGTGTCATAAAAACTTCGTGTTAGTGCTCCGATTGTGAGCCTTCTCGGCAGAAGCTCAATCTAAAGTGATTACGCTGCCTCTCCACCAGTGTCACATCCAAGCTCATTATCAAGGGCGTGCTTCGCCGATCTCTGGTGACGATACGCCATCGGAGTCTCATAGCCCAGTGTGCCGTGCAATCGCAGATAATTCCACCAATGTACGTAATCAAATAATTCTCGTTGTAAGTCTTCTAGCGTTTCAAATTGAGACTGACGAATAAATTCCACTTTGACCGATTTGTATGTAGACTCCGCAACCGCATTATCATAGGGACAGCCTTTCTTGCTTAAAGAACGCGTGATATCAAAGGCTGATAGAATTTCTTCAATGGTTTGATTATCAAATTCTTTTCCGCGATCTGTATGAAAAAGAGTCACATTCGTCAAAGGATAGACGATTCGAGCGAACGCCGCTTTGACTAACGCCGCGTCTTTTTTCTTGCCGCATGAATACCCAATAATTTCTCGATTGAACAAATCGAGGATAAGACAGATATAATGCCAGTGCTTGCCAACACGCACATAGGTAAGATCGGTAACGATTGCTTCCAATGGCGTTTCTTTTGAGAAGTTTCGATCCAATACATTCGCTGTCTTGGCTTCGTTACAAGAAGAAGCGGGTACCTTGAGATGAGCGAGTGTGTAGGTTGAACGCAATCCGCGTTGCTTCATGATACGTCCAATTCTGCGGCGACTGACTTGAAGTCCAAGATTCGCCAAGCATTTCTTCAATTTTCGGGTACCATACGCGTTGCGATTGCGTAGAAATTCTTCTTCCACGAGTGCTTCTAGTTCGGCTTCGCTTTCGACTGTTTTGGTTTGATAATAGTAGGTTTGACGCGAAATGTTTAAGACCTTGCACATCGCTGATATCGAGTATTTGTGTTTGTTGGCATCAATTACTTGTCTTTTCGTCCGAATATCAGCGCCGCTTGCTTTAAAATGTCGTTCTCCATTTCCAGTTGCTTATTTTTCTTTCGCAGAGCGATCAGCTCCTGTTGCTCTGGAGTAAGGTTGTCTTTTTCCTTAAAGGAGCCAGTGGTCTGAGCCTGCTTCACCCATTTATCAAAGGTAGAAGCGGTCAACTCGTACTCACGAATGATCTCGGCTCTCGGTTTTCCTGCGAGATATAAATCGACAATTTGTTGTTTGAACTCTTTTGAATAGGTTCGACGTTGACGTCTTGACATAAAAAATCCTCCAGTGTGTTTTTTCTTATTCTACACACCTTATTTTTTCTGTCTAGTCTAGTGTAGCCGATCCATATTCAAGTCTCTCTTAGATAAATTGCATCCAATTGTCGCTCCTCTTGTAGGAGTGTGGATTGAAATAACTATACAGAAATGATCTCTTATACTTTGATCGATGTCGCTCCTCTTGTAGGAGTGTGGATTGAAATATTGATGGATACACTAAGAAATCAATATATGCCTATGTCGCTCCTCATGTAGGAGTGTGGATTGAAATATGCTCACAAAATACTGTTTATATGCTGCAATATCGTTGCTCCACTTGTAGGAGTGTGGATTGAAATACACCAATTCAAGCATTAACAATGGGCTTGAACTAGTCGCTCCTCTTGCAGGAGTGCGGATTGAAATTAGAATAAAAAGGTTGATTTAATTAAGCTAGATTTGAGTTCTAGTAAAATTGACTATATTTATGAATTGATCTGTATATAACACAATGACAAAACTCTCTCGATAATCAAAATACTCTACGTTATAATTAAACCAACATAAGAAAAAACGACATTATCGAGGTGCAGCATGGAAGTATCAAAGCCAATTATCTATGAAGTTGATTATGCAAAAGAATCTCTGAATCATTTAGAAGAAAAAATTCAGACCAAAGGGAAAAAAGAGCAAAAGGTGATGCTCAGTTATCCTACGGTTTATATCGTAAATGACAAGAAAACTCCATCAAAGTATTCCGTTTATATTGGGGAAACGAATGATATTAAACGGCGTACTATTGAACATTTAAAAGAAATTCGTGATGATTGGCAAGAATTATCGAATTCTGATCAGGCCAAGATGTTTGTAATAGGTCATGAACATTTCAACAAGTCATTAACCTTAGATATTGAAAATCGTTTAATGCAGTATCTGTCGAGTGTTGAAGCGGTTGAGAATTTAAATAATCGTAGAACAAATCCACAGAACGATTACTATACTTCAGAAGAGCTAGGTAGTATTTTTTCGGAAATTTGGAAGAAGCTCCAGCGGAAAAATAAAGAACTATTTCCCCTTGAAAGAATAATTAGGGATTCAGCTATTTTTAAAGCCTCACCTTTTCACAAGTTAACTAGAGAACAAATGAACGCGCGTGAGGATATTATTCTTAAGGTGACTGAGGCATTAAACCGAAACAGAGAAGGCCAATTAATCATCGTTGAGGGTGAAGCTGGATCGGGGAAAACAGTATTGATGAGCAGTCTGTTTTATGAATTAAATCAGCTTTCATTGGATGATTCTGAGAACATCGTGCTTAAGGATACGAGCCAGTATTTATTAGTGAATCATGATCAGCAGTTGAAGGTTTATGAACAAATCGCTTCGAAATTAGGTATCCTATCAAAACGAAATCCAGATGTTGTGTCAAAGCCGACGAAATTTATTAACAATCACTCAGAAGATGAGAAGGTAGATATTGTTATCGTGGATGAGGCTCATTTATTGTGGACTCAAGGGAAACAATCTTATCGAGGTCAAAACCAGCTTGAGGATTTATTGAAGCGGGCAAAAGTTGTTGTGGCAGTGCTTGATCGTAATCAAATTCTTTCACGTGAGCAGTATTGGGACGAACAGGATATGATGGAAACAATTCTTGAAGCTAATCTCAGAAACAACTATATTCATCTGGAAAATCAATTACGAATTAATGCGGATAAGGAAACTGTGAACTGGATTCGGAATCTTATTGATAACGGGGCAATTGAAAATATCCCTGTTGATTCTAAAAACTATGCGATTGAAATTTTTGATGATCCTGGAGAAATGTACAAAGAAATTCAAAAAAAAGCAAAGAATGAGGAATCTGGTATTTCTCGTATTCTAGCAACCTTTGATTGGGCATATATAGATAAGAAAAAGCCAGAAAATGAAGATTACTGGAATGTAAAGATTGGAGATTGGCAGTTGCCTTGGAACTTGCAGCTTCCACAAACCCGTCAAGAGAAACGAAAAAATCGCAATCGTGCCTGGGCGGAGCAAGCTCAAACAATCGGTGAGGTAGGCTCAACCTTTACTATTCAAGGATTTGATCTGAACTATGCAGCCGTTATTATTGGACCATCAGTAAAATATCGGAATGGCAGAATCGTTTTTGATAAGGCAGCAAGCAAAAACAAAAAAGCAATTCAAAATCGTGCGGGAAAAGATGGCGAGAAACTGGATGTTTCTGATTTTCTGCTTAAGAATGAGTTGAATGTTTTACTAACTCGGGGTGTTAACGGCTTATATATTTATGCCGTGGACGATGAGCTTCGAAAAGCTCTTAATGAAGCAAAAAAAGAGAAAGTTTGAATCAATATGAAAAGTTGTAATGCGGAGAATTTTTGGAACGTAAGTATTATCCCTCTTTTCAAAGTTTGGAGACATAACTGTAGCTATGTCTCCAAAAAAATCATTATTTCATTCAATTCTATAAAAACAAGCTCATCTCAAAAGCCTCGTTTTAGAAATGAGAGCTTTAAGTTGAGCTTGTTTTTTGTTTAGAAATGACTTGAATGCCAGCTGATAATGGATAATTGTTTACTAAATAGTTGTTAAAGATGTCGTATAGAATGCAAACATTGTTGTTCCTCTGATTTTAGTCTAAGCCTCTTAATAACGATACTTTCCCTTCTTATTTTGAAGTCCGTTCATATGATATAGGTATCCAAACAACGCGCCTAACAAGCCACCAATGATATGAGCCATTCTCGAAATATTATCATTGGATATCACACCGCTTACGATTTCATTTCCGATATAAAGCGTGCCTACCAAAATAACTGTAAGGGGAATCCTGCCATCCTTCATGTTAGCGAAGGAGGCTAGCAGTATAAACATAAACACGATGCCGCTTGCTCCCAAAAGCATTGTACGCGGAAAGAAAATGACATTGATCAAGCCGATGATTGCAGATGTAGTCAGTATCATGATTAACACGTTTTTACTGCCATACTTTTCTTCCACTAATGGTCCAACTGCTAATAGTAGTAGAAAGTTTCCCGAATAATGGCTCAAATCTTGGTGGGCAAGGGTGTGGGTGAATAATCGTAAATACATCATTGGATCTGCCCAGGATGAATAGTATACGGCAAATAATTTGTTGATTTCTCCATTCGTCACTACATTTAGAATCAGTACGACAAATGATGCTATGGCCAGACCTAAAATAACTGGTGAGTTGAAGCTGATTAACTTATTCATTTTTCTTTTTTCCATGTCATGCCCCTTTTTTAGTTAATTTAACTAGTTGAGCTGCTCACTATACTTTTAAAATAATTTGGACAAGTTGCATCTGGCATTCGCATGATCCTGTTCTTATCTAATTCCATTGAATAGTCAGATAAGACAAGTAATGATAGTCAACCGATCGAAATCGAAGCTTTTCTTATTAATGAAATAAGCTTTAATAAAAAAGTGTTTTAGAAAAAACGACTAGTCAATGCTTAATCCAAATGTAATTCATTATATATAAAGCGATGATAGCATTCAATTTTTTCTTATTCAATAAGACTTAAGTTGTATTGCTCCACGTAAACTAGGATATTGGGTTCTGTTCTCTACACTAAGTTCTGCTTCAAAAGGATAAAAAGGGTACACAAAATAGGAGGGCTTGGTAATAGTAAAAACCTATTAGTACGAGAAGCAATAAAAGACTGTGAAAAGCTCGTCATAAATGCTCGTCAGTTTATGGAGATTATCACTAATGATAGGATCTATTGCGCTTGTTCACTACATTCGATTTCTTTTAATACTCTCATGTTGCCTGCTTTTTATTGCTCCTGCTTTCTCGTCAAAATCCTTCGCAGAAGAACAAAAAAGACAGCTCATAGCTGCCCAAAATTATTGCATCAAAATCATTGCGATCGCGCCTATAGCGTTATTGAAAAAATGAACCATAATTGAAACTTCCAGTCTTCCGGTTTTGTAATAAGCCAACGCGAAGACTAATCCCATCGACGCATATAGAACGAAGTTAGGAATATCTGTCGCCATATGAAGAAATCCGAAACAGATGCTGCTTAATACAACGCCTAGGATTGGCAGCTTCTCACAAAGCAGTTTAATGATTCCAGCACGAAAAACAATCTCCTCCATAATCGGTGCTGAGATGGCGATTATCAGAAAAAGCAGCAGAGGATTCACATTGTTAAACATTACGCCTAACGCAGCATCGTTATCACTGGTCTGTGTTCCATTAAGTTGCTGAATAAGCAGCGTGCCCCCAATCGCGATGATTCGCAATAGCACTGTTGAGCCGATGATGATTAACATATTTTTCTTTGTGAGCCAAGCAGTATTAAATTCAATCAGCTTCAGTTTTTTCGCGAGCCATAAAAGTATGGCAATATTAACGACCACCATCAAAATCATAGCCGATAGACCCAAAACAGATAATGGCTTTGTGATACTAATTTGAACAATGCTAAAAACAGTCATGCTTATTTGACTTAAAATAAATAGAGCTATGACAATGAAAAAATTTTTAATGACCTTCAAAATAAATATCCCCCTAATATAGTTCGTTTCTTTTCCAATTTGTAAAACCTTCCTTATAGTTCTTGATAAATTTAGGAACATCTTGATTGTCACTATTAATTTGCGTCATTCGAGTAAAAAGTTTTGAGTATTTTAAGTTGATATCTCGAATCTTCTGATTTGTGATATATTCATTACTTTTCTGAAAATGATCCAACTCAGCTTGAAAAAACTCCATCTTTTTATGATCATAATCTGTGATTGTTCTTTTAGGTAACGTTGGAGTTGGAGGTGAAGATGTCATATACTTCATGAGTACAATGACAATTAATAGTGAGAATAAAATGATAACCATAATAGCTCCTAGTTTCTAAATGTATTATACACTTAAATATAACTTTATTCATCACGTAGTGTTTTTTAGCATTATCAGATAACTGTTTAAGATGATATTCAAGAGAGTCTTTGACGCATAGCAAGCGAATCGCTATTTCAAAAGTTATGCTCCTAATACGAAGAGCCATACATCCGAATTTTATAATGAAGATTTTGAATATATCATCTTGAAGCCGCATAACTCAGAATCACTACCTTGCATGAAACAAACCATGCAGCATTTGAGATATAATGATAATCACGATAACACCGACGATTGCAGAGAGCAGCGATTTTTGTCCAAACAGTAACCAGAGAATGATGGCGACAATTTCTATTCCAAAAATGATATACTTCATTTTTTATCCTCTTTTCTTAGCTGAAGTGATGGATTTTTATAGTTGTTTCAGGTAGCTAAAGAATAGCGAATCCTTCTAATTATAGTCAAATGTACTGCTTGCATTGTTCGATAAATGACTTTCGTCTTCTTGACAAAAGAGAAAGAACCTGTACTATTTTTAGTGAGAACGGTTCATCCTGCCGTTGGAATTGTTTGTGGTGTTGCATCTGTAATAGCTTCGAATAGAGCTATGTGTCAGATAGTTATTAATGCAGCTGTACGAGGAAGTACCACATACTTCATATTCAGCAACTGTAAAAATCTTAGAAATTAGATAAGAATTCAACCAATAAGGAAAAGTGATATGAAGATCAATTTTAAAAAATATATTAGGAATTACATTTTAATAATGGGAATCTATGTAATCTCAAAATATCTTATCAATGGAGTATTCATTTTCAATTGGAAGGTTCTTCTTTTTACAATTATCCTAGGTGTCTTATATGTTCCGGGTGCTTACTATATGGATAAGCATAGATAAATAATAGCAGTTCATTTTTAAATTAAAGATAAAGATTACCCTAATCAAGAAAAATCAGGGACAGATTCGTGTGGAAGATTACATTGCAGAGCTGCGGGAATGGAATGATAATTCTCCTGTTTCGGCATTCGTTTCAGGACCATCGACACTAAAGGCTTTGGAGAAAATCGCTCAAGGTGTGCCCATTGAAGAGACTGGCGTCACAGGGACTACAAATGGCGCATCCATGAAGATTGCACCGATTGGACTAATCAGTGATTATCGTGACCTGCCTTCATTAGTGAAAAATGTCGCGGAAATCTGCCTGCCGACCCACAACACAAAAATCGCTATTGCGGGAGCTAGCGCTGTAGCGGCGGCTATCAGCTATACTGTTCGAGGGGGACGATCCATCGAAGAAATCTGGTCAGTAGCCTTTGATGCTATCGAAGCAGCGAAAGAATACGGGTACGACTTTCCTGCGGCATCCTTAACCTTCCGTATGAATCAAGCAAGAAAGATCCTGCGACAGGAAACGGATGAACACGTCATTTTGCAACGTTTGTACGAAGAGATCGGGACAGGTATGGAGACGATCGAAACGATCCCAAGTTCCTTTGTGATTGTCGAATTAGCAAAGGGTGATCCATTGAAAGCTGCACAATTAAGTGCCTCACTTGGTTGGGATACAGATACGATCGGAGCAATCAGTGCGGCGATCTGTGGCGGAATGAATCCTAATTTGCCCAAAGAAATGATTCAGCAAATCGAAGAAGTCAATCAGTTGGATTTTGATCAGTTAGCGGAGGATGTATTGCCGTTTGTGAAGTAGGACTTGGAAATAGAGAAATCTAGATTGAAAAATATCCTTCTAATAGAGCTGTCAGCAACCTAAAAATGGTGACAGCTCTATTTCTTTTTATTTAATTGTCTAATACTCGAATATACTTTTGGGAGAGTTTAATGAAAGCTGTTATAACCAATAATACAAGAAGGCTGATAGTATTTTGCACCACCAGCCTAAACACAATTTACACCTGAATGGTCAGCTCACTTTCAGGATCAAAGAAATGACTATTATTCAGATCCAATCCCAGCTCGACGATGGCGCCAGGATTATGGAAATCTCGGGCGTCTACTTTTGAGACAAACTCTGAATCGCCTGAACGTGCGTAAAGCATGGTTTCAGCACCTAATAATTCAGAGACGACAACCTCAGCTTTGATTACTGTTTCTGGGGTGGAGTCGATGAAAACTTGTTCTGCGTGAATATCTTCTGGACGAATCCCGAAGGTTACAGCTTGATTATCATAGCCTTTTTCCACCAATCCTTTATATTTTCCTTCAGGGACTTTTAAGCGAATCCCCGAATTGTTGACTAAGTAGCCATTTGAAAGGGTTACTTCAAAGAAATTCATGGCAGGGGAGCCGATAAAGCTTGCGACAAAAATATTTTCTGGTGCATTATAAACCTGCTGAGGAGGCCCGATTTGCTGAACGATTCCGTCTTTCATAATGACAATACGATCAGCCATCGTCATGGCTTCTGTCTGATCATGGGTAACATAGATTGTTGTTGTTTCGAGCCGTTGATGAAGCTTTGCGATTTCTGCACGCATGGCAACACGAAGCTTCGCATCTAGGTTAGATAAGGGTTCATCCATTAGGAAGACTTTGGCGTCTCTGACGATCGCACGGCCGAGAGCGACGCGTTGTCTTTGTCCGCCGGATAGAGCAGCTGGCTTGCGGTTTAGGTACTCAGTTAGTCCTAAAATTTCAGACGCATGATCGACGCGCTGTTTGATATCTGCTTTATCTAGCTTGCGCAGCTTCAAGCCAAAGGCCATATTGTCGTAAACGGTCATATGAGGATAAAGGGCATAATTCTGAAAGACCATTGCAATATCTCGATCCTTTGGTGCGACATCGTTCATTTTCTTTCCATTGATCAGAAATTCTCCCTCTGAAATATCCTCCAAACCGGCGATCATCCGCAAGGTGGTTGATTTTCCGCAGCCAGATGGTCCGACAAAGACAATGAACTCCTTATCTTTGATCTGGAGGTTGAAATCTGTCACTGAGTAATGGGTACTATTGTCATATTTTTTATAGACGTTTTGTAAAGCTAATTCCACCATGTTTTTCCCTCTTTTCTTCTTATTAATATCCCTTTACAAATAATTTTGATTTTCAATGTGTTCTTCTTAAGACAACGATCCTTTCGAAAGCATCGTCGGAACGAAGGTAAGCGTTGGATCACAGGTTTCGTCGTTTAGTAGTTTTTTCAAATTAGCGATGACTAGTCGTGAGATTTCCTCGACGTCCTGCTCGATGTAATAGTTGCATCCCGCTGGATTATCGAAGGATAAATGAAAGATATTGTTTGTCTCTGTATAATCATGGATCAGTTTTGACAGATGGGCATTTACCGTAATAACGACATCAGGCTTGTTCTTCTCTAAAAAAGCAATCAGCGATTCATTGGATTCAATCGTTGATGGAACGAATAACCAAAGATTTTTATCAATGGGTATTTGATTTTTTACGTAAGCGCATTCAATTCCTTTTGTACGATCGATTGTCGCGGAATTTTCTTCGACGGTTGTGATAAAGGCAAATTTTTTGAATCGTTTTTGTATGACCATATCTGCAAGTTTAAAGCCGGCGCTGAAATTATCAGAAGTCACACTGGTAATTCCCAGCTTATTAAAGTAACGGTCGACTAGCACCAACGGAAATTTTTCGAGGTGCAATCGTAAGATATCTTCATTATAGTTCTCTGACTCCGTTGGAAAAATGATCAGACCCTCTACGCCGCATTCGATAAAGTAATGAATCAGATTGATTTCTTCTTCCATTGATTCTCGAGATAAACCAAAGAAGAAACGTAATTTTTCTTTTCTAGCGAAAGCTTCTAAATGGCTTAGCAGTTGACGGTCGATACTTGTTTTCATGGTTGTAAAGATGAATCCGATGATCCGTTCTTTCTTTTCTACATTTTCAAAATCGACAAAGGTTCCTTTTCCGCGAATACGTTTCACATAGCCTTTTTCAGCTAGATTATTTAGAGCATTCTTGGCAGTAATCTGACTGACGTGGAACTGGGAGACAATTTCTGTTTCGGAAGGGATTCGATCTCCTTTTTTTAATTGTCCGTGCTCGATTTGTTGGATGAAGCTCTCTTCGATTTGCTTATATAATGGAATATTTTTTTTCATGAGCATCACTCGATTTCAATTATTTTTTCTAAACAAAGTATAAAGGAAACTACCTGTTTAAAATATACTAAATATAGTATATATCAATATTTTTTTTTATATTAATATGGAGTCAAGAATAAGGAGGGCGTCTTATGGAGTATATAAAAAGGAAAGTGAATCGAACACTGCATTTGATATTCGTTGCACCATCCATGATATTTATTTTCTTTTTGGCAATTGTTCCATTAGTCTATGCGATCTTTTTAAGTTTTCGCAATTATAAGCTAACCATGCCAAACGGCAGTGCCCGATTCATTGGAATCGAAAATTATGTAAGCGTTATTAAAGATGAGGCGTTTGTCCAATCAATCAGCTGGACATTAATTTTCAGTTTGTTTGCGGTGACCATTTCAGTTGGAATTGGACTGCTTTTAGCGGTGCTGCTAACCAATTCCGAACAGAGTCGTGGCGTTCGCCTATTGAAGAGCTTTTTGATTTTACCAATGATGGTTGCCCCTGTTGTCTCGAGTACAATGTGGAAGATATTGTTTGGTGCGGTCTACGGTCCAATCAATTATTTGATTGAGCTGTTTAATGCCTCGGCAGTTTCTTGGACAGGTGAGACCTTACCTGCTCGGTTAGCGATTATCATCATTGATTCATGGGGGTCTATCCCTTTTTGTATGTTGATTTTCTTAGGCGCCTTGACCACCATACCAGATGAGCTGTACGAGAGTGCTTTAATTGATGGAGCGAGTGCTTTTACTTCATTTAGAAAGATTACCCTGCCATTGATTCGCAACTTTATTTCTTTAGTAGTCTCTTTACGATTGATGGATTCACTGAAGGTATTTGATCCGATCATGATCATGACGGATGGTGGACCCAGCGGAACAACGGAATCCATCGGCACGATGATGTATAAGATGGCTTTTCGGTACATGGATGTGGGTAGAGGTTCGGCAGCGGCAATCATATTCTTCATTATTATTGCGATCGTATCCATAACAACACTAATGCTGACGCGAAAAGAGGAGGTGAAATAGCAATGAAAAAGAAAAAATTTCCACTATCATTGGTGCTCCTCGTCATCTTTTCGATTATTTTCCTTTTTCCAATTTATTGGACGATCACGACAGCAGTGAAGCAGCCAAGTCAAATTATGGTCATCCCGCCAGAATTTATTCCGTCTAAGATAAGCTTTCAAAATTTTCGACAGGTGATCGCAGAGAATAACATGGGACAGTTCTTCTGGAACAGCTTATCGATCTCTATTTCTACAACGATCATCACGTTGATTATTGCCAGCTTTGCAGGATATGGCTTTTCTCGCTTTAACTTTAGAGGCAAGAAGCTGTCACTATTATTAGTGATCGCCGTTCGGATGATTCCAAGCTTGGTATACATGATTCCTTATTACATTATTTTCAATCAGCTTCATTTATTGGATTCCAAGCTTGGCTTGACGATCGTCTATATTACTGCCAACTTGCCGCTAGCTATCTGGCTTTCAACGAGTTTCTTTGATGAGCTGCCGGATGAAATATTTGAATCCGCCAAAATTGATGGCTGTACGGAATTTCAGATTTATTGGCGAATTGCTTTACCTTTAGTTGTACCCGGTTTAGTCGTTATCTCCATATTAGTCTTTTTAGCTTCATACAATGAGTTTGGTACAGCGTTGGTTTTATTGTTTAACGATAGTACGAAGACATTGCCTGTAGGAATCAGCGGAATGGTGCAGCTTCAGAAGGATACACCATTTGGCCTACTCGCTGCGGCAGGTACGATCGCGATGATCCCAGCGTTCATTTTAGCGTTAACAACCCAAAAATATGTTCAGAAAGGAATTACCGCAGGAGCGGTAAAAGGGTAAAAAATTATGAAAAAGATTGGTTTGCTTTGTACAGTTCTTTTGTCATTAGTCGTTATTTCAGGCTGTGGCGGAGGAGGAGAAACAAAAGAGAGTGCCAAGAGTTCTGAACCGGTGGAATTGAAGACACCCGAAAAATTCGGTATTAAATTGGAAAACCTTGATGCTTCAGGTACGCTAGAGGGTCAATACAAAGGGAAAAAAATTACGGTCGCAACTCGAACTGGAGATCATGAAACAGCGTTGAAGGAAGCGGCTAAGTATTTTGAAGCAGCTTCTGGAGCAAAAGTGGAAGTCCAAAGTTTTCCTGCCGGTAATGATGAAGAGAAAATTCAATTGGATTTAAGTACGAGCCATACCTTTGATGCAGTATTGATGCCTGTAGCCAATATTCATTCCTATGCGGCTTCGGGTTATTTGAAGAAGCTGGATGATTATAAAAAGGTAGCTGATCCTGAATTAGATATGGATGATTTCATTCCTTCTATCTTAGATCTATATGGTAAATATGATGGGAAATTATATGCATTCCCATACAAACCAGACACACAGATGCTGTTCTATCGAAAAGACATTTTTGAGGACGAAAAAGTAAAGGCAGCCTACAAAGAAAAAACAGGCAAGGATTTAGCAGTACCAACGACGAATGAGGAAATGGTCGAAGTAGCCAAGTACTTTACGAAAGCAAAAAATGCGGATTCGCCTATAGATTATGGCTATATCAGTATGGGATCAACAACTAACAGTCGAGCAATCTGGATGAACCGTGAAGGTGAACAAACAGTTATTTCAAAGGATAATCAAGCAACTGTCGATAATGATGGTACGAAAAAAGCTATGGAAACGATGATGGAACTAAAAAACTATGCTCCAAAGGAATGGACTCAATTAGGTTGGGACGAAGCCAATGCGATGTTTGTTGAAGGAAAAGCTTTAATGATGGAGCAATGGCCAGGGCTGATCAATTCGATCAATGATGACAAATCTAAAATCAAGGATAAAGTCGGTTTCGCTGTAACACCAGGAAGTTCTCCGGTTCTAGGTGGCTGGTCAATCGCGGTAACAAATCATTCTGAAGAGGATGAGTTGGCCTACAAATTTATTGAGTTTGTGACTTCTAAGGATGCTGAGTTGTTAAAGGTGGAGCATACGATGGACCCTGTTCGTCAGTCGAATTACGAACGCGGAGAAGTAATGGAAAGTAATCCGATGTATCCTGTTTTATTAGATTCATTGACAAAAGGAAAGCAGCTGGTTGATGCTGATGTTCCCTATATTTCAGCTCAATTAAACGACATTTTAGAGGATGAAACACAAAATCTGTTAAATGGAAAACAAGACATTGATAAAACTACTGCAAACATGCAGAAGAAACTAAAAAAAGAAATCAGTAATGCAGAGATAGAATAAGGAGTTGTTCTCAAATGGATTTTTACCCACGTCCCCAATTTGAAAGAAAAGCATGGTTAGATTTAGATGGTCCATGGTCCTTTGATTTTGATGATCAAAGGATCGGAATTAAACACAAGTGGTATGAGACTCACGACTACAGCAAGGAAATCACTGTTCCTTTCGTTTACCAATCAGAGGAAAGTGGGATCAATTCTCAGGATATTCATGACTGTGTATGGTATAACAAAATGATTATTTTGGAAGAAGTCGATGCACCCAGAATCCTGCTTCATTTTGGTGCGAGTGATTATTACACCCAAGTTTGGGTAAATGGTCAATATTGTGGGGATCACAAAGGTGGGCATACTCCTTTTTCCTTTGATATTTCAAATCAAATTCAGGAGGATCGTCAGCTTAAAATTGATGTATGCGTGACGGACTATAGCTATGACGAACATTTACCTCGTGGGAAACAAAATTTCAAAGGAAAGTCAGAAGGTATTTTTTATACGGGAACGACGGGTATTTGGCAAACTGTCTGGTTGGAATTTACAGAAAAAGATTATATTGATTCAGTTTGCTATATTCCCGATACAGTTGAAAATACCGTGAATATTTCGACAGAGGTACAAGCACCCACCAATGCCAAATTAGGAATAAGGATTTATCGTGGCAATGAAGTTATTGTCGATTCGACATCGATTATTAAGGGACATTCAATGACGGTTGATTTTGAAATCCCTGATTTTAATGACCATCACTACGGCTATTGGTGGAGTCCAGAACATCCCAATCTATACGATGTGGAGCTTGTCTTATTGGTCAATGAACAAGAAGTTGATCGAGTGACCTCCTATTTTGGCATGCGAACCGTCTCTATTGAGCATCAGCTGATTTGTTTGAATCATATGCCTTTTTATACAAAATCAGTCCTATACCAAGGGTATTATCCAAACTCTCTGATGACGGCGAAAAGTGATGCGGAAATAAAAAAAGATGTAGAGCTAATCAAACAGATGGGCTTCAATAGTGTTCGACTACATCAAAAATATGAAAATCCACGGTTTCTATATTGGTGTGATAAATTAGGCTTGGTTGTCTGGGGGGAAGCGCCGAATGCCTATTCCTTCAGTAGGCGTTCAGTAGAAGAATTGCTGCAGGAGTGGCAACAGGCCATGAAGCGCGACTTCAACCATCCATCAATATGTGTATGGTTGCCGTTAAACGAAAGCTGGGGAGTGCCAAAGATTAAAAATTCAGTCGTGGAGCAGTCATTTGCAAATACGATGTATTATTTAACGAAGGCACTTGATCCGACACGTTTAGTGCTTTCAAACGACGGCTGGGAGCACACGATTTCCGATATTTGTACGATCCACGATTATGATGCGGATATAGAGAAACTTAAAGAACGGTATACCTCCGTATCAGCTGTTTTAGAAGGGCCACAAGGTCGAAGAATCTATGTCGGTGATTATAGCTATGACGAAGAACCGATGATTTTAAGTGAATTTGGTGGTATTGCTTTTGAAGAAACAAATGAAGATAACGCTTCATGGGGCTATTCAGGAGCGAGTACATCCAAAGAGTTTGAAGAAAAAGTCTTGACGATTATCTCAACAATTCAAGCCTCTGAATTGCTGCAAGGATATTGTTATACGCAGTTCAATGATTTAGAGCAGGAGGTCAATGGATTGCTTACAATGGAGAGAGAACCAAAGCTGGCACTAGAGTTGTTAGCTAAGATCAATCAAATGAAGTAGGTGGAGAATATGGCACAATTAATCAAGCACCCTAACCCTCAATTTAGAAGGACTAGTTGGACTGACTTGAATGGCACTTGGGATTTTCGTTTTGATTTATTGAGGGAAGGTTTGTTACAGGAGTGGAACAAGGGATTCAAGCCTACTCATAAGATTGAAGTGCCCTTTGTTTATCAAAGTGAACGCAGTGGTATTCATGAGACAACGTTTTGTCCAGTCGTTTGGTATCAGCGGACACTGAACAAAAAGGCTGTAAATGATCAAAGAAATATTATCCATTTTGAAGCGGTAGATTATAGGACGACAGTTTGGGTCAACGGTGCTTATGTTGGAAAACATGTTGGTGGAAATAGTCGATTTTCATTTGATCTCACCTCTTTCCTAACAGAAGAAGAGAATCTCCTAGTTTTACGAGTGGAGGATTCGCTTGAAGATATGACGATTCCTCGTGGAAAACAATATTGGAAAGAAACAGCGGAAGTGATGTGGTTCACGCAAATGACTGGTATCTGGCGCGATGTTTGGCTGGAGGATAAGAATCTGTATTCTGTTGAAACGATCCGTTTGACCCCTGATATTGACAAAAAGGAAGTTGAAGTAGAACTTCACTTTAGCGAAGAAGCTGCACTATCAGATTCGTTCACCTTAACACTCGAACTCACACTAGATGATCGAATTATTGCCAAGGAATCTCATTGGGCGCGTGGTAAGTATTTGAAATTCTGTGTTGGTATTGACGATTTTAATGATCATGGGCTTGGAAACTGGTGGTCTCCCGAACACCCCAACTTGTACGATCTAAAGCTTGAACTCGACGTTGATAATCAGTTAGTGGATACTGTTTACAGTTATTTCGGTATGCGAAAAATCAGTATCGAGAACAATAAGTTTTGTCTGAATAATCGTCCTTACTTTTTTTCATCAGTGCTGGATCAAGGATATTTTCCTGATTCCATATTGACTGCCCCATCCTTAGAGGCTTTGGAAAATGACATACAGTGGATCAAAAAACTAGGTTTCAATGGCGTTCGAAAACACATGATGAGTAGTGAAAACAACTATTTGTACCTCTGTGATTATTATGGATTATTAGTCTGGAGCGAGATGGCGGCGGCCTATGATTACTCAGAGGAATACGCCTATCAAATGGTCGATGAATGGAAGGTGGTTCTTCAGCAAGGCTATAACCATCCCTGTATTGCTGCATGGGTTCCATTGAATGAAAGTTGGGGAGTTCCTGATATCTATCATTCAAAAAAGCAGCAGGCTCATGCTCAAACCTTGTACTATTTAACCAAGTCAGTCGATGATACTCGTCCAGTCATTTCAAATGATGGCTGGGAGCATTGTCAATCTGATCTGTTCACAGTACATGACTATTCCAGTGACGAAATCTCCTTAGCAGAAAGATACAGTAGTGTCGACAAAATTATTGCTGATATGCCAGGATTATGCGGCCGAAAATTTCTGTTCTGTCCAGGATATAAGTATGAAGGACAGCCAGTAATGTGTACAGAAATGGGTGGAATCAACTATCGCTTAGGACTAGGGATGAACGTTGAACCAAACGTATCAAACGAAGAAGATTTCGTCGAGGAAATTAGAAAAGTGATCAATATATATAAACAAAGTCCGATAATAGAAGGTTTTTGCTACACACAATTAACCGATACAGAAACAGAAATCTGCGGACTCCTTACTTGGGATCGTGAACCAAAGGCATCTGCTGAAAAACTAAATGCTATATTTAGTCCCGATCAATAAATATGCTATGTAGACTGATCATCATTTTTTGATGGTCAGTTTTTTTAAATTCAAAACATTTTTTGACGAAAGGAGTCACAGGAACAATAATGTTTTGTTTAAAAGAGAATACACCAAATGCATATGCGACACTTTAAATAACTTTCTAAATGAAAAGAATTTATTGGAGTCATATTTTCCTTAAAACAGTGATTCAAACTTTTAGGGAAAAACAATTTCGGTGCTAATTAGTTATCACTTTTGCATTCAAATGATGTTTCTCATCTAAAACAACTAGAGCTCATCGGTAGTGAATCCAACGCTAGAATACTTTAAAGCCAAACAGCGTGCACTGCTTTCAGCACCAGAAACCAGATCAATCTACGCCCAATGCAAAATTGATGTAGAATCAACTTTCGGTCATCTGAAGGCTTGCTTAAATTGGACACGCTTGTCTGTTCGAGGAATAGACAAAGGAAGAAACGAAGTAGGAATCACCTTATTGGCAGTCAATTTCAAGAAACTATCCCTTAGTCAGCAATACAAGAAAAGAAAGCTGATCAAAAATGGAAAAACAGGAGACAAAATCGCATCAGTGATTTTGTCTCCTGTTTTTTCTATTTATTCGATTTGAATGACTTTTACACCAGTATTTCTGATCTCGTTTAAGACTTTTTCGGAACAAAATTGATCAGTAATTAGATAATCAAAAACCGAAATATCAGCAATTTTAAATTTCGATGTTAAACCAATTTTGCGATGATCGGCAACTAAAATCTTACATTTAAATGTTTGATTAATCATCATTTCATTAATGGTTGATTCATTCAATATTTTTGTAGTCACGCCGCTCTCAATGTTTACTCCGCTGCAGCCGATGATACAAATATCCGCATTCATGGAAGAAATAGTGTTTAAAGCAATATCACCAACTAAGGCCTCCTTCGGGAAGCGCATTTCCCCGCCAGTCAGAATATAGTTACAATTTTCTTTATGAGGAGAATAATTGATTTTGACATTGTTAGTAACAATTGTCAGATGATTGGAGCGAACGAATTCAAGCGTTTTCAAAGCAGTAGAGCTTGAATTAATGAATACGGTGTCATAATCATTGATGTATTTACTAGCTTCACGTGCGATGGCCTGTTTTAGTCTTTCTGGTCCGGATTGATCAAAGTCCGTCTTATTTTCATAATTATAGGAGCAATAGCCATAATTACGAATAATCTCATTTTTTTCTTCTAATAAGTTTAAATCTCTACGGATCGTACTGATTGAAACGTTTAAAGCCTCAGCCAACTCGAGAGCCGTCATCTGTTCTTTTTGCTGGAGCAGTTCCAAAATGTCCCTTTGGCGCTTGTCGATATTGACCAGTGAATTCTTCATTATGTTACCTCCTATATGATGCTCTTTCTAGATAAATGATTTTCCTGAAGCGAAACATTCATTTAAAACTCTTTGACTAATCATATTATACTAAGAAAATCATTAAGATCGCAAAGAAGATCATATAAAAAGTAAAAGGTCATATAAAAGGGTTTTCATAACTCTTGTTACACCTTATGATTTAAATGTAAGTCATATCAAATTTATGTGAGGAGCAATTATAATGAATAAACAAGTCAAGGACGTTACAAAAGAAAGTTGGATTTTATCTACTTTTCCTGAATGGGGCACATATTTGAACGAAGAAATCGAAACAGAAGAAGTAAAAGAAGGAACGTTTGCGATGTGGTGGCTAGGCTGCACTGGGATTTGGCTAAAGAGTCATGAAGGAACTAATATTTTGTGTGATTTATGGTGTGGCACAGGCAAGCGCAGTCATGGAAACGGTATGATGAAAAAAGGTCATCAAATGATGCGCATGAGCGGTGTTCAAAAAATGCAGCCGAATTTACGAACGCAACCATTTGTAATTGATCCTTTTGCAGTCAAAAATGTAGACGCTTTAGTAGTTACTCATATTCACTCGGATCATTTAGATATTAATACTGCTGCAGCTGTGCATCAAAATTGTCCGGACGCGAAATTTGTCGGACCGAAAGAAGTTGTAAATACTTGGTTGAAGTGGGGAATACCTGAAGAAAAAACGATCATCGTTAAGCCTGGTGATGAAGTGAACATCAAAAATATTAAGGTCGTTGCATTGGAAGCCTTTGATCGTACTGCATTAGTTACTTGTGAAGATCCAGAAGTAACATTAAAGGACAAAATGCCGCAAGACATGGATGAGATTGCTGTGAACTATTTATTTGAAACATCCGGTGGCAACCTTTATCACGCAGGTGATTCTCATTATTCTAATATGTTCGCAAAACATGGGAACGAGCATAAAATCGATGTTTGTTTAGGAGCCTATGGTGAAAATCCTCGTGGAATTACCGATAAAGTGACATCGGTTGATATGCTGCGAATGGCTGAATCATTGAATGCCAAAGTAGTCATTCCTGTTCATTATGATATTTGGGCAAACTTCATGGCCGATCCGAAAGAAATCACCGAAATATGGAAATTTAAAAAGGATCGTTTGAAGTATGATTTCAAACCGTATATCTGGCAAGTGGGTGGTAAATTCACTTACCCAACGAATAAAGATGACATGGAGTTCAATTTTTATCGTGGGTTTGATGATGCATTTTCTGTGGATAATGATACACCATTCCCTTCATTCTTATAGAAAAGAGGTAAATAGCATGCTGAAATATTTTTTCGATAATGACTTAGTAAAATATTCCGATAAAAAAATCACTGATTGGAAAGAAGCAATCAGTGAAAGCTGTCAATTACTATTAGATAAACAACTGATTGATCAAACATATGTGGATGAAATCATTCATTGTGTTGAAGAACATGGCCCCTATATCGTTATTGTGCCACAAGTGGCGATGCCTCACTCTTCTGAAGAGAGTAGCGGGGTGTTCGGGACAGCTATCTCATTTACTAAAATGTTGGAACCAATTCAATTTGAGAGTGAAGAAGATAAATCAGCCATTTTGTTCTTTACTTTGGCAGCTAAAAATGCGGAAGAGCATATGGAAAATATCCAAAATTTGTCTGAATTATTGATGACAGAGGGGTTGATAGAACGTTTAGCAGCAACCAATTCAATCGAGGATTATCAAGCGGTGATGAATGAGTACAAGTTATAGGAGGAAAAAATAATGGGTGACTTTTTATTAACTATTTGGACATATTTTGCAACAAACATCTTAACGCAGCCGGCGTATCTGATTGGTTTTATCGTTCTGCTAGGTTATATCTTATTAAAGCGTCCGCTTTATGAATGCATCGCAGGATTTTTAAAAGCAACTGTCGGATACTTCATTTTAACGGTTGGTTCTGGCGGCTTGGTCAATAACTTTCGTCCCATTCTAGTTGGATTAAAAGAACGGTTCAATTTGGATGCGATGGTTACCGATCCTTACTTCGGTCAAAACGCAGTGGATGCTGGGTTGAAGGAAACTTTTGGTCGGACATTCGGTGATGTCATGATTTTATTATTGATCGCTTTTGTTATGAACATTTTATTGGTTCGATTCCAAAAATATACTAAATTACGTTCGGTCTTCACAACCGGAAATGTGCAGATTCAACAATCAGCAACTGCTTTCTGGATTTTATTATTCTGCTTTCCAGATTTAGGAAGAATTCAGGTATTGATCTTTATGGGGTTGATTTTAGGTTGTTATTGGGCAGTTGCATCCAATTTGACGGTAGGAATTACTCAGGAGTTGACGGAAGGAGCCGGTTTTGCCGTTGCCCATCAGCAAATGTTTGGGATTTTCATTTTTGCGAAGTTAGCTGAATGGATGAGAAAGCGTGATAAGAGAAAAAATAAAGCTGAGAAAATTGATAAAAAATTGGAAGATATCGAGCTGCCAGGCTTCTTGTCTATATTTAATGAAAACATGGTAGCGACCTCGTTATTGATGCTTTTCTTCTTTGGAATTATTTTATTGGTATTAGGTCAAGACTATTTAATCCAAGCAGAATTTATGCAAGAGGGGCAAAGTTTCCTATTTTATATTATGACGACTTCATTGAACTTTGCGGTTTATCTAGCTATTTTACAATTAGGTGTTCGGACCTTCGTTGATGAATTAACACAATCCTTCCAAGGAATCTCAAATACGATTTTACCAGGAGCAGTTCCTGGGATCGACGTAGCAGCTACTTTTGGTTTTGGTTCGCCAAACGCTGTAACGATTGGTTTCTTATTCGGTGCTTTAGGTCAATTCTTAATGATTGCTTTGTTGATCTTGTTCAAATCACCAACAATCGTTATTGCCGGTTTTATCCCATTGTTCTTTGACAATGCTGTAATTGCTGTTTTTGCGAATAATCGTGGTGGCTTCAAAGCAGCTTGTATCTTCCCATTTCTTTCCGGGATCATTCAAGTTGGCGGTTCAGCGATCTTCGCAACATGGATCGGCATGTCGAAATTTGGCGGGTATATCGGAATGTTTGATTGGGCAACAGCTTGGCCGCTGTTCACGGTAATTATGAAGGTCCTTGGCTATGTCGGAATCGCAGTGGTTGTTATCGGATTATTAATTATTCCACAATTACAATATCGTAAAAATCCAGATGGTTACTTTATGATTGTAGATGATTATGAGCAATATGCAGAGAAATATCAGGAACAAAACTAGATTTTATTAATAAAACAATACGAAATATTTAGGAGGAAATAATTATGAGAATTTTAGTATCTTGCGCAAACGGATCAGGAACAAGCTTAATGATGATGAGAAGTGTGGAAAAAGCGATGAAAGAATTAAATGTACCAATCACCAAAATTCACCATTGTGCGATTTCAGAGGGAAAAAGTTCAGCAACTCAATATGATGTTGTTTTCACGCCAGTGAATTTCTTAAATATGTTTACTCAAGCAGAGAAAAAGGGAGTAACCGTTATCGGTATCAAAAACGTGATGTCTGCTAAAGAAATTGGTGAAAAATTTGCGGAATCAAAATTGTATCAAAAAACTAAGTAAAAGAGGAAATCAAAATGAGTAGACCAAAATTACAAATTGCTTTGGATCACAATGAGTTAGAAGCTGCATTGGCCGATGTTTTTAAAGTTGGTGAAATCGTCGATATCATTGAAGTTGGAACGATTTTGTGCCTGCAAGAAGGACGAAAAGCCATCAGCTGCATTCGCAGTATGTTTCCTGAAAAAACCATTGTGGCTGATACCAAATGTGCTGATGCCGGCGGAACTGTTGCTAAAAATGTAACAGATGCCGGAGCTGATTTCATGACCGTAATCTGCTGTGCTACAATTCCAACGATGGAAGCAGCCCAAAAAGAAGTAAAGGAATTGCAGGTAGAGCTATATGGCGACTGGACCTATGAGCAAGCTGCTGAATGGCGAAGAATTGGCATCAAGCAGGCAATTTATCATCAAAGTCGCGATGCACTGCTTTCGGGTGAAACATGGGGTGAAAAAGATCTATCGAAAGTTAAAAAACTAATCGAAATGGGATTTGATGTTTCTGTGACGGGTGGTTTGAATGTGGATACCTTGAAATTATTTGAAGGTATCGAAGTCTATAACTTTATTACTGGACGAGGCATTTCAGGAGCTGCTGACCCGGTGAAAGCTGCGAATGACTTCAAAAACGAAATTATTCGTATCTGGGGGGAATAATAGTGGCTCAGATTGGAATCTATGAGAAGGCGCTGCCAAAAGATATTTCTTGGAAAGAGCGTTTTGAATTAGCAAAGGAATTAGGTTTTTCCTTTATTGAAATGTCGATTGATGAGACAGACGAGCGATTAGCTCGTCTGGATTGGTCCAACGAAACAATCAGTCAATTGCGAGATGATATGTTTGAAACCGGTGTTCGAATCAACTCGATTTGTTTAAGCGGCCACCGCCGATTTCCTTTTGGATCTTCGAATAGAGATAAGCAACAAAAGGCAAAAGAAATGATGACGAAGGCTATTCAGTTCGCTCACAAATTAAGTATCAAAGTGATTCAAATAGCAGGTTATGATGTATATTACGAAGAAAAATCGATGCTTTCTAGAGAAGCGTTCATTGAAGGTCTTAAATCAAGTGTGAAAACAGCTTCAGAATACGGGGTTATTCTATCAATTGAAATCATGGATGATCCCTTTATGAACTCGATTACTAAATTTTTGGAAATTAAAAAGCAAATTCATTCGCCCTACTTACAAGTGTATCCTGATTTAGGCAATCTCTCAGCTTGGCCAGAAAACAATCCAGGTGTCGAGCTGGAAAGAGGGATCGACTGCATTACGTCGATTCACCTAAAAGATACTTACCCAGTTACAACTAAATCCGCGGGTCAATTCCGCGATGTTCCTTTTGGACAGGGATGCGTTGATTTCTTAGGGTTATTAAAGAATTTAAAACGTTTAGAATATGATGGAACCTTTTTGATTGAAATGTGGAGTGAAAAAAGTCCTGATTTTAAAAAAGAAATCGAAACAGCCAAAGAATATCTTTATCCGAAGCTGAAGGAGGCGGGTTATGATGTCGTCGCGTGAACAAATCATTGCTGAAATGAAACAGCGAGTATATGAAGCAAATTTAGAACTACCTCAATATGGTTTGGTTAAATTAACTTGGGGAAATGTGAGTGAGATTAATCGTAAGCTAGGCGTGATTGTGATTAAACCAAGTGGCGTAAAATATGAAAAGATGACGGCCGATCAGATGGTGGTCACTGATCTGGTGGGAAATCCGTTAGAAGCAAACAGTATGAATCCATCTTCAGATTTACCAACGCATGTAGTTTTGTACCAGTCGTTCGAACAAATCAAGGCTATCGTGCATACACATTCAACAAATTCTGTGATGTGGGCACAAGCCGGACGTGATTTACCAGCATATGGAACGACGCATGCAGATGCTTTTTATGGAAAGATACCTTGCACACGTCAGTTAACTGAAACTGAAGTGAAAGAAGCCTACGAAAAAAATACGGGGCATGTGATTGTCGAGACCTTTCAAGAAAGAAAGTTAAAAGCAAGTGAAATTCCCGGGGTATTAGTTTATGGACATGGGCCCTTTACTTGGGGAGAAACGCCGGCAAAGGCTGTGGAAAATAGTTTAATTTTGGATGAAATCTGTTTGATGGCTAAGGAAAATGAACAAATCAATCCAGCAATTCACGAGATTCCTCAATATTTATTAGATAAACATTATTACCGTAAACATGGAGCCCATGCTTATTATGGACAAGGATAGAGAAATGCGACCAGTCATTTGACTGATCGCATTTTTTATTCCGCTATTTCATATTTGATAACGCCATTATGTTCATAGTTTTCTAGCTTCACATCTGACAAACGACGTTCAAAGAATGAGCGCTCTTTGCCGTTTTCATCGTATTTATCTGGTAAAACCAATGTTGGTTCGCTGTTTGGAACTGGTTGAGACAGCTGTTCTGTCAATGCATCAATATGGCGGTCGTATACATGCGCGTCGTCGATACACCAGTGCATCGTGCCTAGTTCGAATCCTAACTGATCGGCAATCAGGCGATGCAATACGGCATATTGATAAACGTTGAAGGGATTGCCTAATGCCATGTCAGCAGAGCGTTGCTTAACATGCAGATCAAGGACACCTTTATTGACCTTCCAGTTGGTTGCCCAAACGCAGGGCTCTAAGGTCATTTCGTCTAGATCATCAACATCCCATAGGCTAGTCATGATGCGGCGTGAGCCGGGATTGTTTTGTAATTGATGCAGCACGTACTCAACTTGATTTAGTTTTTCTTCGTGATCGGGCAGCTTACGGCATTTTTTTGCTAATTGGAAGCCGTATGCTTTGCCGATTGTATTGTTTTCATCGACCCATTCGTTCCAAACCTTACAATTGTGTTCCTGCAGCCAAGTCACATCATTGGATAATTCTTGCCAAATCCATTCCAATTCGATCAACGGAGTTTTTTGGAATACGCGTTTAGATTTCAAAATGGGAATGCCGTCTTCAGGTGTAATCTTAAAATTAACGCCTTGGATAAAACGGGTAGGCGCTGGGCTGCCGTCTGCATATTTTGCCCGTACCAAAGCGGGGTCTTGATCGGTACCATTTTCAATGATATCTAGGACAACATCGCGATAAATTTTGTCGAAGCCAGTATATTCAGTCACAAGAATTCTCCTCTTTTTTTGCTTTTGTCTGAGTTTAACATATTCCAGCCGATTCGTGGATTAAAAATTCCTTACATAACTCAGGATATCTTCGAAAGACAAATCCCTACAGTAGTGAAATAAATTTCTAAATGTGAAATAAATTAAAAAACTGTTGACTTTCTGATGAAAGGGCTTTATGCTCGAATCAAGAAATAAATTTCTATTTAAGAAATAAATTTCAAAGGAGGGGGAAACGATGAATATTCTATTTACGGCTGAATATGATGAAGCTCTCATCGAAGAAGTGAAACAGTTAGGTGATGTGCACATTCAAGGATGGGCTAAAGGAATTGGCAAGCTTTCGGAAAAAGAATTGATTCCATTGGTTGATAACGTGGAGGTGATTGTCACTAGCTACGATGACATTACAAAAGCGATCATTGATGCAGCACCTAAGCTGGAACTAATCTTTTGTACTCGTGCAACACCAGTCAATGTTGATGTTGACTATGCACAAGAGAAAGGAATCAAGGTTTTATTCACACCTGGAAGAAATTCTGATTCCACTGCAGAGCTGACAATTGGTCTGATGTTGTCGATTGCTCGAAAAATTCCTTTTGCTTATAAACAGCTCAAAAAAGGAAATTATACCGCGAGTAGTAATAAAGGTAATCGGGCGAAGGAAGGTTTGAAACGAGATGTGGTTTGGGGTGTTGGTCCTCAAAGTCCTTATGTTGTCTTTAAGGGGATAGAGTTGAAGGGTAGAACTCTAGGAATTATCGGGTATGGAAGTATCGGTCGAAGAGTCGCAGCGATTGCTCGAGGATTTGGGATGCGAATACTGGTATTTGATCCATATGTCTCGAACGTCGATGTGGATACGTTAATTACGGAAAAGGTCGGAATCGAAGAATTACTAATAGAATCTGATTTCATCTCAGTTCATTTGAAAGTTTCTAAGGAGACAGAGAATTTTATTAATAAATCCTCTTTTGCAAAGATGAAAGACTCCGCATATTTTATCAATTGCTCAAGAGCAGCAGTAGTGGATGAAGAGGATTTGATTGAGGCGCTGAGGACGAAGCAAATTGCCGGTGCTGGTTTAGATGTTTTTTCGACAGAGCCGATCCCAGAGAGTCATCCATTTATCCAAGAACTAGATAATGTGGTGATTACTCCTCATATCGCTGGGGCAACAACAGATGTATTAACAAACCATACAAAGATGATCATCCAAGAACTAGATCGGTTTAAAAAAGAAGAACCCCTTCTTTATGAGTACAAACAATAGCAAAAATGAAAAGCTAACATAAACACATTCCAAATCAATCTATCGGGGTGTGACAAGATCGTACTGAGAAACTGCAGTTCAACCTGCATAAAACGAATGCTGTGAATGAGAAGCTGGTTGCAGGACTCTTCTAAGGCCTATAAAAACCAAAGAGGAAACACTTCCTTCTCATTTTAACAGCTTAAGCAACATGATGGATAAAAGGCATGACTAAAAACAATAGTGATGTCTTAGAACCTATAAATATATTGTAATAGGAGGAGAACATGAGAAATTTTCAGTATTACAGTCCAACGAAAGTAATCTTTGGTAGGGGACAGTATGGTTGCTTAGGAGAAAATGCTCGCCAGTTCGGTCAACGAGCGTTATTGGTTGAGATCGAAGGTCCGTTGAAAGAGCTAGGAGTCTTTCAGCAAGCAATCGATTCGATGGAAGCAAAAGGCATGACGGTTTTTGAGCTAGGTGGTGTAACGGCGAATCCTCATTTGACAGTGGTTGATGAAGGAATCAAATTGGCCAAAGAAAAAGATGTGGATGTGATTGTAGCTGTTGGCGGAGGCAGTTCGATTGATACTGCAAAGGCGATCAGTTTGGGTGCAGCAAGTGATTCAGATATTTGGGATTATTTTACAGCAAGCAAGCAGGCAACAAAGAAAAAGCCAGTTGTAGCAGTTTCAACGATTGCCGCTTCTGGATCTGAAATGAGTTGCCATTGTATTTTGACGAATGATCGCAGCGCAAATAAAGCGGATTGGAAAAAATGGGCGCTGCATGATGAATTATTATTTCCAGAAATTGCAATCGTGGATGCTGAATTAGTAAAGACTGTTCCTAAGCGACTAACTGCAGCTGGTATGGCGGACATCAATTCTCACGTATTAGAGGGATACTTCGATGATCAAGTAACGAATAATGATTTGGGCGATTATTTGGCTGAAGGTGTTGTTAAGACGATTTTAGAAAATGATAGCGTTTTAGAACAACTGAATGATATTGATGCTCGTGAGAATATAAGCTGGGCGGCGACATTGGCAATGAATGGAATAGCTGATTGCGGACGAGACATGAAGGGATTTCCTTGCCATTGGATTCAGCATGCGGTGGGGGCAATGACCAACTCATCCCACGGTGAAGGTCTCGCTGTAATTGAACCAGCATGGTTGAAAAATGAACTTAGGAAAGATCCAACGAAGTTTATTCGTTTCAATCAAAATGTTCTGCACCTAGAACGTCAAAACAATATGAGCGACGTGGAATATGCTGAAGCAGGTATCAATCTTTTAAGACAAAAATATGATGATTGGGGGTTACCGTCAACGTTAAGAGAGTTGGGTGTGACAAAAGAAATGATTCCGAAGATCATTGAGGAGATTATGAATAACAACGAAGCGTATGAGTTTGATCCAAAAGACATTCAAATAACTTTGGAAAGTTGTTACTAAAAAAGGAGAGCTGAAATTAAATGATGGAAAAAGAAAAGGAACAGATTGTTGAGTATGGAAAGAAATTGATTACAAGCGGATTAACTGCAGGAACGGGCGGAAATATCAGTATTTATAATCCAGTAGAAAAGTTGATGGCCATCAGTCCAAGCGGTATCGATTATTTTGAGACAAAAGTGGAAGATGTCGTGCTCATGGACTTAGATGGAAATATCGTTGAAGGAGATCGGAAACCATCTAGTGAATGGTCGATGCATATGATTTATTATCAAAAACGCGGGGATGAAATCCGAGCGGTAGTGCATTCTCATTCCACGTATAGTACTGTCCTAGCGATTTGTGGGATGGACTTGCCAGCGACAGATTATCAAGTGGCCATTGCTGGTGGAAATAATGTTCGATGTGCGGAATATGCGACTTTTGGCACACCAGAGTTAGCAGAGGTTTCTTTTGAAGCGATGAAGGATCGATATGCATGCTTCTTAGCAAATCATGGATTACTAGCTTGTGGACCATCGATTGAACAAACCTTTGCGATTGCGGAAGAAGTGGAGCGTTTGGCTGGTTTGCATTATATGGCTTGTACGCTAGGGAAGCCACAAGTTTTAGACGATCAAGAGATGGAATTGATGATTGAGAAGTTCAAAACCTATGGACAAGTACAAGTAGTGAGCTAAAAACTCATTTGTAAAACTTCCATGTAAAAGGTAGAATGAATTGAAATTAATTTCATGGGAGGAAATTAAAATGGAGCAAGATCAGTTGGAACTAATGAAGATCGTAACCGAAAAATATTATTATCAGGATATCAATCAAGCGCAGATTGCTACGGAGCTTAATTTATCTAAGCCAACCGTTTCACGTCTCTTGAAACGAGCGAAAAAGGATGGCTATATCAAGGTAGAATTGAATTTTCCTACGACATATCATAAAAGTTTAGGTAATCAGTTGGCTTCAACCTTTAATCTTCGCAAAGCTTTTGTTTATGATACACAATTAACAAATAGGCATTTGATTATTGAAGAGATGTCTAATCAAATTTCTGTTTTTCTTGATGACTTGATTCAGGATAATCAAACGGTTGGATTAGCTTGGGGACGAACATTGCATGAGCTTTCAGAGAATATAAAAGGAAGCAAGAAAAAGGATACGAAAGTAATTCAAATAACCGGTGGTGCTGCACGAAATAGTATGATCACCAATAGTGAAGCAATCGTTCTTAATTTCTCTAGATGCTACGGATCTGAATGGTTCCAACTGCCGGTTCCTGCATTTGTTGATACGAAAGAAATCGCAACAGCGTTGAAAAAAGATCGTCAGATTAAGAATGTGTTGGATAGTTTTGATAACCTAGATGTTGCATTGTTCAGTGTAGGGGAGATTCATAAAAATGCAATCGTCGTCGAAGCAGGTTATTTTGGTGAAGAAGATTTTCTTGATTTGCTGGAAAAAGGTGTCGTCGGTGATATTGTAGGGACTTTTTTAGATGAGGATGGCAAGGTTCTTGATCTGGGGTTGTCACAACGGCATATTGGAATTAGCGCGCAACAATTAAAAGAAGTGGGAAATAAAGTTTGCGTGGCGATTGGTGAGGAGAAAAAAAATGTTTTAAGGGCCGCTTTGCGTGGCGGATATATCGATTATTTATTTACCGATACCGTGACAGCGAAAGAGATGCTAACACAATAGCTTCGTCTCTTTCCAAGAATTGTTGAAAGCGAATACAAAAGGAGGGCGGATATGAGTACAGAGATAGAAGAATTTGTTTCAAATATTTTTGTCACGTTGAATGTAGCAAAAGACAATTTACAGGAGCTCTATCAAGATGTGGGACGTGAGTTGGCTAAAAAGGGTATGGTGGTGTCAGATTACGGTGAACAACTGCAGCATCGTGAAGCTGACTTCCCAACAGGTTTGGTGACTAAATACGGAAATGTGGCGATCCCTCATACAGATGCTAAATACGTCAAGGAATCCTTTGTTTATGCGATCCGCTTAACTGATGAAGTGGTGACTAAAAGGATGGACCAGCCGGAAACCGAGATTACAGTGAACTTGTTCTTTGTGCTGGGTTTTACGAAGAGTGAGGACCAATTGGTGTTATTGACAAAGATGATGCAAGCATTGAATAATGAAAGTATCTCTAATCAATTCCAACAAGTGGATTCTCCAGAGCAGTTCAAAGAAGTCTTAAAAGAACAATTATAAGGGAGGTCGAAAATAATGAAAGCGCTAAAAATTTTATCTGTCTGTGGTTCTGGAACGGTCACCAGTTCAATGGTGGCGAATAAAGTAAAAGATATGCTGAAAGAACGCGGGTATTCTTCAACGACTGTTGAATCAAATCCCAATGGTGTAGAAACCAACTTAGATACTGGCGGTTTTGATCTGATTGTTTTTACTAGCCCGTTAAAGAAAAAAGATTATGGAATTCCGGCGATTAGTGCAATCGCTCTGATTACTGGTATGGGAGAGGAAGAGTTTGAGGAAGAGTTGGATGCATTTGTAGCAAACCTTTAAAGGAGGACTCCACTTTGGATAATGTGTTAGGGATATTAACAAAAATCATGGAAGCGTTTGGTCCGTCAGTCGTAGTTCCTTTTGTATTATTCTTTATTGCTTTAGCTTTGAAGGTTCCGGTAAAGAAGGCTTTTAATTCGGCACTAAGTGCAGGAATTGGGTTGGCTGGATTCAATATGATTATTACGGCGTTTACTCCGATCGTTACGCCTGTAGTTACTCGAATGGTAGAAGATACAGGAATTAATCTGAGAGTTTTGGATGTTGGCTGGCAGGCGGCGAGTGTTGTTGCCTATTCAACTGAAGTTGGGATGCTCTTTTTGATCATTGGGTTATTGATTCAAACGGTTCTATTTCTCACTAAATTCACCAATATTTTCATGCCGTCAGATTTATGGAATAATTGGCAGTTCATGCTATGGGGATCGATGGTATACTTGACGACAGGAAACCTGTGGCTAGCAATGGGCTTAATGATTTTACAGAATTTATACGTATTGGTTTTCTGCGAGTCTATCGCAAAAAGATGGTCAAAATTCTACGGATATCCTCGAACCGTCATTGTTGCACCGTTGATGGCCTGTACGGTTCCGTATGCGATCGTGATGGATAAGGTATTAAATTTATTTAAATTGGACAAAGTCAAATTAAATCCTGAGTATCTTGAAAGTAAATTAGGCTTTTTGGGAGAACCAGCTTCTCTTGGCTTCATCCTAGGTGTGATTTTAGGCTTTTTCGGGAATCTTACGCGACTAGGTGAATTGAATGCTTGGGGAGAAATGCTGATCTTGGGGATTTCAATGGCAGCAGTCATGTCGATTTTCCCGAAAATTGCAGGAATTTTCGCAGGTGCTTTTTCTGCTATTACCGATGCTTCTCGTAAAGCGACAAAATCAGGAAGTAAAGAACGAGTTTGGTATCTTGGAGTAAATGATGCTGTGGGGTATGGAGAGCCGTCAACATTATTAACAGGTATGTTGTTGATTCCGATTATGTTAGTAATCGCGATTTTCCTTCCAGGAAATCAAGTGTTGCCAATGGTAGATTTGATTGCGATTCCTTATGTGATTCAGATGATTATGTCTGTTTCAAAAGGAAATATCGCCAAAGGATTGATTTCAGGAGCGCTCTATTTTTCAATCGGTCTTTTGACGATCACTGCTGTGGCACCGATATTTACAGAAGTAGCCATTCAAACTGGCGTGTCGATTCCAGCTGGGGCGATGTTGATTTGTTCCTTTGCTAATATGAGTAATCCAATATTTGCACTATTGTTCTTTGCATTTAATTCGCAAAGTCCTCTGTTGATCGGTCTTTCAGTTGTCGTATATCTTGTGTTGCTGTTTGTTACTAAAACGAGAAAGAGTCAGCTTGAAAATTATTTGGAGCAAAATAATGTCGAGGTGGAGGCAGACACTGCGGCTTAATAGACTATTTAAGGCTATCAGTTAATAGAGCTGATAGCTTTTCTTGTATAAAAAATACTTTACTTTTATGATTGAAAGTAAGACTCTAACCAGTTTTTTACTTTGCCCAAATACTACTTCTGGTATGAAATTCTAATGTCTCACGTTGATAAAAACGAGTTGTGATACAATGGATGACGAATGTAATACAGATGAAGGAGCGGGTGGAGAATGGAAAAAAGCTGTTTTTCTTTGATATCGATGGAACGTTAACGGATCGAAGGACTGGTCAGGTTGTGCCTAGCGCGAAACGGACGCTGGAGCTTTTAGAGAAGAATGGTCATTTTGTCTCGATAGCGACAGGACGTGCTCACTATAAGTGCCGCAGTCTTTTGACTGAGCTTGGGTTGGAAAATATGGTATGTTCTGGCGGTATGGGCGTCGTCATTAAAAATGAATTGGTCAAAAATACACCGCTGGATAGAGATGAGGCATTAGCGGTTATTCATCAAGCGGAGGAAAAAGGGATTGGTGTGTTGGTGGCGCTGGATGATTCCGAAAAGGTGTATGCCAAGAATGATTTATTCAGAGAACAGGTTGGCCCCAGACAAGAGCCGACGGAATATTTCATCGATCCGACCTTCAACATCGATGAGGCAGAGGCTATCTTCAAATTTTATTTGGCAGTCCCTAAGGAACAAGACCATCTGATTCCAGAACCGGTCAATTTCTCGAAGCTGCGCTTTGTTCCTGAATATACCATGTGCCAGCATGACAACAAGAAACAGGGAATCCTTGATGTGTTGGAGTATTTTGATCGACCAAGAGAAGATGTGGTTGTTTTCGGAGATGACGTCAATGACCTAGTGATGTTTGATAAAAGCTGGACCAGTATCGCGATGGGCAATGCGGTGGATGAACTGAAGGCGCGTGCCGATTACGTGACGGATCGCAATGTGGATGATGGTATCTATAATGCTTGTCGGAAGTTTGGATGGATATAAAAAGAATAGAAAGAACATGAAAAAGCAAGCCTCTTATTTTTAAGAAGCTTGCTTTTTTGAGTCGTGTATTTCTATAGGTTTTATAAAAATCCAGCGTTGAAATGATTCATCGATTTTTATCAAAAACAGAATGTAATTTTGGGAAGGTATGCGCGTTTATTTCATCGGCAATCGAATCTGAAACACGACGCCTCTAGGTTCCCAGTCGCGTACTGATAGCTTGCCTTTGTGCTGGGTGATGATTTGCTTGGCAATGGCAAGGCCGAGGCCATAGCCGCCGGTTTCTTTGGAGCGGGAGCGGTCTTCGCGATAGAAGCGTTCGAATATATGTCGTTTGTCTTCGTCGTTGATAGAGGGTCCGTTGTTTTTGACCTCGATCAGCCAGCTGTCATTGGATATTTCGGATTGCAGAACGATTTTTTCTTTGGCTTCGGTGTATTTTAGAGCATTGTCCAATAAAATCACGAGGACCTGATGAATGCGTTTTTCATCGATCTGCATTTCTTGATCGGCGAAATTTTCCAATATGAACTGCTTATCATTCATTTCCGCGATTTCCTGGAAGGGCTGAGCTAGCTGCTGAATGAAGGCTTTTGGTTCCACCACTTCTTTTTGCAGGAGTAATTGATTCGAGTCGCTGCGGGCCAACGTCAGCAGGTCTTCGGTCAAGCTGTTCATTCGGCGAGTTTCATTCAAGGCCTGTGCGATTGGCTCTGATTCCTCCAAAATCGTGTGCTCCGGCCGGGTGAACAATTGCTGCAGGCTGTTTTGAATAATAGCTAGCGGCGTGCGCAGTTCGTGAGAGGCGTTTTCGACAAATTCCTGCTGCTTGCGCCAAGAGTTCATGATCGGCTGCATGTTCATTTTTGAAATATAGAAGCTTATCCCAATGGAGATTAGCCAAAAGACTACCATACAAAGAACAAGTGTCGTCTCAACGGTTTTCATGGAGTCTGCAATCTGATTGGTATTTGCTAAAAATTGAATATAGGCGATGCCATCCTCTTGGTCAGCTTTGATCGTATAGGAGCGAAAAGAGAGCTTTTGAGCTGAATCGGAGGTGCTTTTCAAATTCAGTGCTTCGATCGAATCCAAATTCTTCTTATCTAAAGCCAAATTTTCCAATTCGGTGAAACGGCCGCCTAAAACGTCTTTGTTCAGGATTTTTCCATCTTTAGACCATAGGATGATCTGAGTATTGAAGCGATTGTTGCCATCTGGACCCTTGTCCATGCGCTGATCATTCGGCATTTGTGCTAAAAAAGGATTTCCTTGCTGATAGCGCGTAATTTCCATTTCGATTAGATGTTCGTTGTCAGCCATTTGGCTTAAGGATAGGTCAGTCTGACGATAAGCCGAGCTTTGCAGCAGCTGCAAAGTGATAAAGCCCAGCAGCAGAAAGATTCCCACAAAGGCAGCGACATTGATGAAGAAAAATTTTAGGCGTTGCTTTCTTGAAATCTCAGTATTCATAGCGTCAATCCTTTTGTAAGATATAGCCGACGTTCCGTAGTGTTTTAAACAGCTGATCGATACCGGACGGCTTCAAATGTTTTCGTAAATGGCTCATGTAAACCTCAACGACAGTGATGGTCGTATCCGAATCAAAGCCCCAGATGCGATCAAAAATCTGCTCCTTAGTCAGGATCACGCCTTTGTTTTGGATGAAATAGACTAAGAGATCAAATTCTTTTCCTTGGATTGGCAGAACGTCATCATCAATGGTGACTTCTTTAGTAGCAAGGTTGCAGGTAATATTTTTATAGACTAATTGATTTTCTGCGAACAATCCTAAGGAACGCTTCAATAATGCCTTGACCCGCATGATCAGCTCTTCGCGGTAAAAGGGCTTTGTCAAATAATCATCGGCTCCTTTTTGAAAGCCAGTGACCTTATCCTCCAGTGCGTCCTTAGCAGTCAAAATTAATACTGGAGTTTGGATATTTTTCTCCCGTAATTCCGCTAAAACCTCGTAGCCGTTCTTTTCAGGCAGCATCAAATCCAGCAAAATCAGATCATACACACCGCTTTCTGCTTCAAACAAGCCTTCTTCACCATCATAGACCTGCGTGATTTCTCCTAGATCCGTCAAAATTTCTTTTATATTATCTGAAAGTGTCGCCTCATCTTCTACTATTAATAGATTTATCATGGATTTCTTTCCTCCCATTTCGTTTACGAATACAGTGTACCATGCTTTCCTAAATCAACCTTAAATCTTTTTTGACACGCTTAAGCTTCGGTTAAGACAACTTGATTATTCTACAGGCAGACAAATGAAGGGGGAACCAATATGAACTACATCAAACGGGCGATTCAAAGCCTTTGGGCTAAGAAAGGACGGAGTATCATCATGATTGCTGTCTTTTCCGCCATATTAATTTTTGTATTAGCGGGTTTGACGATCCGCAGCGGTGCTGAATTGGCAACAACAAATGCGAAGAAAAGTGTCGGCGCAACAGTTACCTTATCGACAAATCGCGAGGAGATGTTTGGTCAGCGCTCGGAATCCGATACAGATTCAGACGAGGAGAGTAGTCGACCAGATCCGGGCAGCTTTGAACGGACACCTGTGAATTTGAGTGACGCGAAAAAAATCGCCAAGCTTTCGAATGTTAAATCTTATTCCTTTGAAGCCAGCACTTCCGCTGACAAGAGTACGGGAATCACCCCAATCTCAAGCGATAGTGACAGTGAGGAAGAAGCTGATGAGCAGGCCGCTGGATTCGGCGGACAAGGAGCACCAGGCGGGATGAGTCAAGGGGATTTCCAAATCAAAGGGGTATCGAAAAGCAGTTCATATAGTGATTTTTCTTCAGGAACAGCCAGCATCGTAGAAGGTGAGGCGATTACTGCTGAAGATGAGGGAACAAATAATGTATTGATCGAACAAAGCTTGGCAGAAGCCAATGACTTAAGTGTCGGCGATAAATTCAAAATCAAGGATACCGATGATAAGGATGTGGAAGTAACGATCAAAGGAATCTACAAAACCAGTGATTCTGGCGACAGCATGGGCGCTCGTTTCAATTTTATGAATCCGGCGAATACCATTTTTTCTTCCTATACGATGGTAAACACTCTGACTGGTTCAGATGGCAAAACGATCGATTCGGCTGTTTACAATTTAGATGATCCTAAGGACATGGACAGCTTTGTCAAGAAGGCCAACAAGCTGATCGATACAGAGACATTCAGTTTAGAAACCAATGACCAAATGTATCAGCAAATGCTTCAGCCGTTGAATAATGTCTCGAGTTTCGCAAAGAATATCGTGATTTTAGTAGCGGCGGCAGGTGTGATTATTTTGACCTTGATCATTATGCTGTCGATCCGCGAACGGAAATATGAGATTGGTGTCCTGCTTTCACTAGGTGAATCCCGAAGCAAAGTGATCTCACAATTTTTCGTTGAAATTTTCGTCTGCATGATTTTTGCATTAGGGATCGCGGCGGCCAGTGGAAATGTTGTAGGAAATGCTGTAGGGAATCAATTGCTGAGCCAGCAAACAACTTCTCAAAATGCGGATGGACAAGCTGACGCGGCTGGAAATGATGGGCCAGGGAAAGGTCAAATGCCTGGCGGTGGACATGGTGGCAGACAGATGGGCAGCAATCCATTTAGTCAAACCGAAGAAATCCAAGAATTGAACATCTCAATGCAGCCAGCCGAAATTCTCAGTCTTGCGGGAATAGGATTGGGAATCAGCTTATTCTCGATTGTCCTATCATCAGCAGGAATCCTGCGATTGAATCCAAAGAAAATCTTGATTTCGTAAATGAAGGATGTCAGTCTACCTTTTCACAGTTTCTATTGAAGCGAAGAATTAACGCACAAATATAGAAAATCAAGGAGCAAAATTCTTAGTTAGATGATATACGGCTTGAAAATCGAACTCATTTTTCCCGATAGTGGAAAAGTGAAAAAGGAGGAAATTTTTATGACACTATCAACGAAAGATTTAGGCTACTGGTACGAAAACAACGGACCTCTATTTGAAAAGGTCAATCTAACCTTTGAAAAAGGCAAAATGTACGCCATTTTAGGAACGAGCGGCTCAGGGAAAACGACTTTTTTATCCTTGATTGCAGGACTAGACACACCAAAAAGCGGAGAAATCCTTTATGAAGACACCTCATTGAAAAAAATCGGCCTGCGAGAATACCGGCGCAAAGATGTATCTATTGTTTTTCAAGCCTACAATCTACTGCCTTATCTATCCGCAGTAGATAACGTGGTGACCGCGATGGAAATCGCCCGAAGCCAGCAGGCTGATAAAAAAGCCTACGCTTTGGCTAATCTTGAAAAAGTTGGTATCACGAAAGAGCTGGCAGAAAAGAAAGTCACGCTATTATCAGGAGGGCAGCAGCAGCGGGTCGCGATCACTCGCGCCTTGTGCTGCGAACATGAGTTGATCGTCGCTGACGAACCAACCGGAAATCTAGATGAAGCCACTTCGGGAGAAATCGTTAAGCTTTTCCAAGAGATTGCGCATGAACAGCAGAAATGCATTGTTTTAGTGACGCATGAACAGGATGTCGCAAAAGCGTGTGACGTGGTATACGAACTGAAAAATCAAACGTTCAATCAGGTGTCTTAGCAAAGGAAGGAGAGAGGCGAGTGAAAACCAAATTAAAAATGGCAACTGGTTTTATTGGATTGCTGATCTGTCTAACTGGCTGCGGAGTAAGCGGTCTGGTGTCGAATGAAACTGAAATTGAAGAGCTTGCTGTTTCATTGAATGAAGATTGGCAGGAGGAGCAGGACGAAAAAGAAAAGAGCTACCAATCGCTTTTAGCCAGCGGCAAATACGATGAGGATAATATCTACGTGAAGCTTGATCCTTATGATGCCAGTCCGCTTTCAGCGCTGCTGCTTTTCCAAACCGATGAAGCAATGAAGGTCGCTATTTCTGTTGCGGGTCAGGATGAAGGATCGACGATTAAGAATAGCTTTGATGAATATACGACAGCGCACAGTATTCCCGTTTTAGGCTTATACGCAGATACAGAAAACGAAGTAACCGTGACTTTGACCGATGAAGCAGGAAACAGTGTGGAGAAAAAGGTAACGATTAAAACAGGAACGTTGCCAGAATCTATCGCTAGCGTTGATGTCAATGAGGCCGACACGACCAAAATGGACGTTGGGGACAGCGAGCTGACCTTCGTCGTTCCTAGTACGAAGCGCGCTTATGCCTTTGATGCAAATGGAGCTGTTCGCTGGTATTCAACCCGCTACAACAGCCACATTTTTAAAGAATTAGCCAATGGCAATCTGCTTTTCTTGACGAAAGAATCGAATGCTGCCGATACCTACAATGTGCTGCTTGAGACGGACTATATAGGGAAAATCTATAAGCGTTATGATTTTTCCAGCTCAAGCGCCGCAAATGATACCGGCAAAAGCAGCGGCGAGATGACGGTCATTCATCATGACGGCATCGAACTGCCAAGCGGGAATTTGCTTCTGACAGTCAATGATGGCAGCAACTACATCGAGGACACCATGATCGAACTGAACCGCGAAACAGGCGAAATCGAGAAGACGATTGATCTAAAGGATATTTTGCCAAAAACGTTCTACGAGAATTATGATTCAACCAGTCGTGAGGATGGCAAGATCGATTGGTTCCACCAAAATTCGGTTGAATATGACGAATCAGATAACAGCATCATTATTTCGGGGAGGCATCAAGATACGGTTATGAAAATCGATTATGCGACTTCTGAAATCAAATGGATTATGGGCGACAGCAGCGGCTGGCCGAAAAGCTATCAAAGCTATTTCTTAGACGGCGATGTCAAAGCCAGCGGTGGTCAACATGCGGCGATTGTTTTGCCGGATCAGGATAATAATGAGGATACGACCGATGTTCTTTTTTATGACAACAATATCTCCGTCACAAGAGGGGATGAAGCAACTTCTGAAAAATACTCAGAAGCCCGACAGGTTCGTATTGACGAAAAGGAGAAGACGATTGAAGAAATTTGGAGTTTCGGTGATGAGCTAGGAAAAGCGTACTACACAAAAATCATCGGAAGTGCCCGCTACCTAACAGAGACAGGCAATCGGCTAGTCAATTTCGGCTATCGCGATGAAGGCAAAACCAGTTCAATTATGGAGGTCACAGAGGATGGCGAGACAGTATTTGACGTCGATCTCACTGATTTTCCAACCAGTGCTTGGTCCTATCGAGCAGAACGTTTCTCGCTGTATAATGATCAGTGGACCTATCAGCTAGATTAGCAATACGCGAAAGCTGCGGAACTTTTCCGCAGCTTTTTTGTCTGGAATCAATTAATAATAAATTTCTTCCGATAGGTTGAAGGGGCGATCCCCAGCTTAGAATGAAAGAATTTCGAAAAATATGAAGAGGAAGAAAAGCCTGTTTCATAAGCAATCTCAGTGATGGTCAGGGAACTTTTCCGCAGGAGCGAACAAGCCTTTTGAAGCTTTAAATCCTGAATATATTCACTTGGGCCGATTCCCTTGTGCGTTTGAAATAATTTGTACAGATACGTCCGATCAATACTGTTGGCTTTTGAAATCTGATTGACACTGAGATTTTCCGACATATTGTCATCAATATAGTTCAAAATGGTTTTAAAAAGGTGTTCACTTTGAGAGGTATCATTGGTTTTTAGATTAATTTTATCAATGGTATCGAATAGAATGAAGGAAGACGCCGTTGTACGAAAATGATTGTCCTTTTTAAAGGAGTCATAAATATCTTGAAAAAGGACATCGATCCGATGATCAAAGGAATGACTGATCACACAATTATGTTTGTCCAATTTCAATTTCGAAAAATAATGATCCATTAGACTCCCAGAAAAACCAACCCATCTGTATTGCCAAGGGTCCTCACGATTGGGATAATACACATTTTTACAATTCGAAGGAATGATAAAAAAATCACCAGCTGTGATTTTTCTTTCAGGAAAGAACGGCGTGGAAAAAAATCCTTCTCCTTCGATACAATAATGGATCACCCAATAATCAATTGGCGCGTATTCGGTAGGCTTGGTTGAGCGGCATTTCTCATAACCAACCTCACAGATATGGAATTCTGAGCTTAAGTCATCATTGTTGATTAAAATGCTGATGTCGTTTGTTAAAGAGCTGTACATCCGATCACTCCTTTAGAGAATTTTTTGAAGAGTCAACATTATTACAAGTTTTTGGAAACATTTCTTATTTTTTATATCATGAAAGCGCTATAAAATCAATGTGTAATTAACTATTGAAAGGATGTTTGAGATGGAAAACTCTAGTTCAAGACAGCGCTTGGGGTCGGTTGCATTAATGCTGATGACCTTTTCAGCAGTATTCGCTTTTCCCAGCATTGTCAACAACAGTATTCAGATTGGGTTAGCGACGATTCCCGGTTATTTGTTCGGTAGTATCTTCTATTTTTTACCGTTCATTTTGATGATCGCGGAATTTGCTTCTGCTAACTCAGGAAAGGAGTCGGGGGTTCATAGCTGGCTGCAATCGGTTTTGGGAGAGAAGTGGGCGTTTTTAGGCGCATGGTCCTATTTTTTTGTTAATTTATTTTACTTCTGCTCCTTGTTGCCGAACACATTGATCTACGGTTCGTATGCTTTCGGAGGAAGAAATGTTTTTCAAGGCGGCAACAGCACGTTAATTATTGCTATCATTTCAATTTTTCTTTTTTGGCTGATGACCTGGGTTTGTATTAAGGGTGTATCTTGGATCTCGAAGGTCACGAGCTTTGCCGGCAGTGCTCGATTGTTCATGGGCGTGGCTTTTGTTGTTTTGGCCTTCGTGGTTGTGTTTGGTTTCGGCAAAGAGCCGGCGCAGGATTTTACGATGCAGTCGATCACACCAAGCTTTAACTGGACCTTTTTCATGACGATGGCTTGGATACTTCAAGCTGTTGGCGGCGGTGAAAGCATCGGTGTGTACATCAAGGACGTTAAGGGGGGCAATAGAACCTTTGTCCGAACGATGATCGGAGCTACCATTGTTGTTGGAATCATGTATGTTTTAGGTGCCGTAGCTGTAGGCTTTGTCGTTCCAACAGATGTGCTGAAAGGAAATTTCTCAAATGGGATATTCGACATCTTAAAGATTTTAGGTGCTCATTTCCACATTCCAAGCGGTGTGATGGTTCGTCTTGTTGGTTTAATCTTATTTATCGGCAGTCTTGGATCATTGGCGTTATGGACAGCTGCACCTGTGAAAGTATTTTTCTCAGAAATTCCAGAAGGGGTATTCGGTAAATGGCTGGTGAAAACGAATGAGGAAGGAAATCCGACCAATGCCTTGATCGTTCAAGGAGTGATCGTTACAATGCTGCTGATTATTCCGGCATTAGGGATCGGTAACATGGACAGCTTCCTTTCCACATTGATCAATATGACAGCATCGACTTCTTTATTACCTGTACTATTTCTATTAATTGCTTATATTGGCTTACGTTTGAAGAAGGATTCCATGCCCCGCAGTTTCCGATTCGGGAGTCGTCCATTTGGAATTTTTGCAGGTGTCGCCTTGCTTCTGCTTTTCATTTTTGTGTTCTTTATGTCGACGGTACCTGATCCGCAGCTGATTATGGCTGAGATAAATGGCACATTGCCAGCAGGTGAAGCAAGCCCAATCGGAATGCTGATATACAACATCGTGGGCTTAGTGATATTTATGGGATTTGCTTAGATTTGCTGGAAACGTTATGAAAGAAAATTAATAATCAACAAAAAGACAAATGTAGAGGTGACAGGTAAATGAAAATTTGGGAAAACTATCAAGTAGATCATATCAATCGGTTAGAGCCACACGCTCATTTTTCAACTTTTCCAACGAAGGAGAAGGCATTAATAAATGAAAACAAGTATACACATGCCTTTAAAAATTTAAATGGTCTCTGGAAGTTTCTATTAGTAGATGCGCCAGAATATAGTCCAAGCAAGTTTTATGAGCCGGATTTTGACACAGGAGAAATGGCGGATATCAAAGTTCCTGGTAATTGGCAGGTTCAAGGCTACGGTAAGATGCATTATTCCGATCTATGGTATAACTTTCCGATAAATCCGCCCTATGTTCCTACAGAAAATCCAACGGGGATCTACAAACGGCAATTTATGATTGATGACAGCTTTGAGGGCAAAAAAATGATTCTGCGTTTTTGTGGTGTCGATTCAGCTTTTCATGTTTGGATTAACGGGCATGAAATCGGCTATAGTAAAGGTGCTAGAAACGAGGCAGAGTTTGACATTACTGAGTTTGTCCACAAGGAATCCGCGAATGATTTGACAGTAAGGGTCTATCAATGGTCTGACGGTACCTATTTAGAGGACCAAGATATGTGGTGGCTTAGCGGAATTTTTAGAGATGTGGAATTGCTTGGCGTTCCATTTGAAGGGCTCAATGATTTTAAGGTTATTGCTGATTTGGATGACGAGTATAAGAATGGGTTACTGGATCTGTCATTTACGTTTCGTCAGGAAAAGGGGCAACACATTGAAGTGGAGCTGCGTGATCGATCGGGTAAAATGGTATTGAGCCAACAGATAACCGATGGGCAGACAAGCTTTCATGCTGAGATTCCTAATGTTGCCCACTGGACGGCAGAAACACCTGAGCTCTATCAATTGCTAATCTCTGTTTATGAAGGCGAAAAACTGATTGAGGTTATTCCTCAAAAGGTCGGCTTTAGAAATATTCGACTAGCAGGCGATGTTTTCTTAGTCAACGGTATAGCAATCAAGTTCAAAGGCGTCAATCGTCATGATTACAATCCTAGAAACGGCCGTGTTGTATCCAAGGAAGAGATTGAACAAGACATTATTTTGATGAAGCAATTCAACATCAATGCTATTCGAACGAGTCATTATCCGGCTTCTTCCTATTTGTATGAGTTGTGTGATGAATACGGAATGTATGTGATCGATGAGACGGATCTGGAATGTCACGGGTTTGAATTAACTGGAAAATATGATTGGATCAGTAATGATCCAAAATGGGAAACGGCGTATGTTTCCAGAATGGTTAGAATGATCGAACGGGATAAAAACCATCCATCCATTTTAATGTGGTCATTAGGAAATGAATCAGCCTTTGGCACCAATTTTGTGAAGATGACCGAAGTCGCAAAAGAAATGGACCCTACTCGGTTAGTTCACTACGAGGGAGACTTTGAGGTGGAGGCCGCAGATATCTATTCAACAATGTATACCTGGTTGGAGCATCCAACGAAAAAACCATTGATGAAGACGGTCATTGAGGAATCGAAAAAACCGCATATTCTGTGCGAGTATGGTCATGCGATGGGAAATGGGCCAGGAAATCTAAAGGATTATCAAGACCTGTTTTATGCACATGAGAAGCTGCAGGGTGGTTTTATTTGGGAATGGTTTGATCATGGAATCGAGTCTTATACTGAGACCGGTGAAAAATATTACCGTTATGGCGGTGATTTTGGCGATGATCCTTCTAATAAAGATTTTTGTATTGATGGTATGCTGATGCCAGATCGTACGCCTTCACCAAGCTTGTATGAATACAAAAAAGTCATTGAACCAATTCAGACGACGGCGATTGATCTGAAAACGGGTGAAATCGAATTATTAAGCCGCTTTGATTTCCAAAACCTGCAGATTTTTGATTTGTATTATTCAATTTTTGAAGACGAAACGCTTATCGAAGATGGAACGATCGCCTTACCTTCGATTCCAGCACGTGAGAAAATAAAAATGACGTTGCCGTATCACTTAGATTTCATACCAAAACCTGGCGCAAGCTACTTCTTGCATATCTCTTATCAGTTAAAAGCGACGACTACCTATGCACCAAAGGGATATGAATTAGCATCTGCGAATTTTGAGCTTCCGATCAAGACAGCTGGTATCGAAGTTATTCCAAGCGGCAGCTTACAGGTTGAGCAGTCTGAAACTAGTCTAAGTGTTACCGGAGCGAACTTCACAATCGCATTTGATACTGTTCGAGGAACACTTCTAGAGCTGATAAGAAACGGCCAGAAGATTATTGAACGAGGTCCGAAATTCACTATGTGGCGGGCACCAATCAGTAATGATATGGAAATTATCGATGAAATGAAGAAGGAACATTTCCTTCATTTAGAGCATGAAATTGTGAGTTCTTTTGAATGGAAGAAAACCGATCACTCAGTGCAGGTTAGCGTTCAAACCATCAATTCAACGACAAATAGTGCTTGGCATTACAAGTGTACCTACACGTACACGATCTGTGGAAGCGGGGATATTCTATTCAATTTAGAAGGTATTCCTAGTGGGAAAATCGATACTGCGCCAGATATGTTGCCGCGACTAGGCGTAACTATGCATGTAAATAAAGAGATGAATCAAGTGAAATATTTAGGACGAGGACCAAGAGAAAATTACGCAGATTCAAAAGAAGCAGGCTATCTCGGTGTCTACAATTCAACGGTTGAGGATATGTTTACAAATTATGTAGTTCCACAGGCAAGCGGAAATAGAATGGACACGAGATGGGCTGCGTGGATAGACGATCGTGGTCAAGGACTATTCGCCGCAAATAATGATGGGTTCAATTTCAGTACATCCTATTACGAGGAATGTGACTTGGACAATGCCAAACATACCTGCGATTTAGCCAAACGAGACTACGTAGTCGTAAATCTTGATTATAAACAAAACGCATTAGGCAGCTATTCCTGCGGACAATGGCAATTAGAAAAATATCGGACAACCTTTGAAAAGTTCAATCTTTCCTTCCGATTAACCGGATTCAATGCGAAAGAAGTGGGTGCAGTAGCGTTGTCTCATGAAGACCTAACATCATTGTTCTAAAAAATAAACAAATACTCCCTTCAATTTTAGAAAGTGGCTGAGTTCCACGGGATAGATTGAAGGGAGAATTTTGTATGGATACGTTCATTTTCTAAAATTTAATACTACCGACTGGAGGTAGTATTATGTCATTCTCTTCAGCAATTCTTTCTATCCGTTCTCTTGTCTTTGGAGAACGGTAATTTCGACTTATTACTTTATAATAGGTGCCATGTGTTTGAGCAATTGATGCAATAGCTTGATTTAGACTCATAGGAGCATATTTTCCTCTCTTAGCAAAAATTCTGAGTAATCTTTCAATTTGCTTATCAGTTAATGAACAACCACCTCCTTAAAACCATCTTACTTATCAGAGAACACTATCATATCAAATTATATTAATTAATAATTTGATATGATAGATGGAGTTGAAGAATGATTGGTTTCCTAGGCATGACGCTTTGAAGTGCTTAAGAGCTTGGATTTTTTTTATTCATTGTATACCGTAAAAAATTTTTTTGAAACAATAAGTTGAACACTTTTATCGTTAAAACAGCTCTGAATAAATCTATTATGCATTTACAATAAGCATGATTAACTGCTAGCATAGGATTACTTGGTATCTAATCATTCAAATAAATATTGTGGGATTGATAATCTCTGTATAAATAATGGTTTTTTGGAAAGCTGGTGAAAAAATGACTGACAGAACGGATTTTAGAAAGCGTAAGATCAGAGGCTGGAAACGAAGAGTAAAAGAAATTGAACGATGGAAAGCTTATTACATGAAAATGGACATGGAGCAATTAGAAGAGAGTTCTAGAGATTATGTGAAGCTGTGGAGTCTATCTTTTTATTCGTTATTTACACAATACTCTCTGCCATTTTGGTATAAACAAAGGATCATTCAAGCATTAATAGATGTATACGATTCATGGAAGAAAACAATAGAAAGATTAGATGAACCATATTATTTGAAAATATGGATTTTTGAAGAGAATATTATGAAGTCTCAAGTAGTTGTGAGCTATAGAGAAATGCTTCATTTTTATGATAATACTTTTGCAGAAATAGAAAAAATTGAGTCCGTAAATGAGAAAGTTACTATCAAAAATTTTAGCGAGCTGATCTGGCATAAGGGACTTGATTTAGCTGCATGGTCAGAAAATGAATTATTGGAAGACATGAATGACGGCATCTATTCATTTGAAGAAGTTCAAGAGATTAAGGAGTCCGCTTATTCGACTAGTAAGGTTTCTGGAGAACTGTTCTATGTAATGAAGAATGGCGTAGTTTGGTTGGGAGAACGTTGATATTTTAAATGATGAAGCCAAATAATCGTGCAGGAAATTTTTGTTTAACAGGAAACTTTACCATGAACTACAGTCATTTTACTTATAATGAGTCATACTGTCAGAAAAGATAGAAGCACAAAAAACCGTTGATATAAAAAAAGTTCCATGCTATGGTTAAGCCATAAAAGAAAACTTGTACATATGGAATAGTTATTGCGTAAGCAAGCTAGACCCATTTACAACACTAGGAATGTCTTCAGAAATGAAGATGTTTGTTTAGTGATGGATGGGTCTTTTTTCATGAAGGAGGACAGATGAAGCCTTTTCTCAAGGCCTGTTAGGAAAAGGATTAGCGATCTTGCCGACAAAGGGCGAGGTGGTTTCACCTTTCGATGGAACTGTCATGAGTGTCTTTCCTACGAAACACGCGATCGGTATCGTTTCAGATGATGGCTTGGAATTATTGATCCATGTAGGTTTGGATACGGTTCAACTCGATAGGAAATACTTTAATGCTCATATCAATCAGGGGGATCGAGTGGCGAAGGGACAGAAGCTGCTTTCCTTTGATGTAAAAGGGATCGAGGAATCAGGATTTATTACGGAAATTCCGATCATAGTGACCAATTCTCAAGATTTCGAGGATATTCTCTTTACGAATGAAACAGAAATAGGCAAAGAGGAGTTTTTAATCTCAGCGATGAACTAGTTGAAATTTATTAGGTAGTCTACTGATAAAATGACAGAACTTTTTGAAAGTGACTTAAAGTACTCTAGAATCAAACAGATATTGGGCAATAAATTCCTGAATAATCTGATATAAACCGTGTAAGTAGCCGATAGTTTAGTATCGAGTCTGCTTCACGTTTTTTTCTATTGTAGATTAAATAGTTTTGGCAGTCTCATTCTCAACTATATAAAGGGTATAAAAAAAGTACATTCTCTTATGAAAATGCACTCTAACAATGGGACAGAAGTATTCTGAATGGAATAAGAAAGCGAACACGTTCAAACTAAATTTTTAAGTTTTTGGTGAATAAAGAGCTTTCCTTCGCTTCAGTTAAACTGTTTATATATTAAGTTGTTTTGAACAAGAGTGCTATCATTCACCTTTATCAATTCCAACTTCGACATTTTTTCTTGTGCCCCAATTCGCAACTTTCCAGACTGTTAATAAGCCATAAATCTGTAGAATACTGCAAATCAATAAATTGATTAATGTTGAAAATGGCGAGAACAAAAGATACGAGACAAATTGATACAGCTTACTCATATCGTTTCTGTCGAAAGTCAGGGTACGGATATTTCTAAAGTAGCCCAAAGCGATCATGTAAAGCAATACCACTATTGGAAATTGCATCTTTATAATTGGATAATAAAAATAGACAGCGATAAACACAGGAGTATATGCGCCGAAAGAAATGAAATGGCTCAACTGGATCCACCAAGCTGCCCTTTTGGGGCTTTGATGCTTGATAAACCAGAGACCTCCCCACCAAAAGCTTCGCCACCAGCGGCTGCGCTGTCTCATGAGGTGACTGAGCTTTATTGGATTCAAGGTATAGCCGATTGAGGTTTCCTGATACACCGTGTCTCCCATAATCGAGGCGTATTGAGTTAACATACGATCATCACCAAATTTGGCTTTTTGAGAGAAAACGATTTGTGATAAATAGTGGTCAATATACGTATCAATCACGATCGAGCGATAAAAAGCCAAGCATCCATGATTAACGTTTACGGCTTTCAAACGGGAATAGGCGGATCGCCCATTGGAGAAAGCGGAGACAAAGGAAACACCGACTGCTCGTGTTAGAAAATTATCTCGATTATTATAGTCTAACAAGGCTCCACCGACCGACATAATTTTTTCATCAAAGAATGGATACAGACCCTGCTCGATAGCATCTTCATTTAAAATCGTATCGCTATCAATAGTGATGAAGATGTCTACTAAATTATTCAGTTCCTGAAAAGCAACTGCTTGTGCTTCTCGTTTACCTGCATTTTCTTTGTAAAAATATTTTGCTTTGTTTGAAAATTTATTTCTCCAATCATTAAATAAATCCTCACACTTGTTTTCTTCAAGGGAACCATCTTCAATGACATAGACATAATCAGGTAAGCATGTCTGATTGGACAAGCTATCTAAAACCTTTTTAAAAATCTCCTTGTCCTCATTGTAGACCGGAATAACTACCGCTGTTCGAAATTCACTGATTGAACGATTGTCAGGTTTGACATAAATAGGGTTGAAGTAAGAGGAAAGCGTTAGAAAGGCATTCCACATAAAAGCAATTACTACAAAGGGGATGGTCCAATACAAAATACTGTTAATAGAATAATGATGATAAAACAGAACCAATATGAAAGATAGCAGGTAGGCGAGTAATGTAAACCTATGCCATTTACTGCGTTTAGAGACTGTTTTTGAAGCATCAATTTGCTCCTTATCTTCAAGTCTATTTTTATCTCCTCCGGAAAGTGAAATCATCACTCCGCATAAAATCATCACTACTATATAAAGAAGTGATAGAAGCCAAACATAAAACATGTAGAATTATCCTTTCTTTAGGGCTTTCTGGTAACTTAATCTCTGAAAAAAAGATCTCGTGAATATACTTTATCGATAACGTCAGTCAGCTCATGGTCCAAACGATTCGCCACAATAATGTCCGCCTCTTTTTTAAATTGTGCCAGGTCACGAACAACACGAGCATCCTCATAACTGACAACATCAATAATTGGTTCGTAGATAATGATTGTTAATCTCTTTTCTTGGAGCTTGCTTGCAATTATTTGAATAGAGGAATGGCGAAAATTATCGGAATTTGCTTTCATCGTTAAACGATAAATACCAACAACATTCGGTTTCCTTTTAAGAATTTGCCGAGTAATAAAGTCTATTCGCGTGTCATTTGAGGCAACAATTGCTTTTATTAGGTTATTCGGCACATCTTTATAATTCGCCAATAACTGCTTGCTGTCTTTTGGCAAACAATAGCCCCCATAACCAAAGGAAGGATTATTATAGTGATTTCCAATCCTAGTATCTAAACCAATGCCATTCACAATATCGCTCGCATTTAATCCATGTAATTCAGCATACGAATCCAGTTCATTAAAATAGGCAACACGCATAGCTAAATATGTATTGGCAAACAATTTAATTGCCTCGGCTTCCCTTGAGTTTGTTAGTAAGCAAGGCACATCTTCTATTCGCGCATTTTTGGAAAAGAGTTCAGCGATTTTTTGCCCTCGTTCACTTTTCTCACCGACAATAATTCTTGACGGAAACAGATTGTCGTATAAAGACTTTCCCTCTCTAAGAAATTCAGGAGAAAAAATAAAATTGTTTGAGGAGAAGTGTTGCTTCAAATGGTCGGTATAGCCGATTGGAATCGTTGATTTTATTAAGAACAATGCCTTTGAGTTGATTTCGAGTATCTGTGTGATAATTGCTTCTACAGAAGTGGTGTCAAAACTATTTGATTCATCATCATAATCGGTAGGCGTAGCGATAACAAATAAATCCCCATATGATGCTGCTTCAGCAAAACTATTCGTGAAAGTTATATTCAAATCCTTCTTTAAAAAATCATGAAATTCCTTTTCGTCAATAGGACTACTTTGATTTTGTAATTGTTGGATTTTGGATTCATTTATGTCATAGCCTAAAACCTCTTCACTTTGAGCGAACAATAAAGCGTTTGATAAGCCTACATAACCTAAACCGAAAACTGAGATACGCAATAGAGACCTCCTTTCTTTTAACTGTTATTAACTGGTAATAATTACTTTGGGTTATATTATCACTTTCTATGGTTGTTTTCAATATATAATTAACCCTGATATAGTGTTGTTAGGAAAACATAAGGATATTTTATTCTTATATACAATTATGTATAGATAGTAAAAGATATTTTAAGTTTAAAAATAACTAATAAATATTTTTATCTACATGAGCAAGTTTGAAAAATAATACTACAAGAAAGGATTAAATTTTTGTTGTGCAATGCATACTTCTGTTGAAGATAAGCATATCAATTCAAAATAAAGCTTTTCCATAGTAAGGTGGGAGTATAAATAATTTGAAGGAGGAACTTTTTATGCTTTGGAATATGAAGGATTACCCAGCGTCAATGAAGAATCTGGACCCCTTGATTCGGAAAAAAGCGATTGATATTGCTAACGCACTTTTAGATGACGGCTATCCAGATGATCGTGCAATCCCAATCGCTACTAGCCAGGCCGAAAAATGGTACGCCGATGCTTCTGCGGATGAAAAGAAGGATTTCCAGAAAGCAAAAGCACCTCAGAAAAATGATTCTCACGAGTATGATAAGAACGCTAAGAAATTAATGAACGCTGATGTCGAAGTGAAATACCAAGAGGACAAGTGGGTCGTTATTTCTGAAAAAGCCAGCCGAGCTAGCGATACCCTTGATAAAAAAGAGGAAGCAGTGGAGCGTGCTAAGGAAATTGCTAAAAATAAGCATTCTGCTGCCAAAATTTACAAACAGGATGGGAAATTACAGGATACGTTTGATTACTCGGATGAATAGGGAGTTTGTATGGGGATCCAATTCTCTTGCAGTTTGTATCTTAAAAGAACCGAACAATAGGAGCTTGTACGTATGGATAAGCTTCGAATTGTTCGGTTCTTTTTGTCCAATTAACTAGTTGTCTAAGCTTCAAGACAGCTACCCTGTCGATTCTTTTCAAATCTTGACGAAATAAAAAACAAATGAAATAATATTCATATGAATGGATCGGCATTTGTTGAGCGATAGGAGGAGAAAACATGGGAATAAGGATTCTTGCATTAATAGGCGCAGCACTCTTTTATTTGATTTACTTAATAAAAGGCTTGTTGCTGAGAAAGCAGGGGATCAATGTGAATCTCTTGGGAGATAAGAAGCGGTCACGAGAGAAGTATTTTGAGATTACTCTAAAGATTTTGACTGGAATCGGAGGGCTTCTTCAGATTGCGGCGCCATTTCTATTCGATAGTAATAAAACCGGCTGGGGCTATGTGGGAGTGATTCTAATCTATTTTAGTGTCTTGTTGTTTTTAATCGCGGTAGCGACAATGGGACTGAATTGGCGTGCAGGCTATAATGAAAAACAAAAAACCGAACTAGTTACTTCGGGAATTTATCGGTTCAGCCGTAATCCTGCCTTTGTTGCATTTGATTTATTATATCTGGGATTTTCTGTTATTTTTCCAAATCGTTTAATGGTCCTAACGGCTTTACTTGCAGTATTCTTGTTTGACCAGCAAATTCGCGGGGAGGAGAAGTTCCTGCTGCTGACATTTGGGGAGTCTTATCGTCAGTACCAAGCGGCTGTAAGAAGGTATTTTTAGGTTCTTTTAGAAGGATTCATTTGAAATCAAGGGCATTTTATGCCAGGCTCCAGCACAATATTTAGGCTTCTAAACAAATCCGGCTCAAAAAAATGTATTTAAATTAAATGATATTTAGATTAGAATGAGAAGTATACAACAGTTATTTCTCAATCGTTTCTTCGTTTTGTTTTGAAAGCGGATAAAAAGGATTAGGTAGTTGTTGAAAAAGGGGCGTGAGGTCATATGGATGTAGATAAAAATGGGCAAGTTGATTTTTTCTCTGAGATTTCTGAATATCAGATAACTGCGCGTGAATTTTTCAGCGCGACTCTTTTGGAGTATTTAGAAAAGAATTTTGGTTGGGATCGCGTACTTATTTCGTATTTTGATACGGAAGGAAAGTTTCTTTCATGGACCAATTGGACAGGACAATTAGTCAATCATAAAAAGCATCCTTATCGGAATTTTGTTGAGGAGGATGAGATCAAGCAGCAGGTTTTTCAGGAGGCCTTGAGAGACCATCTGACTTATTTCAATGTAGTTCCCAGATTATATAAATCCACTGACGTTCTAGGGGTAGAGGACTATGAAAAAACGTCTTATGTTCGATTTATCGAAAAGAATTTTGATCAGCGCTACAGTGTGACAATGGCTTTTGGGATCAACGCCTATATCCAGGTAGTGTTTTTCAAAAACGCTCAGCAGGGGGATTTTACTGAAAAGGAAATCGAAGATCTAAAGGGAATCTATGTTTATCTAGCCAATTCGTATAAGAACTTCAAAAAGTATGAGCAGTCTAAAATAATCCAAAAAATTCAGAATGAAATCATTTTATCTGGCGAAAAGGCCTATTTGATTACTGATGATTTTACTCATGTGATGAATTATAGTCAGGCGGCAATCGATTGCTTAAGCCACATTTTAGGACCATCAATAGCGGAACAAATCAGCAGCACGGAACCCTGCAGCTGGCTGCCATTTTTATTAGGGGATGAAAATCAAAATTGTTCAAAGCTGGTGCGGACTAGGATCGTTCAGAATTATATTTTTAAAATTTATACATATGATCGGACATATTCTAATGGCATCATTGATCGATACCACTGGATAACGATTTCGAAAAAGGACCAAGAAAAGTCGTCTAAAAGCTTGGACAATACCTTGCCGTTGACGAACACGGAATTTAAAGTAGCGGAATTATTATATAAAGGTCTAACCTATAAGGATATTGCCGAGAAAATGGTCATCAGCTATCATACGGTGAAGAAGCATGTTCAAAACATATACAGTAAGTGCAAAGTAAACAGCAGATATGAGTTGTCTCAACTGTTTGACAATAAAGAATAATCATTTTTACAAAGCCTAGACAGATGTTTAGGCTTTTTTTGTTGCCGAAAAATAGGCTTCCTGTAAGGAACATTCCCTATATGGAAATACTCCTAATACCTAATTTTTTTGCTATCTCAACTTTGTTACACTTTGAACATAAAAACGCTTTCTCTTTAAGCGAAGGGGAGAATATGGTTGTCAAATAAAGGAATTGTGTTTAATATACAACGTTTTACTCTTCACGATGGCCCCGGTTTAAGGACAGAACTTTTCTTAAAGGGGTGTCCGATGACGTGTGATTGGTGTGGAAATCCAGAAAGCTGGTCCAGACAGATAGAACTGGGTATTTATAAGAAAAAATGCATTTCTAAAAAAAAGTGTGGGCTTTGCTTGTCAGCAGAACCAAATGAAGAAGCCTTGACCTTTCATCGGGAAAAGTTAACAGCGATCGATTCAAAAAAAGTTTCCGATCATACCGCCTGCGCATTGGCCTGTCCAGCGGATGCGATAAAGCAATGGGGCGAGGAGATGACCGTTGAAGAGTGCATGGAGATTATTCGTAAGGACAAGGAATATTATGATCAATCTGGCGGAGGAGTCACTGTTTCAGGCGGCGAAGCGTTGCTTCAAAGCGATTTTGTGGCGGAGCTGTTTGCTGAATGCAAAAAAGAAGGAATACAAACATGCTTTGAGACAACGTTTTATTCAAATTGGCGCAAGGTAGAGGCGTTGTTGCCTGTTACCGATATTTGGATATCCGATATTAAACACATGGATACGACCATTCATCGTGAGCGGACAGGTGTTGGAAATGAATTGATCTTAGCCAATTTAAAAAAACTAGCGGAGCTTGATCGCGAGCTGATTTTGAGAATTCCGGTGATTCCCGAGTTTAACGAAGACATGGAAAATATCGAGGCGACAGCTGATTTTATTCTAAATGAGCTGCAGGGACGGGTACGAACGCTTCAATTGCTGAGCTTCATGCGATTGGGTGTTGAAAAATATGAAGCTTTAGGGATTCCTTATGGGATGGAGGGAGTAAAGGTCAATCGAAGATCTTTTCAAAAGCATGTTGAAAGAATTGCAGACTACATGAATGGACGAGGGATTCACTGCCTTGTTGGAACAAAAGAAAAACAATAATTTTTATATAAATAAGGAGGATTTATTCATGAGTAACAAACACACAGCAGCAAGAGGAACGGAGCCTTTCGACCAGATATACGGCTTAGGTTATCAGGTCAATCATGAGGACTGGTCGCCGTTTCCGCGAGTAAACCATTTGAGACAGGCTTTCTTGGATCGACCGTACGATGTGGATGTGGAAAGATTGCGATTAGTCACAGAGGCATATCAAAAGCATGAAACCTGTTCGCGCAAATTGAAATGTGCCTATGCTTTTGAAAATATCTTATTAAACACCAGCTTATACATCTATGAGGAGGATTTGATCGTAGGAGAGATCGCGGCACCGGCTAAAGCTTCGCCAATTTATCCCGAATTTTCAGTTAACTGGATTATTGACGAAATCCTGCATTCACCATTTGAGGAACGTCCAAACGATCAATTCTATATTAGAAATGAGGAAGAACGGCAAGAAATTCTTGAGCTTTGTGCATGGTGGAAGGGCCAGACCATTGATGACATGGTCAACGTGAGACTGGATGAGGATCAAACAAAGGGTTCTGAGGTAGGGGAAAAAATCTTCCAAACCAATCTCTATCATTATGCGGGAGCAGGCCATTTAGCGATTGATTATGCCAAATTGATGCGTGAAGGGTATGTAGGATTGATCGATGAAGCTAAAGGACGTTTAGCAAAGCTTAGTAAACGTGATCCTGAATATGCGGATAAGCGCGACTTTTATGAAGCGATGATCATTATGCATGAAGCAGCTAGAACCTATATCAAACGGTATGCTGAGCTGGCAGAAGAGCTGGCGGCAACTGAAAAGGACGCGAAGCGTAAAGAGGAATTAGAGGCGATGGCGACAAACTGCTATCAAATCGCATTGGGAGCACCCAAAACTTTCTGGCAGGCGCTGCAGCTGTTCAATATTGCGACAACACTGATCCAAGTAGAAAGCAATGGGCATTCGATCTCTTACGGTCGAATGGATCAATGGCTGTACCCGTTCTATGAAGCGGATATGAAGGCTGGCAGAATCACCAAGGAGTTTGTCCTTGAGCTTTTGGAAGTGGAATACGTGAAGATGAACAATCCGACAAAGCTGAAGGATAAGGGCAGTATGGCTTTACGAAACGGTCGGGGATTCGGCGGGGAAAGCTTAACGATCGGCGGAGTGGATCGAGACGGCAACGATGCGACAAATGATCTAACGATGCTCATGCTGGAAGGCTCTGCCCATACGCGCATGATGAATCCATGGGTCTGTGTTCGTATGCATGAAAACACACCTTATGAATTAAGAGTAAAAACGACAGAATGTATCCGTGCCGGCTATGGACATCCAAAGCTGTTCAATGATGCACCGACGATCAAAGGAATGATGCGCAAAGGAATGACTCTGGAAGAAGCCAGAGATTATTGTGTGGTGGGCTGTGTAGAAATTAGTTTGCCAGGAAAAGAGTATGGCTGGCATGATGCGGCTTATGTAAATACACCGAAAATGATGGAAATGGTCGTAAATGGCGGGCGCAGCCTGAACACTGGCAGCCAGCTTGGTCCGGATACCGGCAGCTTAGATACTTATCAAAGCTTTGATGAAGTATTGGCCAGTGTGGATCAGCAATTTGACTATTGGACCGATCAAATGTGCAGCAGTCTAAACGTGATCGATACGATCCATCGCGAGCTGAAGCCATTACCGTATGTATCAGCATTCTTCGAAGACTGCTTAGAATCAGGAAAAGATCTGACTGAAGGCGGAGCGAAATATAACGGTACAGGCCCTCAGGCTAGTGGAATGGCGACTTGTGCAGATTCGCTAGCGTCAATCAAGCAGCTGGTGTTTGAGGAAAAACGTTGTACAGGTGCAGAGCTCCTACAGGCAGTAAAAGATAACTGGAAAGGCCATGAAGTCCTTTATTCATTAGTGAACAGCTCCAAGGTTCATCATTATGGAAACGACGATGACTATGCAGATGATTTATTCAAATACATGTTTGAATGCTATTGCAAGCATGTGGCTGGAAGAAAAAATGTGCGCGGCGGGGAATTTAGCCCAGGGGTGTACTCGGTCAATGCCAATGTCGCGATGGGAATGAACACGAACGCTTCAGTTGATGGCCGTAAGAAGGGGGAAGCGATCTCAGACAACATGGGTCCTGTGCATACAGATGCGGGTTCACACGATGTGAGCGGACCTACTGCCCTGGTAAATTCATTGGCGAAAGTCGATCACAGCTTAGCAACTAATGGGACTTTAATGAATTTGCGATTCCCGCAAGAAGCAGTCGCTGGTGTCGAAGGCCGGGATAATTTGATCAGCTTCATCGATGCATACATGGCAAAAAATCCAATGCACGTGCAATTCAATATCATGAGCTCAGAAACCATGCGCGCGGCTCAGAAAAATCCTGAAAATTATAAAGATATGCTTGTCCGCGTGGCGGGATACAGTGCGTACTTCGTAGAGCTTGGCAAACCATTGCAAAAGGATTTGATCCAGCGGACTGAATTGAGTTTCTAAAAAAAGAGAATGGGTGGAAAAAATGACATTTGAATTTAACTTTGTCCTCGTGGCATTGATGCAGATTATCGGATTTTTCGTACAGGGGTGTACAGGATTTGGCTGTACCGTAATTGCGGCGGCAGTAACAAATGGTTTGTTGGGAACGGAAGCGGGAGTGCCATATGGTACTCTCATCACCCTTCCTTTCTTATATTATTTAGGCATCAAAGCCTTTAAAGAGGTTTCATGGAAGGACCTCGCAAAGATCATCGGATTGTGTATTCCCGGGATTTTGGTTGGGAATTACTTGTTTTATGCGATCAGTCCAAATATCGCCAAAATATGTATCGGCGCGATGGTCACGTTAATTGCTCTAATGAATATCTATAAAAATATCATCAAGCCTACGCTTTCAGGGCAAAGCGAAGCCGTTGAAGAGGTAGATACGACCGGAAAGAAAATCTTCCGATACGGCTGTCTGATCTTGGGCGGAATTGTCCACGGCGCCTTCAATATCGGCGGTCCGCTGATCACAGTCTATACAATCGAAGCGGTACAGGAAAAGGAAAAATTCAGAAATACCATGAACATGGTGTGGGTAATCTTGAATACCTGGAATGCCTTCTCGCAGTATCGAAGCGGAGCCGTTACACCGTATATGCTGAGCGCGCTGGTCATTGGGCTTCCAATGGCAGCGATCGGTTTTTTCTTAGGAATGGGCTTCTTGAAAAAAATCAATCGCGAACAGTTTTTACGGATCGTATATATCGTGTTGCTGTTTGTCGGCGGCAATATGCTAATAACAAGTGTGCTGTCAGTTATTTAGAAAATGGAGGAATGAGTCAATGAAGGATTTTACGTTTAAAGTGCCGCAAAGCATAGAGTTTGGAATAGGCAGCTTAAAAAAACTGCCGGAAATATTAAAGGAGAATCAATCAGAGCATGTTTTCTTGATTTCTGATCGCGGATTAGAAGGTCTGGGAGTAGTCAAAAAAATTCAGGATATTATTGAAGCTGCCGGAATCAGCTGTACGACCTATCTTGGAACGATCCCGAATCCAACTGTAGCTGTGGTCAATGAGTCCGCGGCTCTTTATAAGGAATGCGGTGCAACAAGTATCGTTGCGCTTGGCGGCGGAAGCTCGATGGATGTGGCAAAAACGACAGGTGTTTTGGCCAAATACGGTGGAGAGATCACTGATTACGAAGGGCTTTACAAAGTTCCTGGACCAGTTGTACCGATCATTGCAATTCCCACAACTGCTGGCTCTGGCAGTGAAGTAACGGCCTCAGCGGTGATCACGGATGAAGCAAGAAATTATAAAATGTCTGTCATCAGTTATGAGATGCTGCCAAAATATGCACTTTTAGATCCCGAATTGATCATGACTGCGCCAGCATCGATTGCGGCTGCCTGCGGGATTGATGCCTTGATTCATGCGATGGAGGCGTATGTTTCTAGAAATGCTTCGCCATTTACAGATGCAATGGCGGAAAAAGCGATGAAATTGATTGGTGGAAATCTGCGTCAGTTTGTCGCCAATAGACAAGATGAAGAGGCTGCTTGTGCGATGATGGCCGGCTCTACTTTTGCCGGTATGGCCTTTGCCTGGGCGAAGCTGGGAAATGTTCATGCGATGAGTCATCCATTGAGCGCGTATTTCCATATTGCACATGGGGTGGCGAATGCCATTCTTCTTCCAACAATCGTGGAGTTCAATGCGTTGGCGGATCGCGGACGCTATGAAACCATCTATAACTTCATTCGTGAGAAGAAAGAACCGGCAGCAGATTTTTCTCCTCAGCTGCTGATCGATGAGATTAAAAAGCTCAATGCTGATTTAGGCATCCCAAGCTGTCTTTCTGAAATGGGCGTCACGGAGGATAAAATTCCTGAAATGGCCGAAGATGCAATGAAGAGTCCAAACGTAGCAGTGAATCCACGCTTGACGACCATCAAGGATATTATCGATCTCTATCAAAAGGCACTATAAAAAAGAGACTATCAACTATAGAAGGAAAAAAGAATATGGGGATTAGTGTAGATAAAAAAAGATTGTTTTGTTGGTTTATATGCTTGCTGTTTCCAATGATTATCGCCTTTATCCCAACGTCAGATGGATTTACGGCAAGCTTAAGACTGTTTTTAGTTCTGACCATATTTGTCATCTTGATCATTGCTTTAGAGTTGCTGCCAAGATTGGTCTCAGCGATCCTCTTGCCCTCTCTTTACATGATCAGCGGATTGGTTCCCGCCGAGACAGCCTTCGCTTCATGGACCAGCACCACTGTTTGGATGGTGCTTGGCGGACTGATTTTCAGTAATGTATTGGATGAAACGGGGCTGCTGAAACGAATCGCTTATTATGTCATTCGAACATGCGGCGGGACTTATGCTGGGGCAGTATTTGGCTGCTTCTTTATCGGGATCATCTTGAACTTGATCACATTTTGTAATGGCTGGCTAGTAGCCAGTGCCCTTGTTTATGGCGTATGTAAGGCAATGGATATGAAGCCTTCGAAGGAAGCCTCGCTGCTTTGCTTTGCCGGAACGATCGGTGCCACCGGCTGTACCGTTTGTCTGTATTATCCGGGCTATTTTTCCATGCTGGAAACAGCGATTAGGGAAGTGATTCCTGATTATCGGATGACGATGTTTACATCATTTAAGTACAACGGCTTTTTTATCCTTTGGTGCATTCTCAGTATTTTGATTCTAATGAAGGTCTACGACACAAAAAATATGAAAATCAATGTCAGCAAAAAGTTGTTTGACGAAAAATATGAACAGCTTGGAAACATGAGCCTTCGGGAAAAGAAAGCTGTTGCGATGGTGATTCTGCTATTAGTCTATTTGTTTGCTTCAATGTTTCTTGATCTGCCTGCAGCCTATGGCTTTATGGCGATTCCCTTCCTGATGTATTTGCCGATTATAGGGATTGGCAAAGAAAAGACCTTGGAAAAGCTTAATTTCTCAATGGTATTCTTTGTTGCGACCTGCTTAGGGATCGGCATCGTAGGGGCCAATGTCGGTTTTGGCGATTATTTAACGGGTATCGCAGTTCCGCTGCTGGCGGGGAAAAGTACTTTAGTCGTCTGTGTATCGTTTCTGTTAATTGGCATGATTGCGAACTTCTTTATGACACCCTATGCGATGCTGGGTGGATTAGCACTTCCATTCGTACAAATCGCCGCGACTCTTGGCATTAATCCGATTGCCGCGTGTATGTGCTTGCTTTATGCTTGTGAGCTGTTGTTTATGCCTTATGAATCAGCAGGAAATTTGATTATGTATGGATACGGAATGATGCCGATGAAGGATTTTGTGAAGCAAATGACCTTGAAGGCGGGGATCATGCTCGCTGGATTTGTCTTAGTAATGTATCCGTTATGGAATGTATTTGGCTTGATTTAAAATGACTCTGAAAGGAAATCTTTCCTATGATAAAGTCTTTAGAAGAAAATCAACGCGGCTCGAATATGAAAAGCTTGGTCAAAACATTAGCGATTCTGTCATCGTTTGATGAACAAAACCCTAGCCAGAGGACCTCTGATATTGCGGAGCGGCTGCAGATGAATATTAGTACGGTGTCGCGTCATTTAAATACAATGCTGGATTGGGGATTTTTGGAGCGGGACGAGTATACTGGCTATTATTTTCCAGGGCCGGAGATTGTAGCATTGGCGGGAAGATCGCTGCAGGCCAATGATGTTTATCGGCATGCTTTTCCAGAAGTGCATCGACTTTCCCACCAGTTTCACGTGTGCGGACACATGGCGGTTCCTCAAGAACGGGAAATCATCCATTTGATCAGCAGCTGCTCCCAAAATTCAACTGATTTATTGATTCCGATGGGGCATCGCCATCCAATGCATTGTTCTGCGATGGGACGAGTGATTCTGGCTTATTTACCGCCTATTCAATCACAGGCTATTTTGAAAAGCAGCGACTTAAAAAAATACACCTTTGGGACAAAAAATGATATTAGTGAGATCAATCAGGAGCTGATTCTTACGAGACAAAGAGGGTATTGCAAGCTGATCAATGAGCTTGCGGAAGGTACTGGGTCAATTGCGGCACCGATATTCAATCGCAATCGTGAACCAGTGGCTTCGGTAAGTGTGTCAATGAGTGCGCGCAGTCTCAGCAAAATGGAGCGTGAGGAGGAACTGGCAAAAGCAGTGATCACCTCTGCGGGACGAATTTCCAGCAAGCTAGGCTATTATCCAAAATAATAAACAATTGTGAGATGTTGAACTTTTCGACATCTCTTTTTGTTGCATCCTGTGCAACTGGTTTTCGCAGCACGCAAGTGAACTTCAGGCTCTGCAAGCTTATTTTACCAACCGAAACAAGTGGCAAAATGGATTGTGATTCATCAGCACTTCATTAAGATAAAGGAAACAGCAAAAATATTTTTGATTTGTTTAATGAATCAAGCATTCAGGAAGGAGTTATTATGAACACGACACGACGGTTAATTTATATTCTGTTAGGGCCGACCATTTTGGTGGCGAGTATCCTTTCGCTATCCAGCTTTTTAACCCGGCCAGGGGCAGAAGCGGTAGGGGTTTTGCTTTGGATGGTTTTTTGGTGGGTGACAAGACCGGTGCATATGACGGTCACGGCTTTTGTACCCGTACTTGTGAATGCGCTTTTAAATATTGTTCCCATGGCTTCTCTCACGGCGCAGTATGCCTCGGATAGTATTATTTTGATCCTTGGTTCCAGCCTGTTGACCTTGCCGTGGGCAGCGACTGGTTTGGATCGGCGCGTGGCCTTAAAAATTTTATCGATCATCGGCCCTTCTATGAGGTCTCAAATCACTGTTTGGCTGCTTGCTAGTATGCTGGTCTCCAGTATTTTGCCGAATGTCGCGGTATGTGCACTTTATACGCCTATCGCTGTCTCAATGCTGGCGGCTGCTGGGATTGAGGATATCGAAAGCAGTGAGCATGCAGTTCCGATCCTGCTCGCAATCGGCTGGGGGGTAGGATTAGGCGGTGTCGGCACACCATTAGGCGGAGCGATGAACATCGCAGCAATTTCATTTTTAGAGGAATATACAGGACATGAGTTTATGTATGTGGACTGGATTGTTCGAATCGCCCCATACTTCATTTTATTAGCCATTTTAAGTCTGATCGGTATGCTGCTGCTTTATGGAAAATCAAGTCCATTAAAGGGCACAAAGGAATATTTTGTAAACAGCTACAGTGAGCTGGGGCCAATGAAGCGTGATGAAAAAATCTGTGCAGCGTTGTTCTTGGTTGCTTTAGCGGGCGCGTTCACACGTCCTTTATATGCAGATCTGCTGCCGGGGCTAGCACCAGCCTACATTTTCTTGTTGTTTGGAAGTCTATCCTTTGTCATCAGTGCAGCCAACAAGAAGCCTATGCTGGTTTGGGAAACAGCTCAAGAGGGTGTTATGTGGGGCATGATGCTTTTGTTCGGTGGAGGATTAGCACTTGGGCGTTTAGTCAATGATTCAGGCGCAGGCGCAGCGATCGCTGATATCGTTGCAGATATGTCCTTAGACGGCGGACTTATGACAATCATTGTCTTCACGATCTTTGCTCGTGTCATCTCGGAGCTGACGAATTCTACGGTTGCTTCGGCCGTAAGTATCCCGATCGTTCTTGGTTTCGCTGTGAAGATGGGGCTAAATCCGATCCCGTATTGGTTTATCACTGTCATGGCATACAATTCTGAATATTTGCTGCCTATCAGTGTACGTGCGATTCCGGTAGCCTATGGCTTGGATGCCAATAAGATGTTAAAAGGCGGGGTTCCAATGACGATCGCAAGTACTATCTTGGTCATTATTTTCGGCTATGTAGTGCTGCAGATCTGGCCTGGCTTTGGAGAGTTGTCTTACTTAACGAATTAAGTGAAAGGGAGCGAAAAAAATGAGTGAATCAATCACAGTAAAAGAATTAGTTGAGCGTTCAAAGGCAGCGCAAGAGCAATTTGCTTTTGTCACGCAAGAACAAGCAGATGAAGCTGCTCGAGCGATATGTAAAGTGGTTTATGACAATGCGGAAACATTAGGTGTAATGGCCGCAGAAGAAACACGCATGGGCAGCAGGCAGGACAAAATCACCAAATGTCGAATGAAATCGTCCTTGATTTGGCAAAGTATCAAAAATGAGAAGACGGTAGGCGTAATCAATCGATTAGAAGACCGCAAAATGCTCGAGGTAGCCAAGCCTTTGGGTGCAGTGGCTTGTATCATACCTTCAACAAATCCAGTTGTAACGCCAATGTGTAATGCGGCATTTGCCTTAAAAACCCGCAACTCTGTTATTTTCGCTCCGCACCCTCGAGCTGTTGAATGTACCAAGCTGCTGGTTGAGATGTTTCGTGCTGAACTAGCAACGTTTGGTTTTCCTGAGGATCTGGTTTTAGGGCTGGAAGAGGTTTCGATCGAGGACAGCAGTGAGCTGATGAGTTTGGCAGATGTGGTAGTAGCTACTGGCGGACCGGGAATGGTCAAGGCGGCTTATTCCAGTGGCAAACCGTCGCTTGGTGTCGGCCAAGGGAACGTCCAATGTATCGTTGATCGGGACGTTGATCTGTCTGAAGCAGCAGAAAAAATTTTAATTGGTCGAAGCTTTGACAATGGCTTGATCTGTCTTGGCGAGCAGACGGCCTTTGTGCCAGAAGAGAAGTTTGCCAATTTTGTTGAGAAAATCAAAAAACACGGCGGCTATTATGTGGAGTCGCCAGAGCAGGTTGAAAAAGTAAGAGCAGGAGTCTTTCCAAACGGTGGCCCAATGAATCGCGAGATCGTCGGCTTGGATGCGGAGCAGGCGGGAAAAATCATCGGTCTGGAGGTTCCAGCAGATACAAAAGCCATTGTTGTAAAAGCTGACGGAATTGGAAGCACGGATGTCTTATGTCGTGAAAAGCTGTGCCCTGTATTGACCTTGTATCCATACAAGGACTTTGAAGATGGCGTCGCGATGATGGTGGAAAATCTAGATTATGAAGGAAAAGGACATAGCATTGCGGTTCATTCGAACACACCAGAGCATGTAGAATATGCGGCGATTCAGTGCGCCGTCTCACGTGTGATTGTCAACCAGCCAGCAGGAACAACTGGTGGCGGTTCGCCAACAAATGGTTTTGTTGCCACAACTACACTCGGTTGCGGCTCGTGGGGAAATAATAGCTTCAGCGGAAATTTGAGCCATAAGCACTTCATGAATATAACCCGAGTTGGCTACCCGTATGAAGAATCTTATCTTCCTGATCCAGAAATGGCTTGGGAGTAAAAAATAAAACCTCAGTATTTCAAACCTGAAATACTGGCAAGCGGAGAAAGGAAAATCTGATGGATTATTTAGAGATTGAGGGAAAAGCACAATTAGAACGATTTGGAATACCGATCAATGACAGTATCTTATTGATGGATGATGAAATTCCAGCAGAGGTTCCTTATCCATGTGTACTAAAGGGGCAAATCCTAGCTGGTAAGCGTGGAAAAGCCGGTGCTGTAAAAGTGGTCAAAACGAAGCAAGAATTGCTTGAGGCAAAGAAAACCATTGAAAAGATAACCATCAATGATCAAGTGATGGAGGGCGTAATCGCCTGTGGATTTTTGCCTATCGAAGAAGAGTATTATCTGGGAATGACATTAGATGTTAAAAACCGTGCGATGATCATGCTTTTTACCCCTTTTGGAGGAATGGATATTGAAGAGCTGGCGGAGACTTCGCCAGAAAAGCTGCTGCGCTTTGATTGTACGAACGGATTCAATGAAGAGGCATTCAAAAAAGCTGTTTCTGTTTTTGATTTATCCGAAAAGAGAGTGAACCAAGTGGCAGATATTGCCGGGAAGCTGGTCAAGGCCTGCTTCGCGCTAGATGCAACAACGATCGAGATCAATCCCTTAGCATTATTAAAAGATGATACCCTAATGGCGATTGATGCGAAACTGGTCATTGATGATAACGCGCTTTACCGACAAGGCGACTATACGCTCTTGCCTCGGACGGCGCAGGAAAAATCCCCTCAGGAAATAGAAGCAGAGAAGCACGATCTGACCTATGTAGAGGTAGACTCAGAAGGAACTATAGGAACGATGGCTGGTGGAGCGGGTATCGGCATGGCCACGATGGACACTATTTTCTACTATGGCGGCAGGGTGAACAACTTCCTTGATCTGGGCGGCGGTGTGACGGCTGAAAAGACTTATCAAGCGATGCGCATTTTACTGCAAAATGAAAAAACCGATTATATCTTGGTGAACATATTTGGCGGAATCAACAATTGTGCTGATATGGCAGAAGGAATCGAACGCGCGTATAAGGAGTTGGGAATAAATAAGACGGTTGTGGTGAAGAGCCGCGGATTCAATCAAGAACAGGGGTGGAGCATTTACGAAAAGCTTGGTTTCCCTCAAACAAAATATGGAACGACTGATGAAGCCGTACAGACCTTGTTGGCGTTAAAGGGGGCACAATAATATGAGTATTTTGATCGATCAAGAGACAGAGCTTTTAATAATCGGAATCACTGGCAAGCAAGGACGAATCCACGCGAAGCGAACATTGGAATCTGGGGCAAAGCTGCGTGCAGGTGTTGCACCTGGCAAAGGCGGGGAAGCAGTCGAAGGAATCCCAGTATTTGAGACAGTGGCAGAAGCACGGGAAGAGTTTCCGCAGATTCGTGCTGCGATGTTGCTGGTACCGCCGCGATTCGTAAAGGATTCTGCTGTGCAGGCGTTGCAGGCTGGGATTGAATTATTAGTCGTGATCACTGAATTTGTTCCGGTGATGGATACGCTCGCGATTCTTCAGGAGGCTAAGAAAACAGGAGCTAAAGTCATTGGACCAAACACAATAGGTGTGATTGCTCCCGACAAGTCAAAATTAGGAATCATGCCCGCGGATATTTATGGGAAGGGCCATATCGGGATTATTTCCAGAAGCGGTACCTTGACGCATGAGACAGCTTCAAATCTGACCTTTAAGGGATATGGCTTATCCACTTGCGTAGGAATCGGCGGCGATTCTGTTGTCGGGATGAATCATGCAGATGTATTAGAAATGTTTGCAGAGGATGAGGAAACAGATGCCATCGTTCTTATTGGAGAGATCGGCGGTACGAGTGAGGAGCTGGCTGCTGCTAAGATTAAGGAGCTGAATATTAAAAAGCCTATTTGCGCCTATATTGCAGGAATGTACGCACCAGAAAATAAAAAGATGGGGCACGCTGGTGCAATTGTCAGTGGGAATATGGGCACGGTAAAATCAAAAGTAGCAGCGTTGGAAGATGCAGGAGTGACCGTTTGTCCCACACTAGGAAAAATAGTCACCTTCATGGAGAAAACAAATTCTCAGACAAACGGAAGGCTGCAATCGCTAGAGCCTAAAGTAGATAATCTGGCTTTGAAAGGATAAACCTTCAACAAATAAATCAAAAGTAGAGACTGTTTGCTGTATTGAATAGTCTCTACTTTTGCATTCAACACTTGTTAATTACTGAATAAACCCCAAAAATGAGAAAGAGCTGCTGTGCAGTCTTATCGTTTTTCATTCTAGTCTTTTTTCGTTATCCTAAAAAGGATCGGCTAATTTTTGTTCTTAGAGCTAGGGAACAAAGTTAGTGACAGCAATACGAAAGGATGAGGAACGTGGAGTTTATTGGTGTTTTATGTCTGATTTTAGTCAGTACGACGATCGCTAGTCATTTTTCACGCCGCTTCGGTGTCCCTGCAGTGATTGGACAATTACTTGTCGGGATTTTATTAGGAAACGCTGGGCTAAGGATTGTTCATCCAGATATTTTAGTTGAGGACTTTTCTGAAATAGGTGTGATTTTATTGATGTTTTTAGCTGGAATTGAGAGTGATCTTTCATTGCTGCGAAAATATTTTCGGCCGGGGATGTACGTGGCTGTTTTAGGAATTTTATTTCCCGTTGTATTAGGAACAGTAAGTGGGAATGCTTTTCATATTGCGATGAACGAGTCCTTTTTCTTAGGATTGATCTTAGCAGCCACCTCGGTCAGTATTTCCGTTGAGGTATTGAAGGAGCTGAATGTGATCAATACCAAGGAAGGATCGACCATTCTAGGGGCCTCCGTTGTCGATGATATTTTGGTAGTACTGATTGTTAGCCTGAGCATGTCATTCTTAGGCGGGAAAAGTGGAAATAGTAATCCATTAGAGATCATGCTAATTGAGCAAGTGTTGTTTTTTGTTGCAATTTTCCTCTTGATTCGCTGGGGTGCGCCGTATTTAATGAGACTCAGCAATAAATTGCTGGCGGAATCTTCAGTGATTATTGTTTCGTTGATTCTGTGTCTGAGTATGTCTTATTTGGCTGATTTTATTGGATTGAGTTCGGTTATCGGCGCTTTTTTCACTGGTGTCGCAATTGGACAGACCAACGTCTTTAAGGAAGTGCAGTACAATGTCGAGGCGATCGGCTATGCCGTTTTTATCCCTGTGTTCTTTGTTAGTATTGGACTGGAAATAACGTTCAACGGAATCGGAAAGCAGCTGCTGTTGATTGTTGTACTGACAATCGTTGCTATCGCTTCAAAATTATTCGGCGGCTTTTTTGGCAGCAAGCTCGCAGGGTTTAGCAGCCACAGTAGTCTGATGGTAGGATCAGGGATGATCTCTCGCGGAGAAATGGCGCTGATTATTGTTCAACTGGGCTTTCAAGCACAGCTAGTGACGAATGAATACTATTCGGCGTTTATTCTGGTCATCCTGTTTACAACGCTATCTTCGCCGTTCTTATTGAAGTACTTTACGAAAAAAATCTATCCTTAAACAGCTGCAAAAGCAAAGCACCAAAACCAACGCGGTAGCGTCGGTTTTGGTGCTTTTACTCGTTTAAGAGGTCATATAGTACTTGCGCGTTGTTATGCTGTTCATCTTTGGCGCCATAAACGATTGTTACGACATCATGGGTTTGAACTATTGTTGCCAATTTTTCTAGCGCTTCATGTTGCTCGCCCGATTGGAGTTCTTCGCGATATTTTGCTTCAAAAGCTGGATACTTTTCGACCTCATGACCAAACCATTTACGCAGCTCTGGACTCGGAGCGACTTCCTTTATCCATAAATCAATTTTCTCGGTTTCTTTAGACTTTCCACGAGGCCACAATCGATCTATCAATACTCGGTAACCATCAGAATCACTGGCAGGCAGATAGGCTCTTTTTAGTTGCAACATGTTGAACACTTCCTTTAGTTACTCATTTTAACAAGGAAAAAAATAAAGTAGAAGTAAAAGTACTCGTCCATTTTTTTTAAAAGCAGAACCAACTATTTGTATACAATGTACTTTGTATTTTAGAAAAAGTTATCATTTTTAAAGTTATTTTTATGTTAGAATAATTACTTGAAAGAGAAATTTTTCGTAAAAATAGTAGAATTGGAAAGTATTTCCTCTTGATAAGCAATAAAAGACTTTTTTTAAGGAATTTTGAGGAAACTATCATTTAAAAAAATCTAGGAGGCCAAAATGCGGAAGAAAAACGTGAAATTGGTGAACAATCTGTTGATAGTTACAGGGGTAATCCTTGTATGTTTTGCTGCAGTGCTATACGGCTATCTAAACGTTCAAAAGCACGACCCTGTAGAAGAACCACCCACAACGACAAGCACTAAAGCACTTTCTTCAGATGAAGAAAGAGTCAATACAAAGGTTGACAGCTTAAAGGAATTGAGACAAATCATCGAAAAAATTGATGTGGGAGAAGATGAGAACGGTAAAGGCGGAACAAAGAAAGCCGAAATTGAAAAAATGCTTGGAAAACCGAATTCAAAAATGGAGGATTATCAATCAGGTGAAAAGGCAGTGACGTATGCCTGGAATAATTTTCCTTGGAAAGACCCCTTTACTTCGGTGCTGATCACTTTTAGAGATGGAAAAGTAATTTCAACGATGTTGGATGTCTTTATTAAGGATAAAAAAAATCTCTCTGATTTTTTAGATCATTTCAATCAAATAGCGGTCGGAGAAGCATATGAAAAAGCTGCTCTCATTGAAAAATTAGGATATCCAACGTCAGAAATGGTGCAAAAAAATAACGATCACACTTATGAATACTATACGTGGAGCGATTCCAATAAAATATTCTCTATAGAATTGAAGGATGGGAAAATTAAAGAGCGGAAGCAACATGAATATTAAATGACTAAATCCGATTGTCTTCCTAATCAAGAATAAAAGAAATAGATCAATTCACCAATGGAGCTTATGGCTGGTTGTCTGATCATTTCAAAATGGACATTTCACCTAATTAACTATATTTGCTTCAAATGGTAAAAAGTCAGCAAAGCAAACAAAGGAATATGAACAATCATAAATAAAACGAAGGGGAGCAATGGAAAACGTTGCTCCTCTTCGTTTTTATGGTCGATCTGGTAAAATAAAGGATAAGAGCAACAAGCGTATAAACGAACTTGCTTATTCTAGATTTTGAAGGGCGGTCTCTATGGTTGCATTTGCATTACTATTTAGAAGCTTATGGCACATTTTAAAAATTCTGTTTCGTCAGGAGGAGCAAAAGGCGATTATGCTGGCTGTTTTGTTTATCCTGATGATTGGAACGATTTTCTATCATAACATTGAAGGGATGAGCTATTTAGATGCCTTGTACTTTTCCGTCATGACGCTAGCAACTGTAGGTTATGGCGATCTATCACCGCATACAGCTTTAGGAAAGCTGTTTACGATTGTTTATGTTTTAATCGGAGTGGGAATCATTACTGCGGTAATCGCCAATTTTAATCACGCGTTGGCTGAGTATCATAAAAAGAAAAGACATCATGGAAAAAAGGAAAAAAATCAATGATTGATCTAAAAAAATAAGAGCAAAAAAGA
>NZ_JAFLVR010000020.1 GCF_017315985.1 Candidatus Enterococcus murrayae | reverse complement strand
TTAAAGTGTAAATTCAAGAATTTAAGAAAACAGGATTCTCCACGTCCTAAGCAAAGAATGTTGCAAAGCTCTCTAACGCATCCGTAAACGACGGCGAATACCATCGACGCGGGGGCCTAATAGCTTGTCGGCCATTCGAGTCTTCAAAGCTAAGATCATATAGGTGAATCCGCCAAAGGCCGCTACGACGATAATAATGATCATAGACTGCATTTTTGAATCTGAGCTTAAGACCATTTCGCAGCCAAATTTCACAACGAAAGCGATGATTCCCATAATAATCGACATCGCAGTGACTTTCGCGATGGCAGTCATCGTTTCTCGGAATGGGAAGTTCGTAATGACATGGATTCGATCCAACAAGAACATGTTTGCTACTAAAAATCCTGCGAAGGTCGCGACTAATGGACCGTAAGCCTCAAACAGATACGTTAATGGGAATTGTGCGACAGCTTTGACAAAAATGCCGACAGCCAAAAACCAAACGGCTTGCATATTGCCGTCTAACCCCTGAAGCATCGTTGAACAAACCATGAACAGCCCCATCATGATTCCCACCACACAGGAAGCAGCTAGTAGCTGAGAGCCAAGTACATTCGGCCAGTAGAACAATGTATTCAACGGATAAGCCAAGACAATCATCCCCACCGTTGCAGGCATCATCACAAAGAAAAGCAGTTGAATATTATTCGTTACCAATCTTGCTAGTCCCTGATGATCCTTTTTCGTGAAGCGTTCTGTAATCAGCGGCAGTCCGGCCGTTGCCATCGCTGTACCGAGAGCGATCACGACCATGGTTAATTTATCCGGATTGGCTGAGATCAAAGCAAACAGGTCGGCATTTTCCGCAGCGGAGTTATCTGTCACGATTGACATGATTTTCTCAAAGGAATATTGATCGATCAGTTTGAAAATACTGATCGCACTGCCGACGATAATAAATGGGACCGCCTGCTGGATCATTTGAAGGATTAGCTGACGCCCAGAAAAAGTAATTTGATTGTTGCTTTCTTTAATTAATTCACGAAAGGCTGAACGCTCCTTAAGCAGCGAGAACAGCAGCACGCCCATCGCAAAAGCGACACCGATAAAGGCCGCAAAGGTTGAATGAACAACAGCTGTCTTATAGCTGCCGTTGTTGATCTGCATGATTATGAAGGCAGATGCTAACATGTAGCAGACCCGCGCGATTTGCTCGATGATTTGAGAAATAGCGTACGGCTTCATATTGTTGTTTCCTTGGAAGAAACCGCGCATCACACTCATCGCAGGGAAAATCAACAAGACCACACTCAGGGAACGCATCACAGGAACTAAATCAGCGTTTCCTTGCGAAAGATAGGGGGCTCCTATAAACATAATAGCCGCACAGATTATTCCGCCGACAGTCATTAGCCGCATCGTGTAGAACAGCAGCTTTTTACTTAATCCGTATTCATTCATCGAATTATAACGGGCAGTCTGTTTGGCGACCGCCGCCGGAATTCCAGCGGTAGAAATCATTAAGAAAAGGGCGTAAACATTATAGCCCTTTGTATAGAGATAATTGGCCTCTAGTCCATGAGGCTGCATCCAAGCAATCCAAGGAATAACATAGACTGCACCTAGCAATCGGGAAAAAATATTGCCGATCGTCAGCCAAGCGGTACTTTGCACCATTCGTTCCTGAGCGCTTGCCTGTTTTTTCGGAATGGCTGCAGTGGCGGCTGCTTCGATAGGTTCTGCTTCAGTTGCCTGTACAGCTTCTTTTTTACGTTCTTTTTTAGGCGGTACGACCGCTTCGGTATTATGATAACGAGCCATCCGTGAAGGGGTTTCCTTCAACTCGTTTTCGTGTTTAGTTTTATCAGTCATATAAACCAGCTTTCTGCAACAGTATCCACCATATTTTACCTGTTCTTTCCTCCAGTTACAATCCTGTCCGGCAATCTTTAAGATTTAGGGTTGAAGCTGTTGATATGATTTGCGAAGCTTTCGATATTTCGAGTTTGAATATAGACCGACCCACGGCCATGAAACTCATTTACGACGCCTTCGCCGGTTTTGAATCCGAACGTGCCGGATGCCACCTTAATCTGGTAATCTAATGAACTGCTCCAAGCGATGACGTGCTGATTATCGATGATCGCCGGCGCATTGCCGTCCAGCTCGATTTTCTCGATGTCGCCAAAAGCAGACACCAAAATCTGACCGCTGCCGGTGGTCTCCATAACAAACAGTCCGCCGGTTCCTCCCAGCAAGGCTCCCGAAAGCTTTTGACGCTTCATTTGATAATTCACCTGTTCTTCGCTGGCGAGAAAAGCGCCAGTGTTCAGCCGCCAATGTTCAGCTCCGACATCCAAAGCAAAGATTTTTCCCGGAGCAGAAGGAGCGATCGCGATCATGGCGTCATCAGAATGTGCAGTGGCTGTGCTGATAAAGAAGCTTTCGCCGCTAGTTACTGAGCGGCCTAAGGCACTTAGCGCGCCGCCGAGTCCTTTCTTGCCATTTGTGTTCATTTGTCCTTCTAATTCTATTTCACCGAGCTCATAGACCATAGCTCCTGGTTCGATTCGTAATTGTTCGCCACGTTGTAAATAGACCTTCGCGATAGGCGCAAAGGTACTGTTTGATAGCTCAAAGTTCATTTTTTTAAACCCCTTTCAATTATACCTGTCAAAATTATATCATTTTACGTATCTTTTCTGTGTATTTTTGATAAAATTGTAAAAAGGGAAACGTGGAGGAGAATCTATGGAAATTTTAGCTTTTGAACACGTGCAGTTTGTTCGCCAGCAGACGAAGCTTTTACAGAATATCGATTGGCGCATCCAGGCTGGTGAGGATTGGGCGATTTTAGGGTTGAACGGTGCAGGGAAGAGCTTGATGCTGAATATGATCTCAGGAAACTTATGGCCCTCCAGCGGGAAGCTGACTGTTTTAGGGGAAGTGTTTGGCCGTACATCGATTCCTGACCTGACCAAACGGATCGGTTGGGTGAGTCAATCCTTACAGGAACGAATTCATCGAGAAGAACAAGCCGAGTGGATCGTGCTTTCCGGAAAATTTGCCAGCATCGGTATTTATCAAGAATATACGGAAGCCGAACTGGAGGAGGCGAAGCAGCTCTTATCTTCATTGGGAGCGGAAAAGCTGATTGGCAAAGTATATCAGGTCTTGTCTCAAGGAGAAAAGCAGCTTGTGCTGATCGCCCGAGCCTTGATGGCAAAGCCTGAGCTGTTGATCCTAGATGAACCATGCAACGGGTTGGATTTATTTGCCCGAGAGGATCTATTGTCGCGCATCAAAAAGATGAAGGAAGCCTCTGATGCACCAAGTCTGCTGTATGTGACGCACCATACCGAAGAAATCCTGCCATTGTTGAATCATGTCCTGATGATCCGGGATGGGAAAATATTCAAGCAGGGGCGAAGAGACGCGCTGCTAAAAGAAGAAATTTTGAATGAGTTTTACCAACGGCCGATCGAGCTTCACGAAATGAACGATGATCGCTTGATGGTGATACCCAAATAGAACGGACTCCTCATTTCGAGGGGTCTTTTTTGATGTTTGAAAATTATTGATAAAAATATCGCAAAAGAAATAAATGGCTTTACTTCTAATACAGCTACAAGCAATAGCGAAATAAATATCCCCTCGAATCTATCTAGTCATTTTTTAGATAAATATTGTATATTCATCACAGGAAATACCATTTTTTAAAAATAATTATCCTTATCTCGTTGAATAATGTTATGATAATTTTAAAATATATTATAAAAGGAGTAATTTATGGCGAAGAGAAGTATTTATTTGTTTTCAACCATGATTTTAGGCTTTTCGATGGTACCCAGTACTGCTTGGGCAGATGAAACGATCGACCTTGCTGCGACTAATAGTTCAATTGAACTAGTCCAGAGCTCTGACAGCAGTCCAGCAGCCTCTATTACAGAGGAGTCAGAAGCGGAAGAGGTACCAGTTGTTGAGGAAACGGCGGAGATGGATGCAGTGGAGCCAGAGCCGGTGTCTCAAACGCCAGTGGCGCCCATTGAAACTATGGAGGCAGTAGAAGAAGATAAGGAAAGTAAGGAAGCTTCAGCAATCGATCAGGAATCAAAGGATGAAAGTGTATCAGAAGAGACGAGTACGAACGACGAAGCAACTGCTGAAGTTTTGACCACGCCCACAGCTAAAACGGCGCTGAAAAATGACCATGATGGGAAAATCGTCGATCACAGCAAAGCAGTCACTGATGAAAATACGAAGGTTCCTGACGACTATGAATTCATGCCGAATTTCGCGAATGTGAAGGAGCACGTGGTCGGAGGGACGCAAAATTATACAAGCGACGGCTATTCCTATGTGTTTGATTTAGATTCGGAAAAACCCAATACGATTACTGTCACCTATAAAAACGTTGGTACTTATAAGGGCAAGATCATTGATATGCGAATCACGGTCAAGGGCTGGACAGCTTTGGCAGGAAGGCAGGTTCTGTATATCAACAAAGAGAATGGAATCACCATGAAGGGGATCAAAGATGTGCTGTTGAATTATTCTTTCTTAGATGCTCTTACAGCCACTCCAGTAAAACTGTCAGGCTTTTTCAATTTTACAGACATTGATTTTGAGCAAAGCATTGATTTATTCAACAACAATAATATCCAACATTTTTATGTGACGAAAAACAATCAGCTGTATTATAAGATCTATAATGAGTATATAAAAATCGGTGAGATCAACAATCAAAGTACCAATAATTTTGACATGCGCTATTGGCTGGCCTTTACCTACAAAAATGTCTCAAATTTTGATGTCCGATACAATCAAGAATATGAGACGGATGCCGTTTTTAATTACTCCTTTAAGCTGCCCTTCGCTATGGGAGGGATTTTTGGCGCTGTTGATCCAACGATTCCCCTCGATGTAGAAATGCCTGATGAGCCCAATCCAGCTGGGAACGGGAATCAAGCAGCAGAAACAGCAGCAAGCGGTCCAACAGAGGAAAAGAACAAGCTGCCAGAAGCGATACCAATCATTCATAAACCAGTGCAGCAGAAGCAACTTTCAGCAGTCTCGGTTAAACAGACCACATTGCCAAAAACCAACGAACAGATTGGGTCAATTTTGTCTCTTGTCGGTGGTGCCTGTCTCATTCTTTCCACCGCACTTTTCTTAAATAGAAAAAAAGCTTAGCAAAAAGCCTGCTGAAAATAATTTTTCAGCAGGCTTTCCCTCTAACGTAATACACTTTCGGGGATAACCGCTAGATAGTGATCGACTGAAGCTAATAATTCAGTCATTTTCTGCGCATCAAAAGGAGAGGAAAGGTGTCCCAATTGGACTGTCTCCAAAAAGGTCTTACTGCCGCCAACCTGACAAATCGCCAGATAATCTCTCCAGGCTGTGGGGTCCTTTTCAAGCACACTGCGTGCCCAAAATTGTAAGGCGCATACTTGTGCTAAGGTGTAATCAATGTAATAGAAGGGCACTTCAAAAATGTGTCCTTGACGGTACCAGTAGATTCCGCGAGCTAATGCCTCAGACTCTTGATAATTTCGTTCTGGACAATACATCTGCTCCAGCTGACGCCAGCGGTTTTTGCGTTCGGCCGGCGACCAATCAGGATGCAGATAAACCTCTTCCTGGTAATGATCGACCAAGGCGCCGTAGGGTAAAAATTGCAGGGCACTGCTTAAATGGGCAAATTTGTATTTTTCACTGTCTGAGCCAAAAAAGGTGTCCATCCAAGGCCACGTGAAAAATTCCATGCTCATGGAATGGATCTCAGCGGTATCAGAAGTTGGAAAGACCAGCTCCGGTTCTTCGATCCAACGCGATAAATAGCTTTGAAAGGCATGACCTGTTTCATGCGTCAAGACATCGATATCATCCGCCGTGCCGTTGAAATTAGCGAAGATAAAGGGCAGCTGAACATCGTCGATAAACTCGCAGTAGCCGCCGTTTTGTTTGCCGGGGCGACTGGTCAAATCCAGCAGCTTTTGCTTTGCCATGGTATCGAAAAAGGCACCCGTCTCTTCGGATAATTCATGGTACATCGTTTGTGCTTTTTGGATCAGCTCTTCTGCATTTCCTTGCGGACGCGGATTCCCATTTGGGTAAACCAGCGGCAAATCATAATGGGTCAGTGATTCTACACCTAGTCGTTCCTTTTGTCGTTGGTAAAGCTTTTGGTTGATCGGTACGACCTCATCCACGATAAACTGGCGAAAGGCTTGCAGCTGATGGCGATCGTAGCCCCAGCGATTCATTAAGCGATCGCCATAGTCCACATAATTGTGGAAGCCCAGCTTTTGTGCCTGTTGGTGGCGAATCTTGACCAGCTGATCGAAAATGGTGTCCAGCTCTTGTTCATGTGCAACGAAAAAATCTTCGTAAGCCTGCTGGGCGGCTTTGCGCGTTTCTCGATCAGGAACGGTAAAAAATGCGGACAATTCGGAGAGCGTGCGTGTCTTTCCGTCAAACGCGATCTCAGCTGTGGCGATTAAAAGAGTATATTGGCTGATCGCTTCATTTTCATGCTGCTTCAATTCAATGACAGAGTCGTCTAAAAGCCGCAGCTGATCCTCCGCAAAAAGAAAAAGCGTCTCAGGAAAGTCTGCCTCCAATTGCGAACGGAATGGCGATGCCAGCAGACTTCTATAAAACTGATTATGGATCTGCTTAACCAAGGGTTCCTGCTGATCCCAAAAATCGTTTTCCGTGCGGTAAAAGGAGTCATTGTTATTGAGCGAATAGCGAATATAGGATAATTTCATATTTTTAAACATGTTGCTGCGTAAATGATTCAGCTCTTTCAAGGCTTGCTTGGCTTCTGAATAATCAGCCGCTTCAGAGAACTGAGTAGTCACTTTATTGAAGATCGCTTCATAGCGAGCAAGATCTGGACGTTCGTAAGGAAAATCTGAAAAAATCATGGTAGGCCTCCTAGAATAAAAGATTTCAGACTATTATAACAAAAAAACTGCCAGCAGGACGCTGACAGTTTTTTCCTGTTTTAAGAGTTCATCATTAATTCTTCGTTCAATAATCCATCGATCGGTGTGTACGGCATGTCAAGATCTTTGGCTACAGCTTCGATCGTCAGCTTGCCATTATAGGTATTGACTCCGCGGCGAAGAGCTAAGTTGTCCTTTAATAAGTCTTCTAGCGGGTTGTTCGCTAATAAGTTCGCATAGCTCATTGTGCTGTTGCTTAAAGCATAGGTAGCTGTTTGCGGAACGGCACCTGGCATATTGGCTACCGCATAGTGAACAACGCCTTCTTTCACATAAGTCGGTTCATCGTGAGTCGTTACCCGATCTTCTGTTTCAAAGATTCCGCCTTGGTCAATAGCTACATCGACGATGACTGAGTGATCAGGGATCGTTGCAACCATTTCCTTCGTAACTAAAGTAGGTGCTTTGTGCCCTGGAATCAAGACCGCCCCGATAACTAAATCAGCTGTTTTTAGGCATTCTTGGATATTGAAGCTATTTGACATCATTGTTTGAACACTGTTGCCGAAGATGATATCTAGTTCCTTCAGACGAGGAACGCTGACATCCAAGATCGTTACATTCGCGCCTAATCCTAAGGCTAGTTTCGCAGCGTTCAATCCAACCACACCGCCGCCGATAACAACGACATTGCCTCGACGTACGCCTGGTACACCAGATAGCAAGATTCCTTTGCCGCCGTTGACGCGTTCTAAGTAGTTGGCACCGATTTGAGCCGCCATGCGGCCAGCGATTTCACTCATTGGAGCAAGTAATGGCAATGTATTGTCTGCCGGTTGTACATTTTCATAAGCGATAGCATTTACACCGCTGTTGACTAAAGCTTCAGTTAAAGGTTTGTTTGCTGCTAAGTGCAGATACGTGAATAATAATAATCCTTTACGGAAATACTGATACTCTTCAGGAAGCGGCTCCTTTACTTTCATGACCATGTCAGCTGCCCAAACTTCAGCAGCGTCGTTGATGATGGTAGCACCTGCGGCAGCATACTCTTCATCAGTGATCGCAGAACCTTTGCCGGCATCTTTTTCTACTAATACTTGATGACCACGATTTGTCAGATCAAATACTCCAGATGGGGGAAGGGCAACACGGTTTTCATTGTTCTTGATTTCTTTTGGAATTCCAATAATCATTTGACACACTCCTTCTTAACTATTCGTATACGAAGTGGATTCGCTTACAAAATAATTGTACAGGATTTCAGAACAATTTCAACTAAGAATTCGCAAAGTATTCAATGGCGATGAACAATTGTGAGCAAATGAAATCCTTTACATTTTTTAATAGTAGCCTGTATATGCTTAGCAAGTTCTTATTGTGTGTGCAGACTGTCAAAAATTATTATTTTTATAATGATAAATAAAATATTTGCGAAAACAGCAGGAACTAGCGATAATGGGTACAAGGATACTAAGGAGCGAAGTCACTATGCCGGAAAAACAACGAATTGATTTATTGAAAGAGCAAGTCAGCTTCCTTGAAGCACGCTTGACTCGCTATGAAGAATTATTGCACGGACCGATACTAAAGCGGATCATTTTCGGGGGAGGCCGCAGAGCCAAACTCAGCATCGTTGAAATTGTGATTGCTTTGATCGTGTTACTATATACACTTTTTAGAATGGAATTAAGCGCTATTTTCGCTGTAATTGTCTTTCTTGCACTAGTGGTCATTTCATTTTCAGCAGTTCAGTTAAATGTCATACGTAAAAAGAATGGGAAAGAGAAGTATCAAAGGATGATTGACAGCCTGACAGCAGAGAAGGCTTCGATGGATAAAGAAATAGCTCGACTAAAAGAAGGACTTGAGTAATGTTACTCAAGTCCTTCTTCAATTAATTTTGCGGTGAACTGGTTGTTTTCTAATACGATTTTATCAATCAGCTGTTGAATCTTAGTTATTGAGTGCATGCTAGGACAGAGCTCAACGGCGATGATCGGAGTTTTACAGCTTGGAACATCGAAGGTAGAAGTACTGATCACCACATCGTATTCTTCAAAAACTTCTAGATAGCTCTGATTATGTAATTGATTGACATTGATTTGATGAATCGCATAATTTCCTTTAATTGAAAGACGCAAAAGCTCAGACAATAAGCTTTCCTGCATTTTTGAATCGCTGGAAACAATCAGCAGATTGACCGGCTTAGCGAGCTGCTTCATACCGTTCAAGCAGCTGGGAACCGCCGCGATAATTTGATACACATAGTTATCGATAAACTCGGAGGACTTAAAAAGATCATACTCATCCGTGAATTTAATCACTAAATTACGCAGCTGATGAACACTGTGAGCATGAAAGGTATCTAAAAGGTACAAGCATTCTTTTTTTCGATCCTGCAGCACACTGATAAATTCCTTTGTCTTTGCATGAAAAAGATGCTGGTTGACCAAAATCGTTGCCAGCTGCTCCTTTTTTCGTTCACTCAAGGGAGTGATGAGCATCTTACTCAGCCTTTCCGCTAGTATGAAATGTGTCTCAAAATGATACGCCAAAGAATGGTTGGTTTGGAGCGCTCGATCTATTTGTTCGTCTCCTAGTAAAAATAAATCAGAATAGAGCAGCCAAAAGCTGTCCTTCATGACATCTTCAGAATATAAAAGGTCCAATTCCTCCATCAAATAGTAATCGAAGTTATCGATGGCCTGTTGGCTGGGAGAAGTGACCGCTGTTGATTTCAACATTTCAATGGGGATGAAGTGTTCATTTGAATTGCGAACCAAGCTGATAAAAAAGGTAAGACTCAAGCGATTGTACTGGGCCAGGGATACCTCCAATTTATTATTGGCGATCATCGATCGAATGATCTCATCTCCGAATTGAAAGAATTCAGAGCTGAAGGGGGTACTTTCCCGTTCTGCTTTCTTTTCTGAGAAATACAGGAAAAACAAATGCCGGATCGCCACTTCATTTCCGGCTAAGCGGTAGGGCCGACGCAAAATGGTCATTTTCCAGCCTGCCAGAACGGTTTGTAGATTTATCATAAAGGCCTGGGCCGTACTCAAGCTGCAAAAGAGCCGCTTTGAAAGCTCGATTAAGGAATAGCAGTCTTCATAAAAGATCACCTCTAATATTTTAAAGGCCATCGAATTTGTAAGCATCGTTGAAATGAATACATCTAAGGTGGCATTATCCTTTAATTCTAACGAATACAAACTATTTTCGTTGTTAATTTTATAATAATCACTCTGTTTATTAATGGCGCGTATGTCGCTTAGCAAGATGGGGAGTGTACATTGAATCGTTGTCATCAGCTCCTCGCTTGAACGAGGGTGTGGAGAGTAATAAAGTAATTCGATTAGCTGCAATTGACGCTGACTATCTCGTTTAAGTAGACGGCGTAAGTTCATTATATAGTTCCTTTCGTGACGGGAGTGGATCAAACTCGTTAATAAATTCTTGGATCCGTTTAATATCTTTTGCAGTAGGGTAAGCATTGATCGCAATCAGCGGGCAGGCAGATTCTAGATCTGTCATAGTCACATTGGTAACAATCAGATCGTAGGCCTTCGTTAATTTAGTCAGCTGCTCCTGCAAAATAAAGGGTGTTTCAAAATAGTCATAGTTCACTGTCCCGTTGATGTGGGCAGGCAAAATCGATTGCCAGAACCGCTCGTGAGAGGTCGAAGCATCCGATAGCAAGAGAACCTTGATGGGCTTGTCCAATTCAGCCAGCCGTTGAAAAATATTATCTACTATCGTAATCAAGCAGCAGATATAAATTGGGATAAAGGCTTCTTTTCTCTGAGGGATCAAAAAGTCACTGACGACCCTTCGAAGCTTACTAAGTTCCCGACTGTATTTTTTGTCCACTAGGTTCAAAAGCATCCTATTCGGCTCCTGCAGAATTTCTATTGAACGCTTATCGGGAAAATAGCAAAAGAGTTCATTGCCTAACAGGCGCATCGTTTCCACCATCTCAGCCTGTGAAAGAGGAGAGGCCAGCAGATCGTTGATACTTTCTAATAAGAAATGATGGGTTTCATAAAAACTTGCCAGCTGCTTATTCTTTTTATGAGCAATGGATTGCTGGGAGTGGTTCAAAATCAACTGATGACTGAACAAAGGCCATAGACACTCTCTTAATTCCTTTTCTGTAAAGTCGATCGTACTTTCTTGCCGGATGAATCGAACCAGTCTGGGAAGCTGCTCTATTGTTGGAATGAGTAAGCCACTATCAACAGGGAGTCCTTCAAGCGTATAGCCATTATCTAGACGGCGCAGGGCAATCAGGAAGCTGTGCATCAGTTGAAAATGGATATTCATATTGTTTGTGACATTGTTCTCTGTCAAAATTTGGCGAATCAGCTGATCGACAGCACTCACCAATCTACGAGAAAATTTATAATTGGTGAATGGCACACGCGCTTCTTTAAAGAATTTATAATAAAAGCCCCGGATCACCAGCTCGTCTCCTTCAATATGCAGGGGACGATTAAGGACCGAGATCCCCCATTTCACTACGCGCTCTCTAATAGCGATCAGATAGCGCTGCATATTGGAAAAACTGCAGTTTAGTTCTTTGGCTGCCGGCTGGATGCCCGTGTGCTCTTCAAAGAAAAGAGATTCAAAGATTTCAAATTCCAAATTTCTGCGAAGCATGTAAGAGTAGACGACATCGAGCGTCGCGTGCTCCTCAAATTCAATGGAATAGAGTCCATCACTTTTTTTTATTTGAAATGGCAGGTTCTCCCCATTTAGGAAGCCGATATCGTTAAGCAGTATCGGCAGCGAGCATTTCATCATGGCCCTTAAATCTTTCGAAGCGATATAGTCCTTTGCGTAATAGAGCTCCTCGATAATACGCAGCCTTCTGCTCGTTTCTTTTTTCATTAACCCTCGTAAATTCATCAGTAAAACTCCTTGAACATTTTTTTATTTAATATAATGTTCAAAGAATGGTAAAACAAGCCTGAAAACCTTAATTTACTATCATTTTTGTTATTTAACAAATTATCATTAAGAATTATTATAATTTGAAAGACCAATTTAATAAGGAAAAACACAAAATATTTAGAAAATCTTTCTATAATTTTTTTATTTTTTTAATTCGCAATAAAAGAAAACGAAAAAAGTGGAAAAACGAAAAAAAGAGAAATAGAGCTTTAACTGTTGCCTTTCTGCGCAAGAACGAATAGAATTGTCTATGGAATACATTAAAAAAGATAGTGGAGGCTATACATTATGATCAATAAACAAAGTTTGGTTGAACAAGTAGCAGAAAAGACTGGATTGACAAAAAAAGACGCAACATCAGCTGTGGATGCTTTATTTGATGGAATCCAATCATCATTGAAAGCTGGCGAAAAAGTCCAAGTTATCGGCTTTGGTAACTTTGAAGTACGCGAACGTGCTGCCCGTAAAGGCCGCAACCCTCAAACTGGTGAAGAAATCACCATTGCAGCAAGCAAATCACCTGCTTTTAAAGCTGGTAAACAATTAAAAGACGCTGTAAAATAGCAAATACTAACCCGCTCTTTATGAGCGGGTTTTTTTGTGTTTTAAAAGGGTCAAACGATAAAAAAAGGTAAAAAAAAGTTTGTGAATCGAAAATTTCTTGTATCTTTTGAAGAAAAAGAGTATATCTTTAAACAGTGAAAATTTTGGAGGAGAGACATGTTTAATTTTCTGCCACATTCGATTTTACAAATGAGCGCGATCTTTCTATCGATTGTCATCGAGGCGATTCCTTTTGTTCTATTAGGCTGCCTCATCTCAGGAGCGCTGCAGGTCTTTTTAACACCTGAACGGGTAAAAAGAATCCTGCCTAAAAATAGATTTCTAGCAATTCTTGTCGGCTCCTTTTTAGGGTTCTTTTTTCCTTCATGCGAATGCGGGATCGTACCGATCGTTACGCAGTTCATGCGTAAGGGAGTGCCGGAGCATACGGCATTTGCATTTATGGTGACCGCTCCAATTATCAACCCCATCGTTTTATTTTCAACGTATATCGCGTTTGGCAACAGTGTTCGATTTGCCTTATTGAGAGCAATAGGTAGTTTTGTTGTGGCTTTGATTGTGGGCTCATGGATCGCCTATTTCAATCGTTCACCGATTTTGAAGTCAGAGGGGCATATTCACGAGGATCATCAGCACGACCAAGAAGAACCTCCAGCTTTTGGTGGGAAAATTTGGTCCGTCCTCGTTCATGGAATCGATGAATTCTTTGACACGGGACGCTATTTGATTATTGGCGCCTTAATCGCCAGCGGGATGCAGGTCTTTTTGCCTACGCAATTTATGCTGCAGCTGACCTCATCTAAAATCATCGGTATTTTAGTGATGCTGTTTTTGGCCTTTACTATGTCGCTTTGTTCGGAAGCGGATGCCTTTGTCGGCTCATCCTTATTAAGCCTGTTTGGCACCAATGCCATCGTGGGCTTTCTCGTTTTTGGCCCAATGGTGGATATCAAAAACTTGATGATGATGAAGCGCAGTTTTCATGGGAAATTTATTCTGCAATTGATTGCTTTGATCAGTGTGATTGTCACGATTTATGCGCTTGTGATTTAGACTGACAGATTCGCAAATGAACACTATTTTGGACGAATGACACGCAGCAGTGAGATCAAAGGAATACATAAAACAACAAAGGAGCGAAATGATGATACGCTTTCTGATTTTATCTGGCTATTTTGAATGGATGATGTACCTGCAGGTTTCTGGGAAATTAGATCAATACCTCAACGTGCATTATCGCTATTTAATTTTTCTGACGATGTTTTTGTCGCTTTTATTGGCTCTGGTACAGCTGAGAATATGGGCGAGTGGGAAAGAACAACAGCTGGTTCATGAAGGGCACGATCACGGCTTGAATAAACCTTATCAAAGAGGAATGGCTTATTTACTGCTAGTGCTTCCGTTGATTGCAGGTACGCTGTTTCCAACGATTAGCCTAGATACGACGATTGTTGAAGCGAAAGGGTTTAGTTTTCCTATCAGCAAGGAATCCGTGGGGGACCCTGAGATGAACACACAGTATTTGAAGCCTGATACGAGTATTTATTACAATAAAAGCGACTATAATGATCAGATGACGAAGCTGATGAAGAAATACGAGGCTGATCAACAGTTGGTGATTACGGATGAAAATTACTTAGAGGTGATGGAATTAATCTATAATTATCCCAATTCTTTTGTCGGTAAAAAGGTTTCATTTAGCGGCTTCGTATATGAAGCGAATAAGAACAATCAAAAATACGACTTTCTGTTCCGTTTTGGGATCATTCACTGTGTTGCTGATTCTGGCGTGTTTGGCTTGATGACCAAATTGCCGGAGCACTTGACGGTGAAGAACAATCAGTGGCTGCATGTTGAAGGAATACTCACGCTGGATTTCTTTGAGCCTTTTGATCGGCAAATCCCATCAGTTGAAGTCAGCAACGTGCAGACAGTCAGTGCACCAAAAAATCAATACGTCTACCGAGCATTCTAACTACAGAAAAAAGAATAAACAAAGGCCAAACGATCAAATACTTTCATAATTGAAGGTAAAATGGTCGTTTGGCTTTCTTTTTGTAAAGTATTTTTCAAAAAAACTTTTGTTGAACTTCCCAGCGTTTTACAAAATGAATCTTCTATTATGAGGGAGTTTTCTAGTATAATAAAAGGAAAAAGTAGAAGGTACGATAAATGACGAGTAAAATTTTTCTTGTAGAAGACGACATGACGATCGTTTCGGTCATTCAGCAGCATTTGACACAGTGGGGAATGGAATGTGCCGCCGCAACTGATTTTCAGCAGGTTTTTGATGACTATCAAAAGGCGCAGCCGGATTTAGTCATCCTAGATATCTCTTTGCCTTATTTTAATGGTTTTTATTGGTGCCAAGAGATTCGAAAGGTATCTGAGGTGCCGATCATTTTCTTGTCTTCTGCCAAAGATCAAATGAATCAGGTGATGGCTTTGAATATGGGAGCCGATGAGTTCATTGAAAAACCATTTGAGCTGACCATTTTATTAGCAAAGATCCAAGCATTGCTGCGACGCAGTTATCAATACGGACAACAGCTGACATATTCTTTTGACGAGTATCAGTTTGTGCCGGCGATTAATCAAATTCAATCGCCAAAGGATCACTTGCCCTTGACCCCCAATGAATCACGTATCCTGAGTGTCCTCTTTTCCGCGCAGGGGAAAATCGTTCCGCGGGAGCAAATCATTGAGACCTTGTGGCAAAGTGATGATTTTATTGACAACAACACTTTGGCGGTTAATTTGACGCGATTACGCAAGAAGCTGAATGATTTTGGAATCAACAGCTTGATTCAAACGGTCAAAAACAAAGGATACTTAATAGAGGGAAAAAAATGAAGCTGCTAAAAAGTTTTTTTTATGAACGGTGGATCATCTATGGGATGTATATTGTTTTCTGGGGCTTGATCTTTCTAACCTTTTATCTTTATGAGTTAGACTTCGCGCCTTTTTGGGATGGCTGGCTGTTTACAATGTTTATGCTGGTGGTCTATTCCATCGTCTCTTTTTATCGAGCGGCACGCAAGCAAAAGCGGCTGGAGCAATTAATAACGAAGGATTTACAGCTAGGCAGCCTAGTTTTTCTGCCAAAAGCGCAGACCTTGAGCGAGAAGAATTATCAAGAAACGTTACGATTGGTTTTGGAAACTAAAAATCAACAGCAAGAAGCGCTTCAGCAAAAGCAAAAGGACATGCTGAACGACTTTGGACTCTGGCTGCATCAAATCAAGACCCCCGTCGCAGCTTTAGATCTATTGATTCAATCAGGGCAGCTGGAGCCCCGAATGATGAAAAATGAAGTCTTTAAGATCAATGAATACCTGCAGATGATTTTAAATTACATGCGTCAAAATTTAGACCAAGCGGATTTGGTTTTTCAGCAATTATCAATTGAAAAAGTCGTAAAATCAGTTGTTAAAAAATATGCGACCTTTTTCTCCCAAAAGGATCTAAGCCTGCAGCTTGGACAGCTTGAGGGCGTGGTCTATTCGGACAAAAAGTGGCTGATTTTTATTTTAGAGCAGGTCATTTTTAACGCGATCAAATATACTGAAAATGGAACAATCAGCATTTCTTTTGCGGACAATCAGCTAGCGATCCGTGACACGGGGATGGGGATTCAGGCGGAGGACTTACCAAGAGTTTTTGAGAAGGGCTATACCGGGTTAAATGGTCGAGAGCAGCAAAGAGCCAGCGGGCTAGGTCTGTATCTAAGCAAGGAGGCAGCAGCTAAATTAGGCTGCCGCATCTATATTGAATCAAAGGTAAAAAAAGGAACAGCGGTTACCATCGTCTTTCCTGAAGAAATATCAGCGTTTGAATAAATCCAAACTTTCATGATTGTAAGTTTGGATTTCTTTTCGTAAGTAGTGTTTTTAAGGGCGACATTCTATGATGAAGTAGAAGGGCTGACCTAGTTTTTTTTGGTTAGTACCGATTACATCAAGCTGAACAAGGAGGATTTCACAATGAATGAACTATTAAAAGTGGAAAACGTTAAAAAGATTTATCAAACTCAGTTCAAAGGAATGCCTGTAGAAGCATTGCGAGCGATTGATTTTTCTGTTGAAAAGAGTGATTATGTCGCAATCATGGGGGAATCAGGTTCAGGAAAAAGTACCTTGTTAAATCTGATTGCGACATTGGACAAGCCATCTTCGGGAACGATTTTATTAGATGGAATGGACTTGAACATCATTAAGGAAAAAAATGCGGCCGCTTTTCGGCGAGACCATCTTGGGTTTGTCTTTCAGGATTTTAATTTATTGGATACATTTTCAGTTAAGGACAATATTTTATTGCCCTTAGTTTTATCCCGGACACCGGTCAATCAATTAATGAATAGACTTACTCCGGTGGTGCAGGCTTTAGGGATTGAAAAGCTATTAGAAAAATATCCTTACGAATTGTCCGGCGGTCAAAAACAGCGAGTGGCTGTGGCAAGAGCGATCATTACCAACCCAGATTTGCTGTTAGCCGATGAGCCGACAGGGGCGTTGGACTCCAAGACCTCTGAACAGCTGCTGCAAATTTTTCAACGTTTGAATTATAATGGGCAGACGATTTTGATGGTGACCCATAGCTCGATCGCAGCCAGTCATGCGAAACGTGTGCTTTTCATTAAGGATGGCCAGGTTTACCATCAGCTTTATCGAGGGAACAAGGACAACTATGAGTTTTTGGAAACCATCAATGAGACATTGACAGCCTTGCAATCAAAGGAGGCGTAACGGATGTTTTATGGAAAATTAGCTTTTACTAACTTAAGAAAAAATCATCGTGGCTACTTGCCCTTTCTAATTTCGATGTTGTTTTTAGTGGCGATCAATACGATGACACAAATCATTGTGAATAATGAAGGGATGCGCGCATTACCGGGCGGAGCTTCCGCCAGCTCAATGTTTGGTCTGGGCCATATTATCATTATGATTTTTACTGTGATCTTTTCTTTTTATACGAATAGCTTCCTGTTGAAGCAGCGAAAAAGAGAGCTAGGCTTGTACAACATCTTAGGATTAGGCAAGAGCGAGCTTTATCAGCTGTTGATCTGGGAATCGTTTCTCAGTTTTTTATTAGTGGTTATCAGCGGGTTGATTACGGGTCTAGTGCTATCGAAGCTCGCTTTTCTAGTGCTGCATCGAATGATCGGTGTCGGAACGGAGTTTGTCTTTAAAATTATGCCTGAAAGCTTAGGCTTCGTTACTATGCTGTTTGCCGGAATCTTCTTCTTGCTATTTTTAATCAACTGTCTGCAAATTAAACGAACAAAGCCTATCACCCTTTTACAAGGCGCCAAAAAAGGGGAGCAGGAACCGAAAGCACGTTGGTTATTAGCAATCATAGGGCTAGTATGTATCGTCAGTGCCTATTGGATCGCTGTAACGATTGAATCGCCATTGAATGCATTGAACTTGTTTTTTGTAGCCGTTGTTTTAGTCATTTTCGGCACCTATTTCTTATTTACGGCTGGAAGTATTGCCTTGCTGAAGCTGTTAAAAAGGAATCCGCGTTTTTATTACAAAACGAACCATTTCATTTCAGTCTCAAGCATGATGTATCGAATGAAGCAAAATGCGGCGGGGTTAGCCAGTATTTGTATTCTATCGACAATGGTCTTAGTTACTGTAGCCACAACGGCAAGTCTTTATCTCGGAAAGAAGGACGTTGAGGAGTCACGTTATCCACGAGATGTCGCGATTACAACGAACCATCAGCCCGAACAGGTTAAAAAAATCATCAGCAAGGTCAGTGCAGAGAAGCAAGCGCCGATTTTTGACCAGGTGTATTTGACCTCGACACAAAGCATCATGTTTTCTCCCAAAGCAGATTCTTATAGCTACTTGAATTTGAACGATTACTATAGTTCAAAAGCATCTACCGCTGTCATGATGCTCTTTATGACCGCACAGGAATATGAAAAGCATACGAAGGAAAAGCCGGAGCTGAAGGAGGATGAGATTTATTTCTATCCTGTTAGCGGCGATCACCAATCAGATAAATTAACATTCAAAAATCAGAGCTTTCAAATCAAAAAGCGAATCCATCAGTTCCCAGGAATCAATCAACAGGTTGAATTGACCGATTCCTTTGTGGTAGTGATGGCAAATCAACAGGTTATTGATCGCTGCTTGAAAAGCTGGATTCCCCAAAAAGCGGAAAAGAAGGAACACAATCCTAAGTACAGCTTTTTATTCAATATTGATTTAAAAGGGGAAAAGAAGCGGATAGACTTTGCGCAAGCGTTGCGACACGAAATGCAGCAGACTTTAGGAGAAGGCCAGTACACTTTCGATGACAAAGCGACCTTTGTATCTGAGAACCGATTAATCACCGCCGGCTTTATGTTTTTAGGGATCACATTTGGTGCGACCTTCATTTTGGCGACAGCCTTGATCATTTACTATAAACAAATCTCTGAGGGGATGGATGATCGTGAGCGCTTTGAAATCTTACAAAAGGTGGGAATGGGGCACAAGGAGGTCAAAAAGGTTATTCGTAGTCAAGTATCAATGGTCTTTTCTTTCCCATTGGTAATCGCAGTTATCCATTTGGCATTTGCTTTTCCACTTATTCGAAAGCTGCTTGTTCTATTTGGTTTGGTAAATTGGCAGCTGTTCCTGCTTATTTGCGGGATCGTGACCGTCATCTTTGCCCTACTATATTTTATCGTCTATCGGCTGACGGCCCGAACCTACTATCAATTAGTTGAACGAAAAAGCTAAAAAAGCATTGGTCGTTTTTGCTGCGCTACCTTTATATAGAAGGAGCGCGGCATTCGACTAATGCTTTTTCGCTATAATAAATAGGTTCGATCAAAGATAATGCTTAATTTTGCCGGCTCACTTTGAGTAATAAAGCGACTACTGATTTGATCCTGCAATTGCGAGTTTGTGACCTTTTTTAAATCCTCAGGCACGACCAAATCGAAATAAATCGTTTCTGGTGTAGTGTTTTTATCTACACGCAAATCATGAAACCGCAGCTGTTGGTGGATGTCCTTCAAAATTTTCTTTAACTCAGGAGCGATTCGTTTGAAATCGGGATCATCGATCGGATAAGGGTCTAAATGACAAACCAGATCGACGCCTAGATTCTGTTTTACATCGTATTCGATCGTGTCAATCACTTCATGGGCGTGAGACAGGCTCCAATCTTGATTGACTTCAATATGAACAGAAGCAAAAACACTATTTGGTCCATAGCTATGAATCAACAGATCATGGTAGCCGATGATGTCTGGATAGTTATCCAAATGCTTGCGAATCGCTAAAACCTCTTCCTCACGCGGACGAACGCCCATCAAATCATTGATGAAACCCATAATCATTTTGATCCCTGAATAAATGATGTACAAAGCGATCAGAAAGCCGATATAGCCGTCGATACGCCAGCCGCTGAACCATTCGATAACGGCAGAAATCAAAACCGCGATGGTCGTATAGACATCGTTGATACTGTCTTGGGCGGTGGCCTTTAGGGTATCAGAATTGATTTCGCGACTCAATCTGCGATACATAAAGGATTGCCAGAACTTCATTAAAATCGATAAGACCAAAACGATGTAGACAATTGGAGAAAGCAGCACACTGCTAGGATGCAGAATTTTAACAAAAGAGCTGTCTAAAAAACGAAACCCGACATAGGTCACTAAAATGGAGATGACGAAGCCGCTGATATATTCAAAGCGTTCATGACCGTAAGGATGATCCTCATCGGCTGGCTTGCCAGCAATTTTAAAGCCGGCAAGGGTAATAAAGGAAGAAGCCGTATCGGATAAGTTATTCATTGCATCCGCCATAATCGAGACACTTCCTGAAAGTGAACCAATAAAAAATTTGGCGAGAAAGAGGACAAGGTTTGAGATCAACCCTAAGACTCCCGCCAAGATTCCAACACTGGTTCGCTTGTTTCCCTTCGAACGTTCTGTAATTTTATTTATTAAAAGTGTTAGCATAATAAATCATCCTTATCATTCAATTACTATTAGTATAACTGAAATGACAAACAATAAGAAGTCAAATCCACTGTCTCAGATAAAAGGTAAACCCTAAATATAAAAGGTTTACTTTAAAACGATGGAGCTTCTTTTAGTTTTTTTAATAGAAAATTTCCGGATATCTCAGCCGATTAAAATGAAAACCCTTTATAATAGGAAGAGTAAAGGGATTGAATAATGGAGGTATGATTATGAAAAATCAGGTAGATATAACACTATGGAAGATTCAAACGAGTAATGTAGTCACAGCATTAGAAGATTTCATTGAAGATTGGAAAGTATCCCATAATAGTGATCTCGATGAATACCTGCGCAGCTATCCAGGGTATTTTAAGAGTGATGAGCCTACACGTGAAGCGATTCGTCTTGTTTTGGGATACGCCAAAGAGCTGATGGATGGGAAACGGGACAGTGTTGGTTTTTATGAAAATAAGATTTGGCGCACAGAAAACGGCGAAAGCGTCCGAATGACGCATTTTCACGAACGTGCCATTTCAAAATTGATGCAAAAAATCGTTAAAGAGAAGGTTTAGCAGTCAAAAGGAACAAAAAGCGGTTGTTTGGCTCCAATTTATTTAATAATATAGAAGCTTTTAAATACGAAAAGACTCGAATAGTCAGTGAATCGCTGATTATTCGAGTCTTTTTTACTTTATTGCGTATGTTTACTTATAAAAATATTTATTTTAGACAACTAATTCATTTCGCTTTTTTAATATTGTGTTAAATAAATTGATTATTGTTAGGGAAAGGAGAAGGCTCTTTTGAATTGCTATTTTATATTTTTTGTTTCATATTTAAGGTAACTGTTGATTTATCAGTGATTAAAAAAGACAAAACAAGCCTAAATCAATAAATTCAATTTTTGTGTATTACTAATTTAGAAGATTTTATGAACAATGATCAACTCCTTAGACAGGCATTTAAATTAATGATATTATAGTAAGTAATTAAGGAAAATAATTATATATGCACGTATATTTAATTTGGAAATGAGGTATAGATGTGAAGTACAATAAGATTGTGAGTTTACTAGCATTGGGAACATTGTTTGGCCCAACTATTTTATCTTCACAACAAGCGCTTGCTGAAGAAAGTGGAACAGTGGCCAGCGATCCTGCTACGACTTCATCAAATCAACAATCGACCGAAAGTTCAACTCCAGGAAGTACAGAAAGTTCTGAAGCACCAGCTCCTGAACCTGAACCGACCCAATACAATTTATTAGCCAATGGCAATCCAATGGCTAATAATACGTTTAGTGATGCGAATGGCGCACAGATTGCTTTTCAATATACATCCGATAAAGGATTGATCGCTAACACTGTCGTTCATTACTCAGTGACATTGCCTGAAGGTGTCAAGGTAAAAGAAGTTAAGGCAGTCAACGCAGCAACAGGAGCAGTAATTTTATCAAGCGCTGAGGTTAACGGCATATTTACGATGCCGGATTCAGATGTGTCTATCCAACTAGAAACAGTGAAGGAAGAGAAACCAACGCCTACACCAACGCCGAAGCCAGAAGAAAAACCTGGTGGCAATGCAGGTAATAGCAATAATCAAAATAATACGAACAACGAAAAGCCTGCCAATAATTCAAACAAACAAAATACACAAAAACCAGCTGTGAATACACCATCAGCGAATCAAGAGCAGGCAGCAGCGAATCGTCAGCCTGAAGCGGATGGAGCAGCTTCCGATGTTCGTGTCCCTTCTAATCAAGCGGCACCAACCTTTAGTAATGAGGTGCAAACGGCGATCGTCCAAGAAGCCTACCGTCATCTTGGAAAACCTTATGTTTGGGGAGCTAAGGGACCAAATGCATTTGACTGTTCTGGCTTAGCCTATGTAGTTTATGCGAATGCAACTGGCCATAATATCGGCGGCTGGACAGGGGATCAGCAATATGCTGGAACGCAGATCCCAGTTAGCGAAGCGCAGCCAGGGGATCTATTATTCTGGGGAGCACCAACGAGTGTCACAACACACGTGGCTATTTACATCGGCAATGGTCAATATATCCATGCGCCGCAGCCAGGGGATGTAGTGAAAATCGGCAGTATCAGCGCGTTTGCGCCAACCTTTGCAGTTCGTGTGAACATCGCCGGCTTACCAAAAGCAACAGGTTCATTGTCGAACGCTTTTGGAGAATACAGCCCGAACCAGCCATTTATTTTCAACAAGAATCAAACAACAGATCAATTTATTAAAAAAATTGGCGAAACTTCCCGTGAAATTGGACAGAAGAATGGCATTTACTCCTCTGTTATGATCGCACAAGCGATTTTAGAAAGCGGATCGGGGAATAGTTCATTAGCCAGTGAACCCAACTACAACTTGTTTGGGATCAAAGGGAAATACAAGGATCAAGGTGTCACCTTCCAAACGTTAGAACAGGATAATGTCGGTGCAAGCTTCCAGATTACCTCTGAGTTTAGGAAATATCCTTCCTATAAGGAGTCGTTAGAAGATTATGCGAAATTAATTAAAAAAGGCATCTCAGGCAACAATGATTTCTACAAAGCCACTTGGAAAGATCAAACGGAATCTTACAAGGATGCCACCAAACATCTTCAAGGACGCTATGCGACAGATAAGCAATACGCAGAAAAATTGAACGCGATCATCAGTGCCTATGAATTAACTGAGTTCGATCATGCGAAAGAGACCAAAGAGAAAGCTACCGGGCCTGAAATCAAAGCAACAAAAGCGAAGATTGATGTGAACGATCAGGTACAAGCAAAATTGATTGCAAGTATTCTCAATAGTCCGCGTATTCCACAAGTGATGTCGACGAAGCATTTTGTTAATCTTTTCCGCAGTGAGAGCTTGATCGCTTTAGCGGCAACAGCTTTACCTGTGAAGAATACGTTAAATGAAGCGTTGCCTACCACTTCTTCAATTTATGTCACTTTGAGCAACGGCTTATTGGCGATTATTCCGCCGATGAAGTAATAGTTCAATCAGCGAAAGCTGTCGAGTGAAAACTTGGCAGCTTTTTTCTCTTTTAAAAAGGAGCAATTTGTGTGAAAATGGAATCGTATTCATTTTGCTGAGGGCACGAATATCAGCAGAGATAGAAAAGAAAAATTTCACAATCTCTTAGATTTCGTGAAATTTTACTAGAAATGAAAAAGAGTCAAAATGAGGCAGAAAAGAGCGGATTTTTGTTTTTTTAAAACGGGAGAGATGACAATGAAACGAAAACAGGACAGCTTGATAACAAAGCAGCGGCTGTTAGAAACGGCATTTCAAAATTTTTATGAAGTGGGTTTCGAAAATACTTCTTTAGACAAAATATCAAAGGATGCGAATGTTAGCCGTGGAGCGGCGTACTGGCATTTTAAAAATAAGTCGGAGATATTCGGTGAGGTTGTGCGTATGACAATCGATAAAATCAAGGCGGAAAAACGAGCAATCATGCTTGATGAAAGCCTGAGCTTTGAAGAGAAGGTCGTGCAAATACTGGTGGTTCCGTCTCAAAACCTAGAAGGCTTTAAGTTTATGCAGCAGTCATTAAAAACGTTAGAGGTCTATCCGGAATTCGCTGAGCTGCTGGAAACTTTTCGTGAAACACGCGGACGATTATATGAATTTTTCTTAGAAGGCTTGAGAAAAGAAGGATTAAATGAGAATGACGCTTCTGCGATTTCAAGTATGCTTTACAATTATTTTGAGGGAATGTACGGTTCGGGAACACCGGATGAGGTTACAAAAAATTACACGCCGGAGGGCATCAGACGAAGTATTTCGATTATTTTTACAAATCTTTAAAAAAAAGAGGAACTTGTTCGCAGCAACCTTTTGCGAGCAAGTTCCTTTTTTCACGAAATTGACAGCGCTTTCATAAGTTGGGTATATTGAAGTTGCAATATACATACACCGATGTATGTAAAAATGAAAGGAGCTTGAGAAAATGACGATTGAAGAAATGGTACAACAGGCACGTGTTGCGATGGAGGAGATTAGCGGTTACGATCAGGCACAAGTAGATAAGATGCTTTATACGATTTCAAAAGCAGTTTTTGAGCAAGCTGAGCCATTAGCAAAGTTGGCGATTGAAGAAACTCGTTTGGGACGTTTGGATCATAAAATCGGTAAAAATCAGGGGATGGCCACGAATATTTTTGCTAGTTTGAAGGACAAGCCGTCCGTTGGGGTAATTAAGGAAATTCCTGAGGAAGGTCTGATTGAGATTGCTCATCCACGAGGGGTCATCGGGTCTGTAACACCAACGACTAATCCGACGATCACACCGTTGGGCAATGGGTTAATGGCATTGAAAGGTAAAAACGCCATGATCGTTTCTCCTCACCCTCGTTCAAAGAAGACGACGAAAGAAACGATTGAATTGATGCGTGAAGCACTTGTCAGTGTTGGGGCACCACGAGATCTGCTCCAGGTGATTGAAGAGCCAAGTATTGAATTGTCACAAGAATTAATGAAATCTGTCGACTTGATCGTAGCGACCGGTGGTCCGGGCTTGGTGAAATCGGCTTATTCTAGCGGACATCCGGCTTATGGCGTAGGACCAGGCAATGTTCAAGCCATTTTAGACCGAGATTTTGACGTAGAAGCAGCAGCTGAGTTATCAGTCATTGGCCGTTCCTTTGATAATGGGATCGTTTGTGCTTGTCAGCAAAGTCTCTTTTATCCAGTAGAGAAAGAAACGGAGGTTTTTGAAGCTTTACGTGCCAAACAAGCGGCGGTTATTACAGAGGAATCAGAATTAGCTAAATTGCGAGAAACGCTGTTTATTGATGGAAAAGCCAATCCAGAAATGATCGGTCAGGATCCGAAAGTGATCGCTGATGCGGCAGGTGTTGAGCTGCCAGCTGACAGCCAAATTATTGCGGTAAAAGTCGAAGCAGTTGGTAAGGAAGAGTTGTTCTGTAAGGAGAAAATGGCCCCTGTTTTGGCGCTGAAAAGCTATGACAAGTTTGAGGAGGCGGTGGCCTTTGCACGGGAAAACCTCTTATTAGAAGGCGCGGGTCATTCGGCAGGGCTGTTCAGTCATACAAAAGAGCATCAAGTATATGCAGGTGAGGTATTACCAGTCAGTCGTTTAGTCGTGAATCAACCAACAATTGATGCCGGCGGCTCTCCAGCCAATGGACTGAATCCAACGGTTTCGCTGGGCTGCGGTTCTTGGGGAAATAATATTATTTCGGAAAACCTGACCTACACTCATTTGATCAACATTTCGCGCATTGCACAGCCGATTCCACCAAAACATGACGGCAATCCATGGGATTAGGTGATGGCTATGCAAAAATTTGATGAGCTGCTGGCTAATTTTTCAAGTGACAAAAAAATTCGTATTGGTGTCGTTTGTGCGAACGATGAAGTGACGATTCAATCCGTTTTTAACGAAAAAGTCAGAGATTATTTAGAACCGATTTTAATTGGCGACGAGGAAAAAATAAGCGGGATTTTAGCACAGCTGGGGCTGTCTGCGCGAATTGTTTCCGCAGATACCGAAGAAACGTGTGCGGCAATTGGTGTAGAAATGGTTCATAAAAAAGAGATTGATTTCTTGATGAAGGGACATATCCAAACACGTACTTTCTTAAAAGCAGTGGTAGATCGTGAGAAGGGCATCGCAACGAGCGCTTTATTAAGCCATGTGGCATTAAATGAGATTCCAAGCTATCACAAGCTATTGTTGACGACTGACGGGGGAATGGTCACCGCACCAAGCAAAGCGGATAAGAAAATTTTGATTCAGCATGGAATCGAAGTGATGAATAAAATTGGGATCAAAAAGCCAAAGGTCGGCTTATTAGCCGCCGCAGAAAAGGTCAATCCTAAGATTGCATCGACGATAGAAGCAGAAGAAATTATGAATGAGCTGCAGGCGGAAGCCCCAGACAGCTGTTGGATCGATGGACCGATTTCTTTAGATCTTTCGCTAAGCAAGGAGGTAGCTGAAATCAAGCACTACGATAGTCCGGTGGCTGGTGATGCTGATATCGTTGTAGGGCCAGATATTACCACAATGAATGTGTTAGGCAAAAGCTTGACGATTTTGGCCGGTGCTAAGATGGCGGGCTTGATCATGGGGGCAAGTGTGCCGATCGTTATGGTTTCTCGCGGGTCGACGGAAGAGGAAAAGGCCTATTCGATAGTAGTCGCCATGTATTGCAGCAAGAGGGGATAGCAGATGAAAATTTTAGCAATTAACCCGGGGTCGACATCGACCAAGGTTTCCTATTATGTAGATGGAGAGATCATCAAGGAACAGGGAATCTCTCACTCAACAGAAGAATTACGGAAGTTTCAAAATGTCGTGGATCAAATGGAATTTCGGCGGGACATCTTATTAGCATTTATGAAAGAAGAAGGGATTGATCCTAAGGAGTTGGACGCTGTGGCTGGGCGCGGCGGCAGCCTGCCCCCCGTTTCGTCTGGAGCCTATGAGGTCAACGACGAAATGATCGATTATTTGAAAAACATCACACAAATCGAGCATCCTTCGAATTTAGGAGCCATTTTGGCCAATGAGATCAAGGAGCAGGGCAGTGAGAAAACGATCGCCTTGATTTATGATCCGGTGTCGGTGGACGAGTTTGAAGACGTAGCCCGTATCTCAGGTCTAAAAGGGATTGAACGCAAAAGTGTCGGCCATGCCTTAAATATGCGGGCAGTGGCAATGAAGGTTGCTCGGGAAGAAGGACTGGAGTATCAAAACGCAACATTCATCGTAGCTCACCTGGGCGGCGGAAATACGATCAGTATCCATCATAATGGCAAGATGAGTGACTTGATCTCTGATGATGAAGGGCCGTTTTCGACTGAACGAACTGGCGGCCTGCCGTTGAAATATTTGATGCCGATGTGCTATGAGCATTCATTGAAAGAAATGCTGCGGATTTATAAGCGAGAAGGCGGATTAAAATCTTATGCAGGTACAAGTAACGCCAAAAAAATCGAAGAACGCATAGTCGCAGGTGATAAGGAATTAAAAACAGTCTACGACGGCTACATTTACCAAATTGCTAAAGGAATCGGAAGTCTTGCTACAGTAGCAAATGGAGCTGTAGACTGCATCGTACTGACTGGCGGTGTAGCGTACTCGCAAATGGTCGTATCGGAATTGAAGAAGCGGGTTAGCTTTATCGCGCCAATCGTTGCTGTGCCTGGCGAACACGAGATGATCGCTCTGTCGAAAGGGGCAGAACGGGTAGTGCTGGGAGAAGAAGAAATGAAAGCGTTTCAATATCGGTAAAAATACCTCAAATTAAGAAAGGAGTAACACGAATGAAAGTCAAAGCGGCATTAGTAAAGGAAAAAGGAGCGCCATATGAAATCACCGAATTAGAATTAGCGGAGGTCGGCTCAAAGGATGTCTTGGTAAAAGTTGTGGCATCCGGGTTATGCCGTTCCGATTATGGTGAAAGAAATGGCAACAGTATTAATTTTCCCAACGTTTTAGGTCATGAAGGTGCGGGAATCGTTGAAAGAATCGGAAATGCAGTCACATCAGTGGAACCTGGCGATCATGTGATTTTATCCTATGCTTATTGCGGAGAATGTAAACATTGCGCGGAAGGTCATCCATCGTCTTGTGAAAAATGGTTTACTGTCAATAATTTAGGGAAAAACCCGCGGGGAGAATTTATTCTGCATACGGAGGATGGCACGGAGGTCAATAACTTCTTTAACCAATCTTCCTTCTCGACCTACAGCTTGACAGAAGAATCAAATGTCGTAAAAGTCGATAAGGACGTGGACTTGCGTTTGCTTGGACCATTAGGTTGTGGACTTGGAACAGGAAGCGGAGCGGTTTTGAGCGTCCTTCAGCCAAAAGTTGGTGAAGGAATCGCTGTTTTCGGAACTGGCGCAGTAGGCTTCTCTGCAGTCATGGCGGCAAAAATCGCCGGCTGCTATCCAATTGTTGCGATCGACATCAATGACCAGCGGTTAGCTAAAGCAAAGGAATTAGGCGCAAGTCATATCTTTAACAGCAAGGAAGACGATCCAGAGAAATTTATCAAGGACTTGACGGATGGTCGAGGGCTAGATTATGTCATTGATTCAACGGGAGTCGGACCTGTAATGACGAAAGCCCTTCATTCTGTTAGTAATTCTGGGACTTTTGTACCGTTGGCAGTAACTCAGAAAAACTTCGAAGTAAATACCTTCTTCGATTTAGTTTTTGGCAATAAAAAAGTGCGGGGGGTACTGATTGGAGATACCATCGCAAAATACCATTTGCCAAACTTAATTGAGTTTTACAAACGCGGGGAGTTCCCATTTGATCAATTTATCAAATACTATGATTTTGAAAATATCAATCAGGCAGAAGCAGATTCCATCAGCGGCGAGGTCATTAAGGCTGTTGTGGTCATGGATAAAGAGTATCAGCCACCCAAATGATAGGAGGGGGATAAGATGAAAAAAGGGGACATTGTTTGGGGTCTTCTGCTGGCAGGATTATTGGTCCTATTTGTGATCCCAGCTACCAGAGATCCAATACTAGCGGCAAGCGGTGCCCATCCCTATATCGGCGGCTTCATCCAATTTGGGATTTTAGCCACGATGGGTGATTTATTCGGTAAACGTATCGTAGCTGGTGAGTATCAGTTCTCATCTCAAGTCCTTCTCCGAGCAGTCGTTTGGGGCATTATCGGCTGCATGGTGACACTTGTTTTTCCAGTCTTTATGGGCGGCGCCGGCTTAGCACAGGCAGGAAAGCTGCTGCCGTTTGCTGGGGTATCATTTGCCCAAGCCTTTTGTGGAAGCAGCATTATGAACCTGACCTTTGCACCAGCGATGAATACGTTTCATCGAATCATGGAGCTGTGGATCGAAACCTCCGCAGCAAAGGAACCGGTGACTTTAAAGGGATTGATTGGCAAAATTGACTGGGCCACCTTTGTTACCTTCAACTGGTTGAAGGTAGGCATTTGTTTTTGGATTCCCGTCCACACGATCGTTTTTCTCTTACCTGAGAATATTCGCGTGGTCGTGGCAGCCTTCAGTTCGATCGCATTAGGGATTATCCTTTCCTTTGCTTCGAAAAAAGGCAGCAGTACCGCCAAAATGACAGAGAAGGAAGCTGTTTAATCCGTCTTCTGCAAAGAGGTGATTTAACGTCTTTTTGAAAAAAACTTAACGAAATGAAAGCCAAACGCTTAGTTTACGATCGATTAGGATAGTAAATAGGGATTTGGCTTTTCATTTGTTCTGAGTGCTGGCTTGGCGGAGAAGTTGGTTTGTATTTTCTTAGTAAGAGTACGCTCATCTGCTTTTTAGTTAAATCGTTCTGTGCTATTTTAATAGTAAGAGATGGCGGGGAAGTAAAATGCGTGTAATGGTCGGTTGGCATTTCTGTATTAGCGAAAGAAAGGGGCAATAAAATGTACGAAATCAAAGACTTAACAGGTGTAGCGTTCCATAAGATTGCTGAATGTATGCGGGCAGCGTTTTCTGATTATTATGTGAAAATGGAGTTGAGCGATGATGCGTTGTATCACCGTTTCCATAGTGAGAATGTGCGCTATGATTTATCCTGCGGGGTCTTTGTCGGGGATGAATTAGTAGCAGTTTTGCTAAACGCAGTCGGGCAGTATAATAATGAGCAGGTCGCGTTTGATGCAGCGACGGGAGTGGTTCCAGCACATCGCCGAAAAGGACTTTATTCCAAGATGATGGATTTTTGTATGGTGTTATTAAAGCAACACGATTTTGCCTACTACGGGCTAGAGGTGATTCAAACGAATGCACCTGCAGTCGCCACCTATCAAAAAATGGGACTAAAGATTATGAAAGAGTATGCTTGTTTCCGTGGAAATGCAAAAGAAACAGCGACAGGAACCGAGGATTTCCAAGAATTGGCGATCAATGATTTTCCTTTAGAAACATTGTCGCCATTGATGCACGATGCCCCTTCTTTTGAAAATCGAACAGAAATTCTACAAGCCTTCCCAGAGGATTATAGGATTATGTTCACAGGGATGCCGAAGCAATGCGCCGCATTTATTATTTATCAAAAAGAGAATGGTCACGTGAAGCAGTGGGGCAGGCGTGAAGGGCATGTATCGGAATTGGGCCAGTTGATGGTCAATCTAAGTGGGCGTTTTCAAGATGTTCGCTTACACAATATTAATTTTACTGATCAAGAGTGGATTCTTACGTTGGAGGAACTAGGCTTTGATCATTTTTGTGATCAATACGAAATGAAACTGGATTGTTAAAAAATGAAACCCTGCTAAAAGACAAGGCGCTCTTTTAGCAGGGTTATTTTTATGGATTAATATGAAGCTCCATCTCCGGAGCATTGACGATGGTATCTTTGACTGGGCAAGTTCTTTCAACGAAGGCGACCAGCTCCGCGATCTCTTCCTCGCTATTGTCTGCTTCGATGTAGTAGTTCGTGATGATTTTCGAGAAGCCGACTTTTACATCGGGCTTGCCCTTCAGCCGATCTGAATCGATCTCACCCAATATTTCTACACGCATAGATTTCAGATTGATGTGTTTTGCTTGATAGAAAAAACGGACGACCATCATTTTGCAGGCTCCTAATGAGCAAAGCAGGGCTTCTAGCGGGTTCATCGCTTCGTTGCTTCCCCCTACATTTTCTGGTTCATCGATCAAAAATTCAAACCCGCGCGCAGAGCATTTCAGCTGCAAACCGCCTAAAGAGGCTACTTCTGCTTTCAAAATTTGCTTGGACATAAAAATCCCTCCCAATCGTTTCTTCCATCATACGATTTTTACTCAGAAAATTAAATAACTTGTGCAATTTTTCTCAATATTTCATATTTTACCAATTTTTCATTGAAAATATTATGAAAATCTTGTATGATACCCTTACATTATGGCTGCGGCCAAGAAGGAAGGAAACCTATGAAATCGGATTTATTTATGGAAATTGAAGAAACACCTGCGACTGAAAGCGAAAAGCATGTGAACACTCACTCAACTTTGATGTCTCAGCTGGAGTATTCAATCAGTAAAAAAATTGATTTGTTTAATTCGAGTTTGCCTCGTTATGCAGTACGTTCAATGTTTGCCTGTTTGTTTTTGGCCTTAGGAACGGCTATTGCTTTTTATATTGCCATTCGCATGCAAGAAGCGATTCCAGGTTTGGAAAAAATGGCGTATGCGTTCATGTTTAGCTGGTCACTGGTAATGATCCTATTTATGAATGCAGAATTGGGAACATCCAATATGCTTTACACCACGATTGGTGTGTACAAGAAAAAAATGTCGGTATCCTTTGCTTTAAAATTATTATTCACCTGTATTTTATTCAATTTAATTGGCGGAGTCCTGTGCGGCTACCTGTTATCATTAACGGCACCATTTGGTCATTTGGAAGCCGATAACTATATGTTTACAGGGATTGCGTCTAAATTGACAAAATCAACCGGACAAATCCTAGTTGAAGGCATGTTTGCTAATATTGTAGTAAATACGGCAGTTTTAGTCAGCATGCGCATGAAGGATGACGCAGCGAAGGTGATGTCGATCATCTTTATTATTTTCATTTTCGCCTTCTTAGGTTTTGAGCACGTAATTGCCAACTTCCCAGCATTTTCACTCGCGTATTTTGCTTCTCACGGAACGATCGCTGAGATGACCGCAGGAAATGTCGCTCACAATTTATTCTTCACTTTAATTGGGAATTTCGTTGGCGGCGGCTTGGTCATGGGGCTTGGCTATGCATGGCTGAATAATACTGATTCAAAATATGTAGACTAGCAAACGTTAGGGAGTGATCCCTAGCGTTTTTTTACCGTTATTATGAAGAAATCGCTTTGCAGCAGGTCTATTCATGTCTGGCTTCACGAACGAGCTTTATCGGCAATAAGCAAAAGCTGAACGAGTTCGCGAAGCCTTTTTTGGACAGGACAGTTAGTGGTCTTGCGAAATGGTAGAAAGAATCATATAGTTGAATAAATGAACGACTCATTATAAGGAGGTTGTATATGGATCTGTATTCAAGTATTTTTACTCGGAAATCGACTCGTAATTTCACTTCAACACCGCTGCCTGAGGAAAAAATCAAGGAAATGAAAGCTTTTATTGAAACCGTTAAGCCGCTTTTGCCAGATGCGAAGATCAGCTATAAAATCGTAGGTCCGGAAATGGTCAAGGGAGTGGGGGTTCCTAAAGCGCCGCATTACTTCTTGATTTATGGAAAGGAGCAGCCGTTGAGAAATACTTGTGCGGGCTTTTTATTTCAGCATGTCGATCTCTATTTATTTTCTCAAGGCTATGCTTCACGTTGGATCGGCATGATGAAGCCGAAGGAAGCAGATGCTGATTTTATTATCGGTATGGCATTTGGTGAACCAGAGAAGCCTGAGCAGCGGGCTTTAAAGGATTTTGATCGGAAATCGTTAGCAGAGATTTCTGAAGGAAAAGATTCCAGAATTGATGCGGCACGTTTGGCACCATCAGGTTTGAACGGACAGCCCTGGTTTTTCATTGCCAAAGATGGTCCGATTTTTGTTTATCGCCAGAAAAAAATCAATGGATTGCCTGGAATGATGTATAAAATGACAGATCTGGACGTTGGGATTGCCCTTTGCCATCTGGCTGTCGCGACCGAAAAAAGCGGGAAGGCTTTTGAATTTGTGATCAGTAAAGGCGCTCCAGCAGCACCGGACGGAACCCTTTTTATAGGAACGGTGAAATAAACCTGCGCTCTGAAACAAAATGATTGTTTCGGAGCGCAGGTTTATTTTAACAGCTCTAGTAAATCTAATTGTAAAATATCCTTCATAACAAATGAGGTTTTCTTGCGATAGGCTGCAGCACCACTTTCAAAGAGTGTATATAACTGATCGCCTTCAACATAAATCTGTTCCAAGTAAGGAGGAGTCGCGATAATTTTTACGGCTTGATCAAGATCGGCGAAATTTGTTGTCTGCCGGATGTCAAAGATAAAAATTTGCCCTGGCTGTTTGCCCCAGGATTGAGAGAACAGCAAGAAATTCTTGTAAAAAGTGACCCCTTGGACCTTTGGTGGAATCGTTAACGAGCCAAAGGGGGATTCAATCAAACTCCTGCTGGTCGGATTTGCTAAGTTACCCTTACCATCAATTGGATAACAGACGACCTGTCCAAAACTATTTAAAGCAAAAAGCGCCACTACTAGAAAGCCGTGATCATAAGTGATCGCAGAGGCTCGCGGCAGCTCCTTTAAGACATTTTTTTGCTGATAATTGATCGGCCTAGAATTTTCAGTGTATTCCTCAATCTGCTCGAGAGCTATGGCTGTCACCGCGGCGTTCTTTCCGGCAGTATTGCTGATCCAAATTTTTTGATGTATCGGATCATAGGCCAAACCGCCAGCGTGAGGAAGATCCGGTAAGATGATCGTTTTAAGCTTGAGACCTGTGAGTCTATCCAAAACATGTATGACAGAGTTGTGGCGATGATCATGACAATAAGCGGAGATCAGCACATAGTTTTCCGTCAGGGTCATACCTTGAGGAGTCATCGATGGGCACACGGATTTTTCCTGTTTGAAGCTGAGGGTATCGGCACTTTCTAAGTCGGGAATGCGATAGGTTCGTTCAGCCGCAGCCTCAAAAAACTCAGGAAAGGCACGCCAAACATTCTTACGATTATAAAAGGTTCCTGATAAAAAATGCCGTAACCAAGTAACGAGTGCAGAAAAAATTTTTTTCATCGCTTTCGCCTCCAATGTTTTCATTTTAGCAAGTTCAGTGAGTTTAGAACAGTCAGAGAATCGACGAGAAATAATTTTTTTAGCAAAAAGCGTTGACAAGCAGAAAAAAAACGCGTAGTATTCAAAAAAAAATGTCTAACAAAAGAGAAGTAACATAAATGAGCCTTTTCAGAGAACTGATGGTGCTGTGAATCAGTAAGGATTATTATGTGAATGGCCTTTTGGACGAAGTTTTGAAATGATTAGTAGGAACTTCCGGGAGCTCCCGATACAGAGCAAGGTCGTTGTTGGACGACTGAATGAGAAATGCCTTGTTTGGCATACACTGAGGTGGCACCGTGGAATAACCGCCCTCAAGTCGAGTTTTTTTCGACTTGGGGGCTTTTTTGTTTGTTCCGTTTTCTGTAATTAATGGTTCTGGGTGCCGAGAAATATTTTTTATTGCATGACAATGGGCGATCAGTCGCCAAATTGCAAAAAAAGAAATCAAAAACAAATCATAAGCAAGAGAAGTAGCTAGGAAAGAAAAAATCACAGAAAGTTTCGGTTGATGAGAAGAAACATTTTTTCCCTAGTGAATGGACTTGTTGGAGCGTTCCTGAACAGCAGTAGGGAACGACGGGAGCTCCCGTTACAGAGTGCGATCGTTGTTGGACGATTAGAGTTGCTGTTTTCGAGCAGTAAAAAAGAGGTGGTACCGTGCTGCTTGCGCCCTCAAACCAGAGTTTCTTTGGTTTGGGGGCTTTTTTGTATTCGCGGCTCTTACGGGGGATAGCATACATGTTTAGCTAGTCAGCAGCAGAAAATTTATTTATTAAGGAGTTTTGACATGGAAATCATTAAAGAATTAACGGATAAAAGACTGAATCCAATCTCTATTTATTATTGCTTGAAGGCTCGTGGGACTTGTTTGTTCGAACGGAAAGCTGAAACACAGGATTATGCGATCATCGCTTTTGATCCAGTCAGAAAGCTAACGTATCAGAATGGAAATTTTCATAATGGGGCTGAAAGCTATCCCTGCGAGGACCCCTTAAAGGAATTAGAAAAATATACGCTCAAGGAGGAATCTGATGCATCAAACCTGCCTTTTCAAGGAGGAGCACTTGGGTATGTCGGGTATGATGTCGCAGCCTGCTATGAAAATATTGGCGATATTCCCAAGGATGAGCTAAAGCTTCCAGATCTGCAATTTTATCTTTATGAATCTTACGTGGTTTATGACAAGCAGCGCCAAATCAGTTTTTTAGTTGTAGGAAACAGCTACAGCGGCGATTCTAAGGAAAAATTAGAACGCCAAATGGATGAGTTGGAGCAAAAGCTGCAGCAGGAATGTGCAATACCAGATCTGGAAATCAAACCACTGCATTTTACCAGCAATTTTTCTCAGGCAGAGTTTGAAGGCATCGTCAAACTAGCGAAAGAAAAAATCATCGAAGGAGATTTGTTCCAGGTGGTTCCTTCTCAACGGCTTTCGGCAGAATTTTCAATGGATTCCTTCAGCTATTATCGGCAGTTAAGAGACAGCAATCCTTCAGCCTATCTTTACTATTTGGATTTTTCGGACGTTCAAGTAATCGGCAGCTCACCAGAAAGTTTGGTGACAGTTGAGGGAGAGCTTGTTACAACGAATCCGATCGCTGGAACGAGAAAACGTGGGGAAACTGAAAAACAAGACGAGGATTTGGCTGAAGAGCTGCAAAAGGATCCGAAAGAAGTTGCTGAACATCGCATGCTGGTGGATCTCGGAAGAAATGACTTAGGTAAGGTCGCGGTTCACGGCTCGGTAACAGTACCGACCTATCTAACGATCGAGCGTTACCGCTTTGTCATGCACCTTGTATCAGTCGTTACTGGCAAATTAAAGCCGGAACATACTGCGATAGATGCCTTGAAGGCCACACTGCCAGCAGGAACCGTCAGCGGAGCACCGAAAATCCGTGCAATGACCCGTATCTATCAATGGGAGAAGGTGAAACGTTCTGTATATGCAGGAGCTGTCGGATTCTTGGGTCAAAACGATCAAGCAGATTTTGCTATTGCTATCCGCACGATGGTAGTTAAAGAGCAAAAGGCCCACGTACAGGCTGGAGCCGGGATCGTTTATGACTCTGATCCAAACAGCGAATATGTTGAGACCCTACAAAAAGCCAAAGCATTAATGGAGGTGGGACAATGATTTTATTAGTCGATAATTATGATTCATTTACCTATAATTTGGTTCAGCTTTTGCCTGAAGCAGTCACCATTTTACGCAATGATGATCCGCAATTGTTTTCCGCAGCGGCAGAAGCCTCAGCCATCGTTCTTTCGCCCGGACCGGGGCGGCCTGCTGAAGCGGGAAACATGGAAATGCTTATTCGCCGCTTCTACCGAAAAAAGCCAATCTTAGGAATCTGTCTAGGACATCAGGCGATCGGTGAAGTCTTCGGCGGCAAAATCATCAAAGCGCCGACGATCATGCACGGGAAGCAATCCCGATTGCAAGGACAGGCAGAACGACAGGTCATGCGCTACCATTCGCTGATGATTGACCCTGATGAGCTTCCGCAGGATCTAGAAGTAACCGATGAATCAGAGGGCTGTATCATGGCCGTTCGCCATAAACGATACCCCGTCTTTGGGCTGCAATTCCATCCAGAGTCTATCGGGACAGAAGATGGCGCGAGCTACATTAATCAATTTTTACAGAAAGCAGGGATTTAAATGCAAGAATTATTTGAAAAAGTGTATCGCGGGAGCGATCTAACGATTAACGAGATGCAACAGCTGGGAAAAGCGATTTTTGAACAACAATTAACAGACAGTCAAATCAGCGGATTATTGGTCGGGTTGAAGGTCAAAGGAGTGGCTGCAACGGAACTGACAGGATTAGCACAAGTGATGCAGGGCAAAGGAACACCGATGCTGGCGGCACCAGCAGGAGTGATGGACAATTGCGGTACAGGGGGTGATCACTCCCATAGCTTCAATATCAGTACTACCGCAGCATTTGTTTTAGCCGGCGGCGGCATACCTATGGCTAAGCACGGCAATCGAAGTATTTCCAGCAAATCCGGCAGTGCCGATGTGTTAGAGGCATTAGGGATTTCACTGACAGTCAGTCCTGCTAAGATCGACTATCTGCTGAAAGAAGCAGGGATCGCCTTTTTGTTCGCACCAACGCTGCATCCTGCGATGGGTGCGGTGATGCACATTCGCAAGGAATTAGCGACACCGACGATTTTCAATCTACTAGGACCAATCATCAATCCTTACCCATTAGAACATCAGCTGATGGGAACTTATGCGGGGGACTCGTTAGTTGAAACAGCTAAAACCTTAGGGCAGTTGGGACGTGAGCGGGCAATTGTGGTTCATGGGCATGGCGGAATGGATGAAGCCAATTTAGCTGGAACAACCCATTGCGCACTTTATCAAGAAGGGACTGTCGAGGAATTTACTTTTGCTCCGGAAGAAGTCGGCTTCAAGCGTGTTCCATTAAACGGAATCATCGGCGGTTCGGTTGAAAAAAATAAAGATATCTTGCTTTCTGTCTTACAGGGTGTGCCTTCTGCGTATTATGAAACGGTACTGCTAAACGCTGGCCTGGGCTTTTTAGCAAGTGGTCGCGTCAAAACGCTGACTGAGGGAATCACAGAAGCGGAGCAATCGATTCTTTCTGGTGCAGCTTATGATCGTTTGCAGCAATTAATTGCAAAACAACAGGAGGTGGTTTAAGTGGACTTTTTGTCAACGATCTTAATCGAAAAGGAACGGGAAGTTAAAAATCTAACTGCGGTTCAAGAAGTATCAGAAAAATTGCGGCCTTCTTTTTATCAAACAGTGAAAGAACATCCTGAGAAAATGCATGTAATCGGTGAAATCAAACGCGCATCCCCCTCAAAAGGCACCATCAATGGTGACGTAGATATTTTACAGCAAGCAAAGGACTATGAAAAAGCCGGGGTCAGCGCTATCTCTGTATTGACCGACCCCGTTTTCTTTAAAGGCAAGATTAACGATCTGGCCGCTATCGCTCAGGTGGTAGACGTACCGATTCTATGCAAAGATTTTATCATTGATGAGCGGCAATTGGATCGAGCAAAAAAAGCTGGCGCGAGCATGGTGCTGCTGATTGTGGCGGCATTGTCAGCTTCGCGGTTAGCTGAACTTTATCAGCAAGCACAAGCCCGGGATCTAGAGGTTCTGATGGAAGTACACAATGCTGATGAGTTGGCACAAGCGCAGGCAATTGGAGCAAACATCATCGGCATCAATAATCGCAACCTAAAAACATTCAAGGTTTCGCTCCAAACGAGTATTGAACTGGCTCAACCTGAAGGAGACGTTATCTACATCAGTGAATCGGGTTTTAAAACAGGGGAGGATGTTGAAAAAGTAAAACACAATTATCATGGCGTTTTAGTTGGAGAGACCTTGATGCGAGCAGCGAATCCAGTCGAGAAGGTCAGGGAATTGCAGGTGAGAAGAAAATGACACAAATCAAGATCTGCGGCTTGAAGAATCGCGCCGCGGTTGACGCGGCAGTGGCGGCCGGTGCCGATTATTTAGGCTTCGTTTTCGCAGAAAGTCCGCGACAAGTTGCGCCGGAAGAAGTTCGAGAGCTCACCCAGGAGGTGCCGGAGGAGATTAAAAAGGTCGGTGTTTTCGTTTCACCAGAGGAAGCAGAAGTTGAGGAAATCGTTGCAATTGCCGGCTTAGACATGATCCAAATTCATGGAAGGTCCAATTTGACAGAGCTGTCACGGCCCATTATCCGAGCCTTCAATATCGAGGATCAAGAGACTTCTTATTTTTTTAATTATCCGCATCTTTTGTTAGACGCTCCGCCGGCTAAACTGATGGGCGGCAATGGACAAACGTTCAATTGGCACTTAGTAGATCAGCGGCGTTTGCCGAAAGAAAAGCTCTGGTTAGCAGGAGGATTGAAACCAGAAAATGTTGGCGAGGCGATCCGTTTTTTCCAGCCGCGAGCAGTAGATGTATCTAGCGGGGTAGAGACCAATGGTGAAAAAGACCACGCAAAGATTAAGGCCTTTTGTCAGGCAGTCAAAGCTGTGGATCGACAAGAATTCATATAGTAAAAATGGCGAGTGCAATACCCATTTTATTGAAAGACCGTTTACTGGAATGATATACGGAGAGAAGAACAAACTCATTTTTTTATAAAAAATGAATACAAAAGATTGAACGAGGATGTCAGTTCCACTTTTCCCAGTATGATTTGGCAATAAAAGACAAAATTAAGTAAAGACAGATAGCGTTCAAAACGTTTAGTGGAATGATAGACGGAGAGAAGAACAAACTCATTTTTTATAAAAAATGAATACAAAAGATTGAACGAGGATGTCAGTTCCACTTTTACCAGTGTGATTTGGCAATAAAAGACAAAAATAAGTAAAGACAGATAGCGCTCAAAGCGTTTAGTGGAATGATATACGGAGAGAAGAACAAACTCATTTTTTTATAAAAAATGAATACAAAAGATTGAACGAGGATGTCAGTTCCACTTTTCCCAGTATGATTTGGCAATAAAAGACAAAATTAAGTAAAGACAGATAGCGTTCAAAACGTTTAGTGGAATGATATACGGGGAGAAGAACAAACTCATTTTTTATAAAAAATGAATACAATACTATGAACGAGGAGTGGTTTCATGTATCAAGTACCTAATAAAGCAGGCTTTTATGGGGAATATGGCGGGAAGTTTGTACCAGAGACTTTAATGTACGCTATTCAGGAATTAGAAGCGACCTATGAGGAATCGAAGCAAGACTTGGAATTTCAGAAGGAGCTAACTTATTATTTAAAACAATATGTTGGGCGTGAAAATCCGCTTTATTTTGCGGAACGTTTGACCAATGATTTAGGTGGGGCCAAGGTTTACTTGAAGCGGGAAGATTTAAACCACACGGGGGCACATAAGATCAACAATGCGTTAGGACAAGTACTGCTGGCGAAAAAAATGGGCAAAAGAAAGGTTGTTGCTGAAACTGGAGCTGGTCAGCATGGAGTAGCAACGGCGACGGCTGCAGCACTTTTCGGTATGGAATGTACGATTTTTATGGGTGAGATTGACGTGAAGCGTCAGGCGTTGAATGTCTTTCGGATGGAGCTTTTAGGCGCGAAGGTTGAAAGCGTCACTTCTGGTAGTAAAACATTGAAGGATGCTGTGAACGAGGCATTACGCTATTGGGTCGCAACTGTAGAAGATACCCATTATGTGATGGGATCAGTGCTAGGTCCGCATCCGTTTCCTGAGATCGTTCGGGATTACCAAAGCGTGATCGGGATTGAGACTCGCAGACAAATCTTAGAAGCAGAAGGTCGCCTGCCTGATTTGGTAATGGCGTGTGTTGGCGGCGGAAGCAATGCGATGGGCATGTTTTATCCGTTTATTGAAGACGAAGAGGTTCGTTTGATGGGGGTCGAAGCTTCCGGACATGGCTTGGATACAGAAGAGCATGCGGCTTCTATTAATAAAGGCAGTGTGGGTATTTTACATGGTGCTAAGATGCATCTGCTGCAAGACGATGATGGCCAGGTGCAAGAGGCCTTCTCGATCTCGGCAGGGCTTGATTATCCGGGAATCGGGCCGGAGCATTCCTTTCTGCACGCTATTGGTCGGGCGGAATATGCGGCCATCACTGATGAAGAGGCAGTCGCTGCCTTCCATTATCTTTCACGAATGGAAGGCATCATCCCGGCACTGGAAAGTTCTCATGCCTTAGCCCAAGTCATAAAACTAGCGCCAACGATGAAAAAGGACCAAATACTCGTGATGAATCTTTCAGGACGCGGGGATAAGGATGTCCAGCAAATCAAAGAACGAATGGAGGCAGCAAAATGAAACCATTGACGCAAACGTTAAAAAACAAAGCAGAAACAGAAAAATTATTTGTGCCCTATATCATGGCGGGCGCCCAAGGTCTGGATAAATTAGAAGAAGAGATCGCGATGCTGGCAGAACAAGGAGCTGCAGCTATTGAGCTGGGCGTTCCCTTTTCTGATCCTGTGGCAGATGGACCAACGATTCAAGCGGCTGGCTTACGCGCTTTTGCTCAGCAGGTTACTCTGAAAAAGCTGATTGCGGTTTTGCAGGAAATTCATTCAGACGTTCCATTGATCTTGATGGGCTACAGCAATTCTTTCTTCCATTATGGCATCAAAGAATTAGTCAAAGACCTGCAGGAAACGGATGTCCAAGGCTTTATTATTCCTGATTTGCCTTATGAGCATCGCGATTTGGTGCTGCCAGATTTAGGAGATAAAGCATTATTAACATTAGTTTCATTGACGAGTCCGGCTGAGCGGATCGAGCAGCTGACGGCAGAGGCGGAAGGGTTTATTTATGCGGTTACTGTCAACGGAATCACTGGGACGGATCAAAACTTTCGTAAGGATTTGCTGGAGCACTTAGCGAAAGTCAAGGCTGTTAGTGATATCCCGGTTTTAGCGGGCTTCGGTATCTCTACTAGTGAGCATGTTAAAAGCTTCCAACAGGTCTGCGATGGTGTAGTGATCGGTTCAAAAATCGTGCGTTCACTAGAGCAGCAAGGAACGGAAAAAACGGGTGAACTGGTGGCGGAAATCTTTCGCTAGGATTTCATTTGGTGTTTCATTTTTTTAGCGTTATACTTGAGTTACCATGAAAAGGGAGAGTGTTTCAAGTATGACAAAAAGAGTAAAAGGTTCATGTACCACTGTACTAGTCGGAAAGAAAGCATCAATTGATGGCTCAACTATTATTTCAAGGAACGATGATGGGCATGAAGCTTTAGACCCACAACGTTTTGTGGTAGTTCAACCAGAAGATCAGCCAAGACAGTATCAAGCTGTAATCAGCGGCGTAAAAGTCGACTTGCCTGATAATCCATTGCGCTACACTTCTATGCCAAACTCCATTTTAACCAACGGTATTTGGCCAGCTGCCGGAATCAACAGTGAAAATGTTGCAATGTCCGCAACAGAAACGATCACGACAAATCCGCGGATTCAAGGGCTTGATCCGTATGTTGAAGGCGGCATCGGTGAAGAAGATATCGTTACTTTGGTATTACCTTATATTCACAGTGCAAAAGAAGGGGTTGAACGCTTAGGTTCTTTATTAACAGAATACGGGACCTATGAGCCAAACGGCATCGCCTTTTCTGATCAAGACGAAGTTTGGTGGTTGGAAACAATCGGCGGGCATCATTGGGCGGCGGTTCGGATTCCAGACGATGCGTATGTTGTTGCGCCAAACCGCATGAACATTGATGACTTTGATTTTGATTCAGCAGATACCCTTTGCTCCGACGATCTAAAAGCGCTGATCGAAGAAAATCATTTGAATCCTGATTTTGAAGGCTACAACCTGCGTCACATTTTCGGAAGCTCTTCTATTAAAGATACGGTTTATAATAATCCTCGGGCTTGGTATGGTCAAAAATATTTCACGCCCGAAGTAGAACAAGACCCAATGGATCAGGATTTGCCATTCATCTGTCGTGCGAACCGCAAAATCTCGATCGAAGATGTCAAATTTGTTTTAAGTTCTCACTTTGAAAATACGAAATACGATCCTTATGGGGATGGTACAGAAGCAGAAAAAACATTGATCCGTCCTATCGGAATCAATCGGAACCACAATGTGCATATTTTGCAAATCCGCAACAATGTGCCAGCAGAAATCGCCGGCGTTCATTGGTTAGCCTATGGTGCGAATACCTTCAATACAGTGGTACCGTTCTACTCAAACGTTAACGATACACCGGCATGCTACAAGGATGCGACAGGTACTTTTGATTTGAATAATATGTACTGGTTGAGCTGTGCAACTGCACTGCTGGGTGATACGGATTACAATTTCTATGTTGATTTCCGTAATACCTTCGAATTAGAAGCAATGTCCGTTTATCGCGGCATTCAAAACGAAACCGATAAAGCCGTGAATGATCAAACAGATGTCCAAAAATACCTGGAAGCTGCGAATGAAAAATTAGCAGACGAATCCTTGAAACGTCAAACCAAGCTATTTGGCGATATGGTCATCTCTGGTTCTGAACACATGAAATTACGCTACAATTTAAACGACTAAAGAATGTTAAATCTGAAAGGAAGCTTTTGCGAAATCGCAAGCTTCCTTTTTTTGCGCCTAGTTTGCCAAATCCTTTGCGTAGTTCTAAAAAATTGTCGAAAAATGTCACAGATTTACGACATATTTCTCCAATAATCGATGACTGATTGACTTTGAATCTTTACCTGGAGTATCGTTTAATCGTGGTCACAAGCAAATACAAAAAGGAGGCGGCAGCATGACAGAATTACATTTGACAGCTAACCAGATATTTACCCTAAAAAGAAAAACACTTGAAAAACGTCTGATGGCGTATTACGAAGAAACTCACGATGAGAATAAGATTGTCAAAATTATGATAGCGCTTCAGGTGAGAGATGAGCTGTGTGATGCAGATTTTTCCTATTTCTTAAAGGAATTAGTCCGTCATCTATTTTTAAAAACAAAATCGACACGTGCTTTGCGTCGCTACTATATCTATTTTGAAGAATATTTTGACGCAAAAGAGTGGCGGCTATTAACGCTGCGTTTGCGTTCGATCAAAACCCTTATCGCTGAAAAGCTTGAGCAATTATATACGCAATTTATCAAAGAACCGTTACAGGGACTAGTGGGTTCTTGACGAAATGTCTAGTCAAAAAGTTACTAAAAGACAGAACAGGTGGAGTCTGCCCTGAAACAATTGGAGGTCAACTATTCGTGGATAAGGATATCTGCGGAAAATTCTGAGGAACTGATCTAGGCTTTAATTTCCCAACTACCTGAGGCTGAACTTAATAAGCTAAATAAAAGTGGTAGCAGAATGTTCATGCCAAAGCTATCAATAAGGAAGAAACTGCGCGATTCATCCTTATTGTGAAAATAGAAGGACCTAGTGCACTACAATCATCGCTAAAAAATAATGGATACATCCAACGTTGGTTAAGACGAAGACCTAAAATACTCCCTTAAATAGCACAAACCCTGATTTGTGAGAATCTTCCATTAAAAAAGATTCTTTCGGCTCCGGGCTATTTTGCGTGACTTGATTTTTGATGCAGGATAAGTCGTCTCCCAAGGTAAGATGTCTGTTGGCTGTTATACTGAAAAGGAAATAAAAAATACTTAGTAAGTAGAATTCCAGGTTAGCGAAAAGGGGAGAAAAGAAACAATGAAAAAAGCAGTACTGATTGTCAATCCCAGCTCTGGGAATGAAGAAGCGAAGGACTACGAAAAACAAGCACAAGAAAAATTGCAAAATTTTTTTGACGAGGTAGAAGTACGAGAAACGGAAAAGGGCGGCGATGCGACGAAATTTGCACGAGAAGCTGCTGAAGAAAAAGTTGACAGTGTCTTTGCGATGGGCGGAGATGGCACGGTGAATGAAGCGATCAATGGGTTGGCTGAGCAAGACTATCGACCGAAATTCGGCTTTTTCCCGCTAGGAACGGTAAATGATTTGGGGCGTTCCTTGAATATCTCAATGGATCCAGCAGAAGCGATCGCTTCGTTTGATATTGAACGTAAGACAAGCTTGGACATCGGCAAAATCAATGACGATTATTTTATGAATATCGTATCAGTCGGCAGTATTCCTGAAGCAATCAGCGATGTGGATGTTGAAGAGAAGACGAAGTTCGGCAAGTTGGCGTATTTCGTGAATGGTATAAAGGAAGTCTTTAACGACGAAAATTATCATTTTACTTTAGAAATCGATGGCGAGAAAACAGAGATTGAAAGCAGTGCAGTCGTCATCGTACTGACACGTACGATTGGCGGATTTACCCATATCGTTCCTGAGGCAGAGAACAATGATGGTCAATTGTATTTGCTCTATTTAAAAGATCAAAGCATCACAGATCGGCTAAAAAGTGTACCTGAGATTATCAAAGGCGTGGATCAATCGACTGAAACGATCGGCTATACCCCTTTTAAGGAAGGGCGTTTGACGGTGAAGGAGGATGCGGAGCTGCATCCGAGTGTCGATGGTGATGAAGGTCCGGAGCTGCCGCTGCGCTTTAAAGTATTGCCGCAGCATCTCGAAGTTTATTCTGGCGCGGAATAGTTTATTCTAATAGCCGCTTGGTCTTAGTGATCAAGGGGCTATTTTTTGGCGTAAATAGTTATTTTCCTCTTTTTTCAAAATTCAGAAATAAAAAGCGCTTAAGCTGAACATTTGGCATTTTATTTCTTAAGGATTATAGTATTATACAAAGGGTTTTATTTTTTAGTTTTGTTATTCACAATAGTAGGGGAGGAATTAAAATGGATATAGTGACGTTGGCCCGTTTTCAATTTGCCATGACAACAGTTTTTCACTTTTTCTTCGTACCATTCTCAATTGGGATGGTTTTGGTTGTTGCCATTATGGAAACTTTATATGTTAAAACGAAAAATGAAAAATATCGTCAATTGACAAAATTTTGGGGAAATATTTTCCTATTGAGCTTTGCGGTGGGCGTCGTGACCGGGATCATTCAAGAATTTCAATTTGGGATGAACTGGTCAGATTATTCACGGTTCGTTGGTGATATTTTTGGCGCGCCGTTAGCAATAGAGGCTTTATTGGCCTTCTTTATGGAGTCAACGTTCTTAGGACTCTGGATGTTTACATGGGATCGAGTAAAACCGCGCACCCACGTCATTTTTATTTGGTTAGTTACCATAGCTTCGATGTTATCAGCTTTCTGGATTTTAGCAGCAAATAGTTTTATGCAGCATCCAGTCGGCTACGCCCTTCGTAACGGTCGAGCAGAAATGACTAATTTTGGTGCGGTGATCGCAAATCCAAAAGTCTGGTATGAGTTTGGTCACGTAATCGCAGCAGCGATCACGATGGGCGGAATGATTGCGGCAGGACTTGCAGCATTCCAATTGTTAAAACGCAGGGAACCTCAGATGCGGGAATTTTTCATGAAATCAATGCGGATCGGCCTTGTGATTACTTTATTTGGCTCGATCATGGTTTTAGGCGCCGGTGATGCGCAAATGAAAGCGTTGATTGAAGGCCAGCCGATGAAATTTGCGGCGATGGAAGGAACCTATGAAGATACAGGGGATCCAGCAGCTTGGACCTTGATCGCATGGGACAATGAACGGGAGCATAAGCAAGTATTTGGTGTGCAAATCCCTTACATGTTAAGTATTCTTTCCTATAACAAGCCTTCAGGCTCCATCAAAGGGATGGATACGGTCAATAAGGAATTAGTCAAAAAATACGGGGATCGAAATTATTATCCGCCAGTGAATGTCTTGTTCTGGAACTTCCGGATTATGGCCGGCTTTGGTATGTTAATGCTATTGGTGGCGATTCTTGGCTTGTTCTTCACGCGTAAGAAGAAGCCGATTCTTTACGAAAAACGCTGGATGCTTTGGGTGATGGGTCTTTGTACCTTTGCGCCGTTTTTGGCAAATACCGCTGGATGGCTGGTGACTGAATTAGGTCGTTATCCTTGGACTGTCTATGGGTTGTTTACGATCGAAGACAGTGTGTCGCCAAATGTATCGGTAACATCATTGTTGATTTCAAATATCGTTTATTTCTTATTGTTCTCAGGTTTAGCGGTAACGATGATTTATTTAGTCAAACGTGAATTAAACAAAGGGCCTGAATTGGATCAAATCAATGAAGATTCTGATTCGATCGATCCTTTTGACAAGGGGGCGTTCTCTCATGAGTAGTTTACAATTATTATGGTTCTTATTGATCGGCGTCCTATTTTCCGGCTTCTTCTTTTTAGAAGGCTTTGATTTCGGTGTAGGGATGTCGGTACAAACCTTAGCCCATGACGAGCATGAAAAAGACCAAATCGTACAAACGATCGGACCCGTTTGGGATGGCAATGAGGTTTGGCTGTTGACGGCAGGCGGTGCGATGTTCGCTTCGTTTCCGTATTGGTATGCCTCGTTGTTTAGCGGCTATTACTTGATCCTGTTTATTATTTTATTTGGTTTGATCATTCGCGGAGTTTCCTTTGAGTTTCGTGCCAGCATGCCGAAGGAACGTAAACAGCTATGGAACTGGACATTGAGCATCGGCAGCTTTCTTGTGCCTTTCTTTTTCGGTGTTTTGTTCATTAGTATGATTCAAGGGATGCCGCTGGATGCCAATCATAATATGATGGCGACCTTTACAGATTACATCAATTTGTATTCAATCGTCGGCGGTATAGCATTGACTTTATTATGCTACCTGCATGGGTTGAACTACATTTCATTGCGCACGGAAGGACCGATTCGTTACCGAGCGAAAAATTACGCACAGTTCTTTTATGGCGTACTGTACGTCGGTTTAGTCGTATTTGCTGTATTGATGTATTTCAAAACGGACTTCTTCCAAAACAACTTTGCAGTTACTTTGATTTTATTAGCGGTGATTGTTTTACTGACGGTGATCGCAAATGTTTCTGTCTTTAGGAACAAGGAGATGCTGGCGTTTATCACTAGCGGCTTAACCTTGATTGCTCTGGTAGCATTATTGTTTAGCGGATTGTTCCCACGGGTATTGATCAGCTCGATCCCAGGCAATGATCTATTGATCGAAAATGCGTCATCAAGCCCGTACACCTTAAAGATCATGTCCTATATTTCATTGACGATCTTACCGTTCGTATTGGCTTATACAGCATGGACCTACTACATTTTCCGTAAACGGATCAAGCATCCGCATGAAATTACCAGTCCAGCTTTTAGTAGTGAAAAAAGCGCAATGAACTAGTTGGATGGTATGCGTGATGACAATCAGTCTCATTTTTCGTGTTTTTAGAAAAATGACTACATTATTAAGGAATTAGGATGCCAGTCCAACTTTTCCCAGTTTACAAGGTGTAACACTATACAAATAGTAGCTGAGTAGAAAAAAAGCGCAACGAACTAGTTGGATGGTATGCGTGATGACAATCAGTCTCATTTTTCGTGTTTTAGAAAAATGACTACATTATTAAGGAATTAGGATGCCAGTCCAACTTTTCCCAGTTTACAAGGTGTAACACTATACAAATAGTAGCTGAGTAGAAAAAAGCGCAATGAACTAGTTGGATGGTATGCGTGATGACAATCGGTCTCATTTTTCGTATTTTAGAAAAATGAATACATTATTAAGGAATTAGGATGCCAGTCCAACTTTTCCCAGTTTACAAGGTGTAACACTATATAAATAGTAGCTGAGTAGAAAAAAGCGCAATGAACTAGTTGGATGGTATGCGTGATGACAATCGGTTTCATTTTTCGTGTTTTTAGAAAAATGACTACATTATTAAGGAATTAGGAGTTCAACCATGATCGACAAGAAGTTATTACAACTTCCCGGTATCAAGAAAATTCTGATGTTGCTTGCAGGATCTGCTGTCCTGCAAGCAATCTTTATAATTGGGCAAGCGTATGGATTATCTATGACGATTACTCACTTATGGAACGGAGAAGGAGTAAGCAATCAATTTAACTGGATACTGCTGTTCTTCGTATCTTTTGCGCTGCGGCATTTGATGACGTATGTGCGGGAGCAGGTGTTGGAAGAGTATGCTTACCAGCAGGCCAAAGATTTACGCAGTCAGCTGCTGCGGAAGATTTTTCGTTTGGGACCGCAAGTCGTGCAAAAGCAGGGGACGGGGAGCGTAGTAACGACGGCCTTGGATGGAATTAATCAAGTAGAAGAATACTTGCATCTGATTTTACCAAAAATGTTGAATATGATGATTATCCCGTGGATTTTATTAGTCGCGATTTTTCTTTTAGACTGGGAATCGGGTGTGGTTCTATTGATCGTCTTTCCGCTGATCATTATTTTTATGATCATCTTGGGCTATGCGGCTCAAAGCAAGGCGGACAAGCAATACAAGGTTTTTCAACTTTTGTCGAACCACTTCATTGATTCTCTCCGTGGAATCGATACGTTAAAGTTTTTTGGTATCAGCAAGCAATACAGCAAAAGTATCTTCACGACCAGTGAACGCTTCCGCAAAGCGACGATGAGTACATTGAAGATCGCGATCCTCTCGACTTTTGCGTTGGATTTCTTTACGACACTGTCGGTGGCAGTGGTGGCAGTTCTGTTGGGATTACGCCTGATTAATGAGGTCATTTTTCTGTTTCCGGCGTTGACTGTCTTGATTTTGGCACCAGAGTATTTCTTACCAATTCGTGATTTTTCAAGTGATTATCATGCGACATTGGATGGGAAAAATGCAATGGACGATGTGAATCAAATCTTGAAGCTGCCGGAGAGTCAGGATGCAGCGCTCCAATTACCAACGTGGTCAGCGGATAGCCGACTTGATGTGAGCATGCGCTATAATTATGCGGATAAGCTTGGAGCAGAAGCGGATTTTACCGTTCAAGGCTATAAAAAAATCGGGATCATCGGCATGAGCGGCTCAGGAAAATCTACATTAATCAATCTTTTAAGTGGTTTCTTGCGTCCTGATGAAGGTCAAATCCGCTTAAATGAACAAGCAATGAGCGCTTTTGATCAGCCTCATTGGCAGGAGCAATTGATCTATATTCCGCAAAATCCTTATATTTTCCAACGTTCGGTTCGTGAAAACATCGCCTTTTATCATCCACAGGCCACTGATGAGGAAATCGTGAAGGCCATTGAGGTCACTGGTTTGACGGAGCTGGTAAAGGAATTACCGGATGGTTTGGACACAAAACTAGGAGAAGGTGCCCGGGCGTTAAGTGGTGGACAAGCTCAGCGCATCGCATTGGCTCGCGCCTTCTTAGATCAGGAACGGAAGGTTTTACTATTTGATGAGCCGACTGCTCACTTGGATATTGAGACAGAGGTTGAATTAAAGGAGCGAATGCTGCCGCTGATGGCGGATCATTTAGTCTTCTTTGCGACTCATCGGCTTCATTGGCTGGAGGAAATGGATTACCTGCTGGTCATGGATCATGGCAGGCTGGTGGAACAGGGAACATTGGAGGAACTGAAACAAAAAAATGGGGCCTTTACAACTTTGAGTCGTGCATTGAGAGGTGATGAAGCATGAATCGAATCGGGTTATTTCAAGTCTTAAAAACAGACGAGTGGGTCAAACCATTTTTCAAGAAATATAGGAAATCGCTGATCCTTGCTTTGACCTTAGGGTTCATTACCTTTTTCTGCGCCGGCGCCCTGATGTTCAATTCCGGCTACTTAATTAGCCGCGCGGCTTCCTTGCCAGAAAATATTTTACTGATTTATATTCCAATCGTTTTAACAAGGGCATTCGGGATTGGTCGACCGGTCTTTCGCTATGTTGAGCGACTAGTCAGTCATAACTGGGTCCTGAAAATGACGTCGAATTTACGGGTGAAGCTCTATGATTCATTGGAGCAGGACGCGATCTTCTTTAAACAGAATCATCGAACGGGAGATATTCTCGGGCTGCTTTCTGAGGATATCAACCACATTCAGAACTTATATCTGCGGACGATTTTTCCAACGATTATTGCATGGCTGCTTTATGTCTTTGTGATTATCGGAATTGGGTACTTTTCACCGTTTTTCGCGTTGGCGATGCTGCTGCTGCTTGGTATCGTAGTGTTTTTGCTGCCGCTCTGGTCGGTGATTATCAATGGCGCACGACAAGAACAGCAAAAGCAGATGAAGAATCAATTGTACAGCGACTTGACGGATAATGTGCTAGGCGTGTCTGATTGGATCTTTAGTCAACGGGGGCAGGATTATGTGAACCACCATGAAGAATCCGAAGAAGCCCTGCGAGAAGTCAATCGCAAGCTCCAAAGCTTCCAGCGAAAACGCAATTTCCTGCTGCAGTTAATGTTTGGCGTGATTACGATCGCCTTGTTGCTATGGACAAGTCAACGGTTTCCCGGAAATCATGGGGGAGCCGCAAATTGGATCGCGGCATTTGTTCTATCGGTCTTTCCATTGATAGATGCGTTTGCTCCGCTGCCAGCCGCAGCCCAAGAAACGAATAGCTATCAAGATTCTATCAAGAACCTAAATGAGTTGCCGGCGCTTCACACAGCTTCAACTGTTGCGCCAGAAATTTCTGGCCCATTGACCTTAAAGATTGATCAGGTGCATTACCATTATCCTGAAAGTTCAAAAGAGGTTTTAGTGGGGATTGACCTGACGTTGCAGCCTGGCGAAAAAATCGCGATATTGGGGCGCAGCGGCTCAGGTAAGAGTACGTTGGCTAATTTGATTCGCGGCGATCTGCGGGCAACTGAAGGGGCAATTACGTTAAATGGAGTGGATACGTACACGTTTGGTGATGAGATCAGTAACGCTCTCGGGGTTATCCATCAAACGCCTTATTTATTCCATACGACAATTGCGAACAATCTGCGGATTGGAAATGAGTCCGCCACAGAAGAGGAACTATGGCAGGTGGTGACTCGCGTCGGATTGAAAGAATTGGTTGAAGGATTGCCGGCAGGCTTAGAAACGATGGTGGATGAAGCTGGCTTGCGTTTTTCTGGAGGGGAACGTCAGAGACTGGCGTTAGCTCGAATCTTGCTGCAGGAAGCACCGATCATTTTACTGGATGAGCCAACTGTTGGGCTTGATCCAGTGACAGAGCAGGCCTTGATTAATACCTTTTTTCATGAGCTTCAGGGCAAGACCGTTATTTGGATCACCCATCATTTGCAAGGAATTGATGCGATGGATAAGGTTATCTTCATTGAGGATGGCCGCTTGACGATGCAGGGCAGCCCGAGTGAATTAGAGCAAACCAACGCCCATTATCGACGATTGAAACAGATCGACAAAGGGATTAGTTAAGTTCAAGACCTCTTCAGTTAAACGCTGAAAGAGGTCTTTTTATTTTAGCTGAACTTCTCTCTAGAACACGAGCAAAAGAAAAGCACAAATTTTTTTCGTTTTTTCTTGACTCCCACGTTACGTGTTGGTCCATACTAGTCTTAAAGAAAGAGCTATGAGGAGGAACTTACAATGGCAAGACCAACAACAAAACATGATTTGATTCAGGCAGCGAACGACGGCTACAAGAAAATGACGGATCTGCTAGATTCGCTTCCAAAAGAGGAGCTGGATACGACATTTACCTTTGATGTCGAAAACGAAAAGCAGGCTCATTGGCAACGAGACAAAAATTTGCGCGATGTTTTGATCCACTTGTATGAATGGCATCAATTATTGCTGAATTGGGTGGAGGCAAATCAGCAGGGCAAGCAGCAGCAATTTCTAAAGGAGGGCTATAATTGGAAGAGCTACGGAGCGATGAATAATGAATTTTGGGAGAAGCATCAAACGACCAGCTATGAAAAAGCGTTGGCGCTTTTAGCAGCAAGCCATCAGCAGGTAATCACGCTGGCCGAGGATTTTTCTAATGATGAACTGTTCTCGAAAGGTCAATTTCCATGGGTTGGCGGCAGTACTTTAGGCAGCTACTTTGTTTCATCCACCTCAAGCCACTATGATTGGGCGGCTAAGAAAATTAGAAAGTTCAAGAAATCCTTATAATTGAATAGGACGGCTTCACCAGCTAAGAGAAAGTCGAACACGCAAAATACGAGGATTACGAAGGTATTTTGCGTGTTCGCTTTCCTTTTGTTAAGTTTTTTTCAAAATGACATTAAAACTTTTCACTCAGCTATTCTATTTCTAACCATTAACATTCGCCAAAAAAGCTTATGGATTATTGGTACGAATGACTGAGCAGGTATTTTTCTGGTACAATTAGGAAAAATTCAGGGTGGAGGCAGAACATGAAAAAGAGCAAGGGGATTTTGGCCGCAGGGATTCTTGGAGCTGCGGCGATCGTAGTCAAAAAGAAGCTGGAAGCTGAGCCTGTCAGGAAGCACTTGATTCCCCGTCATTGGGATGAGCAGGAGATCAAGGAGCGTATGCAGAGCTTTACTGAAGAGCTGGCGACTGGAGACGAAGAGGGGATCGGCTCTTTCTTTTTGGGGAAGGAAGGAAAACACTTCAATCCTTTAAAGGGACAAGAGTTAACGTTTTTAGAAACACATTTTCTGTCTTTATTTAAGGTAAAGGGAAACAGCGACAATAATTTGCGGGGGCTTATCTCGTATCGTGTGGCGACAGCAAAAAAAGAATATACCTACTTGATCAAAGTCGCTCGTTTAAACGTCGGCGAAAAATTAGAGTGGTATATCCAAAAGGTCGTTCAGCAAGATCGAGGGATCAAGTATCCCAATCAATATTTACTGCAGCTAACACCGATTCGCCCCCATGAGGAGCTTTGCCAGATAGAAACGGATGCAGGAACAATTACCATGCGGCTATTCCAGCAGGACGCTCCGAAAGCGGTAAAAAATTGGCGCGGATTAGCAAAGCAAGGCTTCTATGATGGCACGCCCTTTGCGCGGGTAATCAAAGATTTTGTGATTCAAGGTGGGGCTTTAGACGGTTCAGGAAATGAGGCAGAATCAATTTATGGGGGCTATTTTGAAGATGAGGTGGATGAAGGACTGTACCACTTCGATGGCGCAGTGTGTCTCGGCAATCATGGTCCCAACACCAATGGCAATCAATTCTATATCGTGGAGCGAAATCATGTTGATCAAGAGCAGCTGTATCGTATGAATCTACCGCTAAAGGTTCGCTCGCATTATGAGGCAGTCGGAGGAATTCCTGAGCTGGACGGCCGCTATACTGTTTTTGGCCAGGTGATTGAAGGAATGGCCGTCGTACGAGAAATTGCCGATCAAGTGACCAATGAAGAGGACGCACCTTTAAATCCAATTAGAATTCAAAAGATCACGTTCAAAAAAGCAAGTCAGAGTTAATCTGACTTGCTTTTAATTTTTGCTATTTTTTGTGGGCCTGGAACGCTTCGAAGTCCATAAGTAAATCAAAATCAGCAGCAGCAAAAGAATCAGCCGCGGTATCGCAGGCGGCTGCCAAACCCAAATGACAAAAGCGGCGATTAATAAATAGAGAAACGTAAAAAAGACCATAAAAGGCTCCCTTAGTTATTTTAAGAAAGTTCGATTATCCTTCACTTCGGTTTTTCCTAATAAAAAAAGTTAAGGAATGATTAAATAAGCTTCCCTAACTCTATTCATAATAACATATTTTGAGGATAATTTCAAGATTGTCTTTTAAACAGGATTGTGCTATTAAGTCTTTGAATGAGGAGGGAAAGTCAATGGCACGATTTGATTTGACGTTATTTAACCAGTTTTTGACGCAGCAAAAAGCCAATCCGCGGGCAGTGATCAATCAGGAGCTTCAAGCAAAACATAAGAACTTTCAATTGTCCGTAGCAGATTTTTCTGAGATTGCTGAAGAACGAAACCAGCTTTTTACGGAGCATCATCTGCTTGATTTTAGCTGGCAGAATACGCATACTATTGCCCACTTTTTAGTATCTGAGCCGCTTTTCTATAAAAGTGACTACCTAGAGCATCTCAGCGTCTGCCAAGCAATCTTTTATTATTTGCGAGCGCATCATTCAGGTCAGGTGACTGATCAGGAGATTCTGGAAGAAATCCAAGAGCGCTATCAAGAGTATCAGGGAGATCTAGAAATGCTGCAAGGCTCATTTGAAGATTTTCCAGATTGGGAGGAAAAGTGATGAAAAACGAATTATTTGATCCGGCATTCTACCCCTTTTTTATGGAGAAGCTGCAAGCGCGGTTAAGCGGCACAAGTGTCATACCTATCGATCAGGCGGAAAGAATCCAGCAGTCCATCGAATTTGTATTAGCCAATGGTGAGGAGGGGACTCTGCCACAGCGTTTTATGCAGGGGCAAGAGCGGTTACGGCGTCGACTAAGAAACCTCCAAAATCTTTACCAAGAAATTCAGGATAACTATCAAAGCTTTGGAATCGAATCCTTAGAGGAAAGCTTAAACGAGATCGGAAATTTCTTCTCGACCTATGATATTGAGTATGCTGCCGCAGAAGTGGATCAGGCGTTTCTAGATTATCAGCTTGCTGAGGCCGTAACAACTGATTTTGTGGGAATCGATTTTTATGAACGTTATCTGCATAACCTAGCAGCTGAGACTTTCTTCATCAAGAATATTCCTGAAGCTCACATACACGAGCTTCTAAATGTCTATCAGCAGGAATTAGGCTTTGACTATCGCAAGGATGTGAATAATCTTTTTGACATTGTCTTTAAGCAAATGATCGGCAAACTGCTTTTGGGGGGAAAAAGACCATCCATACACTCGTGCTAAATCAGATCGAAGCGCACTATGTTTTAAGAAAAATCAAAAGTCAAAAAAACTTTCCTGAGCTGGAGCCTCTTTTTCAGCAAAATGATTATTACAGACGTGTGTTCCTTCGATCTCAGGTAATAATCTGTCAGCTACTCGAGCCTGAGAGCGCCGTTCACTTCTTCGTAATAGAGCAGACTAGGAAGAAGCAATTAGAATTGCCCTCCACGATGTCAACTAGTGCCTTTAATCAGTTACTGGAAGTCTATTCTGTGGCGGATGAGCAGGAAAAGCTTCGGTTAATTACGAGTGAAATTTCCGCTCCAGCAGATTTTGAAGAATACTTGGAAAGCACTGAAGAAAACTCGGAGTTTTATAAAAGTCTTTTTGAAAACTTTAACAAAGACTTTATAAAGACTCTTTTATTGTATTTAGCGAATAAATATGGCTTTACAAATCATGCGGAAATCATTGGTACGAAGGGGGGTTCTGAGGTTTTGAGTCTTTTTAAAGATTATATAAAGACTTTGGAGAAACAAGAGAGTGATTGCCTTTTTGATACTATTAATGAGTATCAACTAGTTCCTCACGATTTTACCTAGTGTGTTTTTGACAGGTAAATACGTCATAATTAATAAATTCCCTAATAATTTGCTCGACCAGTTTTGTTCCTAAAATGGAAAGTTATGAAATTATTGCGTAAAAACCTGTTAAATGACCAACTTCTGGCAACTGAAAATAATATCGATCGTTATTTCATGAGCAGTATTCAAGGGATTTAGCCGTTTTTCCATTACTTTGTAGGCAAATAGCAACCCGCTTTTCGCTTAGGAGGAAATGGAAATGAGTACCTATTTAAAATTTATTGTAATCGCCGCACTTTTTGTTACGACTGGTGCCGCATCGGTATTGGCAGACTCGCAGGCGAGTTCACCAAGTACAACGGATCAAACATCAGTGAAAGAAACGGCAACGAAGGAAACGAAAAAATCTGAAGCTGCAACGAAAAAATCAACTGAAGCTTCAACGGCAGCTTCAGTGAGTCAATCAAGCTCAACTGCAACAAGTGAATCAAGCCAGGCTCCTGTGGACTCTTCAACTACGGAGACAGCCCCAGCAGCAGAGGCGGCAGTTCCGGCCGAAACAAACAGCCGGCCTGAACCAACGATAAATGAGGCAGAACCGACAAATGAAGTAGCGGCACCGGAAGAAGCACAAAACGCTGCCAAGCCAGCACCAACTGCTATTCAACCAGATCAATTAAAGATAAACGGACAATTTATTCCTTACGCTAACGCTGGTCAAGGGAGCGGGCAAGCAACGATTGATGCCAATCCAAACCAAGTAGCAACATGGGGAGGAGCAACTGTCCAATCAGGAAATGATGGAGCAAATACTCATTTCATCGGTCACAATCCAGGTATCTTTAATGTGTTGTTTTCATTAGGGACCGGAGCAACAGTTGAGGTATCAGACGGTTCAAATAATGTAACTTCTTATACTGTTTCACAAATTGTGACAGTAGATGATTCTGGAGTTGCCGCAGACGGCACGGATTATTGGGAACAGATAACCGGCACAGATGGCGGTGAACGGATTACTTTACAAACCTGTATCAACGACGATTACAATTTAATTGTTTTTGCCAATAAATAAAAAATGAGCGGTACCGGAGAAGAAGGATTCTACGGTACTGCTCATTTTTATAAATTTAATACTCGCTGAGAAAAATAAATTTCTTTGGCAGTCATCATTTTTATATTGCCTAGCTTTTTCAAATGCTTGCGCGCTCCATTCTTTTGGACCGCTATGATAAGGTTCCATAAATTCTCGCGATCGGAGGCAGAAAAGAAGTTGTTTACGATCAGAACATTCTTATGATCATAGCCATCAATCGGATTGTTACTCACAACGATATCATAGGAGGCAAAGCTTTTAAAATCATCTGGTCCAGTTGAGATGACCGGTTCGTTAAAGGTATCAACGGCCACTCGTTCATTGTAATTGGCAATCAAAAAGTCCTGCAGCATCTCTGCATGCTTACGTCCTAAATCACTAACGACCAAAATGGAAACCTTTTGGCGTAGTTTTTCTAAATGTATAGGCAGGTGAGTCCATTCCTTCATTAATAAGAAAAAGACATTATTCAAACGAATATCTGTCCAAAGCTCTGGTGACTTCTTCTCGATATCCTTTAAATGGATCTTCACGATAGCAGAGAAAATCGGATAAACCAACTGAATCTCTCGAGCAAATTTTTGATGTTTATCAAATAGCATGATCTGGCGATAAGGATAAAAATTGTACTCTACATACCAGGACATCATCTCCTGCATGATTTTTCGTTTATCATCACGGTCTAACGGGTATTCGATCGCTTGGGAGATATTCTTTAAAAAGATATCGATTTTATTGTTTATCCGAACGATCTGTTCTGGATTATCCCAGTTGTAAAACTCATGAAAAACTGTTCGGCTGATCTCCTTGTACCACTTCTTCGGCAAGGTAAAGTCTGTGTCAGCCAATAGATGCTCCGCAAAAGGCCGGCTGAAATCCATGACCTTATCGATCGTGTCATCTTCTTCGGCATAGACGCTTTCCGGCAAATAAAACCCTTGGTGCATTCGATTCAATGTCACCATAAACAGATAGGCGGCCTCTTGAATCTCGCGATCGTCTAAAGAGACATCGAAATCGGTCGAGGTACGCATAATGAAGCAAGTCGTATCTTCGTGATTTAATGTAAAAGGCCATTGATTGACAGCATAGGCTTCAGTAAAATATTGCTGGTAAAAGAAGCGAACCCAGCGTTCATCAGGTCCAACGACTCGAAATGGAGACCGTTCCAGCTGCAGGCCGCGCCGCTTCAAAAAGTCTTCCAGCGCATTGACCATCCGATAAAAGGACGCTTCGCTCATAAACAGTTCATTGATCCAGTAATCGGCGTCTTGATTGGACTCATAGAGCATCTTTTCCAAAAATTGAAATTCAAGAGATTCGTGATAGATCTTTCCATAGACATTTCCAAGTTTATTTGAGGTGATGTTGTTGAGACGTACCCCTTGGAATTTGGAATATTCAATGTAGATGTAGTCACCCCAAAACTCATTGATAAAATCAATGTCAGATAGAAGTGTTTTTACTGAGCAGTCGACAGTTTTCGCTGCTTCTTTGATATCACACCAAGCCGGAAGCTGATCCAAAAATTCAACGAACTGGATTCGACGATAAGTAGAGGAGTTAAGTAGCTGTTTCATATTTGACTCCTTTCAAAATAATTAATTCTGATTATAATTTTACCGATTTTCTTCAAAAAAAGCGAGCTATTTAGCTATATAATAAGATAAATTGTCAAAAATAAAGAACTATTTCGCGTATTTTCCAGCTGACTGCTATGGTATGATAGAAAAAAAGAAGGAGCTAAATCAACATGATCAAATTACAAAAAACAGCAGCACCCCAACTAGATGAAACTATCCTGCCGGTTCAATTGACTGATGAGACGATGACAGTTCGTAAAAGCAATTTATTGAAAAAAATGCAGGCTGAAAACTTCGATGCCGTCGTGATATACGCCGACTTGGAGCATGGCGGCAATTTTGAGTATTTCACCGGATTTGTCCCGCGTTTTGAAGAAGCGCTGCTCGTTCTTCATCAAACAGGTGAGGCCTACATGGTTTTAGGCAATGAGAATCTGAACAAGGTGCCATTTGCACGAATGGAAGCAAAAGCGGTTCATATGCCGCATCTTTCATTGCCAAACCAACCAATGGAAACCACGCTGAGTGTTCCAGAAATTTTGAAACAGACAGGTTTGGACAGGGCAGCTTCTATTGGTTTGATTGGCTGGAAAAACTTTACTAGCCAGCAAGAAGAAAATGCCGTACTTTATGATTTGCCTTACTTTTTAGTTGATGGACTAAAACAGGCGGCCCCTCAAGCGAATTATAAAAATGCTGCCTATTTAATGATTGGAGAAAATGGACTGCGTACCACCAATACGGCTAATGAAATTGCCCACTACGAATTTGGGGCTATGGTTGCTGGAAACTGTATCTTAAAGGCCATGGATCAACTGGAAATAGGTAAGAGCGAGATGGAGATCGGTGCGTATTTAAATGATTTTGGCCAAACAACAAGCGTTGTGACAATCATGGCGACGGGTGCTCGTTTTGAGAAGGCCAACCTATATCCGACCGGGAAAAAAATTCAGCTAGGTGATCGAATTTCTATGACCAGCGGCTATAAAGGCGGTCTGCAAAGCCGCGGCGGCTATGCCGTAACTGCCAGCGAAGAATTACCTGAGGCTGAAAGGGATTATTTAGATCGAGTAGCTAAGCCTTATTTTAACGCAGTCAAGACTTGGCTGGAAACGATCACTACTAATATGGCTGGGGCGACTTTGTACGATAAAATCGAAGAAGTTTTGCCAAAAGCGCATTATGGCTGGCATTTGAATCCAGGCCACCTGTGCGCCGATGAAGAATGGCTGGCATCACCGATTTATCCTGATTCAAAGGAAAAAATTACCAGCGGAATGATCTTCCAATTTGATATCATTCCTTCGGTTCCAGGTTATTCTGGTGCGAGCTGTGAGGGCGGTGTTGTTTTGGCCGATGAGGATCTGCGAGCGTCTATCCAAACAGAATATCCAGAGATGTGGGCTCGGATGCAGGCCCGCCGCAGCTATTTAATAGAAGAAATCGGCATCGAATTAAGTGAAGAAGTGTTACCGATGAGCAATGCGACGGCATATTATCGCCCATTTTTCTTAAATAAGGAAGCCGCGTTGACTGCTAAATAATAGCCAGCAAAGATAAAGTCTTTCTGAAAATAACTTAACAAAATGAAAGCCAAACGGTCATTTTCCTATCGATGATGATAGCCAATGACCGTTTGGCTTTAACTTTATTTTTGCTGGTTTAAGCTTTCACCCAATTATTTTGCATGATATGCTAGAAGATGAGGGGGATGACAGATGATCGAAAGCCGACTATTGCAAATTCTTTTTATCTTATTAGAGAAGGGCTCGGTTACAGCTCCAGAGCTGGCTGAGAAATTCGAAGTCTCCGCCCGAACAATTTATCGAGACATTGACGCATTAAGTGCTGCCGGAATTCCAGTCTATGCAGTCAGGGGAAAAGGCGGCGGTATTTTCATTCAGGAAAATTATGTTTTAGACAGGACATTGTTTTCTGATACAGAGCAAAGAGAAATTTTGCTGGCACTTCAAAGTCTGACTCTTACAGCTGGTTCTGAGACGAGCCCGCTAGTTTCAAAGCTCAGTATGCTTTTTAAAAAGGAGCAGCTTGATTGGATGGAGATTGATTTTTCAGATTGGACCGGTCTGCGGACGCATCTTTTTGATGAGCTCCAGCGGGCGATTCTTTCTAAAAAAGTCATTCAAATAAGCTATCTTAGCAGCAAAGGACAATTTACTGAACGAGAGCTGGAGCCTTTAAAATTGGTTTTTCGAGACAAGGCCTGGTATCTCTACGCCTTTTGCCGTTTAAGAGACGAGTGTCGCTTACTTAAAATCACTAGAATGCGGGATTTACGAGTGCTTTCGGAAGTGTTTCATCGAGAGATCCCTAAAAAAGTCTTCGCTGAAAAGCAAGCACCGCCAGAAAAAATAATTGAGTTGACGCTTGCGTTTGATTCGGGCGCTGCCTATCGCGTACAGGAAGAATTTGACAATATCGTACAAAAAGAGGATGGAACCTCGATTGTGGTGATTCGCTTTCCTGATGATGAATCAACGATGAACTATCTATTTTCATTTGGTGATCATTTGGAAATCTTAGCCCCACAAGATTATCGCGAAAAAATGGCTGATCGGATTGAGCAGCTGTTAAACAAATATAGAACTTGACAGGTGATGACGAGTTTTACTTGCTAAACTGGCACTAAAGGAGGCGTTTTAAATGAAACCAATACTGAAGGACCAAACAGAATTTCCCACCATTGAGAACCTAGCCAAGCATCTATCAGTGGAAAATCTAAATCTTTATCAACAGCTTTTAGAAGAATTGCACAAGCATTCCTTCAAAGAAGATTGGAATTACTACAAGGATGGTAATAACTGGTTAAGTAAAATACTATTTAAAAAGAAGAATCTCGGCTGGCTATCGATTTGGAAGACAGGTGTAAAAGTGACGGTTTATTTCGGTGAAAGAGTATGGCCGCAGCTTGTTGCAAACGACTTGTTCCACCAGCTTGAAGCAAATGAAGCGTCTATTCATAAAACTGGTAAATTAACGGCCGTTTTGCTTCCGCTTAAAAACGAAGAAAGCTTGCGAACAGCTATTAAGCTGATTAATTTTAAAAAAAATATCAAATAAGAACATGCTTGAAGTGCTAGAAAGGTCGAAAAGAGACCTTGAGCACTTCTTTTTTAGTGATCTGAGGGTAAATGAATTTTCAAATATCAACCATTTGGTGGATAGGATTCAGTGAAGCCTTTTTTTACAATAGGTGTTGTAAGGAGGAGAGAGTCTATGAAAGCACTCATTGAAGTAAAGCGATTAGAAAAAAGCTACAAAGACAAAAAAGTTATACACGGAATTTCATTTACTATCCATGAAGGGGAAATTTTATGTTTTTTAGGACCAAATGGTGCGTCAAAAAGTACAACGATCAATATTTTGTGCGGTGCACTCGGGTATGATTCTGGAGAAGTAACCTACAAGGGGACTCCCATTGATCAAAATTTGCAAGTGTTTAAGCAACAACTTGGTGTAGTTCCTCAGGATTTAGCATTGTATGAAGAGCTAACAGCAGAAAAGAACGTCCAGTTTTTTGCTTCCTTGTATGGTCTAAAGGGACAAGAGCTGGAATCAGGTGTTGCATTTGCTTTGCATTCTGTTGGACTAGATGATCATCGGAAGGAAAAGGTTGCGACATTTTCTGGCGGTATGAAAAGGCGCTTAAACATTGCTTGTGCGATTGCTCATCAGCCGGCACTGCTTATTATGGATGAGCCAACAGTAGGGATCGACCCTCAATCAAGAAATCATATTTTGAAATCAATCAAAAAAATGCAAGCCAAAGGTATGACCGTTCTTTATACCACTCATTATATGGAAGAGGTAGAGGAGATAGCCTCTCGAATCATTATCATGGACTATGGTCGGATTATTGCTGAAGGAACAAAGGAAGCGCTGAAGGAAAAGAATGACGAACGAAAGATTGCGATTGAGATCAGTGATTCAACTGAAATTTCGACTGACTCATTTTATCAAATTGAAGGGGTGAAGGAAGTTTCACTGAAAGAAGACGAGCTGTTGATTACTTCGATTAAAGGAATCGAGAATCTTGATCGTATCATCGCTATGCTGGTCAGACTGCAGCAGAAAATTCAAAACATCGTTATTCAAGAGGCAAATCTGGAAACGATCTTTTTGGATTTGACGGGGCGTTCTTTAAGAGATTGAATGATGGGAGAGGAAAAGGATGTATCGACTATTTAGAATCATACAACGGGACACGATCAATTTATTAACAAATCCTATGTGGATATTCTTCAGCTTAATGTTCCCATTTCTGCTAGTCGCGATTTTAGGATTTCTAACTGAAGGACTATATGGAAAGTATTTTACCAGTTATGACTATTATGGAGTTACTCTAATGCTGTTTTCAACGATGTATGCAGCAACTTTTTCAGCAAATAGTTTTATGGAAGAAAAAATCAAAAAGGCAAACTTACGAATCGTTTATTCTCCTATTCGTAATTGGTTTATTCCTTTTTCAAAAGTTGTTGCGACATTCATTTTCACAACGCTCTTTTACACCATCGCCGCTGTGATTTGTCATTTGCTTTTTCAGATAAGATTTGGTGATGAGAAGCTTGTACAAATTTGGGCTTTATTTTCAGGTATGAACTTGTTGTTCAGCTGTATCGGAGTCCTCATGTGCTGTATCTTTAAAAGCGAGGGAGTAGCCAATCAAATCATCAGTATTTTGACTGCTGCCTTGGCAATGCTTTCGGGTTTTCTATTTCCAGTAGCTAATTTAGGAGAAACCTTTGTCAAAATCAGCAACTGGCTGCCTACAGCGAAAGTAGCGCAAACAATCTTTGAAATGATTTACGATCAGAATGCATCAAATTTCTCTTCGATGTTTATACTGCTGCTTATTTGTTCGCTTTTGATTTTAGTGATAGCTACCATTCTTTTTAATGGGGAGGAATATGTATGATTGCGATGTTCAGAAATGACTGGGCAAGAACTTGGCAGAATAAAGCACGGCTTTTTGTCATGCTGGGCTTGATTGTCGTCTCCATTTTGCTCGCTGTTTTTGTCAGCAGTAAAGGAAACTTCTCGACAAAAATTGGCGTAATCGGTGCATCTAAGCAAGAGCTTGTTTCTGATGCCGTAAAAATTGATCATCTTTCTCAAGCGCCTGCAAAATCAGCTTTAGCGTTAGGGACTTATGATGCGATCGTTGATATGCGAAGTGGTGCACCAGTAATCTCGACCTTTAAGGGTGAAAAGTACAAAACAGAATTAATAGAGTATTTCAACAATCCTCAAGTTGCTCAAATCGGTGAAAAAAACAGCGAAGGAATTGGCAGTAAGATCATAGGATATATGCTGATGTTTCTGTTGATGTCCAGTGTAACGAACATGTTGTTGTTCAGTGAAGATAAAGAAAAACATATCATGGAACGGATCACCACTACGCCTGTCAGCTTTACCAAACTATTTACGGTCTATGCCTTTTTCTCGTGGCTATTGCTGGTTATTCCCAATATTTTGATCATCGCGGGTGTTTCCTTTTTTGGGGTTACTGATATAGGACTATCTTTGCTTAACTACACAGCACTAATCAGTGTGATTGCTTTATTTGCGACAGCCTACTCAATCTGCAACGCGTCCTTTTTTAAAGTAGCAGATACGGCAAGTATGCTGGGTTCGATGATCATGATGATTACCACTATCTTATCAGGCAGCTTCTTTTCTTTGGATAACGGGAATAAATTTTTTAACGGACTGATCCACTGGCTGCCGCAAAAGCAATTTTTGGAGCTAGTCAAAAATATTGAGGCTGGTCAAAGCTATAGCGGGAATTATCAACGACTGTTTTATTTAATTGGTATAAGTATTCTATTACTGGCTGTTGCCATTTTCAAAACGAGAAAAGAGTATGTTCACAGCTGAATTTCTTGATATACTATGGGTACTTTATTAGTGGAAGGAAAACCTTTATGGGAAAACATTTATCAGCCAATCGTGTGAAGGCACCAGAAGTTCTCGAAAAATTCGTTATTAGAAGAGCATTGGCGGACAAGCTTCAAATGGGACTCAAAAAGAAACTGATGATTTTAGAGGCAGGAGCAGGGCATGGAAAAACTACTGCTATTCGCAACACGCTTAGTCTGTGGCCGGCAGACCAATGGCGATGGCTGACGCTTAATGAAGACTGCAATCATTTGGTTGTTTTTTGGAGCTATATGATTGAAGCATTGAAAAGGCAGCTAGGTTTAATGAAGGAAGAGCTTATGGTTTATTTTCAAGCGAACATGAAACCTGAAAATAGCGAGGAGTTTGTTTCTTTTTTGGTAAGCAGTATTTCCCTTGAAGCGAGTACTCATTTGATACTGGATGATTTTCACACGATAAGAAACAGGGAAGTTCTCCATTCATTTGAACTTTTTCTAGAAGAGCTTCCAGAAAATTTGAATGTAGTGATCACAACTAGATACCAACCAGATTTATATTTAACAAAATTTTTACTGGCAGAACAGCTTCTGTATATTCAAGAAGAGGAGTTTCTTTTATCGGAGGAGGAAGGGAGGACCTTCATCCAGCAAAATTCTCATGAAGAGCTTTCACAAGAAACGGAAAGCTATTTGCTGGAAACGGCCAAGGGTTGGATTGGTGGATTAAAACTATTGATGGCAGTAAAAATAGTTGAGCAGACGCAAGTTCAAAGAATCAGCTTTGAAAATAAAATACTTTCTGATTATTTAGCAAAGGAGATATTGGGGAATTTGACGAAGGAGGAGCAGAAATTTTTGATTTTTTCTGGCTATTTTCCTTTTATCTATCCCAGGCTAAGTCACCAACTCTTTCCAAGGAGTGATTTCTCAGCGATGATCGAGAGTCTGCAGGAAAAGAATCTTATGGTCACCTGTATTGATAATGAGGAGCAAAGATTTACTTTTCATCCGATTCTTAAGGAGTATCTAGTGAAGAAGTTTCAGCTGTTGCCAAACGAACAACAAGTATCGATTAAGGAACAAACAGCAGCAGTTTTTATTAAGGATGGTTATTTAGATGAAGGGATGTCCTTATTGTTCGAGCTGGAGGATTATTCGCAGCTTATGAAGTTGATTGTAGAAAACGAACAATCCTTACGGCGTATTTATTATATCGAGCAAATCCCTAAAGAGATCACTTTGTCTAATATTAATTTCGCTTTTCAAAAATTCGTTTATTACTATTCTAACCTTGAATATGAGAACTGTTTTGAATTAATTGAAGCGTTAGAAGCAAAATATCCGAATCAAAAAGAGATCCGTGCTCTCAGTGGTATAAAGCTATTACTTGGTTCTGATTATGTAACGACAGTACAAATGCCAAACACTATTCAAGAAGTCAATCAACTGAAGTTAGATGATGTATCTAAAGCATTGATATTTCTGAAGAGTGCCGTGATTCTTTTCTTTAAAGAAAGCTATCAACAAGCCAAACAGTTCATTGGGGCGAGTTCCAAATTGAATCAGAGGAATCAGAATAATTTTCTGATGTATTTTAATCAGACGTTATTAGCACAAGTTTTCGAGGAAACAGGTGAGCTGGATAAGGGGTTAGCAATCTTGACATCCGTTCACCAGAAATTAGACAGTATGGGCTTTAATTCGAAGATGAAGGAGACCTATCAAGTCAGCTTTTATATCACGATAACGGGGATTCATTTGAAGCAGCTTAACTTGAAGGCGGCAGCAGAGACCTTACAAAAAGCCGATACAAATAGGCATCCACATATTCGGGCTTCTTATTTGTATAATTTGGCAGAGCTGTATTATCTTTCCGATGAAGAGGAAAAAGCTTGGCAGGCCTTTAAAGAAATGGAGACTGGAGCGACGGGAACCTACAGTAATCCACTTACACAATCTGGAATCATGAAATATGCCTTAAAAATAGGGCAATTACCCGGTTATTATGAAGAACGGTTTATTGAGGCCTTTGAGCAGCATCCAGAGCTTCATAATATGGCGTATCAATTGTTTTACGGTATGATCCTTTTAAAAAGAGGGAATTATCAAGAGTGTTTGGAAATTGCTGATCAAATTTTAGAAAGAAGTCGAAAGCAGCGCATCTATTCTAAAATTATTGAAGCAAATCTGCTTAAGCTTTCAGTTTTGCTGGAAATGAAGGAAGATACCGCCAGACAGCAGCTCAATATTTATTATGAGTGCTTATATTATGGGAATGAAAATCAGATACTCATTGACTTTTTCCTTTATCGAGAAGAGATCGAAGAGTTAATGAAGCTGTCGAAGACCGAAATTGAAGCAAATCTGGAGCCAAGGGAACAAGTCTTTCATAGCAAAATAGTGAATTTATGCTGCAGCAACTCACTTTCTTTATTAACGGAACGAGAGCTGGAGATTCTAGCCGAAATGGCGAAGGGTCTTACGAATAAAGCAATTGCCGATAAACTGTTCATTTCCGTGGCTACAGTCAAAACACACATTTTGAATATTTATCGTAAATTGGAGGTCAATTCCAGAGTGACTGCCATTTCTAAAGCAAAACAATTGCAAATGCTCTGAACGAATCCATAGGAACTGCTGAATAAGCGATGTTCTTATGGATATTTTTGCCCATTTTGGTAAACGAAATTCAATCGTCCTTTTAAGTGCGAGAATGGGTTCCTTTATGGTTTGAGAATAATGTTAGTTTTTCTCAAACCATAAAAGAGCTTAAAAGAAAGAGCTGATCAAACCACGAATGCGTTAAAACTAGATTATTATTGGTCTTTTTATATGATCAGTGTGAGATTTTTTTTAAAGCGTCAGCATTTTTATTTTTAGTTAAAGCTGATAAGACATAAAGTAAATTTAATTGATGAACAACTAAGCAGCAACAATAATGATGAAGGATCAAGATGAACTATCAGAAACTGCGTTCAGCGAATTGGTTATACGATCATGTGTATCTAAACGATTACGAAGCGACGTTTGGCAGCAAATCAAGGCTGAATATAGCCAATAAGTCATCATACACGAATGCAGCGGTGATCGATCATGCCAATTACAGGATTTTTTGCTAGTATAGACGATTCGATGATTGGCAGCGGATAATCACTGATTTTATACTCGAGGGCGATCGCCAACAAGAAATCATGTTTTCGTAACAATATCTATTTTCCCGAAAGCATGATTTTTTTACTGTGAACAGCACTAAAAAAGCGACATTTACAAGCGGTCATTTCAGAATATTTTCAGAGTGAATTTTCATCAACAGCAACGATCCAATCACGATTCAAGCCAAAAAAGTTTCGAACTTAATTGAACCAACGTGTGTAAAGATGTTGGTTTATCAAGGATTTGCTAAGACATTTCAAGTGAATTTCCATAGTTAGATGAAGTTTATGTGCAACAATTGATTATGAAATTCTTAGATTGAAAAATACTTTGAGTCTTTTTTTGTTACTGTCTCCCCCTTTTTTATATTTTGTTATTGGTTATTTTATAACTTTGATAGTATACTTAAAGCTTTATAGAAAGAACCATTTTTCAGTAATAGTTAATATTTTTACTAGCCCTCCTCCCTTCGTATTCATCTATATATACGTTATTTTAAACTTGACTAATTGGTATATGCCAATTATAATAGATTTAGAGGATCATCCCCCTCTCCCATCAATTAATGAAAGGACTGAATCGTATGAGTCGAGAATTACTAAGAGAACGTTATGAAAAAGAATTTGAAAAATTGCCAGACTTCATCCAAAAATATCTGTTGTATTTAGAAGCCATCCCCCGTTCGACTAATACTTTATACGAGTACTCAAAAGAATATCGCCGATTTCTTACCTGGCTCACTTCTGAAAGAATCATTTCTGTGAATGCTATTTCAGAGATCTGCTTGGAAGATTTTGAACGGCTGAATAAAGATAAAATCGTTTTATATAAGTCCTTTTTGAATCAATCACCAAAACGAACCTTTGAAGGCAAACTAGAAAATGAGCTTTCTCAATCCCCCTTGAGCGAAAGAAATACGCATCGACTAAAAGTAACGGTTCAACGAAGCATCACTGCTCTTCGTTCCCTCTTTAAGTATTTAGCAAATGAAGAGGTTGAGGAATTTGACGAACAGACAGGCGAATATATCATTCGTCCCATGCTTCGAAGAAATATCATGGTCAATATTGAAAATGGCGGTGTCGATGCTTCCGATGCGGTAAGAAAAGACAAAATTGAAAAGATGCTGTATTTAGATTCAGATGCGATTGATTTTGTTGAATTTGTTTATGAGGGCTACGGGAATAATGTAACCTCACGCCAGGCCAAAACAGCCTATGAAAAAAATCGAATCAGAGATACGGCTATCTTAGCGTTGTTCCTTGGATCGGGCATTCGTTTATCTGAACTAGTCAATACGAACGTTAGTGACCTTAATTATGAAGGATTGTACATTCAGGTTCAACGTAAAGGCGACACAATGGATCATGCGATGATCTCTCCTATCTTTATTGATTACATCCAGGAGTATATCGATCAGCGGAAGATTCTCTATAATGCAGATGACTCTGTAGCGGCGCTGTTTTTGACTAAACACAAGAATATGGCTAAACGAATGGAAGGCGGTTCGATCGAAAAGATGATCGACAAGTACTCCACTGCTTTCGGCAAACGGACAACACCACACAAGCTGCGGCACAGTGTAGGCACGATGGCTTTTAGAAAGACCAAAAATCTGAAAACTGTCAGTGAGATTCTAGGACAGCGCGGTACCTCGGCAACAGAGATTTATACTCACATTGTCAAAAAGGAAAAACGTTCCGTCATTGATGATTTGTGGACATAAAAATAAGGAGGACATTCTAAACGAGAGTGTCCTCCTTATTTTTATTAGTGGGTAATCAAATCCATTGGATGCGGTCCTGCGACTCCTACAAAAATGAAGCGTTCGTCTCCGGTATTTTTCATACCATGCTGTTCTCCTGGGCGTGAAATAATCAGGTCGCCTTTCGTAATTTCGATTTCTTCCCCAAAGCCTGGATAAAAGGTTCCTGTTCCTTGAACACAGATCCACAGATCGTCAGATGTCGTATGAGAGTGATTAAAAACAGTTTGACCCGGCTCTAAACACCATAGAGCACCAGCTGTTTTTTCGGTTTCGTAAAAGAAGCTTTTCTTTCCCTCTGCTGGATCAAAACAAGCGACTTCAGCTATTTTAAACAGTCTTTCTTCAATTTTTGATTTTGACATACTACTCATCCTTCCTTAAAGCGCCTTCATTGTTTGATAAAAACGAAATAATTGTTCTGCTGTTTGTTGGATACTCTCAGTTGTGACGGCAGGCTGTAAAAGCTCCTCTTCTGTTCCAATACGATGAATGATCGAAAAGAAAGCATCGATCCCATGGTCGTTGCATTGATAGGCATCATCAGATGTACTGCCTGCAATCACGATTAATGGTTTGTTGTACTTTTGAGTGATCTTCGCCAAGGAGGATGGGACCTTTCCCATAACCGATTGCGCATCAAGCCGACCTTCCCCTGTTATCACGAGATCGCAGGCCTCGATCTTCTCTTCAAAGTGTTTTTCCTTGGCCAATAGCTGGAAGCCTGGCGTAATCTTCCCGTTTAAATAAGCCAGAATCGCAAAACCCAGTCCGCCTGCTGCGCCAGCACCGGCGATTTGAGAAAATTCCTGTTTCAAATATTCCTTCGTAATAGCAGAAAAGTGCTGCAGCAAAGCATCAAATTTTGCTATATCCGCTGATCTGACTCCTTTTTGAGGACCATAGACGGCTGTAGCACCATGCTTTCCCCACAAGGGATTCGTCACGTCACTAGCGATAGTAAAATGACAATCCGCCAATTCCTTTGGTACCAGAGAATCATCAACGCTCTCAATGTGTTCTATTTCACAAACGCTTCGAGGAATCGCCTCGCCATTTTTCTTTAAGAAGCGATACCCTAGTGCCTGCAGCATTCCCAGACCGCCATCATTTGTAGCACTGCCGCCTAAACCAATTAAAAAGTGTCTATGACCTGTTTTGATCAGCTTTCTCAGCAGCTCTCCCAAGCCATAGCTGGTGGCCTGCCAAGGATCTAAGTCTGCTTTTTTGACTAAAGTGATTCCTGAGGTTTCCGCAACTTCGAGGATTGCTAGATTGTTTAATAGCCCATATCGCGCATTCACTTTTTTTTCGAATGGTCCAGTGACTTCTGCTGTTTCGATGGAGCCTGAAGTACCGGTGATGAATGCCTCGACCGTTCCTTCTCCACCATCGGCTACGGGTAAAATCTCGATAGCCTGAGAGTGCCTCATTCCCAGCTGGATTCCTTTTTTTACGGCAGTACCAGCTTCCAATGAGCTGGCGCTGCCTTTGAAGGAGTCCATCGCGATTACTATTTTCATAACGATGCTCCTTTCGTTATCGTCTAGTTAACAACATTTACGGGTGTCCCTTGTTGAAATTTTTCAACGTTTTCTACAGCAATAGCCATCAGACGAGCGCGTGCTTCACGAGATGCCCAGGCCATATGAGGCGTGATGATGATGTTTTTAGCCTGCAGCAACGGATTGTCCTTCTTAATTGGTTCAGTAGAAACGACATCGACGGCAGCACCGCCAACTTTTCCGCTGTTCAACGCATCGCGTAAATCCGCTTCATTGATCAATTGACCGCGAGAATCATTGATGATGTAGACACCATCCTTCATCTTGGCGATATTTTCTTGGTTGATCAGACCTTCTGTTTCCGGGAATAATGGACAATGCAGGGAAATCACGTCTGATTCCTTAAATAATTGATCCAGCTCCACCATTTTTGCTTCCGTCAACGTCTTCTGAGTTTTCCCTCGATCATTAGCGAGAACATTCATGCCAAGCGCCTGGGCGATCGTGCCTACTTTTTGTCCAATTCGGCCATAACCGATGATCCCAATGGTTTTCCCCGCTAATTCCATTTGCGGCGAGTTCCAATAACACCAATCGGCATTATTGGTCCAATCTCCAGCGTGAACCGTATTGGAATGATCACCGATGCGGTGACACAGTTCCAAAAGCAAGGCGATCGCATATTGAGCGACACCGTCTGTTCCGTATGTCGGAATATTTGTCACGGTGATTCCTTTCGCTTTAGCAGTATCCACATCCACAACATTGTAGCCAGTTGCTAAGACACCGATATATTTAACGCTTGCTGCTTGTTCAATGATTTCTTTGGTCATTTGAACTTTATTGACTAAAACAATCTCCGCATCCCCGATTCGCTCAAGAACTTGCTCTTGAGGGGTGCGATCATAAACGGTCAACTCTCCTAAGCGGCCCAGTGCCTCCCAGCTCAAATCTCCCGGATTTTCTGTATAGCCGTCTAATACAACAATTTTCATAAGAACCTTCCCTTTCTCTCTACTCTTCTAGTAATGCCCAAGCCCGCTCGATGACCCGCTTCGTGTTAGCAACAATAATATCCCCATCCTCGTCTGGTCTTGGCTGGACTTCAAAGGACAGAACCATCGGCGCCTTCGCATCTAAGAAGCCTTCGTCCTTCAATACTTGGAAGAAGTCTAGTAATTCTGGCACATCATTTGCGCTGTTTGGGTAGCCAAAGCGTGGATGCAGATCACCATAAGCCTCGCAGCCCTCTTTGACGACATTGTTGCCAATGTGCAAATGGGTGATGTAGGGCTTCGTACACTGAATCACAAATTTGCTTGTTTCATAAGTCGTTGGGAAGTGGGATAAATCCACGATCAACCCAAAATTATTATGGGTCAAGCAAATATCTGCCGCAAATTGTGCTGCTAACGGTGCTGGTCCAATCAATGAACACTTATCCATATCATAGTCGAAGATCTCCAGCTCGATCATCATGTCCTTTTTCGTGGCATAGTCGCAAAGATTACGTGTGGTCTTCAGTAATTGTTGATAGGCTTCTTCTTTTGTCGCAGGCTCCCACTTTCCAGAAAGGAAGGCGATTCCTTTTGCGCCTAAGTATTCCGCTTCATCGATCGCTTCTAACAACGTTTCTTCAGCCTTCAGCCGCTCCGCTTCATCGATCGCATTTGGATTCAAGCCCGGACCCAGCAAGCGCGGCTGCGCGCCATAACACACGCGCATATGACTTTGCGCCAAAATATCCCGCGCATTTTCACGTTCCTTGTCTTCTTTTACCTGGGTCATTTCGATCGCATTAAAATACGGGTCACTGGCTACCTTCGTTAGTGTATCTAACAACGGGTACTTTTGCGGCGGATAGCTCATCCATTGAATCAGTCCCATATCAAAATATTTATGAATGCTTTCTCTCATTCTTCTTCACTCGCTTTCTTTGTTGTTTTCTTGTAGATGAGGGCAAATTAAACAAATGATTTTACATTATCCAAAGCATTTCCCATATCACACAATTGCTCAGGCTTACAAATCGCGTCGATGACGTATGTTTTACCAGAAGCCTTCGCCCGCTGAATCGCGCCCTTTAGTTCATCAGGTGTAAATACGCGTTCGCCAACACAACCAAAGCCTTCAGCGACCTTCACATAATCCATCGTGCCGTCTTGGTTATACGGCATGTCTACAGCATATTCAAAGCCGTAAGCACCCTTTTGATTTTGACGAATTAAGCCGAGATATGCGTTGTTGACGATGATTACGATGATCGGCTTCTTAAAAGCGGCTGCTACGGCAATTTCTTCCCCCATGAAAGTAAAGCCGAAATCACCTAAAACAGTCACTGATTGTGCTTGTGGATCGGCAACCTTCGCTCCAAAAGCTGCTGGGACTTCATATCCTAACGTGCCAGCTCCGCCTGATGGCAGGTAGCGGCGGGAACGATTGATTTTTTGTAATTGTCCGCTCCAGATTTGAGTAATGCCGCAGCCGGCAGTAAACATCGTAGCGTCATCAAAGGCAGCATTCATCTCGTGGAACACTCGATGCGGCATCATTGGGCTGCTGTCAAAGTCTGTTTTACGAGCTAATTCATTTCTGACTGCTGGCAGGTCTGCAGCTCTTTGAGGATTGATTGGTTGTATCTCCCGGGCTTTTGCCTCCGCGATCAAAGCAGTTAATGCTTCTTTGGCATCAGAGACAATTCCTAATTCAGGGTCAAACACTTTTCCAATCTGACCTTGTTCAATATCAATATGGATAAATTGGCGACCTTCACGGTACACAGCCAAATTACCAGTGTGGCGGTCAGTAAAGCGATTGCCGATACCTACCACTAAGTCAGAATCTAAGAAATATTTATTGCCGATCGGCTGTCCTACTTGAATACCGGCATGACCTGCATTTAACGGATGTTCCTCAGGCAATCCGCCCTTAGCCATATAAGTAGTGATTACGGGAATTTCCAATAACTCCGCAAATTCGATCAATTCTTTCTCTGCGTGGGATAGGATCACGCCGCCGCCCATAATGATGATCGGAGCTTGGGCTTTTTGGATCATATCTACGGCCTTTTGAATATCAGCGGTTTCTGGTTTAATACACTCTTTTTTTGCCGGTTGGTAGCTGTTGATGTCAAAGTCGATTTCTGCCTGCTGGATATCTAAAGGCAGATCCAGTAAAACGGGTCCTGGCTTGCCATTGCGCATCAGATAGAAGGCTTCCTGCATAATCTCAGGGATTTTTTCCGCGTCCATCACACAGAAAACTTTCTTACAAACCGTTTTAGCGATGCTCTCCATATCCACACATTGGAAGGCATCCTGTTTCATTTGCCAGCTATTGGCTTGTCCTGTGATTGCTAATACTGGAATAGAATCAATATGAGCAGTGTACAAGCCAGTGACAAAGTTGGTTGCTCCAGGACCTGACGTACAAAGTGCGGCACTGATTTTGTGAGAAGCACGATAATAGCCATCTGCCGCATGCATGCAGGCCTCCTCATGGCGCATGCAAAAGTGTTCGATGGGCGCCTCCTCTAGATATTTGTAGACGGGATTGATCCCTGCTCCGGGGATACCAAATGCATCGGTGATTCCTTCCTTTACCATAATCTGAACGATCGCATCTGCTGCTTTCATATTCATTCCTTCTTCCTGTGTGTATTTCACTATGTGATATTGCGTTTCACTTTATTGCATGTTACCATGTGAGCAATAGGCGGACAATGTAAACGGTGTATTTTTGTCACTCGAAAAATCGATTTGTTCAGAATGGACAAAAGATACCTCTTAATAAAATTTAGAAGGAGCTTCTAACATGGAAGAAAAGCAACTCAAAATCAATCACTCTGTTCAAAAGGTGTTTGCGATTATTGAAATTATGACGGCAGCTGAGAGCCCAATGACGTTAAATGATATTTCAAAGCAAACCACTATTCCAAAAGCCACGGCTTCACGACTGCTCTATACTTTGATGACTCTGGGCTACGTGCAGCAGAATCCTAAAACAGCGGATTACTCCTTGAGCTTAAAATTCAAGCTACTAACCAACAGTACAACGATCAATCACGATATCGTTTCGCTGGTTCGGCCGTATATGCAGCAAATTTCAAGTGAATTAAATGAGGCAACCTGTTTGTCGCTTTGTGACAAGCAAGAGCTGGTCTATATTGAATCGATCGACAGTCAGGACAATCTGTTGAACGTTACACAAAAAATCGGAAAACGCGCCCCCCTATACTGCACCGGTGCCGGAAAACTCTATCTGAGCAAAATGTCTGAAGAGGAGTTGGAGCACTATTTAGCTCAGACCCAATTAGTGCCCTTGACCAATCAAACGATAGTCACTGAGAAGGCGTTGAAAAAGGAGTTGCTTAAAGTTAGGGAACAAGGCTTTTCTATTGATGATGAGGAATGTGAGCTGGGGGTGAGATGTGTTGCGATACCGTTAATGGATCAGCAACAGACGCTCCTTGCTACGCTTAGTGTGTCTATGCCTGCCATTCGTGCTAGTCGAGAGAAAACCAATCAAACAGTTGAAGTTTTAAAAAATGTGACCAGAAATTTTTGTCTATAGCTATTTTAGTCAATCGTCGGACGAAACCAATCAAAACAATAGGAGAAAACTATGACGTCAATAAAAGAAATTCTTCAGACTCCGCGCTTTTCTGAGCTATCTTTGCTAAATAAGCATGCTGATCTGGAACGACCATTGGACACGATCGAAATTTTTGAAACACCAGACATTTCCTATTACATACAAAAAAATGCCTTGCTAGTGACGACTGCGATGGCCTTTGGTGAGGATACGGATGGGTTATGTGATTTGGTTCGTTCTCTCGCAAATGTTCCCTCCGCCGGATTAGCGATTAAGCTTGGACGCTACTTAACTGAAATTGATGCCAGAGTGTTAGCAGTCGCTGATGAATTGAATTTTCCAATTTTACAAATACCGGTCAGTCTACAATTGGGAGATATTTCTCATAAGCTGCTTAGCTTTCTCTGGCATGATCAGACTGAACAAATCTTTTTTGCTTTAGAGATCCAGCAAAAGTTTGTCAATTTGATGATTCGCGGGGCTTCGGTCGATACATTAGTAAAAGAGCTTAGTTCTATGATCAAGCAATCGGTCCTGCTGATTGATCCATTTGGCGAGATCATCAGCACTCATATGCCCTATTCCAATCTAGCTGCATTAAAAACGCAAAAAACGACTTTTTTAAATAAGGTCCGTGAATGCCAAAAAGAAAGACGCGGCGAACATCTTTTAGTAGATTCAGAGCAGGGGAAAATGCTGATCAATATTTTTCCACTCAGTTCAGACCGTTATTTGCCTTATATGCTGGTGATTTTTGATCCAGACGAGCTGCCCTACCCCTTCTCTCAATTTGCAATTCAGCAATCCTTGACCGTGTTAACATTGGCTCTTTATAAGGAGCAGACATTGTTAAATGAAAAACGAGCAGAGCGTCGAAGCTTTCTGACCTACCTTCTGAATCGAAAGACAGCTTCTCAAGACACCGATTGGTTAGAATATAAGCGTCATTTTCCTAATCTAAACTCTAATTATTATCGTGTAGTCTACATCGAATCCTTTGTTCCAAAAGAACGGCACTTTTACGCGAAAGAGCTGGATGCACTGACCTATGATTACTTATATTTGCGAGTGGAAGATAAGTACAAAAGTATTATGCTGTTTCCGACCGAACAGTTGAATCAGTGGGTTTTTATTGTTCAACAAAAAACGGAAATCCTGCCGATTTTGGAAGATATCCATAAACAATTATTCGAATTGTTCGGAGTATACGCACGATTTGGTATTGGCGATCCAGTAAATAATATTGATCTTCTTCACTTCTCCTATGCAGAAAGCAAACAAGCTTTAGAAGAATCTGAGGATAAAACCGCGTTTGTTTCTTACAACAAAATACAGGGGATTAAACGAATTACGGAAAATGTTTCTAATGAGGATATGCGGTACTTTTGTGTTTCGATTTTGAAAAACTTGGCCTATCCAGAGACCGAACAGGACGTGGAATTGAGAAGAACCTTGATGACGTATCTCGATATGCAATGTGAGATAACAAAAACAGCTGAACTCCTATTTATCCATCGCAACACAGTAAAATACCGCATCAAAAAATGCGAAGAGCTGTTGAATACCAGCATCAATGAGCCCGAATTTTCGCTTCAATTGCGGGTAGCGCTTTTTCTTTCTGAAACAGAAGTAGATTGAAACAGCAGCTTTGAATATAAGAAATAGACTGCTAANNTTAGCAGTCTATTTCTTATCCCTCATTTTTATAGCCGGTTTCGACTACGTCTGAACGGTTTTCTTTCTGTTGATACATTTTATTGATCAAATAAAAGATTAAGGTACCTGCAAAGATAATGCCAATCGCCAAATAGAATGCATAAACCTTTGTCCCTGTCGCATCAGATATGATACCGGTAACTGACGGCACAATCACTGAAGCAGACATCCCAAAGAAATTAAAAACGCCATAAGTAGTGGCGATGCTCTTTTTCGGTGCGAATTGTCCTAACCATGAAATAATAATTGGTTCTACCGCCAATTTGCCCAAAAAGCCATATGCCATTATTCCAATAATCAGCAAGGTTTGATTCTTAGTAGTGATCGTCATGAATAATACGCTGGCGGCTAATACCTCCAGTAAAATGATGATCGTTGTCTTTCTATGAGGAATCTTATCTGCAATACGACTGAAGAACAATGCTCCTGGAATCGCTGTAAAGAAAACCAAAGATGACGCAATTCCGATGGCCGTTCCTTGAAAGCCCCGCTCCGTTTCTAAAAAATTAGGCAGCCATGTATCTATTAAGTAATAGGTATACAAGGTTGAAAAATACAGGACATAGGCAGCGATCATCGGCATTTTGAACAAATCCCTCAAGGAACTGTCAGTTTTGCTTGCCGCAGCTGGCTCCTTCTTAGCGATTGCTTCCTCTCCGCGAATAAACTTCTTAAATACGACTAGCATCAATACAATTAAAATGGCAGTTATGAATAATAAGGATTGCCAAGGCAGTACGCCTTCTCCAACTAAAAAGCTTGATGAAACCAATCCTAGGCCGCTGCCGACTGCCGTTCCGCTATTGACGATGGCTGTTGCTAAGCTCTTTTTGTCAGCAGGAACATATTCAGTCGTTAAGGAATAAGCGACCCCGTAATACGTTCCGCATCCTAAGCCGGCCAAAATACTTCCGATAAAGACGGTCGATAGGCTTTGAGAGACACCGACGATCAATGCACCAGCACCAAAAAGCAGAAAGCCGGGAATTAAGATTTTCTTTTTGCCAAAACGATCGACTAAAATACCAGAAGGGATCTGCATGCAAACATAGCCTAGAAAGTAAAAGCTTGAAATATTTCCTAAGCTTGCATCTGTGGCTCCTCCGAAAAAATCGCTAATAATAGGATAAATAGGAGTTAAAATAGTTCGATAAATCCAGATAACGATCCAGCCTGCTGTTAATACAAAAATAATCTGCTTCCAATAGGGAGCTCGTTTTGTTTCTACGTGTTCTTCCATGTTCATACGTCCTCCCTTAAATCAAAAATCGCGATGAACCGCGTAGAAAATCACGCAGTTCATCGACCAGGTTTTTATTTCTTAATGAATTTGCCTGGGAAGCCAGCAGTAACTCCGGCATCCTGACTGTAAATGGATTCGCCGCGTAAAATTGTTTGAACGACTTGCGCACCAATCTCACGTCCGATGTATGGACTGATTTTATTGCGATATTCTAAATCTTCAGCTTTTAACGTGTATGGCGCATTTGGTTTGATCAATACGAAGTCCGCATCTTTTCCAATACTAATGCGGCCTTTAGAATCTAAGTCATAGCGATCAGCTGGGTTTGTCGCAATAATGTCAGCAAACATCTTCAAGCTCATGCCGCGTTTTTGAACCCCTTCGTCATACATAACATCCACATTGTTTTGAACCCCTGAAATTCCGCCCCAAGCTTCAAAGGCATTTTCTTTGTCCTTCAAGTCAGGCGTACAAGGAGAATGATCCGATGTCACAAATGCGATTTCGCCTGATAATACTTTGTCCCACATTGCTTTGCGTGTTTCCAGATCACGGATTGGCGGCGAGCATTTCACCACTGGCCCGATGGCATCCAATTCATCAGTGTGGAAGTATAGGTAGTGAGTACATGTCTCGCACGTTACGTCGACTCCTTCTGCACGCGCTTTCGTTACTTCCTCTACACCTTCAGGACAAGCAACATGACAAATGTGGATGCGGCAGCCTGTTTCTTTTGCTAAAAGAATCGCACGACGAATCGGCTCTACTTCTGTAAAGACTGGGCGGCTTTCCACATACGCTTTCAAGGTTGTTTCACCATTTTTATAAGCAATTTCGCCTAATTTGTCTGTGATCGCTGCATTTTCTGCATGGATCGCCAGTACTTTGCCTGTTTTGGCAATTTGTTTCATTCCTTCATATAAAGAATAGTCATCGACATTCATGAAATCGCCATCGATTGTACGGTCTCCGCAGGTCGCCATGAAGCATTTGTATGCGGCAACTCCTCCATCGTTTAACTCTTGAATTCCACCCTTAAGATTTAAAGGTGTCAATCCTCCGAATGACGCGACGTCTGAACGCAGCTTGTTGTTACCTGCTTCGTACTTGATTTTCAAGCTTTCGGCATCAGTAGTTGCTGGGACTTGATTTAAAGGCATTTCCATAAACGAAGTCACTCCGCCTTTGGCACAAGAAGCAGTTCCAGTGACATAGCCTTCCCACTCATCGCGATAGCCGCCTCCAGGATCAGTGATATGGACGTGAGCGTCTACCATTCCCGGACTAACGACTAATCCAGAAGCATCAATAACCTTGTCGCCTTCTAGTCCTTTTCCAATGGCAGCGATAACCCCATCTTTGACTGCGACATCTGTTTCAACTTCTCCGCTTTCCAAAATTACTAGACCATTCTTAATAACTAAATCGTGACTCATTCTTTTACTTCCTCTCTGTATATAGTTTTTTAATCAAAGACTTCCTCGGTATTATCCTCAGAGCCTAATTTCTTCAAAACATAGTAAATAGCAAATGCACAAGAGAAACCAACTAACCAAGAAACATTAGAAATCGCCTGCAATGCTGGGATAAATTGTCCGCTAAGTGAAATCAGCAAAGCGATGATTGTCGCAATATAGGCTTGGCGATTCAAGCCGCGATAACTATTTTTTGAATTGTCGGCCTTTGGATCAATATAAAGCGCATCCAAATTAATGGTTTGCTTTCTGATAAAGAAGTAGTGGGCGATCATTACTCCAGCCACCGGTCCTAACACAGCGCCGATTGAATTTAAGAATATAAAAATACTGTCCGCATTTTCCATTAACTTCCAAGGCATGATCACATAGCTTATCACACTCGCAATAATAACCCCTTTTTTATAATCGACTTTTTTAGGGAACAATGCAGAAAGCTGATACGCTGCCGGAATAATATTACCCGTTGCATTTGTTGAGATAGTCGTTAGCAAAAAGACAGTCATAGCAATAATAATTGCAGGGAAATTATCCCAACGATCAACGATGTTCAACACATTCCATTCCTGAATCCCATAATGGATAGATCCGCCAATCAGAATTGCCACACTGGAGAAAGCAAAGATCAAGTAGGCAACAAGCAAGCTGGCCATTTGCCCAACTGTCTGATCGCGAGTGGACTTCGCATTTTGCGTAAAGTCGGAAACGCTGGCTCCTGGCGCTGCCCAAACGGCCAACACCGAATTGATGATCATAAAATACGCGAAAATCGGATTGATACTTTGTGTTGCTCCGCTAGTATCAAAAGCTAAGATAGCCCCCACACCACCAGCAGCACGAATCGCCCAGATCGCCATTCCGCCAAATACAATGTAGATCAGCGGACTTAAAATTGCCGTAAATTTATTTAGAATATTTCCGCCGCCAAGACCGATCAGCATGTTGAGTGCCCAGAAAAGAGTAAAGGCAATCAAACCCGGGAGGCCAATTCCAAAGAAGCTGGTTGAACCGCCGATGGCTAAAAAGCCAGGCCAGATTTTTCCAATCAATACTAAAAGTGCTAACGAACCTGTATAATTCTGCAAACCAAACCAAGCGATCGCCGCGACACAGCCTCTTAGAAAGCCGGGTAATTTCGCACCGACATCTCCATAAGTCGAACGTAGATGGATAGCAAAAGGAATCCCGTATTTCGATCCTGCTCGTCCATTCATTGTCATAAATAAAGCCACGACAAGAGCGCTAACGACCAAAGCCATCATGACGTTGATTGGAGATAGTCCTAAAAATAGAAACCCTCCAACTGCTGTATAATTGGGAATGTTGTGAACAGATCCCATCCAGAGAGTAAAATAATTTTTCGTTCCCATGTTCCGCTTCTCTGGTGTCTTAGGCAGCATGTCTTCGTTGTAGCCGCGTTCCCTAAATCGCGCTACCTCTTCTTCTGAAATCTGATAATCTTTGTTTTCCACTATTCCTCCTCCTTCTCTGTTTTAAAAAATTTACAAGGATGTTAATTGATGCTCTTATTGTAAGCGGTTTAAAAATTGTTAGCATTAGCTAAAGCCACAAAAACGCTTCCATCATTTTGTACAGCGTGGACAATGCAGAAATACTTTTCCTGTCTGTTTCACGTTGAGTAAAACAGTTTCATGTTTTTTTGACTGAGTTTCTTGCAGACATTAGGAACAGGGATGCTCTGACGACAGAAGCGAATGAATGATTAAGGAACAGCTGCTGCAGATTTCGATTTTCGACTAGCCGATAGATATGAGAAATCTGATAATAAGATAGGATAGACAATGAATGCCTTTTCAATGTCTATCCATATTGTAAGGGGTGTTGCTCAGGGATACATTTAACAGTAGTGACAAACTTAAAAAAAAGTTTGTGCACATTAACTAAATTTTATTTATTTGGCGATACATCATAAATCTGCAACGCTGCTTTTACTGCTTCCCCTTTATTGACAGTCGCGCCATAATAAATTAACGCAGATTCCAATGCACCTAAAACCTGAAGAACATTTTCTCGACGGCTGCTGTAGCCCATGTTTCCAATCCGCCAAACTTTTCCCTTCAAGTCACCGAAGGAAGAAGCAATTTCAACACCAAATACCTCCAGCAGCATATTACGGATCGCCTCACCATCATCTGCTCCTTCAGGAATTAAAATGGGGGTCACCGTCGGCATTTTTGTATCCAAATTGCCATAGAAACCCAAGCCCATAGCTCTGATACCTGCCACGATCGCTTGGTCATTTAATTGATGGCGTGCCCAGACGTTTTCGATCCCTTCATTGATCATTGTCCGCAGCCCTTCATGCAGCGCATAAATCATACTAGTTGCTTCAGTGTGGTGGTTGATCCGCTCAGAATTCCAATAGCGCTGCAGCTGACTCAAATCTAAATAATTGCTGCTGATGTGATTGTCATTGCGATCCACTTTGCTTAATCCCAATTCTTTTTGGTAGCGGCTGGTCAGAACCTTTTCCACCCGATCATTGTAAGTGACTAAAGACATACCAGATGGTACACTGACACATTTTTGAGTACCGCCAATTGCGATGTCGACACACCAATCATCGACAAAAATCGGTACCCCGCCATAGGTTGCAACCATATCGACCACAAAGAAAATATCTCTTTCTCGACAGGCAGCTCCGATCTGATCTAGTGTCTGCATTTGACCATTCGCAGTTTCGCCATGCACCATCGTAACGATTTTCGGCTGAAATTCATCGATTGCTTGAATGATCTCCTTCTGATCAAAGGGCTCTGACCAATCCTTTTCTAAATATTTGACCTCTGCTTTGGCCCGCTCGCAAATCTCACCTAATAAATAAGCGAAACGGCCATAGACAGGAATGAGGACCTTATCTCCCGGTTCAATCAAAGCGATTAAAGCTGCCTCCAAACCAGAGCGCGAGGTGCCGTCAATAGCGAAAGCCTGCTCATTTTTTGTTCCAAATGGTATCTTGATCATCTCCTTAACGTCATCCATGATCGTCAAAAAGGCTGGATCAAACTGACCTAGAATGGTTGAGCTCATCACCCTTAAAACATTCGGGTGCGCTTCAACGGGTCCTGGTGTCATAATCGTTCGGCTTGGTATTACTAATTCTGAAAACATAAAAAATCCCTCTTTTTCTCTTTAATGTAGTAAAGCTTAATTGTTCTTTTTGCACAAAAAGTTGCTTCTTCTGGTCAAAATAACTAATTGACCCTTGTTTATCCTCGCCGCCTTGCCTATACTCTAGCTAGGAGGTTGTGCTATGAGAACGATACTTGATTTATTACAAATCCCGCGTTTTTCTGATCTGATTTTACTGACGAATGCAGAGTATGCGAACCTGCAGGTTGACAGTATTGAAATCAGTGAAACGCCAGATATTTCTTTCTATATTCCTGAAAAGACCTTTCTTTTAACCACTGCAATGATTTACCAGAACGATCAAAGTCAGATATTTAATCTGATTGATTCGCTTCAGGAAAAAAATGCGGCTGGTTTAGGGATCAAGGTTGGGCGATACATTGATGAAATCGAACAGCAGGTCATTGATTACGCCAATCAAAAGCAATTTCCCATTGTTCAAATTCCCATTTCGATCCCATTAGGCAGTCTGCTCCATCAAATGCTGAATTTATTGTGGGATAAACAGACAGAACAATTGAACTACGCCTTGGATATTCAGCGTCGTTTTTCAAATATGCTCGTAAATGATGTAAGTATTGCGCGTTTTATTTCTGACTTTGGCCGATTGATCAATACGCCGGTCATTTTAGTTGATCCTTATAAACGCGTTTATGCAGCATCCAAACACTTTTCAAAAACAACTAAGCCAGCAGAATATTATATTGACCAGGTCAAATTAGCCGATCCCAATTTCGTGAATAAGAAAGAGGATTCCATCTTGATCAAGGATTTGGATCAGAAAACCTTTTTGGTCTCATATTTTTCGGTTGAGCATAATCATTATTTTCCACATTCGCTGGTCATTTTGAATCCGGAGAAGATCCCCTACCCTGTATCAAATTTTGCTTTAGAGCAGGCGGCCCTTGTGTTGTCCTTCATGCTGTATAAAAATCAAAAGATTCAAGAGTCCTACGATATTTTGAAAACGGATTTTTTGACTCGAATGATCGAAATTCAGCAAGCACCAAACCAAGAACCGCGCGATTGGCTTGATTCAGGGACGACCTATGGCCTGGTTAAAGCACGACATTATCGTGTAGTCTATGTTGCCTGCCAGCAAAAAGAGCCCTATCATTCGAAAATCAGGTATCAAGAGGAAGTCAGTCAAATAGGCTTTCACTGGTTAAGCGATAAGCTTGCTCATCATATTAAGGACGTTACCCTCTTTAAGGTTAAAGACACGGCTCACTATGCGATAGTGGTCCAGCACAAGCAGGAAAATCTGGAAAATATTCTAAAAACTGTAGCGGCGGATTTATTTGAGCGTTTGGATATCCAACTGCAATTTGGCATAGGAACGATCTATGACTCGATCGATGATATCGCGAAATCTTATATTGAAGCGAAAACGGCCTTTGAAGAGATGCAATTGCTCTCGACTCTTCCCTTGACCTATCAATACCAGCAAAAAGGGATGCGCAGTCTTTTTGAAAAGATGGGGCCATCAGATATTACCTATTTTTGTGAGATCACCTTAAAGAAGCTTGCCTACCCCAAAGAAGCATCTATGATCGAGCTGCGAAAAACCTTGAAATACTACCTTGATTTTCATTGTGAAATTGCGCGAACGGCCAAAGCGCTGTTCGTTCATCGAAACACAATTAAATATCGCATTGATCAATGCAACGAGATCATTGGCAAAAACATCCATGATTCTGGTGTCAGCCTTGACTTGCGTTTGGCCTTAGAGCTTTCGGAGGAGGACAATTTATAAAACACCTTCAGGTACACGAATAGCGGGGATGTTACCCGACTATCCGTGTACCTGCTTTACCTAATAGAGCCTGGTCTGCTTCCTCTAAGGCGCAAATGATCGAGGTTTTTCCTTGGCGCGCAAAGTGAATCGCCGCTTCAATCTTCGGCCCCATGCTGCCGTCAGCGAAGTGACCGTCTTCAAAATGCTTTTGAGCAATTTCCGGCGTAATCGTTTCTAATTTTTCTTGATTTGGTTTGCCGTAATTAATATAGACGTTGCTGACATCTGTCAGCATCATGAAGACATCGGCATCTACCTGCTCAGACAGCTTTTTCCCTGTACGGTCTTTATCAATGACTGCTTCGATTCCGCTCAAGAGCCCGTTTTCTTTTCTCGATACAGGGATTCCCCCGCCTCCGCCGGCTACGACGATCGTATTTTGATTCAGTAAATTCACGATGGAATTGACTCCGTGGATCGTTAGAGGTCTAGGTGACGGTACAACTCGCCGATACCCGCGCCCCGCATCCTCCATCATCTTCCAATTGCGTTCCTTCGACATTTTTTCTGCTTCTGCTTTTGTATAAAATACGCCGATTGGTTTGGTTGGTTTTTGGAAAGCTTCATCCTCCGCAGATACCTCTACCTGAGTTAAAAGTGTCACGACTTCGCTCGTCAATCCCTCCTCCTCAATCTTATTTTTAATGGTCTGTTCCATTAAATAGCCGATGAATCCTTGCGATTCCGCGTTGCAGACATCTAAAGGAAATGGTGGTACGATATTTTTGGCTTCTTCATTTTGCCGCAAAATATTGCCTACCTGCGGTCCATTACCATGAGTCACAACGATCTGGTAATCCAGCTTTTCAATCTTTGCGATCATATCCGCACTGGTCTTGATATTTTCCAGCTGTGCTTCAACTGTTTCCGATTGACCAGGTTTCAAAATCGCATTGCCGCCAAGAGCAATAACTACACGATTTGCCATGTTCTTTCTCCTCATTTTTCTGAATGATTTCGTTGTTAACGCATGTGGTTCCACATAGGTTAACAACGATTTATTTTACTTTGTTCCGTAAATTTTCTTCTCGTTCACTCCGTGTATTTTATTAAAATAGGCGAGGGTTCTTGTAAAACCTGCCAAGAAATCTGCTCCCGAGGTATGTCCTGTTTTCAAAACAGTGTGAATCGCATGTTGCAGCTGTCTGTTTGGATCGACTAATGCCTCCTGTAAGTTCAAAACAGATTGATTAAAGCGCTGATTCAAACTGCACAGCAGATAATGTTTACTGACATCCGTGGTCAAATCCTCCACCGCAGTCATTTTGGTGCGTAAATACGTTTGCAGCTTTTGATTTTGCTTATCCAGCAATAGACGAGCTGCTAAATGTCCGATGATCATATCATCGCCAGATGGCGTTAATCCGGGGCCGCGACCGATTAAAAAATGCAGTGCCTGACGCTGCTGAGACAGCTGATCAGCGCACAAGGCATCGATTGCCGATACAAAGCGATGCTCACTAGTAAAAACCGTGTTCAAGCCTTCCTGATAGCCGGTCTCTTTTTCAAGTCTTCTGATGCAGCATTCATAGTCAGCCCATATAGCTTCGTCGATTTTTTTGGTTCTTCGACTTTGAAAGGTCTGATAGGTTTTTCCAGAAAGCAGCAATTGACTGTTTGTAAATCTAAGCGTTTGATTTTGAATAATCAAACAGTCATCTACGTTTATTTCCGCTGACAGCTGTTCAAAATCAGTCGCTTTTAAATAGATTCCGTTTGGGACAATGGCACTTTGTTCAGTGGAGACAACGGCTAAATGCTGACACGTCTCATCTTGAATATTAAAGCTGCGGCCAAATTTACTGTGTACCCGCCACCAGCTTTTAGGAAATGAACGGTTGTAGATTTCTTGATCCAAACAGCAGGCCTCTATCAGCATCGCTTTCCTCTCCTTATTCGTTAAACCCTAATTTCTTCGCATAGGCTAAAACAGCCTTTTCAAAGCAATCGATTGGCGGTGTCACTGTACCTGCGCCAATTTGTCCCAGACCAGCTTTTTTATTAGCAATTCCAGTATTAATAACGGGTAAAATGCCTGTTTCCACCACTTTTCGCGCATCGATTCCTAAGCAGATTCCTTTGAAATCCCAAGTTGGAACGGGGAAATTCGGATTGCTGTCAATACAGATTTCGGTCATTTCATTGCTGGTGTTCAAGGCATCGTAAAAGCCCCCTGAGCCGACAAAACGAGTAACCGCCGGAGCGGCGATCATTGCCATGCCGCCAACACCAAAGGTTTCTGTGATGGCGCTATCCCCCATATCCGGTGATGCGTCTGCCTCGCTGAAGCCGGAGAAGTACAGGCCTTTTGGTGTATTCACGGGACCTGTAAACCATTCGTCCCCCATTCCGGCGATACGGATTCCAAATTCGTGGCCATTTCGGCACATTGCTGTAACAATCGTTCCTTCTTGGATTTTGCGTGCACCGTCCATTACGGCCTTTGCAGAGGCCATCATGATATTCAAGAAAAACTGATCCGTGTCCGCCAAAAATTGAATGACTTCCTGTTTTTCACTTTCGAATCCTTCTAATGAAACGATTGCCGGAGCAACTTCCTTCAGAAATGCCAGAGAGGCAGCGATATTTCGTTGATGGAACTCATCCCCCATCGAAATGGCCTTGGCCACTAATACATTGATATTCAACCCGTTCTCCATGGTTTTTAACGCGGCGCTTAACACAGGCCCCAAAGTATTTTTCATCCAATGTAATCGATTGACGACCTCTTCTGAATAGGCTCCAAAACGTAGAACCGCACCAATACCCTCATTCATCGTACAGTATGCGCGATTGCCGTCGGTTTTGTTTTCTACTACTAGTGCGGCCATATTGGCAGAGGTAATCCCTCCCATTGGCCCCACCGCATCTACGTGATGACAAGGGATGAGTGTTACTTCGCCGGACGCTAGCTGCCGCCGAACGTCTTCTTCAGTTTCGCCCCAGCCTTCAAACAATGCCGCCCCAACACACGCTCCTTGAATAGGATCGATCATTTGATCATAGCGAATCGGCGGTCCTGCATGCAGCAAAACCTTTCCTTCATTTAATTCAGTAATGACTGTCTTGGCGGGTACTACGTCTAGTAGGAACGGAGAACCAGCTACAATTTTTGCGGCGACCGCTTGGTTTGCTTCATCAATTGTTTTATACACGTTTCATTCTCCTCCTAATCCAATGTTGCCTTATTCAAAAATTGCAATGCTTTTTGCAAGGTGATATTACCACCTGCCACTGGCTGCCAATCAAATTGGACGGCTTTGCCGTTATGGCTGGTGATTGCGTCAGAAAAACTGCGTAAGCCAATGTTGATAAAGGCATCATTTGTTAGAAGACGCAGCATCTCTTTTGAAGGAGCTGCTGAAGCTTTCCCGCTGTTTTTCTTAGGTAAGATCTTTCTTTCAGGTAATGTCAATGGATGGCCAAGGATCAATAGTGCCATTTTGACTGCTTGGGCGTTACTATCACAAAGAAAGACACCAGCATCTTTCAAAATATTCTTCTGTTCAGCCATATCTTGCGGATCTTCCTCCGTACCGACGATCGTCGCGATGACCACCAATTCTCGGCCGTCAGACGCCGCTTTTTCTTTGATTTCCTTGATAGTGGGCGCCAATTCGTTTGCCATATTCGCGTGTGAGCCGTATCCTAAAACATCATCTAACAGGATTACCGCTGTCGTTGGTTCATCTGCTGCTTGTGCCAGCATTTCTTGGCGTTTGCTTGGGTCAATCATTGGGTGTGGTTTGCCTTGGGTATAGATATCATCGCCTAAATCAATGATTTCATGAACACCGTCTTTTAAGATAAAGCCATCTTCTGCCTTCTGATCATCCTTTAACCCTAGCGCTCGCTTCATTAACATGGCGGCTTCATAAGCTAACGTACCGCCAGAATACAAACCTTTGATCCCTGTTTGCTCTGGGGTAAATTGATAACCTGGATCAGCTAAAGCGGTATTTTTCTGCACTACGTCTTTGCCTTGCATTAATTGAACAGCTATTTCAGCAGCTTCTTCCAAAGTATAGGCTCGGTATAGATTTTCCTCATGATCGGTTGGTTCTTCTCCTAAAAAGATGGTAACAACTGGTTTAGAAGAGTTTCTTAACAGCTCCAAGACTTCATCACGAACACTTGGGGCAGGTGGTTTTGAGATCACCACGATAACTTTTGTATATGGGTCCTGCTCCAATGTTGCGACACTGTTTTTTAAGGTGATTCCGCCAACCTCGGCTTTTAAGTCGCGTCCGCCGGTTCCAATTGCGTTAGTTACACCGCCGCCTAATTTATGAATCAGTGTTGTCACTTCCTGAATCCCCGTTCCGGAAGCGCCCACGACCCCGATACTTCCTTTACGGACAGCATTGGTAAAGGCTACAGGAATACCGTTGATGATCCCTGTACCGCAGTCAGGCCCCATCAGCAGCAGACCCTTTTCGTGAGCCAGCTGTTTCAGACGAACTTCGTCTGCCAGCGCGACATTGTCGCTAAAGCAGAAAACGTGCTTGCCTTCATTCAAAGCGTGCTCAATTTCTACTGCCGCATGCGTTCCTGGAATTGAAAAGACTGCAACGTGGGCCTCTTGACCAAGCTCTAACGCCTTATCCCAGGTTTTTACTGTCTCTGTCCCCTTCTCATTTCCGCCTTTGCTTTGTTCGGCTAGAAATTCGTCAATCGTACTTAATACGTCTTGAATTAACTTTTCGTCTTTATCTAGAATGTCTAAAACGATTGCCATATCATTGGAGGATGCTTCTTCCAGTTCTGGCGTGTAAAGTCCGCCAGTTTTGAAAATGTCCTTATTAGCGGGAGTCCCCATCATAACCGAAGCCTTCTTCACTCCAGCCAATGTATTTAATCGATTTGTTAGCAGCATCAATACGATCGAATCTTGATAACTATTTTTCTGAATAATCGTGTGTAACACTTGATTCCCTCACTTTCTGTTACTTAGTTGCAAAACTTCCAGTTTCTCCGTATTGATCGAAATGGATCGTAGTACTTTCCAAATAGTCTAATACGCGTTTCGCGACAGGAATTCCCTCAGCCATATACTGATCATATTTGACTTGATTTGTCTCGCCTGGATAATAAACCTGCTTAAAGCCAGCTGCTGGAGCGATGTCATGCAGCTCTCCGATCATGGTCTCAATGCTGTGTTTAAAGCTAGGCAGATCCGTGAAGCGTCTTGGATCAATCAGAATGAATAGTTGTCCAAGATTTCTTTTTTCCGTCAGATCGTTATACATAGAAGAAACATTTTTTCCAAATGGAAGGCCTAAGAGAATGCCCGATAAGACATCCACCATCATCATTAAGCCAAATCCCTTAGGTCCGGCCATTGGCAGCAGGCCATTCACCTCATGAGGATTCGTTGTTGGTTGTCCATTCACATCCACTGCCCAAGTATCTGGGATGTCTTGATTTTTTGAACGGGCGTCCAAAATTTTTCCCCAAGCCTGAACAGTTGTCGCCATGTCAAAAACAACCGGAGCCCCGTATTCTCTAGGTGCCGCAAAGGCGATCGGATTGGTTCCAAAGTAGTTTTCTGAACCGCCAAAAGGAACTACCATCGGGTCAGACTGGCACATAGAAATGGCGATTAGGTTCTCTTCTGCGGCACGTTTTACATAATAGGAAAGCGCACCGCAATGACTGATTCGCTTCACACCAACAATCGCTGCCCCAGATTCTTTCGCTTGATCGATCGCGTACTCCAACGCTCGCAGCGCGACGTATTGGCCGACGCCATTATCTCCATGAACGATTCCTGTACTTGCGCCGGTCCGTTCAAAGGTAATCTGAGGATCGGTCGTAACTCCGCCTTTTGCTATACGTTCTGCATAGTAATCGACACGCACCGCTCCGTGAGAATGGATACCGCAAGCATCCGCAAAAACTAAATGTTCCGCCACTGTATCCGCATGTTCCTCTTTCAAACCGGCTTGTATCAATTTATCTTGAATCAACTCATGTAATCTTACTGGTTGAACAATCATTGTTTCTTCCATCGTACAAACTACTTCCTTTTTCTAAATTTCAGGATCACGGTTGCAGTCCTTTGAGTAAACGTATTTTAATGGCTCATCTCTGCCAACTGCGTACGCTGCCTGATGAACGTAAGCGCTCATAAAGATATAATCTCCTTTTTCTACTGGAAGCCAATTATTGTCTAAGTTGTACATTCCTTTTCCAGAAAGCAGATACGCTCCGTGTTCCTGATAATGTGTCTCAATATAGCCGTGACTTGCGCCAGGCTCAAAAGATAAAATATGGAAATTCATGTCAAAGCCCAGATCCTTCGGTAAAAAGTCCCAAAGCAGTACATCTTTCATGCCTTCATAATGGATCGGCTCAATTTCGTTTACATTACCGACTACTTTATAGGCATTGTGTCCTTCTAATGGCTGGTAGCGTTTCTTATATAAGAAAAATTCTGTGTCTTCTTCCTGTGCATTCGCTAAAAACATTTTTTCTCCAGCGGGCAAGTAAACATAGCCGCCAGAGAGGATCGTATGACTTTCCTTGCTGTCGCTTACTTCCAGCTTTCCATCGATCACGTAAACTAAGGTCTCGATGCCGTCGCCGCCGAAGCCGAGCGCATTTTTACCACCTTGATGGAAAGTCATGATGTAATCTACAAAGCTCGCACCAAGTTTCGTGGAGCCTAGAATAGAACAATCGCAATTTTCAAATCCCGGTATCACATTGTTGACCAAGCCTTCATGCGGAAGAACCGCGTAATTATTCTTTTTGATAACAGCTCTTGATTCCAATAAGCCGTCAATATAGCCGATATGATTATTTTTGTACCCCATATTCTTCCCTCTTTCCTACTCTTTATAGGCCAATTCGTAGAGTGTCTGTGCCAATACCTCGACGCCGGCAACTAGGTCTGCTAAGTCAGTCGCCTCTGCTGGATTGTGGCTGATTCCCTTAATGCTCGGTACAAAGATCATTGCAGTCGGATAATGCGGTGCAATGACCTGAGAATCATGACCAGCGCCACTATGCATCACTTTGTATTTCTTTTCTTTGGCCTTTGCAGCACCTTCTACGACTTTTACCACGTCAGCATCCATTGGAACGGGCGCTTCATTCATCCATAAATCGATCTCCAACTCTAATTCAAGCTCGTTGGCGACCTCTTTCATATACTCCTCAGCTTCTTTGGTAAATCGCGTCAGCTCCGCGGCATCTGTGTGGCGGCAATCCATTGTAAATAGGACTTCGCCTGGAACAACATTGACAGTATTAGGTTTAGGTTCAACCTTGCCAAAGGTCACCACTAGCGGATCCCCTTCTGCGAATGCACGATCAATGATTCCTGAACAGATTTTGGAAAAACCGTAGACAGCATCCCGACGATACCCCATTGGCGTTGTACCAGCGTGATTGGCTTCGCCTTTTAAAACAAAGGTATAGCGTTTTTGGCCTGCGATATTATTGACAACACCGATTTGCAGCTTCTCATTTTCTAAGACGTTTCCTTGTTCAATATGGATCTCTACGAATGCTTTGATATCGTCACGTCTGGCATTCGCTTCCTCAGAGAAATCAAAGCCTTGGCGGCGCATTTCATCAACGAACTTCAGCCCTTCAGAATCAGCAATCTCTTCAACCTGTTCTCTGGAGGCTTCCCCTACGAAGTTTTTACTTCCCCAGAACACAGTCGGAAAACGGCTGCCTTCTTCTTCGGCCATTGAAATGACTTCTAATGAACGCAAAGGCTTGCCGTAGGTTTCAAGTAATTGCTGGATGGCTAGGTAGGCGGCCATCACACCAAATTGTCCATCCAAGGTACCGCCGTTGACGACAGTATCGATATGGGAACCAGAAAGGATCGTTTCCTCCGGATATTTTGTTCCAGTTACGCGGCCAAATAAATTTCCGATCGCATCATAGGAAGTCTCTAATCCGATTTCCTGCATTTTGCCTTCAACAAATTTTTGTGCCTCTAGCCAGGAATCTGAATAGAGCAGCCGTGTCATACCACCGGTTGGATCGCTGCCTATTTGGGATAATGCGTTGATTGTAGTATCTAATCGTTTTTCTAAAGTCATTCCATGGACCTCCTTTATCTAGTAACCTCATTGTAAGCGCTAATAGTTCGAACTTCATTGTTCATAAGTGACAAAAATTGATATCCATTTGTGCTAAAGCACTGTGAATTCCTGCTAATCAAATCATTATAATGAAAATAGAAAGAAGGAATCTTATGAGAAAACAGCAATTTATCTATAAAACCTGGAAGGAGCTCCTATTGAAGGTCTCCTTTTTTCCAGCAACAGCGACAGAGGCAAAGGATAAAACCATTCTCTATTTTCATGGCGGCGGGTTTCTTTTCGGGGATCGTGAGGATCTTCCTGAAGCGTATCTGGCGCTCTTTTTAAAAAATGGCTTTCATGTTTTGGCATTTGATTATCCGCTTGCACCAGAGACACCATTAAGAGAAATTGTTCATTGCTTAGAAGCAGGGGTTCACTGGTTTTTAGAGAATTATCAGTCTCGACTGAATCTATTAGAACCAGATTTTTTCTTATTTGGCCGGTCAGCTGGCGGCTGCTTGGCTTCTATTTTGACGGCTAATCATTATCAACACCAGCTGGGGCTGATTCGTTTTTACGGGTATCATCATTTTGATCATGAGGAGTTCGTTTTACCAAGCCCGTTTTATAATCATTATCCTAAGGTTCCCCCTCTAACCGCGCAGCAGCTTATCCAAAATCAACCGACTGTGGTTAGCGGAGTGGCCGAAAGATTTCCCTTGTATCTTTCAGCTAGGCAGTATGGGAATTGGCTCAGCTATTTAGGACCAAAACTCAATGAATTGACGGTCAATGACAAACAATTAGAGCAGTTTCCGCCTGTCTTTATGGCTCAATGCAGGAAAGATCCAGATGTTCCGATCGTTTCGTCCCAACAAATGGCAGCTGCCGTTAAGCAATGTACTTTTCTAGAGTTGGATAGGAATGCACACGACTTCGATCGAGAGAAAAATCCAACGGCAACTGACATTTATCAGAAATTGCTTGACTGGCTTGAGGAGCAGATACGAAACAGAAAGTGATTTTCGACGCAAAAAAAGTTCCGATTCTACTATTATATATAGTAAAATTGGAACTTTTTATTTTAATGCTGAAGCGTTGATTCCTTCACGCTGTATTCTCAACTATATTCGGCAATAAATTGATTGATGGTTTCTGCTACTTCCTCTGCACTGGAGCCAATCGCGGGGTGTCCCGGCTTCTCAAAAAGCTTGAATTGCCCCTGTACCACTTCACCGACGATTGCTTGATACTCTCGTTCGATATTTGGCCGAATCATCTCGTCCCTTTTCGTAGCGGTCAAAAGCAGAGGTGCTTGCAAAATTTGCAGAGAATCAAAGAACAGTTCTCTGCGTGAGACGATCAGCCGCCACATGGAATCTGTATCTCTTTCGACGACCTCTTTCCAATCCTCGCCAATACACCAATGATAAAATTGAGAGGCTTCCGGATCTGCCAGCGTTGTCGAGCGCTCTGCTAATAATGCCCGGTCAAAGCCGTCATGAAAAGTGCGACCATCAAAGCTGTCGGCGGTGACGGTGGCGATAAGATCTGGTCTCAAAAAAGCGGTATTGATCGCTACCCAAGCCCCACCGCTTGTTCCAACCAGGTTTACGTCCCTGAGTGCTAAGTGCTCTAGCAGGGCGATTGTCTGCCTCGCTTCGTCTTTCCAAAGTTCTGTTGGAAATTTATCTAACCGATCAGAGCGTCCATAGCCTAAGAAATCAATCAAGACGACCTGAAAGTCGGTGTAAAGAGGCAGCATAGGAGTAAATAATTTTGAAGACGAGGTATTTCCATGCAAAAAAACGAGTGGCTTTCCTTCTCCGATTGTCTCGTAAAAAATGTTCTTTCCCTGATAGCTGAAAAAGCTCATTCCAATCCCTCCTTAGTGCTTGATCCATTCATTTTTAGTATAGCAAGAAAAGCGAATCAGAATGCTCCCTGACCTCAACAAAAAATTTATGGATCTATAAAGAAAATGGGTTGAGTTTTTTCGTAGAGCCGGTCTCCTTATAGTTCTTTTTCTAAGCGCATTTGTTTGAAAATTCTGATTGAGAAGATCGCGATTAAAATAGTTATGGTCGCTGTCCCAATGATTAATGCGATCAGCATTTCTCCAGAAGCGATTGTCGCAAAAGCACCATACATCACTTGTCCTAAAGGAACCGCCAGTGTAGTGACGATCATGACTAATGACATGATCCGTCCAAGCAAAGCCTGATCAGAAACTAATTGGATATAGACAATTAATTGTACTGAAACCACCGTAACTACCGCCATTGCACCGGCCACAAGGATCGTCATGACCCAGAAAGCGGCTGTTGGATCTTGAATCAAGCCAAAAGGAATCACTAATAGCCCGAAGAGAATCGCCACTAAAATCAAATTTTTGGTAATACTCGTTTCATTCAAACGATTGGCAATGACACCATAAATGACGGTTCCCAACAAACTGCCGATGGCAAAAATCGTATTCATTAAGCCATATTGCGCGTCGCTGACACCTAATTGGATTCGAGAAACATAAGGAATGATCACTTGAATAAATGATGCTAAGAAAAAGTTTAGCAGAAATGCGACTACCGCAACTTTTACAATTACCTTTTGGGCCTTCAAATAGCTGGTTACTTCCTTTAAATCTCCCGCAACGATTTGTAAAAGCGTCCCCTCCATCCCTGTTTGTGGTTGAACAGGGATACTCAGTACGAGTTCACAAAGGATCGCCAGCAGGAATAATACTCCAGTGATCATAAAAATCTGATATACCGCGTCAAAACGATAGATGATCCCGGCAATGATTGGACCCAAAACTGTCCCCAACGTTCCGATTGAGCTGATGATGCCGTTTGCTCGCGGAATCTCTTCAGCTGCACAAATGACTGGAATAGCGGATTGAACGACCGGCGTTTCAAAGGCCGAAACCATTCCGATGATTACCGTTAGTATACCGATTGCAGTAACCGGATCGGCTAATCGCGTAACGAGGAATAAGCCAACAGATAAAACAAGATACAGAAAATCCATCAGCAGCATCAAATTTCTTTTCGGCAAACGATCCGCTAATACACCGCAAAAAGGCAAACAAATTAACCGACCAACAATGGATAATGAAGCGATCACGCTAAATGTAAAGGCGGATTTTGTAATATCCAATACGTACAAGGAAATGACAAACTGGACGATCGTGGTCCCTAAAACGGAAAATAGTTGACTTCCGATCAGTAAGTTAAAATTTTTATTGTTTTTCATACTATACCTGCTTTCTTAAACTGTAAGTGGCGATTTCAAAAACGAATGAGTTAACTGAGCAAAAAGGCTAAACAATTACATACCTACCGTTGGTATCTATTAGTCTAAAAAAAATAGCTGTTAGTTGCTATCTTTTTTAATGTATTCAAACATTTTATTTGCTTCTGTGACAAGCTGTTCATTAAAAATCGGAACACCGATTCCATCAAAGATTTTTTTGGTGAAAAGAAGTTTTCGCTTAAGCTGCTCTTCTGTGTAGACAGTCAAGTGCAACCCGATCCAGGTATTCAAATGCATCATCAAAACGTCAGCAACTTCTTCGGGGTAATCTGTATCGATGGAGCCGTCCTTAATCCCCTCTTCTACGATTTTCTTAATCTCTGGAATGACTTCGTTGAACATCGAGAGAAATTGTTCTCCAATAAATCGCGGGCTTCGTAAGGTAACCGCGGCTGAGTAATTCAGCTTCATGCGGGAATAATCTGTGAAGGCGTCCAAGATCGCGTTTTGCAATTTCTCCAAGCCTGTATCTCCCGGGTGCTTTTTCAAGCTTTCTTCAGCTGTTTCTGCTGGTTCAATGATCGTTTCGAAGATTTCAAACTTCGAACGGAAATGCTGGTAAATAGCTCCCTTTGTCATTCCACCTAAGCCATTCACGATATCTTGGATGGAGGTATTATCATACCCTTTCTCCAAGAATAATTTTTTAGAAACGGTTAGAATCTTTTGCCGGGTCTCTTCTGGATTTTTTCCTCTAGCCATCGGTTCAGCTCCTTACATACCATTGGTATCTATCTAGAATATACGTGAATCGAATCTCGTTGTCAACTTGTTTTAGTAAAAAAATTTAGCAGCGAGCCTTTTTAGAGTTCATTTTGTTTCACTGATTAATAGAAAAGGATTGTCTTTTTAGCAGCCAAAACCCTTTAATCATCGCATGTAAAAGCTTTTTTACCTAACTTTTTCTCGCAGGTAAAAGACTTTTGCTTTATGCTAGAGGAAAGATTGATAGTATTTGAGGTGTAGATATGGATGTTGGGCAACGGTTAAAGGAACGAAGAAACGAATTGAATTTAACACAGGATTATGTCGCTGAAGAGCTGGGGATTACCCGGCAAACGATGTCAAACTGGGAAAATGGGAGAAGCTATCCGGATATTGAACGAATCATTCGCTTATCGGAAATTTATGGCTTGTCTTTAGACGAATTATTGAAAGGAGATCAGGAGATGGTCAAGCATTTACAAGAAAACACGGTCGTTAATCATTTTCTTAAAATTTTTATCGCCATGCTTTTAGTCAATTTCTTATTGATGATGGTTCTTCTGCTCAATCAGAGAATGAGCGAACCTTTTTTATTGATTCTTTTTGCTTTGATCGGCGCCAACAGCCTGTCACTTTTCTACTTGATCATTAAAAAAATTTAGGAGCTGAATAGTATGAATCAACTACTGATAATGATTTTTCTGATGGTTTTACTGCTAATGACGGCTGGCTTTTTGTGCTACTACGTTTTTACCATGGTCATGCTGGATGCTAAAAGCCGTGGAATTAAAAATCCCAGATTTTGGTCTATCATTGCTACTGGAGGTCAAAATGGCGGCGGCCTGCTGCTCTATCTTTTTACCCGGCGAAAAACGATTAGTAAAATGAACTCGGCTGAGACGGCTGACTTTCTTAAGCTTAAGCGTAAGATTTATTGTTTATTAGCCGTGATGTTCTTTCTCTTTCTGCTGTTTGTAGTAGTTATTTTCCGATTTAAGTAAAAAAGCGCCCCACATGTATCGATCTCCAGAAGCTAGATTTACGCTCTAACTTTTTGGAGGCCTGGCATGAAGGGGCGCTTTTTGTGGACTATTCGTGTTTTTGTAGTGCTGCTCTTTTCTCCAGCTCCAGCAGATACTGCTTTCGTTCTATACCGCCAGCGTATCCGGTCAGGTTTCCATCACTTCCGATCACTCGATGACACGGAATGACGATCGCCATTTTATTTGACCCATTTGCCCGGCCGACCGCTCGAACCTTGTTTTTATCTCCCAAACGAAGAGCGATATCCCGATAGCTTAGGGTTTTGCCGCAGGGAATTGTTTCTAAGATTTTCCATACTTCTTTTTGGAATGGCGAACCGTCATAAAACAACGGCAATGAAAATTCAGTCCGTACGCCTTGGAAATACTCGCCTAATTGTTCCTCCACCAGCTGATTAACGGCTGTTTGCCCGTAAATGATCCGAAAATTGTATTTTAATCGGAGCTGTTCGATTTCCCGTTCCAACCCTCGCCGATTTTCAAATTCCAGTAAATACAGATAGTCATCATCGCTTAAGCACAGCATCCGTCCGATCGGAGTTGAAATAAAGGAAGCATTCAGCTGACGTGCAACGACCTTCTTTGCAGGATTCCCCATGATTTTGGTGAACGCATCATTAAATCCGCTAGAGGATTCATAGCCTGCTTCTAACTGCTGCTCAATCACTTTGCTTCCTCGACGAATCTCTTTAAATGCTAAACCCATTCGGCGCGCACGTGCATATTGAACAAATGTCATCTTGTAAACCTCTTTAAATTTTCTGCGAGCTGTGGCCGAATTTAACCCGATCGCCAAAAAATCCGCCTCCTTCCAGCGCTTTTCCGGCTGCTCCTCTACGGCATTGACCAGCAATTGCACCTCCTCAGGAATGGCTTGTGGAAATGATAAAGGCTGACAAATTTTACATGGACGATATCCTGCCAGCAAGGCTTCTTCTGCTGTTGGATAAAATTCACAGTTTTCAAATTTAGGTTTGCGGGCGCGGCACGTTGGATGACAAAAAATTCCGGTGGTCTTGATTCCGGCATAAAAGATTCCATCATAGCTTCGATCCTTTTCCTTTAAAGCATGATAGTATTCTTCGCGCTTTTTCTTTGAAGTAATCATTCTTCCTCTCTCCTCTTGCAATGTCTTTACTAGTAAAGTATATCTCCGTCACTAAAGTATTTCTTCCGAAAAATGAACAACTATTTTTATGACCAATCATCTTTAAATAACTGATTGAAATATATCGGCGTTGTTCAAAAGATAGTTTAAGTTTATAAAATAACTGATGTTTGACAAGCTTACGGCTCTGCTTTATACTTTTGGTTATAAAGGAGCTGGCACAGATGAATCAACAGGAAGCCAATCGACGAATGGAGGAGGAAATCCAATTTTTTCCTTGGTTTGTCCAAAATTATTTTCGGAAAAAAAGTGGAGATCAGTATTCTTCCATCACCTTGTATGAGTATGCCAAGGAATACCGGCGGTTTCTAAATTGGCTGATCCAAGAAGGCTTTTCTTCGGCAGAAAAACTGTCAGAGATTACGTTGGCAGAATTTTCGGCACTTTGGCCGGAGGATCTGGAGTTTTATAAAGCCCACTTGGTGAAGGCACCAAAAATTTTAAAAGAATCCACCAAGAAACGACTGGAAGAAAGTGAGCAAGCTCTACCCTTACGGCAAAATGCAACGGTTCAGCGTGGCGTCACTGCTTTGCGTTCCCTCTTCAATTATTTGAATGAAGCGATTGATCGCACGACCGGCAAACCTTATCTTGAACACAATATGATGGGAAAAGTCGCAAATGTCAAGGATAATAAAACGATGGCCGAACGTGGTGCCGCGATTGAGAAGAAATTGTTTTTAGATGATGAAGCGTTGAATTTTCTGGATTTTGTTGAAACCCGCTATATCGATACTTTGGAGTCTCGTCAAGCGATCACTGCCTTTAAGAAAAACCAAGTGCGTGACCTTGCGATTATCGGTCTCTTTCTCGGGACAGGGATGCGTTTGTCTGAATTGGTGAATATGAATTTACAGGATCTTGATTTAACCGCTGGTGAAGCGCGTGTCTATCGTAAAGGCGGAAAATGGGACATGGTGGTCATTTCTTCGATCGCTATCGAATATTTAACCGCATATCTTTCGCAAAGAGCACAGCTTTATCAGCCAGATGAGAATGAAATGGCTCTTTTCCTCACTCGCTATCGCGGCAAAGCGAAACGCATCGCCAGCGGTGCTGTTGAAGCAATGGTTGGAAAATATTCAGAGGCCTTCAAAATTAAAATCTCACCACACAAACTGCGTCATTCGGTAGCAACCCAGCTATATAGTAAAACCAATTCACTCGTTCAAGTCGCTGAACAGCTTGGACAATCGGGCACTTCGGCTACGACGGTCTATACCCATATCGCTGGGAAGAAAAAACGCGATGCGATGAATGATCTTTGGACGTAAAAATACACTTATGCTAAATAGCCCGCTGCTTTAGCGGGATTTACATCACTTATTGAGTAAAAAATTTCTTTCGAAAAAACGCGAAAAATGAACGTTATTCTTTTGAGAGGTAAATTTTGTTTTTTTCCTACTTTCTTATGAAACGAGCTTTATTTTGGTCTTGATCATTACTACAAAAATCTCAGTAAAAAAGAGCACTGATTCTTCCTATTTTTGGCAAGAATTAGTGTTCTTTTCTGCTTTTATGTTCATCTACGTATAGCAAATAATTTGCTATGCTTTTGCGATCAGTGAATGCAGCTCCATCAGTTTGTGTTTCAATCGTTTCTATACCACGCTATTTCGTTTTGAAGTACCTCTAAATCAATGCAGTTTCTTGGTTTATTCATAAGGAGATCTTGATAGCTTTTCAAATCCCTTACAGTTATTCGCTTTGTTTTTCTATTGATACTTAAAAGCAGTCTAGCTACCGAATGATGACTAGACATTTATTTAATCGAACCAATCAGCAATATCCCTATTGTAATAAGTGCAGCGCCTAAACTGATCATTCGCCATTCCTTTTTTGTTTTTTGAACCTTCAAAAAAACCAGCCCCGCATAAATTGAGATTAATACTGCTAGTTGTGAAAAGGTAAAACTTTTGGCGACGCCAATCAACGGTATAGTAAGAAATAAACTGATATTTGCTATACTCCAAGCGATTCCTGTCCCAAAGTTTTTTTTCACCTGTCTCCAGCTTGTCTCGTCACGTTTGCTTAAAGATAATGCTATCGATAAGAACCACATTCCGATTGCTTGTGGAAATAGAACCTCTGCTCCACTAGCTTGGAATGCTTGCGGCAAAGTTACATAAATTGTTAAAGCTAAAGAAGACAGCAGCAAACAGATAAGCGCTTTGCTTTTAGTTGTTTTTAATAGCGAGGTGTTATCTTGTTTTTCTAAATAGGAAGTGAAAATAATTCCAACAATAATCAGTAAAATTCCTCCTATCCCTATGCCTGCCATTTTCATATTTGACCATTCGCCAAAAAATAAAGCCGCAATGAAAGTTGTTCCGATTAGTTGAGTCCCATTGGAAATCGGCATGGCCTCAGATACTGGTAATAATTGAAATGAATAGAATTGGAGATATTGACCGATCGACCAAAAACACCCAGAAAAAATGGCTGCTAGAAAACTTCCGCTACTATAATTCGGCTGAACGATGACTGTGAAAAGCGAGCCGATCAGAAGGGCCACTGTCGTTGTACCTAAAAGTTGATTGATTGGTTTGGCATTTGTCAGTTGTGCGATGATTGGCATAAAGCCCCATCCTAATGCGGGTAATAAACATAAAATAATCATTGGTTTCTCCTAAAAGGCTAAAATAATCGTTATAAGAAAAGACCAGGCATCTACCCAGTCTCTTCCTGATCTAAAATTTGAACAGTTCGTCTTGTAATGTTACTGTTTGATTTTTTTTCAGCAACTCACCCTTGGTCATTTCTGGAAAAACCACGATGATGGTGTCGTCCTTTTGAGCATTCTTTAATTGCTGTAAGTCCATAAAGGCGAGTAATGTTCCTGTTTTAACGTTCTGTCCTTCTGCTACTTTGATTGAAAAAGGAACTCCTTTTAGTTCCACAGTATCCAACCCCATGTGAATCAGTAATTTCTCTCCAGTTTTACTTTCAATTGTTATAGCATGCAGTGTTGGGAAAATGCTCTCAACAATTCCCTCAATCGGTGCATAGACCTTACCGTCATGTTGACTTATTGCATAGCCCTCACCCATCATCTTTGAGGAGAAAACTTCATCTTTTACTGCCTCTAAAGGTAGAACGTGACCATTTGCAACAGACTTCAGAACTTTCTTTGTTTTAAAGAAGAGCATTTTCTCATCACCTCTAGACTAATTCCGGCCAGAATTCTTTATTGGCCTCGATCATTTCATCTAATACTTTTTTAGCTACTTGAGCATTCGGAACCGTTTGATTCAGTGTGAAAGCCTGCAATGCTTTTTGATAGGAACCTTCAAAGTAAGCATCAACTAATAATTTTTCAGCTGCTACTTGTGCCTCCATCAATCCTTTATGAAAATCGCAGATTGGTTCTCTTAGTGCTATCGGTTCAACTCCGGTTGCTCCAACATAGGCTGGTACTTCTACCACAGCGTCTGATCGCAAGTTTGGTATAGCACCCTGATTAGGTACGATCAGCATAAAGCGCTGACGTTCATCATTCAATAACGATGTTGCCATATCAACAATGTATTGTCCATGTTCCCCAAAGTTGAAGTTCAAAACGTCTTCTGTCGCTCCTCCGCGAATTTTCTCAGCCATTTCCTTGGTGTTCTTTTCTCTACCTTCCATCACCATATTGGCGCGAGTGTAGTTTTTATCTGAATGTTCTACGACCATATTTGGATACAAGTAATACTCTAAATAGTTATTCGGAATATGTTGCGGGAAGCTCTTTGTGATCACAGACATCATACTAAATGCTTCTTGCCAGGTTTTATCTCCCGCGTTAAAATCAGCTACCTGCATTTCCTGAGTGTTCAGTTTTTCAATAAGCTCTGGCATAATGTCTTCTTTCAATTCTTTATCATAAATGGAAGTGTACCAGCCGAAATGATTCAGCCCGTAATAAGTCGGTATCCAATTTTTCCGATCATAACCATAATTGACTGCAATCGTTTCTTCAATTGAGATCGTCATATCACAAGCGTTGATCATCTTCGCTTGTGGATATTGTCTGCGAACAGCTTCTGAAACAATTGATTCTGGGTTTGTGTAATTTAAAATCCAGGCATCAGGTGCATACTGTTGTACGTAACCCACGATTTCCAACAGTCCACTCATTGATCGCATTCCGTAAGCAAAGCCACCCAATCCGCAAGTTTCCTGACCAACTAATCCGTGCCTTAACGGAATTTTTTCGTCTTTCTCACGCATTTTCATTCCGCCAACTCGAATTTGCGAAAAGATAAAATCACACCCTGTAAAGGCCGTCTCCGGATCTTCTGTTGAAGAAATGACAACATCCTTGAATCCCTCTTTTTTCAACATATATTGAATAATCAAATACATATCAGCATTTCTTTCAGCATCAATATCGTACAGGCGAATCTCTGAAAGCGGCAAACGATCCGCATTGTTAAGAACAGCTTGAATAATTCCTGGTGTATAAGTACTGCCTCCACCGGCAATTGTTATGATTTGTTTGTTTGTCATGATTTACGTCCTCCCTATTGCTCCAATAATTTATTAAATTCTGCCATTACATAAGTTACTTCCAACCCAATAATGACTTGATAATTTTTTTCTGTCGGCTTGATCACACCGCTGACGCCTAGTTGCTTGATCCGCTGTTCGTCGACGATTGCTGGATTTTCAACTTCAACTCTTAAGCGAGTATTACAACTAAAGGCATCAGAGATATTCTCTGATCCGCCAAAAGCCTGTAGCATTTTTTTTGCCATATATTCATAATTTTTACTTGCCAAACCTAATTCTTTTTCATCTTCTACTGCTTCTGTTCCGAATTCTGTTGCGACTTCTCTTCCTAAAGTTTGAATGTTCTGCTTCTTGATCAGATAATAGAAAGTAAAATAGTACAGTGCAAAAAAAACAATTCCGATTGGAATGATTAAGATAGCGTTAGTCGCTATTCTAAAATTGATTAGGTAATCAACGATACAGGCACCAAAAGTGAAGCCAATCCGAATATTCAGCAGATAACAAACGATCCCCGCTAAACCGGCAAAAGCCGCGTGGACAACATACAGCATTGGAGAAAGAAACATGAAGCTGAATTCCACTGGTTCTGTAATATTTGAGATGAAGGATGTAGCGGCACCGCTTCCCATAATCCCTTTGACCATAGCTTTGTTTTCTTTAAACGCTGCACGATAGATTGCTAAACAGATCGCCGGTACGCCGAACATCATAACTACGAAGAAACCTGACAAGAATAGCCCTGCTTGCGGATCACCGTTGATGAAACGAGTCATTTCCCCTCGGAATACTTCTCCATTCGGCGCTGTGTAGCTTCCTAGGTCGTAGTAAACGTACGTATTCAGTACATGATGAAGACCAAATGGAATTAATAAACGATTCAAGAACATGAAAATTCCGACTCCTAATGCCCCCATGTTCACTAACAATCTAGCAAAGCTGTCAATTCCAGCTTGGGCAAACGGCCATAATAGCCCAAAAACAACCGAAGTGATTGTTTGTAAAATCATCACCATCGTCAATGGAAATTTCTCACCTGCAAAATACGAGAACACCATAGGCAGCTTTTGTTCTTTGAAACGGTTATAAGTCCAAGCTGCGATCAAACCAGAAATAATCCCACCGAATATCCCCATATTGACGGCTGGATTCATGATTTCTAACCCCTTTTTCAAAGTAGCGATCGCTAAGAATCCAGTAAGTGCCGGGATGCCTTTATCTTTTGTTTTCGCAAAACCGATCGTAACACCAATCGCAAACAGAATATCCAAATTTCCAAATACAGCATTTCCGGCTGCCCCAATCACTGGAATATTCAACATGTCATCAGCTGAGAGTCGCATGATCAATCCAGCTAATGGCATCGCAGCTACAGGCAGCAGCATTGCTCTTCCTAATTTTTGTATATTTGCTTTAAAAGTTGACATTTTTTCTCCTCCTTAGGCTATATATCTTTATATGTTGCTAACTCAATCAAACGATCCCTTTTAACCTGCTGCGCAAAATCTGAATGAATCAAAAACGCCACTTGATTGATTCTTGGATAGACAAAACTCGATCCATTCAACAAATCCTGATCAAGATAAGCCGTGTGACACATAATCTCTACCGTTCTCTTTTCTCGTAAAACGGATATCAAGCGTTCTAGATACTCGTCAATGGAACAATCAATTTGCCTTTTTTCGACAGACATTTCTCCAACATCATCGAAATAAGGTTCAAAATAATCCGTATGTCGAACGTCTGCATTTCTCTCAAAATTTCCTCGAACGGGCAAATCATATTTTTTTGCTAGTGCAACAACTACTTCCTGATTCATTCCAAAGGTATGCGTATGGTGATGACTGTCCAAGTGTGTTGGAATAACTCCGGCGCGATAGACTTTTTGAATTTGCGCGTTCCATTCCTGATAGAGTTGATCTCCGTCTACTTCAAAAGGTTGCTTATAATATGATAAGTGCTTAAACTTGTCATCCTCCATCAAACTATCCACATTTTTCAAGAGTGGTTTGCCGCAAGTCAATGTCAAATGGACCCCTACCCCTAAATCTGGAAGCTCTTTTTTTAGTTTTACAGCGTGTTCAAACCCCGGCATATTGGCCATTAAAGTAGTTGATGTCAAGATCCCTCGTTGATAAGCATCCACGATCCCGTAGTTCACTCCATAGCTGTAGCCGAAATCGTCTGAATTGAAGATTACTTTTCCCATTATTTCCTTCCTTTCTTTTTATACTAAAAATAGGCGCAACCTAATGAGCACAGATTTTTCTCCTGTGTCAAAAGGTTGCGCCTACCTAATAGTTACGCCCTGCTTATTGAATTCTTGCCAAGTGGATTGCCAGATAAATGACTTCGTTCTCCTGAACGTCCAATTGAAAGTTTTTTTCGATCATATTTTTGATCGCTACTGCCGTTTGATATGGTTTGCTTTCTTTAAAGGTACTTGTAAAAAAGCCGATATTCTCAGTCGGAGATTCCTCCTGATAAATCAAACGCTTCACTAAAAATTTGATGTGGATCATCATCCGATGATAAGTCAGTGAATCTTTATCAAACCGATAACCAAAGGTATTTTCCAAATCCTCTAAAATTGTCTTGGTCATCTCTAAAATTTTTAGACTGTTCAAACTGTTTCGTTCGCCCAGCTCTGCATTGATGATATGCATTGTGATGAAGCCGACTTCATTCGCTCCCAGCTCTGTATTGTAACGGTGATTGATCAAAGCAACGACTTCATTTGCTGTTTCATACTCCTCTGGATAAAGCAGCTTCATCTCTGGCAGCATAATGGCTGTTACCTGACTATCTTCTTTTTGCCGTTGAATCGCAAAATAAATGTGATCCGTCAATGCGATATAAATATTTGAGTCTAACGGTGAAGCAATTCTCTTTGAAATAAATTGAATGATTTCTTCTGAAAATTCTATGAATTCTATTGGTATTTGGGCAGCCATCTCACTAAACATTTTTGTTTTTTCTTTGGAATCTAAAGTAAAAAATTTATCTGCAAGAGCTGGATCAAAAGTTTGATTAACGACGGCGGAGAACCCAATTCCTTTGCCCATCGCAATTTTTTCTACTCCCTCATCATCAATTAGTACTACATTATGATTGATTTTTTTAACAACCTTCATCGTTGCACCGAGCCTCTCTATAAAATACTCTAAATTCAATTGATTATAATAGTTAAAACAACAAAAAACGACCTAAGGAAAGTGTTTTCCCAGGTCGTGCCTAATTTAATAGTTACACCCTATTTGTTTACACGCTCAATATAGCAAATTAGAAAAGCGCTGTCAACAATGATTTTCTTATTTTTATCATACAATTCTTTCAGAAACCAAGAAAAGGCTCAGGGGAGATTCCCACTATGAGCTAGAGATTCTGGAGTTCATCAGTCACGCTAACTGCGTTGCCCAATTAATAAAAGCGGAGAAATTTTTTTGGTTTTCTCCGCTTTTAGCTATTGTCTACTCAATTGATAAACCAGAGTGGCTTACAATTCTTGATCTTTTTTATAACCAAACGTCCAGGTTAATCCGAAAGAAACACCAAAAGCGACAAGATTGACTAGAATATAAAATGGCAGCTGTTCATTTAAATAGAGCAGTGTTCCTGGGATTCCTGTTAAAGCCATCCCGGTTGCCTTAAGTTGCAGAATGGATGCCAAGAATCCGCCGACACCTCCGCCAATCATTGACATGATATAGGGTTTAATTAGACGCAGCGTGACACCGAAAATTGCAGGTTCGGTAATCCCTAGTGCTGCTGATAGTGCTGAAGGATAAGCAATTTGTTTCATTTTTGGTGAAACTGATTTGATCGCTACTGCTAGAACAGCCCCGGCTTGGGCAATATTTCCACAAGTTCCAATTGGATTCAAATAGTTCCAGCCATCTTGCCCTAACATGCTGATTTCTAAGAAATTTAGGATATGGTGAATTCCAAAAATGCCCAGCAATTGACCGAAGCTGCCATAAATCAATCCGCCAATCCCAAGAGGCAGATTTAATAGGAATTCTACTGCATGTAAAACACCGATCTCTACTTCATGGAAAATGGGTCCAATAATGAACAGTGCTAGAATAAGTCCAGTTAATAAAGTTAAGAATGGTGTTAAAATTAGATCCAGTGAATCAGGAATTCGTTTTCTCAAAAATACTTCGATTTTTGAGCCTAAAATTCCAGTTACAAAGGCTGGCAATACGGAGCCTTGATAGCCAACCACCTTGATAAATCCGAAAAATACCATTGGTTCAGCTGCTTGCTGCCCTACTTCATAGGCATTTGGCAGGACAGAGCTTACCAGCATTAAGCCTAGAACGATCCCTAAAATAGGGGTTCCGCCAAAAATTCTAAAGGTAGACCAAGCGACTAAAGCAGGTAAAAAGGCAAAAGCCGTATCGGTTAAAATTTGAGTAAACATTAGAAATTGCTGCGGAATGTCCGCTGGAGTAAGACCGATGACACCTAAAACAGCTTCTTGCGTGAATAACCCTCGAAGTCCCATGAAAAGCCCTGTAGCGACTAAAACGGGAATTATTGGAACAAAAACATCTCCGAATATTCTGATAGCTCGTTGGAAAGTCATTTTTTGTTTTTCTGCTGGCTGTTGATCTGACGGCTTATCAGAACCATCGATCAGCGGAACGAATTCATCGTATACCTTATTCACTAGACCAGTGCCCAAAATGACTTGATACTGCCCTGAATTGAAGAAGCTTCCCTTTACTTTATCGATATCTTCGACTGCTTTGATATCGATTTTATCCTTATCATTTGTGATAATTCTAAGTCTGGTCGCGCAATGTGTCACTGATTGGACATTTTCATTTCCGCCGACTAGCTCTAAGATTTTTTTTGCGATCTCTTTGTTATTCATCTGTTATCCTCCTTAATAATTATAAAACATAACTGACCCGTTGTGTCCTAAATTCTGATAGTAGACATCCCTGCCACTGGTGCTGAAGGTTCTCATTGAAAAAACGTATTCGCCATCATTGATAAACACTTCCATTGCTGAATTGTCATTGAAAATATGCAGCTTAGAAAGAGAATCCACCGGAAGCACTTTCGCTTCCCTCTCGCCTGAAACCCAATTGATGCGGCTGATTTCCAAGCGGCCTTCTCTATAGCTAATTGAATTTCTTTCGGAATTTAAAGTCATGGAAAAATCTGTGATTGCAGCCTGAAACTCGATAATCATCTCATAGGTATCGTTTTGATTTTTGATCAATAGTGAATCTTCGCGATAGTTGCATTGATCCTTTCTCAATGCCTGATATTCTTCTAAGGGAAGCTGATAAAGACGATCGTTTTTCCATTTCAGCTCTCTAGGCATGGTCAAGCAATGCAGGTAACCGTCGGCAACTGTAGGACAGTAGACCTCTTCCTTATCGCCCATTCGAGACATCCAGGCGGTGATAATTCGTCTTTTCTTATCATCTTCAAAGGTTTGCGGGGCGTAAAAATCAAATCCATAGTCTATTTTTCGTAATGCTTCTTTTTCAATAAATTTCTTTTGCTGATAATCTACTTTTCCCACTAAGTATCCTGCGTAACTAGAAAGCGACAAATCTGATTCTTCAATAGGGGTTCTTTTTTGCGGGCATACCAGCAAGATATCTGCTTCTTCAGATAGGGAAAATACATCTGGACACTCACACATCTGATCTAATAACTCATTTGAATAAAATTCACCCTGATAATGCCAATTAATTAAATCACTGGATTCAAACAATGTGACAGCTCCGACATTTGCTGCTGACTGCGCCCCTACGATCATCCACCACTTGCCATTTTTTTGCCAAACCTTGGGATCTCGATGATGCTCTGTATAGCCAGCAGGCGTTTTGATAACTTTTTCCATTTTGATAAAGGTTTTTCCGTCTTCTGAGTAGGCGATTTTTTGGCAGCTCGCTCTCTTTCCTTGATTTTTGCTGTTTCCCGTATAGAAAAGATACATTTTTCCATCTTTTTCAATCGCGCTTCCCGAGTAGATGCCATTTTTATCACTTTCTGTATCTGGTAAAATCGCGGAACCTTGACTTTCCCACTGTACTAAATCCTTTGAAGTAAACAGTCCCCACTCTTTATACTCGTGATTAGTTTCAAAACGATTCCATTGATGAAAAAAATAATAGGTTCCTTTAAATTGAATTAATCCATTTGGATCGTTCAATAATCCTTTTGCCGGCTCTATATGGAAAGAATTCTTGTGCTGATTCGCCAAATCCGTTACTACCTCCTTAAAATCATTTGCATTAATGCGTTTTCATAACCTTGGTTGATGAAATCTTAACATCCTTTAATCCATTTGGAATATGGAAAAAATTAATGGATATATGGAAATTTCTAAGACGGCCATTCTTTGTTAAGCGTTGCTATGTATAATAGGACCATGAATAATAATTTGAGAGAGTATACGGATAGGTTTACTGATTTTTCAAAGAAGAGTATCTCAGACTTCATTTTGTATAACAGTGGGATTGAATATTGTGAGCCCGATTATAGTTACGGGCCCAAAAGAAGAGACTATCACTTTATTCATTTTGTGAAGGAGGGCAAAGGACTGCTGGAAATAGAAAATCAGCAGATTGAAGTACATGAGAATCAACTCTTTATTGTACCGGCAAATGTTGTTTCTACCTATACAGCAAATCAGCAAGATCCTTGGAAGTATTCCTGGATTGGCTTTACTGGCATAGAATCAGTCAATTTTGTTCAAACCTTGCTTCAATCAAGCAAAGCTAGCTTCGTGATGGATTGTGCGGATGCTTCTTTTTATGAAAAAAGAATCGAGGAAATAATTGAACTAAATCAGAACACCTTTGGTTCATATTTTAAGATTAATGGAATTATGTATGACATTGTAGGGACGCTCTTAGGGGAGTGTGAGATAGAAACGGTAAACGATCATCAGACCTCCCCTTCTTTTCAGGCAATGCGATATATGGATCTGCATTATCACGATGATATTCAAATTTCTGATATCGCCTATTCTGTAGGTATCCATCCTAACTATTTATCAGCAATGTTTAAAGAGGAGATCGGCGTTTCACCCAAGAAGTATTTAACCAATTTAAAAATCAACAAAGCCAAAAAATTATTGACGGAAAGCGATGATCCAATTAATCTGATTGCCGGTTCAGTTGGCTTTACTGACGCCCTCTCCTTCTCAAAATTTTTTAGAAAAGAAATGGGGATATCCCCTACTGAATACAGAAAGGATCATAACTAATCATGCAGGATCTCATTCATTTCAATGCCGAAGCAAATACCTTTACCTTATCCAATGAGCAGATCACCTATATTATGGAAATTGTTGAAGATACCTATCTGGTTCATCGTTACTGGGGGAAAAAATTAACGAGCTATCATTTTAGTAATCGCCCGCCGTTGAAAAAGAGAACTTTTGCTGCAGCTCCTATTGCTGAAAAGCCTGAGGTCTCTCCTGAATTTCTCCCCTTCGAGTTCCCCTATCCCCATCAAGGAGATTTCAGGAATTCTGCAGTACAGATTCAACAAGCAAATGGCGATGAGCTGGTCAGATTCTGTTTTCAAAGCTATGAAATCAAAAATGGAGTAAACCAACTATCTGATTTGCCTCATGCAAGAGGTGCTGATGAAGAAGCACAAACCCTGATCATTTATTTATCTGATCAGATTGCTGAAATAGAATTAGCTTTGTACTATACAATTTTTGCAGATTCTTCTGTGATCGTCCGGTCATCAAAAATAAAAAATATCGGAACTCGGCCAATAAAAATAGCCAAATTATTCAGTGCTTCCATTGATGTTAGATACGACCAGCAGCTTTCCACGACCTTTTATGGAACCCATCAAAAGGAGTTTCAGTTAAATCGCAGTGAGATTCAGCATGGGCTATATAAGATTGGTAGCTCTAGAGGCGCTAGCGGGCCACTGTATCCGCCTTACATTGCTTTATCAAAAGGGGCCGATGAGTTCCGTGGTGAAGTTCATGCCATGACCTTGATTTATAGCGGGAATCACGAAATCATATTAGAAAGAGATCAATATGATCACTTACGAATGCAAGCTGGGTTAGCTAGCGAGACATTTTCATGGCAGCTAAATGCTGAGGAAACTTTTTACAGTCCTCAAGCCCTTTTATCTTATAGCGATCGAGGCTTTAATGGCAGTTCGCAAAGTTTCCATCGCTTCTTCACTGATCATTTGATTTCTCCAGCTTGGAAAAATAAAGAGCGGCCGCTTCTCATTAATAGTTGGGAAATGACCTATTATGATGTCAATCACAAACGAATCATTGATTTGATTGATGCTGCTGCTGATCTAGGCTTTGAAACAGTAGCATTGGACGATGGCTGGTATGGAAAGAGAAACAGCAGTAAAACATCTTTGGGAGATTGGACTGTTGATACAGATAAATTTCCAGATGGCCTCAAGCCCTTAGTTGATTATGCCAAAGAAAAAAATATTGGATTTGGCATTTGGTTTGAGCCTGAGATGATTTCGCCAAAGACGGAATTACTTCAAAAGCATCCTGACTGGGTTATGAGAAGTAAAAATTATGAGCCGCTGCTGGGTCGAAATCAATATGTATTGGATCTTACAAACCCAGAGGTCCAGCACTTCATTATTGAAACTGTCGCTAAAACAATCATGGAACTTGGTGTGAGCTACGTTAAATGGGACATGAATCGCCATATGACCGACCCTTTTTCCCAGCAGCAAACGTTTGAATCAACTGAATACCCCCATCGTTATATGTTAGGACTGTATCGGGTTCTCAATGAATTAACAAGTGCCTTTCCTGAGGTTCTTTTCGAGAATTGCTCTAGCGGCGGCGGCAGATTGGACCCTGGAATGCTTTTCTATTTTCCGCAAACGTGGATCAGCGATAATACGGATGGTTTAGATAGGCAGCAAATTCAATATGGTGCTAGCTGCTTGTTCCCCATTTCATCAATGACTGGCCATGTTTCTGATGTACCTAATCATCAAACAAATCGGGTGGTTCCCTTTAAAACTCGAGCTGCTCTCGCTTCTTCTACCAATATGGGTTATGAAATGAACATTGCTCAATTGACAGAGGATGAGAAAAAAGCCGTTCGAAGCCATTTAAAAGAGTACAAACAAGAAAGAAAACTCATTATGGAAGGAACTTTTCATAGACTGCAGTCCCCTTTTGAAGGAAATACCTGTGGGTGGATGTTCTTGAATAAAGAGCAAGCCGTGATTTATCTATTTCGCAATAGGTATCAAGTGTTTGATTTGAGTTTATTGATCAAGCTGCCTGGTCTTGACCATCACGCACTTTACCAAGAAGAAACAACTAGACAAGTGTATTCTGGTTCAGAGTTGATCAACTGCGGTCTGGCCTTGGAAAATCCTAAAGGTGATTGTATCGTTCAAAAAATAAAACTAAAGAAAATAGAAGCGGAGAGTGTGTAGGATGTTTTTCAACCGAAAAAAAGAAGTAGTATTTGCCGCAGTAAGCGGTGAATTGATCAAAATAGAAGATGTTAACGATCCCGTTTTTTCTTCGAAAGCGATGGGCGCTGGATTTGGCATTGAGCCAGAAGAAGCAGCTGTTTACAGCCCAATCAATGGTAAAGTGGTCAGCGTTTTCCCGACCAAACATGCAATCTTATTAGAAACAAAAAAAGGACAGCCGGTTCTGGTTCATATCGGTATCGATACAGTTGAACTGAACGGTCAAGGAATTGAAGTGCATGTTGATAGTGGGCAAACGATCAGTGAACAAACATTACTGGCGACTGTTGACCTGCCATTTATTTTGGAGCAAGGAAAGCAAACCACTGTGATTATCGCTTTCGAAAATAGAGAAGCAATTGAGCTAACCAATGCTGTCGGCGTAAATGTTCATGACAACCTAGGAATCCTATAGACGTGAGATAGAAACATCGCTTTTAGCGGGCCACCTTTATTTAATGCCGGCCATATCAGCTAAACAATAAAAAAACTTCAAGAAAACTTGAAGTTTTTTTGTTTACTCGCGAAACAACAGTAAACTTTCGTAGGGCTTCAATTCCAGAGTAGCTGATAGGTTCTCTCTTCCATAGTTGCTTTCTAATATGTTGATTCTATGGGGTTCTCGGTAATCAGCTGGCATTTTGTAGTGGATATTTTTATTGCTAAAATTGCTGATAATCAAGAGTTTTTCCTCGTTATAAAGTCGTTCATAAATGAATAGCTCTTTGTTTTCGGCATCAAGCGCTCGGTAACTTCCCTCAGTAAAGATTGGATATTTTTTTCGATACGCGATTAGTCTTTGGTAGGTGTAAAACACCGAGTTTTCATCGCTCATTTCTTTTTCTGCACTTATTTCATCTGGATTTATTCTTAACCAAGGTTCTCTAGTTGAAAAGCCTTTGTATATGCTGTTATCCCATTGCATTGGGGTACGGGCGTTATCTCTTGATTTTTGTTGCAAAATGATCAGAGCTTCTCTTTCGCTGAAGCCAGAAGCGATCAGCTCCTCATAGGCTGCTAGGCTTTCAGTATCTTTATAGTCATCAATGCTTGAAAAATAGGCATTGGTCATACCAATCTCTTCTCCTTGATAAATGAACGTAGTCCCCTGCTGACCGAAGAGAGTGATAGCTAACAGCTTAGCGCTCTCTTGTCGATACATACGGTCATCCGCAAAACGAGACAGTGCTCTTGGCTGGTCATGATTTGAATAAAATAGTGCATTCCAGCCCTTGCCCTTATGCATCTTCTCTTGAAAAAGCGATTGGCTCGCCTTTAACTTCTCCAGTGAGAAGGGTTCATTGGTCCACTTAGCCTTCCCCTTATAATCTGATTTCATATGATGAAAACTGAAGATCATAGAGAGCTCTTCACGTTCTTCTTGCGAGTATAATAAACATTGCTCAGGTGTAGAAGAAGACATTTCCCCTACTGTTACCAGCTGCATAGATTTAAATACTTCTTGGTTCATAGCATGAAGATATTCGTGGATTTTAGGACCATCAACATTGTGCGTACGACCATCACCCGTCGGACCAAGAACTGGATCATCAGGCAATCCAGGTGTTTTAGAAAGTAGATTGACCACATCCAATCGGAAGCCCTTTATTCCCTTTTTCGCCCAAAAATCTAAGATCTTGTAGCATTCGTTTCGAACATTTTCATTTTCCCAATTTAAATCGGCCTGAGTCTCATCAAATAGGTGTAGATAGGCTTGTTCTGTTTTCTCATCATATTTCCACGCGCTTCCGCCAAACCGAGAGGTCCAATTATTTGGAGCGGAGCCATCAGGCTTGAGATCTTTCCAAAAATAATAGTCGCGATAAGGATTGTCTTTCGACTTTCGAGATTCTTTGAACCATTTATGCTCAATAGAAGTATGGTTTAGAACCATGTCCATCATTAGATAGATATTTCTTTTTTTAGCCTCTTGGATTAATCTATCAAAGTCTTCCATCGTTCCATATAAAGGGTCAATAGCGTAATAATCCGAAATATCATAACCATTGTCATGTTGAGGAGAGACATACATAGGAGTCACCCACAAAAGATCGATCCCCAAATTCTCTAGATAATCAAGCTTCTCAATAATCCCCTGAATATCACCAATACCATCATTATTCGTGTCTTTAAAACTTCTAGGATAGATTTCATAAACTGTTGCTTTTTTCCACCAATCATTCATTGAGCTTTCCTCCATACTTGTGATAAAACAAGCGTAACATGGCAATATCTAATGAATACATGTAAAAAAAAGAGTATTTCATGTCAAAATCAAATACTCTTACGATTTCATGCTAAAATGATTTATAAGAAAAAAGATGAGAAGAGGAACGAAAATGTATGGTAAATGGCAATATACCGATAAAAGCCACAAGTTTGAAAGAAAAATGATTTCTGATTTCAATTTTTATAGCTGCGGCATCCAAAATTGTGAACCTAATTATACATACGGCCCAATTTCTCGAGAGTATTATTTCATTCATTTCATAACCTCAGGAAAGGGCACCTTTACGCTTAATAAGAAAAGCTTTCAACTAAGTGCCGGTCAAGGATTTATAAGCCCAGCTAAAGACCTCATTACATACAAAGCTTCAGCCGACGACCCATGGAATTATTCATGGATCGGTTTTCTAGGAACCCAAGTTGATCAATATGTTCAATTACTTTGTCAACAACAGAATCCGATCTTTGAGCTGGAAGAGCCGGACCGCCATTTTTTTCATAAGCAAATCGCTGAGATTATCGAGATGGACAGCAATGATCTGTCAAAATATCTTAAAGGAAATGGCGTTCTGAACACTCTTGTGGGGCATTTATTGGAAAATAAGGAAATAAAAAAAGTTTCTATTATGGATACTTCAATTGCCTTTCAAGCAAGAAGATATATTGACCTACACTTTCATGATGGGATTCAAATTAATGAGCTTGCTTCAGAATTGGGCGTACATCCTAATCATCTTTCTCACGTATTCAAAAAGAAATACCTGATGAGTCCAAAAGCATTTCTGCGTAAGGTTCAGATTGACAAAGCGAAAGAGCTGTTAAGTACAACTGACCATCCGATTAATATCATTGCTAATTCCGTAGGTTTTCCAGAACCGTTAGCCTTTTCAAAGGTGTTTAAGAAAGCGACCACTCTTTCTCCTTCTGATTACCGAAAGAGCTGTTGACAGTTTATTATTCGTCCGATTCCTATGCCAAATAGCCCGCTGCTTTAGCGGGCAAAAATGTTTATTTGGTTTGTTGCTTCGTTTAATCGTGCGCCTCATACCAACGTTGGATTTTTTGATGAGACACACGATTGGTTATTCTTGTTTACGAATCCGATTCAGACGCCGATTTCGGGCTTTTTTGGGTTTTGCCGGCGGAGATTGGGTTGCTGTCGGTGTTTCAGCCGGCAACCTCTCCTGTTCAATCCCCGATGTAACGATCAGTCTTGGAGGTGCCACTTGATCATTGATTTCGACGTTTATCAGCGAGGCGCCATTGGGTACACAAGAAAGAAGCAAAATACCTGCTTGCTCCTCGTTTAATGACCAAGGGTCAATCCCCTTAGGAAGCTCGATATTTTGAATCAGCACCCCCGGCTCTGGTCTTTCTTCTATGATAGTCAAATCCTCAGGAATGCGAATATTTTCTATAGTATCCACAGGTTCTTGCACCTGTTGCAGTGCGTCTTCTTTTACAGACAAAGGTTCTGTCTCCATCTTCATAGGCGATGGCGTCTGGAGTACTTCTTTTGTTTGATCATCAAAAATTGGTTTCACGGTCTTTTTGATTCGTGTAGCGTGCAGCACTTCTTTGTATAAAGCAACCCCGTCTTTTTCAAACAAAGTGAGCTTCGTCATTTTTGTCAAAGCCGCTTTGATTTCATCTGCGGTTTTGGTTGGGTCTACATCTTTTATTCGAAGATGTTGGGATTTGCCGTTGCTGTTAGCAAATTCCGCATCTAATGTAAATGTTTCAATCATTTGCTTCTCTTCCCTTTCATTTGTTATCTTCCACTTTTTCTGTTAATCAGGTCATGATTCCGCCAATCTTGTTGAAGGCGCTTTGATAACTTGTGTGTATAGGTGCTCAAGCTTTTCAGCGATAAATGTTTGTGCTGGAAATAATTTAATTAATAATAATTGCCAATCTTTTTCTTGGAAATAGGTAGTGAAATAAAAATAATAGCGGCGCATGGCTGCGGTTGATCTTGTTTTTAAGAAGATATGCTGTACGAGTGATCGCAGCATATTTGAAAAATCTGCTTCACACAAGTCATTTCTCACCTGAAGTGTGATCAGCATTTCGATGGCGGCCTTTCCATCTTTCGTTTCAAAATAAAATTTGCGAATGCGTTTTTCCAATGTCTGGCGAGTGAGACTAAATAATTTCTGTTTGCTCAGTCCAAATTTTTTCATGCGGGTGCCTCCTTTCAGTCTAGAATTTACTAATTATTATTTGAGATATCTACAACAACAAAATACTCCTTTTGTCACGTCTTTTACACACCAATAAATTAATAATTATTAAAGTATAATGATTCTTAGAAGCTTTTTCCTATCACATCAGGCTTTCTATCCCTATAAAATAATGAATACCCTTTCAAAAAAACTTATTTCAGCGAGTCTCTTCTACTTAAAGAAAGTAATTATTCCTACTTTTAAAACGCTTCTCCATTATCTCTTGATGCATTCTGTCATTAATAAAACTGTTAGGCGTTTTCATCTTTATTTATGAGTGTATCTTTACGAGAATAAAGCGATAAGTGTTATAATCGAGACGAAATAAAGTTACTAATGGAGGATATTATGAAAAATAAGTTTTTTACGTCGTTCGGGGCTGTTATAGCTATGCTATTTGTTTTCTTTGTTGCCAATTCTACAACAACGTTGGCTGCTGAGAGTCCTTTTCAATACGAATCAACGAACGCGGGTAATTTCATAAGTAATGGAGTCGCAAATGGAGATACGTACAATTACGGCTACACTAACACAAATCAACTACCGGTAGATTCTGAGGGGTTTGTAAATTATCAGGATCAGGCCTATGTTAGAAAGACAGTCAAATCCAATCCGAAAAAGCAAGGATTGTTCGATGTGACCCTAGATATTAAAGGAAATGAGATTCCTCACCCACCGCTAGATATTGTACTAGTTATTGACTACTCTTCTTCTATGCAGGGGGAGAAATTGACCAACACATTAAGAGGACTGCAGGAGTTCGGCGCAGAATTAGGGGATTCCTTATCAAACGGAGTTGCTCAAATCGGGATTGTCGCCTACAACAGAAATGTGTATTCTACAAACGGCTTGACAAATGACATGAATCAGCTGCAAAACTTTTTGACTAACACCGCTGAAAGCCATACGGGTACTTTTATACAAAAGGGCTTGATCGCAGGTCAAGAGCTTTTATTGAATCAAGGCAGACCAGGGGCTGAGAAAATCCTGATTCACGTTGGAGATGGCAGCGCAAATCGCAGCTACCTTCCTGTGGATAATGCAGCTACCTACCCAAATACTGGTCAAATTACGGATTACAATGGTTTCCACACAGCTGCTTATAATAAAGAGTTTCAGACGGACTCGCCACAATTTAATACTAGTGATACGATTTCTGACGTCAATGGGAACAAGGTCGATAAAACCGTTGTTACTGATGCCACTCTCGGAACAATCGTTGCTTTAAAGGAAAAAGGCATCATCACTTATTCCATCGGTACTGCCCCCACTCCTAGAGGGGAATATATTGCACGAAATATCGCGGACAAAGAGAGTCACTATAGTCCTATAGACGAAAATCTTCTAGGATTAGGGGATGCGTTAAAAAATATTATCAACTCGGCAACGAAAACTATCCCAAAGGGCACTGTAACTGACCCAATGGGTGAAAATATTTTGCTGCAAGGCAGTGGAAATTTTTCTGAAGCAAACTACAGGAAAGCTGGTTGGAAAAAGGATTCTAGCGGAAACTGGCTGCCAGCCGATGAGTTAGTGAGAAATTTAGAAGTCACTGAGCAAAATCAAGTCATCACTGTTTCGAACTTTGCCTTAGGTGTAAACGAACGTATTACCGTGACGTATCAAATTCGATTAAATACCGAGGCAAATGATTTTAAAGGTGAATTCTGGTATTTGTGTAACCAGCGAACGACCTTGGACCCGGCAAGTGATGGCTCATCGCTGCTAGATTTTCCGATTCCATCAATCAAAGCACCCAAAGTCGACCTTAGCCTAGAAAAGCAATGGAAAAATGCACCAGCATCAATGATTCCTGACAAAATAGACTACCAAGTGATTAGAACACCGTTAGCCAACCCAAGTTCATGGGCAGCGTCGGATACTCTTTCACTAACAAAAGAGAAAAATTTCAAGGCGACTGTTTCAACTGTACCTGTACAAGGAGTTAACAATGATCTGCCCTTGTATAACAACGCTGGAGATACAATCATTTATAATGTCAATGAAGTAAATATCCCTGCAGATTTTGAATTTTCAATAAATAAAGAAAACAATCACTTTACTATGATTAATACGTATAAGGAAACAGAACCAAGTACCACGGAGCCAAGCACCACAGAACCAAGTACCACTCAAAGCTCGACAACAGAGAGTACCGCTCCGGCAGCTACTACGGAAGAACCAAAAACAAGCGAGTCTTCCAGGAAAGCGGCAATCATTAAAACGACCAGCGCCTCTAACAAGCGCTATCCTAAAACCAATGACGACCGAAGCAGCATTATCTGGGTTCTGCTGGGAACTAGCCTATTCGGAGCTGCTATCTACTTATTAAAGAAAATAAATTAGTACCAGTTAACATTCTTAAAGTCTTTTCGAAAAAAACTTAACAAAATGAAAGCTAAACAATCTATTTACTTTCAATTATGAAAGTTTAAGATCGTTTGGCTTTTTGTTTTGTTCCTTCTATTTTCTAAGCTAATGGTTCACATATTCCTTTAGCCATAAAAGCAGCTGTTGGGCAACTTGTTGATTCTGATCATTGATCTCGGATTTGCCATCCCCTTTTTGTGGACCATAAGATCCGAAGCCGGCGTGATTTCCGCCACTGATTTCTTGATAATCGGTAGACTTAGGTAAGTCCTGCTTGGCCTTTTTATAAGCGTCATGATTTAAGACGCGATCATTTTCCGCAGTCAAGGACAATACAGGGATGTTTTTATCTGCTAAGGTTCCTTTTGTATCTGGATAACTAGCCAAGAAAAAGACGCCCTCCAGATGATTGGTATGCCCTTTTGCAAAGCGGCTGGCCATGACGCCGCCTAAAGAATGGCCGCCTACTATATAGTCGCGCTTGGGGTGTTCAGAAAGAACTTTTTCCCCGCGGTTAGGTGCTAAAACGGCTAAATCCAGAGGCATTTTCAGGATATAAACGGGATATCCTGCTTTGGCTAAGGTTTGGGCCCAAGGGCTATAGCTTTCGGGTTCAACAAGTGCGCCCGGATAAAAAATGATCATAGGCTTTGTTTGATCCTTGCCAGAGAAATACAGCCAATCCCCGCTGTCCTCTGCATTTTTTGCGGTTTGCAATGCATTATTGGTTGGAGAATAGCTTTGCGTTTTTAAATACGCTATGCCACCACCTAATACGAGGGCTAATCCGATAACAAGGATCAGAAGGAGCTTTTTCCATTTTTTCACTTTGATCGTTCCTTTCTTTCGTTGCTATCATATCATTTTCCCATAATGCTCAACAAACTTTAGGCTACACCCACTTGGAAAATGTGTTTAAAAATGCAAGTGAAAGACGGAAATTTCCGGCGGTACGCCCAATCGCGCGTGAATGGCTGTTGTGCCCAGCCCGGTATTCACGTATAGCTTGGTATGATCCTTCATTTCATAGAGTCCGCGAGTATATTTTTTTGCTAAAACATTTTTTACTTCATAAAACGGCAGGCGGACCTGCCCGCCATGACTGTGGCCGGCCAATACTAATTGTGTATTGGTGCCCACAAATCCCTCCGCTACATCTGGTTCATGAGTAAGTAAAATGGAATAATCGTATCTTTGGCGGTAGCTCAAGGTTTCCTCGATCGAAGGAGCACCTAGTAGAGAATCATCCAACCCTCCAATGAAGACTTCTTTGCCATTTGCAAGAGTCAATGTTTCACCAGCATTTTTTAATACTTCAAAATTCGCTGCATTCATGACCTGCTGATAGACTCTAGCTGCTCCGCCGCCATAATCATGATTTCCCCAAACCGCGTATTTCCCAATCGTTGCTTTCATTTGCTTAAGCTTCTCAATGATTTCCGGTTCGTGATTGTATTGTGCGTAATTATCAAAAAGATCGCCTGTAAATACAATGATATCCGGTTTTTCTTTATTGACTTTACGAATGACCTTATCCAACCGTTTCGTTGAATAGCTTTCAGATACTTGAATGTCTGAAAGCTGAAGGACTTTTAATTCCTTGGGCATTGATTTATTGCCTAACTGCAGCCGGTGAACCACTGCTAAGTTGGGTTCGATTTTGAAGGCATAAATAGGAATGCAGACTAAAATTAAAACTAGTCCGATGAAAATTTTTTTAAACATAAGCTGACCTGCCTTTTCGTTTATTCGTTCTATTGCAGTGATAGAATCGCCAGTGCACTACCCGATAGAAGCAGTGCAAATACTAGGATTCCAATAATCACTCTTCGTTTTGCTTGATTCGTCATCCGATCCTCTCCCCTGAGCAAAGCATAGAAAACAATTATGCAAAACTTGTGCAAAAGAAAAACCAGCACAACTTAATGGACTGGTTTTTGCTTGATAGGAAGGATAACGGTCGCGATAAAACGATGATCTTTCTGCTGAAGTGACAATTCTCCACCGATTCGCTGGAGTGTTTGTTCCACGATCGAAAGGCCTAAGCCGGTACCTGACAGGTGATTATTTCGTGATTCCTCCCCTACTACAAACGGTTTGGTCAGCTGTGCGATCTGCTTAGGGGATATTTCTGCAGACAAATTCTCAAAAATCAGCAAATAATGATCGTGTTTCTTTTTACCGCTAATGCTCATTTGTTTATTCAGGCTGTATTTGATGCCGTTTGTTAATAGATTGATCAGTATGACCTTCAGCAATGCCTCATTTGTATCAAGCTGACAGGGTTCTACCTCAAGCGCAATATTGAATTTTTGATCAATGAGCTGCTGCTGAACCACTTCTTTTTCGATTATCTCGCTGATTGCCACCGGCTCTAACTGGATTGCTTCCTTTAACTGTTGACTATAGTGCAGCAGATTGGCGACTAATTCGTTCATATTGATGAGCTGCTGATCAAGATCGTCTAAGAAGCTGGAATTCTCTAACGCCATTTTTTCGCCGTCAACGAGCAGCTGCATAACGGATAAGGGAGTTTTTAGCTCATGGGCCAAATTAGACGAGAAGGCCTTTAATTGATCATTGCGCTCAAGCATCTCCATTTCATGTTCTTGAAGCGACCGCTTCATTTGATTGATCGATTGACTTAGATTCCCCAGCTCATTTTCAACCGTGATATCGGAGTCGGCAAAATTCAATTGGGAGATGTTTCGAGTCGTTTGTTCTAAACGGCGAATCGGTTCGATGATCTGCCGCCGGACTAAGAGAACAATCAAGCCAAACAGCAGCACCAAAAAGACACTCGTCGCCGCGATTAAAATCGGGAATATTGTTTGGATCGCCGCCTGAAAATCTGGAATACTCGTCCCTATTAAGTAGAATTTGTTGTCTTGAGCAAAGAAAATAGTATAGAAATCATTTCGTTGCCGCGTCTGATTGTATAGTCGTTGAACCGCCTGTCCTTTTTTAACAGCGGCGGTAGTTGTCTGATCAATCCAAAAGCGATTCAGCGAGATCCCGGCTTGGCTCAAGCGGAAGGTCATATCGCTGGTCAGCTCCTCATTTGAAATAGCGGGCTTGTTCTCGATTGCGATGACTACCAGCTCGTCGTCTACTTGTTCTTTTTTCCCGGTTTGTATCAATTTTTGCGCTTCCTTGACCGGCTGCTCCATTTTCCAATAATAATAGGTTGGAAAGCCCCAGCGATAAAAAATCGTAACAAGTGACAGAATCAAAATAAAGATGATCGCGATACGCTGGATAAATGCGCGAGTCAGACTATTTTTTCGGTAATTCAAAGCGGTAGCCTGTTCCATAAACAGTTTGGATAAGTTCTTTCCCTACCTTTTCTCGTAAAATACGAATAAAACTGTCGACGGTCCTTTCATCATTTTCATGATCCATTCCCCAAACGGATAAAAGAATCTGTTCACGTGTTAAAGGCAGACCTTGATTCTGATACAGATAATACAGCATGTCATACTCCCTGTTGGTCAGACTCAGCGCCACATCATTTAACAATGCACGCTTCTCATTTGGGATAAAAATCAGCGGCTGCTTGATATCTTGCTGAATCACTCCTAACAATTTCGCTGCCCGCGTTAAAAGGACTTGGGCATGAAACGGCTTCGCTAAATAGTCATCGACACCTGTCATTAATGCTCGTACCTCATCTTCTGGCAGATTTTTGGCCGTCAGCATCAAGATTTTGATATTGCGCTCGCTTTTCATTCTTTTAGCGGCCTCCAGCCCTGTCATTTTTGGCATCATCCAGTCCAAAATCGCCAAGTCAAAGGTCTCTGCGTAAAATTTCTCCATGGCAGCTTCGCCATCACTGGCTTCTACCACTGTATAGCCTTCCTTTTCGAAAAATTTCCTCAATAGCTCACGCATTTTATCTTCGTCTTCACATAGTAAAATCTTCACTTTGGATTATTCCCTTCTAAAACCGTGCGATCCGTTGATTTTTTCGGCAATGATCGCAGACAGATGTAACAATAGCTCGAACGCCTTCCTGTTTCAATCTTTTCGAAAGCCAGACAGCTCAATCTTATAAATTCCCTAAAAATTGATAGCTAAATAAATTGAAGCCAGATTGTTAATGATTTCTTCCTTAGTAATTGATAGACTGAATAGAAAAAGGACTTGGAGGATTTATTTTTGGAAAAGGAAAAAAAGATCTTGCCAATCGATTTTTTGTGGTTGGCTCTTTATGCATTTGCGGGGTTTAGTTTGGAATTGATTCTTGGAATGGTAACAAATGGTTTAAGCTTGGCAGTGAACGCTGCGCTGACTGCCATTTTATGGTCAGGTGTTTCGCTTTTTCTGATCTATTATGCAAAGAAACGCTTCGATTTCGATGTTTTCAGTACGTCTCACTCACCAGATAAGAAAAAGCTAGTGGCGATTCTTGTTCTTGTAGCGGCTGTGATCCTTGTTATTACAATCGGTTTTGGCGGCTTCAAGCCCCTCGTTGAGTTTAATGGCGAATTGAATCGAAGCGTGAGTGCCCTTGTTTTTCGATCGATGTATTACTTAGCTGAATGCAGCTTGATCGTATTAGTAATCGCTTTTGGTCAAAAATTCTGCGAAGCGCAGTTTCAGTTGTCTCCCCACTTTCCTAGCGGCGGCCTGCTGCTGGCCATCACTTGGGGACTGATTCATTTTCTATTACAGGGCTTCAGCGGCGGGGTCTACACCCTCTTTTTCTCGCTAGTTGCCGGAGTCCTCTATCTTTTATGTGAAAAAGATCTACGCTGGACGTATCTTTTTGTCGCTGTCGCGTTTATTCTTTAATCAAAGTTCAAATATATTTGGAGGTGCATTTGTGGTTAGTATTGTTTTGGCTCTGCGTTTTTTACTTGAAGTAGGAACTGTCGGTGGTCTTTTTAGCGGTTTATTCATAAAAAAGCAAGTGTATCTAAAAGTTCTTTTTGTGGTCTTGGCCCTGCTGATTACACTAGTATGGGCAAGGTATGGAGCACCCAAGTCACCCACTGTTCTGACTGGACGAAATAAATTATTTTTAGAGCTGGGCGTATATTCGATCGGCTCGATCGGGTTCTTTTTACTGTTTGGAAATAAAGTAGGAACCATCTATTTTCTGATTGCCAGTCTGGATTTATGGCTGATGTATCAATTAAACCTGCAGGGACATTAGTGTCTCTGTTTTTTTGTCCTTTTCTGTTTAAAATTTTCATGAGATTTTCGTTGGCATTCGTTAATAATTGGGATATAATTCTACTATTAAGGACCTTTTTATAAAGGCTTTGAAAAAAAGAAAAAGGAGTTGTTTCTCTTGAAAATATTTGAAGGATCTGGTGTTGCTTTGGTTACCCCTATGAAAGCTGATGGTGCCGTTGATTACAAGAAACTAGAGGAACTGGTCGAATGGCAAATCAGCGAGGGTACAGATGCAATCATCGCTTGCGGAACGACTGGTGAAGCGTCTACCCTAGCGAATGATGAACACATCGCTGTGATTGAAGCCGTCGTCAACAAGGCAAACGGACGAATCCCAGTTATCGCAGGAACCGGTGTGAATGACACGCAACACGCGATCGAATTATCGACAGGCGCGGAAAAAGTTGGTGCCGATGCCCTATTGATCGTGACTCCATATTATAATAAAGCTTCTGATGAAGGCTTGTTTTTACATTATCAAAAAATCGCTCAAAGTGTGAAATTACCGATTATTTTATATTCTGTAGCCTCTCGTACCAATATGAACATCGCACCGGAAATGGTGAAACGCTTGGCTGAAATCCCGAATGTGGTAGCTATCAAAGAAGCCAGCGGAAACATCTCCCAGATTGCGGAGATTGCACGTATCATGCCGGATGATTTTGCTATCTACTCTGGCAATGATGATCAAGTCTTGCCGATCATGGCTCTTGGAGGAAAAGGATCGATTTCGACGATCGCCAATATTGCCCCTCGTCAAACTCATGAGCTGACTAAAGCCCTATTGGATGGCAATTTCCCATTGGCTAAAGAGCTTCAATTGGCACAGCTGCCATTGATCCATGCGATTTTCTGTGAAGTCAATCCTATCCCTGTAAAAACCGGTGTTGGATTATTAGGAAAAATCGAACCAAACTTCCGTCTGCCTCTTTCAGCAGCTAAAGCAGAAACGGTTGAAGGTCTGAGAAAAGAAATGACAGCATATGGGCTGGAGGTCGTTAAATAAATGATCGATATTATTTTGAGCGGCGCCAATGGCCGAATGGGACAAGTCCTGCAAACAATGATCGCTCAGCAGCCTGAGATGCAGGTCGTGGCTGGTATTGATCGTGAAGACTTCGAAGCAGACTTCCCTACTTATCAGACGATTGCGGACTGCCAGGTGAAGGCTGATGTCATCATTGATTTTTCTCACTATTCTGCTGTACCGGCAGTGCTGGATTATGCGGCAGCCAAAAAAATCCCAGTGGTCGTGGCTACCACGGGTCTGACGGATGAAGTGAAGGAGCAATTGACGAAAACCGCTGAGCAAACCGCTGTTTTCTTCTCTGCCAACATGTCATTAGGAATCAATTTATTGGCAAAAGCCATTCGCGAGATCACTCCCGTCTTAGAAGAAGAGTTCAATATTGAAATCGTTGAAAAGCACCACAATCAGAAAAAGGATTCCCCTAGCGGTACGGCTCTTTTATTAGCCGATGCAGTCAACGACGCGGTTGAGGAAAAGAAAACCTATATTTATGGGCGTCATGGCAATGATCTAGAAAATCCCTTATCCGAACTTGGCATCCATGCCGTTCGCGGCGGAACGATCCCTGGCGAGCATACGGTAATCTATGCCGGACCTGACGAGGTGATTGAGTTGAATCATTTAGCTTTATCGCGTAATATTTTTGCTAGCGGTGCGGTAAAAGCCGCTAAGTATGTCAGCGATAAAACGGCTGGCTTATACGATATGGAAAAGCTGATTGACGAGAGCTGAGTTTTAACGAAGTAAAAAGAATACTGGGGGAATTTGATGACGTTAACCGATCCTTATGAGATAGCAAAATATATTAAAAACGCTGAAAAAATGACACCGGTCAAGGCCTATGTTCAAGGCGATCTGTCAGGAGTCACCAAGGAAAAAGTTCAATTTTTTGGACAAGAGAAAACCTGGATCTTAATTGGTGACAGCCAGGCTGTCCAAGAAGTATTAAAGGAGCAGCAGGCAGCGATCAGCGAAGTGCATGTTGAAAATGATCGCAGAAATTCAGCGATTCCGATGCTGGATATTTCAACGGTCAATGCTCGGATAGAGCCAGGTGCATTGATTCGTGACCGTGTAGAAATTGGCGACAAAGCAGTCATCATGATGGGCGCGATCATTAATATCGGTGCTTCCATCGGCGAAAGTACGATGATCGACATGGGTGCCATCTTAGGTGCACGGGCGACGGTTGGAAAACATGCGCATATCGGTGCAGGTGCAGTGTTAGCGGGTGTTCTTGAGCCGCCTAGCGCGTCACCAGTCGTTGTGGAGGACAATGTTTTAGTCGGAGCCAATGCGGTCGTTTTAGAAGGCGTTCATATTGGAAAAGATGCGGTTGTCGCAGCAGGTGCAGTTGTTACTAAGGACGTACCTGCCGGCGCCGTTGTCGCAGGAACCCCTGCTAGAGTGATAAAAATGAAAGACGAGATCGATCCGGAGAAGACAGCATTTTTGGATGATTTGCGTTAAACCCAGAATCCCTATCAGACTGATAGGGATTTTTTTGGCGCTTTCCAGAAGGAAAACTGCTTTGCATATTGTAAGGAAAAAAGCTGTTAAGCGGACATTATTCATCATTTTAGTAGAAAATTTGCTTTTTTTAAATCAAATAACATCTTTTACCTTATTTCTACTGCACTTTTTGCGAAGTATGCTATAATACTATCGATTAGAACAATTCCTAAAAGAAAGCGACTGAATGATACTCGTGAACTTAAAAAGCATTAAAAAATCAATTAAAATTCGTAACAAACAAATCAGCAAGACCTTTGCTCAAGTGGAGGAAACACTGGCTAATCATATCCATAGTGATGTGAAAATCTATTTTGACAAGGCGAATCCTCACCAGCTCCATCTAGAGGAAAAAACGCCTGAAGGAAAAACACGTCATATTCAAAGCACAGAGCAGGATCACTCATTCAAAGAATTAGTTGATGCGCATATTCAAAAACCACACACAAACACACTGAATCAATTGACCAACAGCATCTACAACCTGTGGTCAGAAAGCTTCAAATCAGAAACCGCTGTGGTCAAGGAAGATACGGATAAAGCAGCTGAACTGGCACAGGATATCTTAGCTGATGTTGTCAAAGAACCAGCCGGCGCTGGTGTGACTGCCGAACAAGCGGAAGCCTTGAATCAATCCTTGAAGACGAAATCAAACTATTCTGCTGAATGGTCGGATACAGAAAAAGCAATCGAGGTATTCTACAATCCGCCTAAAAAAGACCGTCAATTATTAGCTACGGTTTCAGCGGATCAAACAATTACCTATACTGACGCTCTAGCTACAAAACGCGTTATGAAAAAAGAGCTGCCAGACATGATCGCAGCAGTCTTAGCCTAAAACAAATCCCTGCCTTCGAAATTGAGGGCAGGGATTTTTCTGTTTTAAAACGAAAGCCGAACGAATATGTGCCTCTTTCCTACTTTTTCATTTTTTCCCAGTACTCAATCCCATTTGAAACAGCAACCAAATGAAAGCCTTCTTTGATCAAAGCGACACGCCGCTTGTCTTCATTCGAGCCCAAATCAAAATGCCGTTCGCTGCCCTCCTTGCTGTAAACCATTACATAGGGAGCCTCATTGTCCATAACAGCCAGATTATATTCCACAACTGTGTCCTCCTTCCCGTTAATTTCTGCTTATCCTTATTGTATAGGAGCGACAAGAAAAGCAATTTCCAAAAATTTAATTGATTTACAAAAAAAAGAACTTGTCCTTAACACTAGACAAGTTCTTCTCACATTATTTCAGCACCCCGTAGAAAAAAAGCTGCACAGCCTTTTCCAAGTCTTCTTTGGCTGTTTCCTTTGGTGAGTCCAGATACGAAGAAATCAAGACAAATAATTGTCCCACCGCAAAATCAGCATCCACCGACGCTCTGATTTTGGCTTCCGCTTCGAAGGCTTCAAGAAAAGGCTTCTTATAGGAATCCTGCCAAAGCGTAAATAATTTTTTCGCCGTTTCTGGCTTCAGCGTGTGCTGGATGTCATGCATCATCATAAACAGGCTGAATGGATGTCTTTTCTGAAGATACAGGGCCATCTCCATGATTTTCTCCTCAAAGCTCGTCTCTTTTGCGGCCCAGCCTCGCAGATTCTCACCGACCTCGTTTGCTAAGCGCTGCATTACTTGATAATAAATAGTTTCTTTGTTTTTAAAATGATAGTAGATATTTGGTTGAGTAATCCCAAGGATCTTTGCGATTTGCCGAGTAGATGTGTCATTATATCCCTGCTTCATAAAAAGTTCTTCGGCAACATCTAAAATCTCTTCATACATCGAATCGCCTCATTTTTCTTTGGTACAACCATTATACGCTATCTGCTTAACTTTCGTCCTTAGAAACGGATTTTTCTTTTAGTTTTCCATCTTTCATTTCTAAAATTCGGTCACAAAATTTTACTAGCCGGGTGTCATGAGTCACCATGATCGTGGCTTTATTCTTTTCTTTCGTCTCTTTGGCTAGAATTTTGACGACCTCATATGCCTTTTCAGAGTCTAGACTGGCCGTTGGCTCATCTGCCAAAATAATCGTTGGATCATGGTATAAGGCCCGTGCGATAGCCACCCGCTGACGTTCTCCGCCAGAAAGCTCTTCAGGGTATTTATTTTCTAGGCTGGCGATGCCCAGCTGCTGGAATAATTTTTCCGCGACCTCTGAATTGTCATTTTTGCTGACCCTGTCGACTAGTTTCAATTGCTTTTTGACGGTTAAAAATGGAACTAGATTAGATGCCTGCAAAATAAAACCGATTTCTTTGAAGCGTAATTTTGCCCGCTCCTTTTCCTTCTTCTCACTAAAATCCTCATCATTAATCAAAACCTCGCCTGAAGAAGGTGATTGCAGTCCTCCCGCGATTGTCAAAAAGGTGCTTTTACCTGAACCCGATGGTCCGATGATCGCAACAAACTCCCCTTTTTCTACGGAGAAGTTCGTTTCTTTTAAGGCTTCGATCGTTGAATCGCCGTCTTTGAAATTTTTCTCTACTTGCTTAAATTCAATGGCACTCATGTTTTTTCCTCCTATCCGATAGCCTTCAATGGGTCAATCTTCACGATGGTTCGAACGGAGAAGAACGCACCGATCAAGGCAACTAGAATCATTAAGATGCTAATTCCGCCAAAGAACAGCATATTGACCTGAAACGGCACCGCATCCGGCAGCACCAAGGCTGTCCCCAAAGTCGCGCCTAAACCAATGACGACACCAACCGTCGCGAGTAAAAAGGTTTGGGCGATCACGGAATTTGAAATGTAGCGGCTGGAAATTCCTTGAGCCTTCATGACACCAAAGATTTCAGCTTTTTGCATCGTTAATACGTAAATAAATATTCCGATGACGATCGCGGCTATCACGATCAAGAAACCGATCATAAATCCAAAGGTCAGGACCTGCGCGCTGTATCCAGGCAGATCATTGATAAAGTTTTTGATGCTGATTTGATCCAAGTCATCAGGAACCGACTGAACATCCCCGCGAGTGATGATCGCATTGATTCGTGTATTTTCACTCGTCCCCTGTGTTTCAAAACGAATTTCCTGATACGCACCGATCGTCGTGTAAAGAACAGGTGCGACGTTAAACTTGGCGTTATCTGTAAAACCAACGATTTTCAAGGTTTTATCATTTCCCGCCATTTTGACTGTCTCGCCTAGCTTTAGCTGGTACTGATCCTTCAATGAAATGTCTGCCACTGCTTCTTCATCAGAGGAGAACATCTTTCCGCTTGTCAGCTTAGGTGCTAAAAATTGATCCTTGTCAATGCCGAAAAAGCTGACATCAATTTTTTCTCCGCTGTCGCCTTTTATGACGCCAGCCGTTTGTGCGAGATACGCTTTTTTATCTGCCTTCACCTCGTCAAAGGTTTTCAGAGGAATCATCGACATATTTAAATTATTGTTTGCTTCCTCAGTTAAAAGGATGTTATCCGCATTCCATTTGTCTACCGCGGTCCGATTGTCCTGCGCCAGCCCATAGGCCAACCCCGTCAAAAAGAACACTAGGTAAGCAATCAAAAACATGACACCCATTACTAGCGTATAACGCAGCTTGGAATGTTTGATTTCATTAATCGCTAAAAACATAGTTGTAACCTCCGCTTATCACTTGATAAAATTACCGTAACACGATTTAATTTTTTAGGAAAATATTTTGCTTAGCAATGAAGCCGCAAGACAAAAAATGCAACCTGCAGGTAATCGCAGGTCGCATCAGTCAATTTAAAGATTTCTTTTTCGATAAAGAACCACACCGCAGATAATCGCTGCGAGCAAACACAAGCTGGCATTGATTTTTAAAAGCAGCAATAATTCTACCTTCTGTAAGCCTAACAAGTAATTGCTTAAAAAATGAAAGAGTATCGGAATCAATAAATTGCTGTTCCGCTGATAAAGCAGTGTGATGATGATCGATTGAGCAACGCACCAAAGCGTAAAGAATAAAACGTATTGCAGCAGGTCGGTTCCGCTATAGCCAGACATGAACCACAAAGGAAGATGCCAGCCAGCCCAAATCAAACCTAAAAGGATCGACATCGTTAATGGCTGAAAATTTTTTAACAGCTCCTCCATGAGAAATCCCCGCCAGCCCAGCTCTTCTCCCAAAGGGCCTCGAATACTATGATTGAGCATCGACGATAGTAAAAAGCCTGGAGATAAAATCAGCAGGTCTTGAATTGGCTGCTTCAAAATAGTGGACACAATAAGTAAAGAGCCCGCTAAAAACAGCAGATGGATGCTTATAGTTAACGCTACTGTCTTCAAATTTAGCGGTGTCGAAAATTTCGTTGTGATAAATTTTTTTAAATCAGTGTTAGGGCGCAATTTTTTCCAGAAAATCACCACTGCCAGTGTGGGTGCCCACGAAGAAAGAATCTGTAAACTATTGGCTGGCTGTGTACTTCCTGTTGCAACCATGAGACCGCCAATCGCCAGGATCATTCCCCAAAAAATCAAATACGTATATAAAATAAATCTTTTCGCTGCTTTTGTCATTGTTATTCCCCCTATTTCTTATCTGGCTTTAAGTATAGAGGCGGGGGCTGCCCCCGGGTCAAGCGGCTATTTTACAGGAACAAAAATTTCTAGTACAGCTTGTTCATTTCGATCCTGGTAGGTGACCATTTTGGTGAAAACAAAGGCTTCTCCAAGAGGTTCCAAGTTCTTTTCTAAGGAGTAGTTTAAAATTTTTTCAAATAATTGATGCGCCATCTCTTCACTGTTTTCTTCGCCTAAGGTCTCAGTCACGATCAGCCGGATGCAGCGCGAAGCATTTAAATACTCTTTGCCCTCCTGTAAGCAATTATCACTAACTTCTTTGACAATCAGCATTCGGGAGTGATTGAGTCCAGTCTCATCAAACGCAAAGCTTCGAACAATTGAAGAAAGAATATCTTCATTTGAACAATGAGCCAAAATTTGATGGTATTCTTCGAAGGCATCAAATTCACTGAATGAGCCTAACACCTCATATAACGGCATGCGTTCAAGGGTGAGACAATCTAGTGTTTCTGCCAGCTCCTGCTGAAACATCGCCAGCTTGTTGATTCGATCTAAGGTACTGGAGTAGTACTGAAGCTTCTCCTCCATCTCCAGTTTTTTCTGCTGCATCAATTGCGGGAAATCCAGTTCATTAAAATTCTCCTGCAAATTTTTGACCTCGTTGATCGAAAATCCCCGTTTACGATAAAAATCGATCGTCAAGAGACGATAAATATCAGCAAAACGAAATTGGCGATAGTTATTATAGGTATCCTTTTCTGGTTGGATGAGCCCTTTTTGCTCATAGTGGCGCAGCGTATCCCGTGTCATACCAGTAATTGACAATAAATCATTGGTCAGATATTTTTCTTCCATCTTTCCCGCTCCTTTCCTGTTAAACGATTATTATAGCGTATCCTTGGTATTGTTTGCTTAATAATTTCAAAAGAAGTGATAGAAACTGGACATGCATCGTCAAGTTTTCTATTGTACACTAAAGTCATAGGAGGGTGAAAAAATGAATATAAAACAAGAGCTTGAAGCCGTTTTTGGCGCGGATGAACAGATTCATTTGAACGATATCGAAATAGATCCGGCAACGATAAAGGCGATTATGATCAACGAGGTCGTTCCCGCATATCCGGGAAATGATTTTTACGGTCCTGAAGATGCTGCCTACATGGAAACCACGATTCCGCTCTTTCAAAAGGCTGGGATTGAAGTAACAACGATTCAGGATATTTTGTCTAAGGGTATTTACCTAACGAATGCCATTAAGACCCCTAAAACAGAAACGACAGTCGCTAATGCGAGTATCGACAGAAGCCTACCTTACCTAGAAAAGGAACTGTCGCTTTTCCCGAATGTTCAGGTCATCATGCTGATGGGAGACGTAGCAAAAAAATGCTTTAATAAAATTACTAAAAAAGCGACTAAAAAAAATGCCGTTCCCGCAATCTCTACCTACAAGTTGCGGAACACAGCAATTTATTATCAAGATATTCGAATCATGCCCTCATACATCATGACCGGCAAAAATATTTTGATTGAAAAGTCTAAGGTCCAAATGGCGTGTGAAGATCTTGCCGTCATGTTTGAGATCATTTCCTAATAGTTCGAGTTGAAACGAAAAAAGCCAAACAAGCCGCCCCTTTCATTTTTGAAAGTGAGACGTTTGTTTGGCTTTCGTTTTGTAAAGTTTTTTTCAAAAAGACTTTACGATTTGAATGTTTTTACTTGTTTGGTTACTTTGAATAATTCTCCTGCAAAAAGGTCCTCATATCTGTCGGAGCATGGCCAGTGATCGTTTCAAAATCATTGGTTACCCCGCTTAGCATGCCCAGCGCGCCGCCATGATACATCGAGGCCAACTCGTTGCCATCGCCATCCCCTTTGTAAATCTCTGCAAATGTCGTGAGACTTACCGGCTGATAGCCGATTGTTTTATCGGTAACGGCACTCATGACAGCAGCCAGCTCGGGCATTGAATAGCTGTTCTTCTGACTTAACAGATAAGTCTGTCCCCTATCTCTCAGCTCCGGTTGAATCGCTAATTGGGCAAGCGCCTCTGCGCTATCGTCTAAAGAAATAAAGGATAGCTTCTCTGCTCCGACTGGATAGATAATGTTTTTGCGTTCAATCAACTCAGGCAAATAAGGCACCAGTGGATCCGCATATAATGCGTTTTTGACGATCGTATAGGCGAAATCGGAACCTGCCAAGCGTCTTGGCGCATAGCCATAATAAGGCGACATAGTAAAAGGATTCTTTTCTTGATCCGCAAAAAAGCTGACGAAGACAATCTTTTTAACCTTTGCATGTCCCATCGCGGTCAATGTGTTTTCCAATTCCTGCACGCGTTGAACAACATCATACGTTTTACTAGGAATGTAGATCAATAAATCGATTCCTTGGAGCGCTTCAGTCATACTTGCGCTATCCGAATAATCTCCTTGTCTCACTGCAATCGCTTGTTCCTGTAAAGCTTTTGCCTTGCTCATCGAGTGTACGATTGCCACAAGGTCTTTTTTCTCCACTAAAGCAGTTAGCTTTTTCACTACACGACTTCCCAGATTCCCAGTGGCACCAGTCACCGCATATTTCATCTCATTCACCTCTTCTATCTGATTAATCCAACAGCTCCTTGAATCCCGCTTCCAAGCGGATCAATGGCCGGCCTAATGCTTTTTCAAAGTCATCGGAAGCAACGTCCAGCTGATTGTTCTTAATATCATATTGAAAAGACAGGAATATTTCTGCTACGGATTGAGGCATTCCATTTGCGACAAGGTTCTCAATAAAGCCTTGATCATCTGAGCCAATGACTTCAAAATCCTTTTCCGTGGCTTTTTTCAAGCTGTCCGCTAAAGCAGCATAGCTGATTGGCTTGCCGGAAAGCTCTAAAATAGCGGGATAATCGGTTCCTACTAGTGCCTTTGCGGCAACCTCTGCATATTCCCGTTTCATCGCCCAGCCAGTTTTTCCGTCACCTGCCGCGTAAACGAATTTTCCGCCCTTTAACGCGGCATCAACTATCGGCATTTCATTTTCCAAGTACCAGTTATTACGCAAAAATGTATGCGGGATGCCAGTCTTTTCAATCAATCCTTCGGTAAAAATGTGATCCGCAGCCAAAGGACTGGTTGCTTTATCCGCGCCAGCAAAGCTCGTATAGGCGATATAAGAAACGCCGGCTTCCTCTGCGGCTTCGACTACATTCGCATGTTCTTCCTGCCGGTTGCCAGGTGCTCCGGAAACGAATAACATGCGATCGATTCCTTCCAATGCTTTTTTCATCGAAGCCTTATCTGCATAATCGCCAATGCGTATATTCACACCGGCTTCCTTTAAAACGGCTCCCTTTTCTTCACTTCGAACCAAAGCAAAAATATCAGAGACTGGCACCTCTTCTTGTAAATAATTTAACGCATAATGGCCAAATCCACCGGTTGCTCCTGTGACTAAATACTTCATATGATCCACTCCTTATTTTTTAGCTGTACATTTATAATTTACACCTTTAATCATAAGTAGTATGATAAGATATGTCAAGAAAGAAATGTTGAAAGGAGCAGATAGTATGAAGTATTCGGTACAATTCAGTGACGCGATCCACATTCTTGCTTACATCGAAATCTTTCAGGGAACCGATGCCCTATCCAGCGAAATGATCGCCGGCAGTGTGGAGACCAATCCAGCAAATGTTCGCAAAATCATGAGTCAGCTAAAAAAAGCGGAGCTGATCCATACACAAATTGGCAAGCCGACCCCTACCCTCGCAAAAGCTCCGGCAGAAATCACTTTATTAGAGATCTATAAAAGCATTGAGGGAAACACAAATCTGATCCAAGTCGATCCGAAAACCAATCCTAATTGTATTGTCGGCGCAAATATCCAGGATGTGTTGAATGAAAAATACGAGGAACTTCAGAAAAAAGTAGAGGATGAGATGAGGAGCATCACACTTGCTGCTCTCGTTCATAAAATTGCCCAGCTGGAAATGGAAAAAAGACCGGAAAATAAAGAGATTCTTCAAGAATATCTGTAGCCTAAAAAAGGACAAGCGAAAAGTCTTTTTGAAAAATACTTTACAAAACGAAAGCCAAACGATCATTTTACTTTAAATTACGAAAGTATTTGATCATTTGGCTTTTTATTTATGTAGCTGATCAAAAGCGTTTGAACACTTCGATCAGTCCTATGATTCTTCGTTGAAGCGTTGCTTACTTTTTTGATAATCACTGGGTGAAATGCCCATCTCTGCTTTAAAGACCTTAGCAAAATAATTACCATTTGCCATACCAACAAGCTGAGCAATCTGATGAACCGTTCGCTGCCCATCGGCTAGAAAGGGCAAAGCTCGTTTGATGCGATATTTTTTTAGATAGGCCATAGGTGAAATACTGTAGGTCTTCTCGAATAAACGGATGGCTTTGTATCTGGATACCCCAAACTGCTCTTCAACGTCCACCAGCCCCACGTCACTTTGATAGTGCTGCTCCAAATATTTTTTTATTTCCTTCGCTAAGGGGTATTTTTCTACCCGCTTCGTCAGCAATTCCTTTTTTAACGCCAAGATCAAGGAGTATGCCAATTGAGTATTCTCAAAAAAGGGCACCTCTGAGCAAGCTTTTAGCTCAGCACACAATTTTATTAGCAGTTCTTGAAACTCCGGCGAACTGGCATGATGGGTCTGATTGATTGGATAGAATAATTGAAGCACTTCCTTGGAAAATTCTAAATATAAAAACTGCCAATCCTCCTTCCCGTAATAACGGCAATCGCTAGGAATTTCAGCGAGAAAAAAACTGCCTCTTCTCTGAATGCTGCGCTGATCTCCTGATTCAAAGTAGCCGATACCAGCCAAAGTGTATTGCAGTACGACTTGATGATCTTTTCGGTCCTTATTCTCCCAAAAGTAGTGTGCATCGCCGTGCCCTATGCCTATTCCCTTCAAGAAAGGCAGATTGTAGTTATCCATATAATAGTATGACTGAGAAAAATAATTCTGCAATTTTCTACCCGCCCAATCTAAATTATTTATTCTTGTTCCCGCAAGTCGGATTCCTTATGCTTACAGTATATAGTAGAAAGGAGTAGATTTCATGCCGATTTTATTTGATTCAGAAAAGGAAATATTTCATTTATCCAATTCAGCGATCAGCTATGTCATGGGGATTGAAAAAGAAAAATATATTACTCATCGCTATTTTGGTCGGACACTGCCCTTTTATTCCGGCAGCAATGCATTGCTACAAATCGATCGCGGATTCGCCACAAACCCCGATAAAGCTGATCGCAGGTTCTCATTAAATTCTTTGCTGATGGAAACCAGTACACAAGGCACTGGGGATCATCGCATCAGCAATTACCAGATTCGTCGATCAAATGGAACGACGGTCACTAATTTTGTTTATCACACGCATTCGATTTTTACAGGAAAGCCTTCTTTAAAGGGATTACCCAGTTTACGCGCTGCGATTGCTGAAACGCTGGAAATTGTCCTGATTGATGAAATTCAGAAGCTGGAGATGATTCTTAGCTACACCCTTTTTGAAGAGTATCCAGTTATTACCCGCAGTGTTCGCTTCGTTAATCACAGTGAGGACACAGTTTTTCTTGAAAATGCCGGATCGATGATGATCGACTTTCCTCGTAGCGATTTTGACATGGTTACATTGAACGGATCTCATACAAATGAAGCGAACATCAGCCGGCAGTCGTTACATACGGGCGTTCAAAAGATCGAAAGTACCCGCGGAACAAGTAGTCCGCAGCACCAGCCGTTTTTAGCCCTGGTTGATGCTAAGACAGATGAATTTCAAGGGGAAGTCTACGCGTTTCATCTGGTTTATAGCGGGAACTTTACGGCTCAGGTAGAGGTGGAGCAATACGGATCGAGCCGCGTGCAGATAGGAATTCAGCCGGAGACCTTTGAGTGGTGTCTAGGGCCGAGTGAAGACTTTCAAACACCTGAAGTTGTTATTAACTATTCGACTAGTGGTTTGAACGGCATGTCTCAAACCTTCCATCACCTTTATCAGAATCACTTGGCTCCTGCTCCGTGGCAAAAGCAAGAACGATCGATCCTGTTGAACACGTGGGAGGCAAATTACTTTGATTTTCATGAAGCCGATCTGTTAAAACAAGCAGATTTGGCTAAAGAGACTGGAATCGAGCTTTTTGTTTTGGATGATGGCTGGTTTGGTCAGCGAAACGATGATACGACTTCCTTAGGAGATTGGTTTGAGAATCAGGAAAAATTACCGCAGGGCATCGTTGGTTTAGCAGAAAAAATCCATCGAAAAGGATTGACGTTCGGCTTATGGTTCGAGCCGGAGATGATTTCTGAAAATAGCCGTCTGTTTGAAGCGCATCCTGAGTGGGCGCTGCAAGTACCTGATTATCCGCTGACAGAGGGGCGCAGACAGTTTGTGTTGGACTTGAGTCAAGCGGCTGTTCAAGAATATTTAATCGCGGTTCTAAGCAAGTACCTGTCTACAGGTAAAATCGACTATATCAAGTGGGATATGAATCGCCATCTGACAGAAGTAGGCAGTTTGGCCTACCCAGCAGAGCAGCAGAAGGAAATTTCTCATCGATATGTATTGAGGCTTTATCAGGTGCTTGATACGATCACCAAGTGTTTTCCCAACTGTCTATTTGAAAATTGTTCAAGCGGTGGCGGTCGTTTTGATCCGGGGATGATGTATTATATGGCTCAGACCTGGACCAGTGATAACACGGATGCGCTTTGCCGCAGTAAAATCCAATATGGGTACAGCCTTTTGTATCCGCCGATTATGATGGGCGCGCATGTTTCACCGGTACCGAATCATCAAGTCGGTCGTAAAACATCTTTGCATACCCGAGGCCTGATCGCTATGAGCGGTAACTTTGGTTATGAATTAGACTTAACGAGTTTAGCGAATACCGAAAGAATAGAAATTATGGAGCAAATCAATTTTTACAAGGCTCACCGCCGATTGCTCCAGTTTGGAAAATTTTATCGGCTGCGTTCGGCCGATGAATACTTTACCTCTGCGTGGCTGATCAAGAATGACACTGAGGCGATGATCTTCTATTTTAACGGACTAGCTCGTCCAGCGGTTCCTGTGAACTACTTAAAAACTCGCTATCTGGATGATCAAGCAGCTTACAAAAATACGGAAACCGGTGAGATTGTTTCCGGTGCTGAATTAAACGATGCCGGTATCGCGATTCCGCGAATCAAAGAAGATTTTTCGACTTTGCTGTTCCATTGGAAAAAAGTATAAACTAAAAAGCTTTCCCCGCAACTTATGATCGCTGCGGGGAAAGCTTTTAGTTGGATCGTCGAACAGCATATGCCTCGTAGGGCGCTAATTGGTGCCACTGCTCGGGTCTTTCAGGACAATTATGGATCAGGATCTCATGCTCGGCTAAGGTCTGAGCCACTTTATACTTCTGGACCGTTTTAGAGAAATTCACGACAACCGTTAATTCTTCTTCATCGTCAAAGCGCTGATAGGCTAATACCAACGGATTATTTGTTTCTACTATTTGATACTCGCCATTTGTGATCACATCAAATTGTTTTCTCAGAGTTATCAATTGTTTATACGTGTAAAAGAGCGAATTTTCATCAGCAAGGGCTGCCGCCGCATTGACTGTCCTGTAGTTAGAATGTACGGGCAGCCAAGGCTTTTCCGCAGAAAAACCAGCATTGAGCTGCGTGTCCCACTGCATCGGATGTCGAGCATTATCTCGTCCCTTAGCATTGATTGAAGTAATCAAATCGTCGATGGGGTATCCTTGCTTTAATCGCTCGTTGTACATTTGAATGCTTTCAAGATCATCCACCTCTTGAATCTCTTTGACAGGATAATTGATCATTCCAAGCTCTTCTCCTTGATAGATATAAGGAGTCCCCTTCATGAAATGAAGATAGATCGCCAGCATTTTTCCGCTGATTTCCCGATACTCGTCCGAATCATCGCCCCAACGAGAGATGATTCGCGGTAAATCGTGATTGTTCCAAAATAAGGAGTTCCATCCTTTTTGGTCTAATTTGATCTGCCACTTTGAGAAAACCTCATGAAGTTCGTAGGGATTCAATTCTTTCAGGTCCCATTTGCGTTTTCCCGGCTGCTTATCCAGATTGATATGCTCAAACTGGAAAACCATCGACAGCTCATCTCTGTCAGGACTTGAATACAATTCGGCGATCTCAGGGGTCGCTCCCCATGTTTCTCCAACCGTAACAACATCATAGTTTCCAAAGGTTTTATGGTTCATTTCCTGCAGCAGGTCATGCAGCTTCGGCCCATTTTGAGTGATTTCATGATCCGGCTCTTTACCAATCAAATCAATCACGTCTAAACGGAAGCCGCCAATCCCTTTTTCTAGCCAAAAGTTCATCATATCCCAGATGGCTTGTTTCATCTTCGGATTTTCCCAATTCAAATCTGGCTGTTTTTTAGAGTGCAGGTGCAAATAATATTCATCAAGATGAGGAACATAGGTCCAGGAAGAACCGCCAAAATTAGATTTCAAGCCATTGGGCGGACCACCAGCAACAGGTTTTCGCCACACATAAAAATCGTGGTAAGGATTATCTTTACTTTTTAAGGCTTCTTGAAACCAGATATGCTCATCAGATGTATGATTTACGACTAAATCCATAATGATTTTAATTTTTCGACTTTCTGCTTCTTTGATTAAACAATCCATATCCGCCATTGTTCCGTATTCAGGGCCGATCGCTTGATAATCACTGATATCATAGCCGTTATCATCATTGGGAGAAGAATAGACTGGACTCAGCCAGAGGGCGTCTACTCCTAAAAAAGCCAGATAGTCTAATCTTTGGATGATTCCCTGTAAATCTCCGATCCCGTCGTTGTTGCTATCTTGAAAGCTGCGGGGATAGATCTGATAAATGACCGCCTTTTGCCACCATTTACTGCTCATAGGCTTTACTCACCGCGAGAATATCTTCGCCTTCAGCAACGTTCTTCTTGTCTAATGGACTGATGTCGCTATATGCAGGTGAATTTGTGACCAAAATCATGACTGTATCATCATAACCGGCGTTCTTGATTGCTTCTCTGTCAAAGGTTCCCAGCAATTCCCCTTTTTTCACTCGTTCCCCCTTCTTTTTATTGGTCGAGAAGAACTTCCCTGCAAGATTGACTGTGTCGATTCCGATATGAATGAGAATTTCTGCCCCGCTATCTGCTTGAATGCCATAGGCGTGCTTCGAATCGTACATAACAGTCAGAACACCATCAGTTGGAGCAAATAATTGATTACTATCAGGTACGATCGCGATCCCCTTCCCCATCATCTCTGTTGCGAAGACTGGATCGTTCACTTCTTTTAACGGCACAACCTTTCCAGCCACGACCGCTGCTAATACATCATCTTGAACACCCGCAGACTGATCAGGCTTCTCATTGATCATGACAGCTTCTTCCGCAGCAGCGGCATCTGTTACAGGTACATCCATTTTTTTCTTTCCATAAACAAATGTCAGTACGAAACCTAAAACAAAACTGATTACTACGCCAATCATAAAGAATGGAATTGATTTAGGTGCGATGGAGATAAAACCGATCACACTTGCTGGGCCCATCGCTACGGATAATACATGGAAAAGTCCCAATGAAACACTAGCGACTCCTGAAGCGATCATGGCACAGACAAACGGGAATTTTAGTTTTAAATTAATCCCGAAAATCGCAGGTTCTGTGATTCCAAGCAGTGCAGAGATACTTGCTGAGGAAGCCAAGCTTTTTTGCTTTTCATTTTTTGTTAAAACAAAGATGGCCAATGCTGCAGCGCCTTGAGCAATGTTTGCCATTGATGCAACAGGGAAAATGAAGGAACCGCCTGTCCGTGCTACATCTGCTAATAAGGTCGTTTCGATTGCCGGGAAACTTTGGTGAAGTCCGGTAATCACGATTGGCGAATAAAACAGTCCAAAAATTCCTAAGCCGACCGCTCCAGTTGCTTGATACAACCACACTAGTCCATCTGTAAGACCATCAGAAACGATTCGCATTACAGGACCAACGAAAATGAAGGTTAAGAAACCGGTAATAATAATTGCTAACATTGGTGTGAATGTATAATCGAATGCGGCTGAGATTTTCTTGTGGAAGAATTTTTCCAACGTGGCTAAAATCCAAGAAACGGCTAGTACGGGCAATACAGAACCTTGATATCCGGCCTGCGCCACTTGCAAACCAAAGATATTCCAGTAGGGCATGGATCCTTCGGCAATCGCATTTGCGACACCATAACCATTGATCAAATCAGGCATGACCATTGCCATCCCCATCGCAGCTCCTAGATAACCATTTCCCCCAAAACGTTTTGTCGCTGAGAACCCGACTAAAATTGGAAGAAAGGCAAACGGTGCAGAAGCTAACAAATTGATAATACTGGCAACGTCTTTAATATTTGGAAACATTTCTACCACTGATTGCGGACCAAACAAATTCTGAGAGGTCAATACGTTGTTGATCGCCATCAGCAAACCGCCGGCGACTAGGGCTGGAACGATTGGAACAAAGATATCCGACAGCACTTTGATAAATGCCATCGCGGGATTGACCTTCTTCCCTTCAGCGGCGACCGCTTTCAAATCTTCTGTAGAGGCCTCCTTAACATTTGTCAACTTGACTAATTCGGCATAAACCTTGTTTACATCTCCTGGTCCAATAATAATTTGAAATTGACCATTCGCTTCAAAGGTTCCTTTTACATCCTCGTTGTTATCCAAGGCTGCGTGATCCACTTTACTGGGATCTTTTAGTACTAAGCGTAATCGTGTAGCACAGTGAGCGGCTGCTTGAATATTCCCTTCCCCCACTGCTTTGTTGACCTCTGCTGCTACCTTCTGATGATTCATTATTTAGCTCCCTCCTATTGTAATCGCTTTTTTCACCTTTATCATACAGCATATTCCAGAAATGTCAAACGTTTATCAAAAATATTTTTTAATCACTTTTAAAATCTCCTGTATGTAGTTAAATCAATAATTATATAAATGATATACGTTTGACAATTGTGGATTTTTGAAGTATCTTATTAGCAAACGAAGGCGTTTTCTTAATAATTGGCTGGACCTATGAGTCAGCCTAGAAAATAGTTCCTCTACCTATGGAAGGAGAAACAAACATGGACTTAATTAAAAATTGGACTGACGATCTGCGTTACCTCCCTTATGATCAATGGGATACGTCTTACCAAACAGCTCTAAATGAAATTGTTCGCGGTTCAAAGTGGCGGCAAGGGTATCATATTCAACCGGAAAGCGGTCTGCTAAACGATCCGAATGGTTTTTCATATTTCAATGGAAAATGGCAGCTCTTCTATCAGCTCTATCCAATGGGACCTGTCCATGGGGTGAAGTCATGGGCCCATGTTTCATCAAGCAATCTCGTGGATTGGACCTCTGAAGGGATTGCCCTCCTGCCTGATTCTGCTTATGATCAGCATGGTGTTTATTCAGGTTCGGGAATAGTCATTGATGATGAGCTGGTACTAGCCTACACAGGAAATGTACGGGATTCAAATTGGCAGCGAGCGTCCTATCAAATGTTGGCTCACATGACGAGTGATGGAGAGATTATCAAGGATGAGCAACCGATTATTCCTGCTCCGCCTAAAGGGTATACCCATGAATTTCGTGATCCGCAGGTGTTTTTCTACCAGGAGAAATATTGGCTTCTGATTGGTGCGCAAACTGAAGCACTTGAAGGAAAAGTATTGGTTTATTCAGGCGATTCCTTAGAAAGCCTGCATTTTTCAGGGCCTTTAGATTTTACAAACCAGTCGCTGGGCTTCATGGTGGAATGTCCAAATCTAGTGTTTATTGATGAGCAGCCCGTTTTTCTCTTCTGTCCTCAAGGATTGAGCAAGAAAATCATGGCTTACCAAAATATTTATCCCAATACTTATATCGTCGCCGAGACATTCGAAACGGATCGTCCTTCATTAACAAAGCCAAGTCCATTAATGAATTTGGATTACGGGTTTGATGTTTATGCCACACAAGCCTTTAACGCACCTGATGGCCGGGCTCTGGCAGTAAGCTGGGTCGGCCTTCCTGAAGTGGAATATCCTAGTGATTCAGAGGGTTGGGCACACTGTTTAAGCATCATCAAAGAATTGCAGCTCAAGGATGGGCAATTGTATCAAAAGCCTGTCAAGGAGCTAGTCGAGTTGAGACAGGAACAAACGCCTATTGAGGGAAGACTCGTTTCACAGCCCCTTGCGCTTGCTGAAAAAACCAATAACTGCTATGAATTGATGCTCCATTTTTCCAACGATAGTCAAGGAAGGCTGCACCTTTATTCAGATATGCAAAGGGATCACTCATTCACCATCGATTTTGATACAAAAAATGGTATGATAAGTGTAGACCGCACACACACAAGCCATACCTTTGCTCAGGATTACGGAACAACTCGAAGTCTTGCACTTGAGAAGGAGAGTCCTTTGTCATTACAAATTTTTGTTGATCATTCGGTTTGCGAAATCTTTGTAAATGGCGGACAAGCTGTTTTTACTGCCCGGGTATTTCCAAATGAAGCGGAAAAAAATGTTTATCTTGAAGGAACTTCTGGCGATTTTACCGGAGATTTCTGGTGCTTGCGGAACATGAAAAACGATTAAGGAGTACAACGATACCATGGCAATCAAATTGACGGATGTTGCAAAAAAAGCAGGTGTATCCCCCACTACGGTCTCACGTGTGATCAATAACTACGGATCACTAAGCCAAAAGACCATTGATAAGGTGCATCTGGCCATGAAGGAGTTAAACTATCAGCCGAATTCTCTTGCCCGTTCTTTGCAGGGGAAAAATACCCAGCTGATTGGACTCATCTTCCCGACAGTTTCGAATCCTTTTTTTGGTGAACTCGTCGATAAACTAGAAGCCACGCTATTTGAACAAGGCTACAAAACAATTCTTTGCAATAGTGCCAATAATAAAGAAAAAGAACGTGCCTACATCAATATGCTTTCAGCAAATCGAGTGGACGGCATCATAGCCGGTGCCCACAACTTAGGAATTAAGGAATACGAGGATATTGGACTTCCGATCGTTTCCTTCGACCGTTATTTGTCTAAGAATATTCCGATCATCGGGAGTGATAATTTTCATGGCGGCTATTTGGCAACGGAGAATTTATATCTGCGAGGCTGCAGAAAAATCGGTATTCTGACTGGCAGCTTGAAGTCGCATTCGCCGACAAATGGACGTTTGGAAGGATACGAGCAGTTTTTATCAGAAAAAAAGCTAGAACCGCGAGTCTTTAACATTGATTCGAGGGCAAGCTCAATGGCTCTTAAAACCTTAGAAATCAAGCGGATTTTAGAAAATGAAGAGCTGGACAGCTTGTTTTGTACCGACGATATGACTGCAATACTGGTCTATAATATCTGTCAAGAAATGAAGATTTCGATTCCAGAGGATCTGAAGCTGATTGGGTATGATGGAACAAAATTTGTCCAAAATTATTTTCCTCAGTTGTCTACAATCGCTCAGCCCATTTCTGATTTTGCTGATTTGCTGGTCGATCTGTTGATCCAACGTATCACAACTCCAGATAAAAAGCTGGAACAATATTATTCACTGCCGATAAAGCTCATTCAGGGGAAAACGACTTAAAGAAGCAGCAAAAATGATACAAACAAAAAAGCCAAATGGTCATATTACTGTTGATTTCGACAGTAAATGATCATTTGGCTTTCCTTTTGTAAAGTATTCTTCAAAAAGACTTTAAACTGGCAGCGAGTGAAGTCTGTTTAAAAGGGAACCTGCTTCTTTCGAAACTTCACCAGAATAATGATTGAAAGCACCAGTAAACACAGCTTAGTCACCGGAATACTCGCCAGTGCAAAGAAAACGATTTTTTGGCTATACGCGGCATTCATTTTTATCAAAATAGCCATCATAGGAAGCAGCAAAGCGAAAATTTCAATCGTATAAAAGATCAGAGAAAGAAAGATCAGCTTTCTTTTGGCGGGGGAATCCTTATTCATTCGAAGACAAGTAATCTCACAAACAAAACCGACGATATGTAAAAAGCCGATAAAAAATGGCAGTCCAATCAAAGGTGTCAAAAGGAATGTCCCTCGTGAAGCAATCATAAAAAAGCCAAAGCTTACCAGCAAGATAAAGCTGATGATCGCGTATATAATCGTATAAATGGCCGTAGCCTTTGTGAAATTCAGCATGATTGCCTCCTTCATTTTGGGAAATGCCTGTCCCCATAAAATAAGTATACGGTAAAAAGCATGGCAGCACACCCATAAAAATAGAGCATTGATAGCTCAGGCCAGCTTATCAATGCTCCTATCTAGAATCCTTTTACTAAAGAAATTACTTTTCCGGTACTGTCAGTTCGTCGCTGATAATGTTCTTTTTAGCCTCCGAAACAGCTTGATAGGCTTCTTCAGACAGCTGGCCTTTTGTCAGATCGACGCCCTCTTCCTTTAGACCAAAAGTCAGATGCTTTCCACCAGGGAACTTTCCATTATAGGAGGTTTCCGCAAATTCCTTAACGGCTGCTCCCACGTTCTTTTTCGTGGAGGTTAGAGTGAAGTTGCCAGTTTCTCCATTTTCGAGCTTATAGTCACCCTCATCTTCTTGATCGCGATCGACACCAATGACCCAAACCTTTTTACTATAATCATTTTCATTACGGGCCTTCGCCTCTTGGAAAACGCCGGCCCCCGTACTTCCTGCTGCTTGATAAAGAATATCGGCTCCATCTTTATACATCGAAGCAGCGATGGCCTTTCCCTTGTCTGGTGAGTCAAACGATGCGGCGTATTGGACGTTCACAGCTATTTCCTTGCTCTGAGCGTCTGCTCCTGCTTTGACTCCTGCCTCAAAACCGCTTTGAAAACGCTGGATGACGGGCCCTTCCATTCCGCCGATAAAGCCTACTTTATTACTTTTAGTCGTATAGGCAGCCGCTAATCCTGCTAAATAAGCACTTTCCTGATCCTTAAAAGAAGCAGAGGAAATGTTCTTTTTGCCTGATACCTCCCCATCTACAAGTGCAAATTTTAATTTCGGATTTGCTTCTGCGGCGTTTTTTAATTCCTCAGCTTGCAGATAGCTTAAGCTGATAATCGTAGTAAAGCCATTTTTTATAGCCTGATCAATATTCGTGCTATTGTCCTCGGGATTATTCGTTTCGATATACGTAAAATCTTTTTTAGCCGTCAGCTTTTTGTCCTTTCCCCAAGCTTCAAGCCCTTCCCAGCCAGCCTGATTAAAGGAACGATCATCCACCCCGCCAAATCCCAAAACCAGCGCTATCTTGCTCGTTTCTTTTTCAGATTTTGCCTTTTCTTGATTTTGTGCACACCCAACTAACGTTCCCAGTGAAGCTAGAAATAATAATGAAACAAATAGTTTTTTCACCGTTTTTCTCTCCTTTTATGTGTCTTGACACATTGAGCTTTCAAAAGTATAGCATACCTATATCTTGAAAACTATTCGTTTTTTCCAAAATTTTAGTTATTGGCTCTTCCTTCAGCAAAAAAACACCCTTGCAATGAACAATAATCACAAGGATGTGCGGATTTTCTATGATTTAGCGGGACTGCTGAGATTTTCGGCTAGCTCCTCCAGCGCAGCGACATCATGAATCAAATAACCATTCTTCTTCTTTTCTATGATGTTCGCCTCTCTAAAATTCGTGATCGTTCGTAAAAGATGCCGATAGCTGACATTTAAAATGGATGCACAGGTGGTTAAGCGAAATGAAAACTGGTTGTTTTCGTGATGCTCGAGGATGAACTTTGCCAAGCGAGTCTCGACTGGCTCAGTTAATGAATTGGCTAGGTTGATCCCTGAGTTTAGTCGATAGCTCAACAGCTGGCAAATATTCTGTAAAAAGCGAACATCCTCTTGCAGCTGTGAACGGTATTTATTCAGGGGGATGCTGACGCAGATACAATTTGAGACGGCCTTTACACTGCTTTTGGGCAGCAAGCCCCATAGAGAAGACGCCTCGCCAAGCGGTGTAGCAGGCTTGGCATAGTCGATACAAATATTTTGAGTATCCGAGGAATAGGAATAAACCATTACCGTTCCATCTACTAAAAAGTACAGATAATCAGAAGTCGTTCCCGTTTGAATGAGGTGCTCTTCCTTTTCGAAATACTGCAAAGAAGCCATCGCCAAGAAATCTGAATCCATATAATCCTGCAAATTATGCATCTCAACGTAGGCAGACAGCTGTTCCGTGTCTTGAATTTTTTTCATGAAAAAAGTCACCTCTAAAGAGTTTTTCTTTATTATAGCCTAGAATGTTTTTAGTCTCAATACGAACGATTTTTATATTTATATGTAAATTGTATGTAAAAGTTGTGTAAAATAGGACGTGCGTCACTTCATTATTTTTTATTCCTTGCTATGATTTAGACGTAATAGAAATTACATCCAACAGGAGGAGAAAAATGCAGTTAAAACAGTTAGCAAAAGGGTTTATCGGAGTGATGCTACTTACGGCTTTAGTTGGTTGCGGCTCTGGTAAAACAAACAGCAGCTCAGAAAAGGACAGCAAAGAAAAATTGGTCGTTCAGTTCGTTCCGACAAACAATGACGGCAGTATGGAAGCAAAGGCAAAACCATTTGCTAAATACCTGTCAAAAAAATTGGACCGCGATGTAGAGGTTACTTTAGCTACTGACTATTCAACCATTGTTGAAGCCATGTCTTCTGGGCAAGTAGATATCGGTATCATGCCTCCAGCAGCCTATGTTCAAGCAAAAGATGCTGGCGCTGCCGAAGCGATTCTAACGTCACAGCTAGGTGACTACGATCAAGAAACTGGCCTGCCGTTGAAAGATAAATTGACGAATACCTTTAAAGGCGAAGTTTTGGTTCGTGCGGATAGCGGCTTGAACAAATTGACGGATTTAAAAGGCAAAAATATCGCTACATTGAGTCCAAACTCAGCCAGCGGTTATATTTATCCTGTAGCTGAATTAAAAAATGCTGGGATTGATCCAACAGCGGATACAAAAATGACAACCGTCAATGATATCCCAAGTGAGATCACTGCCGTATTGAATAAGCAAATGGATGCTGCCTTTGTTTTTGAAGGAGCAAGAAACGTATTTGCCTCAAACTTCTCAGACAATGATCTATTCAAGGATTTAAAAGTATTGTACTTAACTGAAGGCGATATTCCCAATGACGCCATCGCGGTTCAACCCGATATGTCAAAGGATTTGAAAGCAAAAATCAAAAAGACCTTCCTTAATATGAAGGATGACGAAGACGGCTCTGAAGCCATGTCTTTATGGGGTCATCAAGGCTATGAAGAAGCTGCCGACTCTGCCTATGATACGATCAGAGACTATACGAAAAAAGCAGCGGAATAAAACAACAGGAAGTGTCAGCAAGTTTATTTTGCTGACACTTTAAAAAATGGAGACGGATCATGATAATTTTTGACAAGGTTTCAAAGGTGTATCCGAACGGCGTTGTAGGTCTGAAGGATATCAACCTAACAATTGAAGATGGCGAATTTGTTTCCATCATCGGTTTGAGCGGTGCCGGTAAAAGTACTCTTTTACGCAGCATCAACCGTTTAGTTGATACTACTAAAGGAGATATCCGTATCAATGGCACCTCTATTACAAAAGCCAACAAGAAGGAATTGCGGCCGATCCGCCGGCAGATCGGCTTGATCTCACAAAGCTTCAATCTTGTGAAGCGCAGTACGGTTCAGAAAAATGTGCTCTCTGGCAGATTGGGCTATTATTCGACTTGGAAAAGTATTTTTGGTCTCTTCACCAAAGAGGATTATCAGCAAACGAAGGAAGCACTGGAAACGGTCGGCCTATCGGATAAATTACAAACACGCAGTGACGAGCTTAGCGGCGGACAGCAGCAGCGGGTTTCGATTGCTCGAGCTTTAGTACAGCAGGCTCCGATTATTTTGGCAGATGAACCGGTCGCTTCGCTAGACCCTATCACTACTCAAAAAGTCATGCAGGATCTGAAAAAAATTAATCAAACAATGAACAAAACCGTAATCGTCAACCTTCATTCAGTGCCGCTGGCGCGTGAGTTTTCCACTCGGGTCATCGCTTTGAATGCGGGTCAGGTCGTTTTTGATGGAACACCGGAAGCTTTGACGGACGAACGGCTGAGTCAGATTTACGGCAAAGCAATTTTTGAAGAAAAGGCAGGCGAATTTGATGAGCTTGAAAGAGACAGTTCACTTTAAGTGGTATAAGCACCTGCTCATTCTTCTATTTCTATTTGCCTGTTTTCAAGGCAGTGCCTGGATAACGGCAGCTGAATTTTCGCAGGTTTTTCAAAATTCTAGTCAGATGACCGCCTTCTTATCGCGGTTTATCCATCCTGATTTCAGTTATTTGCCTAAATTAGTCGAACCGATGATCAAAACACTGCAAATGTCGCTTTTGGGAACTGTGATTGGGCTGGTTTTTGCGATCCCTATCAGCTTTCTAGCAACGACTGTCGTAACTGAAAATCGTTGGCTATCTACGATTTTTCGTTTTCTGCTGGGCTTGGTTCGCACCATTCCTACCCTGCTTTTGGCTGCTCTTTTTGTCGCAATTTTCGGTATCGGTGAAGCAACAGGCGTATTGACGATCGCTGTATTCACCTTCGGCATGGTGTCGCAGCTAATGTTCCAAGCAATTGAGACGATTGATTTCGGACCAATCGAAGCTGCGGCAGCAGTTGGTGCGAATAAAATGCAGATCGCTGTCTGGTCGATCGCCCCGCAGGTATTGAGTCAATTTGCCAGCTATGCTTTTTACGCGTTTGAGGTCAATGTTCGCGCCTCTACCGTTCTTGGTTACGTTGGTGCTGGCGGGATCGGAGTAATCCTGAATTCCTCATTGGCTCTGCTGAATTACGAACGGGTGTCGATTATCATTCTGACGATTTTGATTACTGTCGCACTCGTGGATAAATTGAGCGAGCAGGTTAGGAGGTCCCTTCTATGATGATTCGTGAGATGAGTAGAAAAACGATCCTTTCACTGATCGTCGTAATTATTCTTGTTATCCTTTCAGCAATGACGCTTGACTATTCGGGACTGCGTACTTTTTCACCTTCCATGGGAATGGATGTTTTACGCGGCTTATCTCAACCTGATTGGGGATTTCTCTATGACGGCAGCGGCGAAGACTTGCTGAGTCTGCTGTTGCTGACGATCGGCATTGCCTGCTTAGGAACGATGATTGCCACCGTTTTAGCTATCCCCATCACGTTAATCAGTGCAGTAAATCTATGGCAGGCGCATCCTTGGGTCACTAAGTTAGGGAAATTTATTTGCAATGTGCTGCGTGCCTTCCCTGAGCTGGTTTTTGCCATTATCTTTGTGAAGGTCGTTGGGCCAGGACCGTTTGCCGGTGTCATGGCGATCGGTGTTCATCAAATTGGAATGCTGGGAAAATTATTTACTGAAGAAATGGAAGCAATGGACGAGCGTCTGGTGGAAGAAATGCATGCCGTAGGAGCAAATTTTTGGCAGACGATTTTTTATGTACGTGTTCCCTATCTGATGCCTATCTACTCTTCCCTGGCGTTAAATCATTTTGAGATTGCTGTCCGCAGTGCCGCAACACTTGGGCTAGTTGGAGCTGGCGGAATTGGCGCGCCATTGATTTTCGCGATTCAAACGCGTTCGTGGAGCAAGGTCAGCATAATATTGCTCGGTGTTGTTGTTACCGTGTTTATTTTAGATCAAATAACCGGAATCATAAGAAAGAAATTGAGATAAAAATGAATATATTGCATATATCAGATATACATTTTCGCAGAAAGTATGAGGCCTGCGATGAAGGCTATAAAGGGATGCTCGCAAAGATGCAAAATCCGCTTATTCCGTTGGAGCAATGCTTGAAGCAGCTTCAGCAGCAAACAGTGCTGGATCTAGTGATCATTAGCGGTGATTTAACCGAGGATGGCGAGGTAGAAGATTATCGCTATTTACGGGATTGGCTGAAAAATTTTTTAGGAGACACCAAAGTCGTTGTTACTTTAGGAAATCACGATATCAAGGAACATTTTCGAGTCGGCTGGTGTAATGAACCAGCCTCCGCTGAGCCGTATAATCAAGTAGAATATCTACCTGACTTCACCGTGATTGCTTTTGACAATTCATGCTATGGGCATGCGGATGGTATTGTGGATGAGCAGCAATTTCAGTGGCTGGAAAAAACGTTGGAACGGGAGAAAAACCAGCCGATTGTTTTAGTAACCCACCATCATTTGCTGGCACATCAAAGCAGTATTCCAGAATGGCCGGGAGCTGAACGTTTCCTGCAGCTGATCGCTCCCTACAACATTAGCTGCATACTAAATGGTCACACCCACCATACTTTTAACGACGACATCGCCGGTATCCCCTATTTTACAGTGTCCAGCATGTCTTTTGTCGGCGAGGACGAAGGGGATGGTCTTGTACGGTTTGAAGAACGTCACGGCTATAATCTTTACCACCTTCAACAGGGTCGAGTGACGCAGCAAACAACAGAGAATTTTCTTTCAGGCCATGTTCTGAAGACTCTTGATATGAGTAAATAATCAAGTTGGAGAAGAGACCGAACAGCGACAGCTTCTTCGGTCTCTTCTGTATTATTGTAAAAAAACTACTATGAAGAAAGGAGAAGCCAAAATGAAAATTACTTTTCTTGAAACCAGCGATATGCATGGCTATGTTTCTCCCACAGATTATTCTGGTAAAGAGGCGTTAGCCCTTGGCGCGGCTAAAATATCCGCAAAATTGAAAGAGCTTCGATCAAAAGCGGAAGGCCCAGTGATTACGATTGAGAATGGCGATTTCATACAAGGCTCCCCCTTGAGCTACTACCTGGCCAAAGAAAAACATTCAGCCAAGGAACTAACCGATCTGATCAATAGGATGCATTATGACGTTCAAGTCATCGGGAATCATGAGTTTAACTACGGAATTGACTATTTAAAAGAAGCGATTGAAAATTATACTGCGCCTGTTCTAGCGGCGAATGTCTTAAATCATACAGGCCAGCCGTATTTCGGCAAGGCCTATACGATTATCGAAAAAGCTGGAATAAAGATCGCTGTTTTGGGACTAACTACGCAGTATATCCCCCATTGGGAAAAACCAGAAACCCTTAAAGGCATGGTTTTTGAAAGCATCGTTGATACTGCAAAGAAGTACATTCCTCTCTTGAAGCAGCAGGCAGATTTGGTCGTGGTCAGTTATCACGGCGGTTTTGAAAAGGAACTCTCCACGGGTGAGGCGACTGAAGCACTGACTGGTGAAAATGAAGGATATGCCTTACTGCAGGAGGTTGCTGGAATTGATGCCCTTTTCACTGGGCATCAGCACCGAACCATCGCGGCAAAAATCAACGGCGTTCAAATTGTGCAGCCGGGGTATCGAGGAAATCATATTGGAGAAATTCAGTTAACGGTAGAAAAAAATGGCGATCAGGCTGTTGTCGTTGACAGCTGTGCCGCGCTGCATTCTGTGGAGGCGGTGAAGCCTGATCCTGAAATTCTCTCAGTGATCAGACCAGTTGAAGCAGAACTGGAAAGCTGGCTGAATCAAACTTTAGGTGAAGTGTCAGGCGATATGCGCATTCTCGATCCAATGCAGGCACGCATTGAGGAGCATCCATACGTCGAGTTTATTAATCGCGTCCAACTATTCGCCAGCGGTGCAAAAATCTCTGGTACAGCGCTCTTCAATAATGATGGAAAAGGATTTGGCAAGACGATTACGATGCGGGATGTCATTACCAACTACATCTATCCCAACACCTTAGCGGTCATTAAAATCAATGGGGCCGAATTACGATCCGCACTGGAGCAGACCGCGAATTATCTTGCGGTGGAAAATGGTCGGATCGTGTTCAATCCCGCGTTTATCCATCCTAAACCACAATATTATAATTATGATATGTATGAAGGCATTGATTACACGATCGATATGAGCCGGCCGGCTGGTCAGCGGATAACACGGCTTGACTTTCAAGGCAAGCCAATTACTTTAGAGCAAGAGCTAGAAGTTGTGACGAATCAATACCGCGCGATCGGCGGCGGAAATTATAGGATATTCCGTGCAGAAAAAATCGTGCGGGAAATCCCAATCGATATGACTGAACTTATCGCAGAATACTTAAAAGCCCACCCAGTCATCAAAGCAGAAGTGAATCATAACTTCCAAGTGCGCCTGTAAAATTAAAAACGGTCAGTCGTAATCTCCCACAGGATTTTATGACTGGCCGTTTTTTTATTTTCTGAATTGTGCATCATATAATTGGCGGTACGTTCCACCTTTTGCCATTAATTCTTCGTGAGTCCCCTGTTCGAGGATTCCTTCAGAGCTAACAACGACGATTCGGGTCGCATGCTTGATCGAAGCTAAACGATGGGCAATGATCATGGTGGTCCGTCCTTTTGCTAAGGAATTCAAGGAATCCTGAATCACCTGTTCTGTTTCCGTGTCCAAAGCGGAGGTCGCTTCATCTAAAATCAGAATCGGCGGATTTTTCAGAAACATTCGAGCAATCGCCACTCGCTGCTTTTGTCCTCCGGAAAGCTTAACGCCGCGTTCACCGATCTGGGTATTGATTCCCTCAGGCATTTTATCTAAAACACCCTCCAGATGGGCCAATTTGGCTGCCGTCAGGATCTCTTCTTCACTGGCGTCCAATCGACCATAAGCAATGTTTTCGCGAATGCTTCCTGGAAACAGGAAAACATCCTGCTGGACGATCCCGATTTGATTTCGCAAGGAGGCTAGTGTCATTTCTCGAATATCTAGCTGATCGATAGTGATTCGTCCATCCGTCACCTCATAAAAACGCGGCAGCAAATTACACAAGGTGGTCTTTCCAGAGCCGCTTTGCCCGACAAAAGCTACGGTTTCGCCTGTTTTGATGGTCAGATTCACATGATTCAATACTTTTTTTCCATCCCCATAGGAAAAGGATACGTTCTCATAATGAATATCTCCTGATAACTGTGTCACCTTCACCGCATTTGGCTGATCGACAATCGTGGGCTTTTTATCTAATTCCTCTGTGAGCCGTTTGAATCCTGCGATCCCCTTTGGATAGCTTTCGATCATAGTGTTGACCTTTTCGATCGGACGAACAAAAACATTCGCAAGGAGAATGAACCCGACAAATTGACCGTTCGTCAATTCCCCTTTGATCACATAATAAGAGCCAAAAATCAGTGTGAACAAATTGATTAAACGAATCAACAAGTAGTTATACGCTGAGCTGACGGCCATTATTCGGTAAAATAGAATCTTTGATTTTCGATAGGCCTCACTTAACCCGCCAAATCGATGGTATTCATACTCCTCATTAGCAAAGGATTGTGTTACTCGAATCCCACTGACAGAAGCCTCCACTCCCGCGTTAAATTCACCTAAATCCTCATAAATACGCGTATTTACATTGGTCATCTTCTTATTGAAAAAGACTAAAGCAACCGTGATTAGCGGCAATACGGCAAAGGTTGCGATCGCTAATTTTACATGTGTGTTGAGCATCAGCAAAAACGCCCCCACCAATGTCATCACTGTAATAAAAACATCCTCTGGACCATGATGAGCGACCTCTGATATTTCAAACAAATCGGTGGTCAAACGACTGATCAGCTTCCCAGTTTTTTGGTTGTCATAATATTCATATGGTTGAGTTTGTAAATGGGCAAATAATTCCCGGCGCATATCCGTCTCAATATTGACCCCCAGCTGATGACCAAAAAATACGACAATATATTGCAGGACCGTATTTAATACATAAAATAGAAAAAGAGCGAAGCAGGCCAGTAGAATGACACGAAATTCCTTTTGCGGCATGATCTTATCAATCACCTGATTGACCGCAACTGGAAAGGCCAGCTCTAGCAGACCCGCAAATACAGCACAGGTAAAATCTAATAGAAACAATCCTTTATAAGGACGATAATAACTAAAAAAACGCTTTAACATTGTTGAAACTCCTTTATGATCATTCAAAATTCGGTTACAGGAAGCTGAGCGAGGCCACCTCCACCCACTCATTCTCCAGCCAGAGACTCACCTCATCAAAGCAAAAATTCTCCTTTGACGGCTCCTTAAATAAAATAATCTTGATCTTTTTGTTATGAATAAGATTTTGCATCAGACAATAGGTCAGTTCGGAAAAGCTTGCCGCACCAATACGACCTGACACACCATTTTTATCTTGATTGAATAAAAAAAAGATATCGGCTGCTTCAATATTTTTAAAGAAGCTCGTCAAAATTTGAGGGTACTCTGCTGTTAGGTTCTGACTGAATCGCGGATAATCAATCACGTCAACTCCTTTATCCTTAAAATCTTTTTGCAGCTGCAGATAGTCTTCTTGAAAAACAGTACTGCCTGAAATAATAGCTTTCATCGACTCACCTTTCCTTGATACAGTTTAAAACAAGTAGACCATCACAAGAGGATCACGTATGAAAGCTCTGGGATGACTTAGGAGAATTTCTCCGCTCGATTGGTTTTGTCAATAAAATCAAGAATCGCTTGATTAACAAAATCTCCATTACCCTCAATCGTATGTCCACCGGTCTCACAAATCGCGGTATCCGCATCAGTTACTCGTTGAATGACTTTATCTATCGCTTCATAGTTTGCCATGGGATCATCTTTTGCATGGCAAACTAAGACTGGTACATTCAGCTGCTCTAACGGATAGTCCTCGTAGTTTAAGGTCATATCTGTATTAGTGATTTCACTATCTGCCTTGACTCCTTTTCGTCTTGGTGTTGCAGGCAGCATCGTTTCAAAAAGAGTATTTGTCACAACTCTTGAACCCATCATGTGATTGAAAATAAAGCCAAAATGTTTCATCGTAAACCACATGATAAAGTCATTCACGATAATTGGCGGGGGACCTTGTAGGCCCATCGCCTTCACCTCATCTGGTGACCTCTTTTTATCAGGTGCTCCGGAAGATAAAAGGATGATGCCTTTTACTCGATGCGGGTGCTCCAAAGCCATGCGCAAGGTTGCTGCTCCACCTGCTGATGTTCCCAAAACATAACTTTTTTCAATTTTTAGTTGATCCAGCAGTTCTACAAAGGCCTTAGCCTGATTTTTCGGTGTGGGTTCCTGAGGCAGCTCTGTCCCTACATAGCCGAAACGTGAGGGGGAAATTTTTCGTTGTCGATCTCCTACTACTTGCCGCAGACTTGTCAATCCTTGATCATAGCCGCCAAAAATTCCATGAGAGATGATCATCGCTTCACCAGAACCTTCATCCAGATAGGTCATTTTCCCAAAGCTAGTATTAATGGACTTCACCTCATAGTGATTCAAACGCTCATAGGCAGCTTTAATGTCACTTCTAAATCGATAGCCTTCAAAACAGATGAACGCAAAAAGTACAATTAGTAATAAGTATACTGACACACCTTTTCTCCTTTTTTCCCATTTTTATAAGTATAACAAATATCTAGTAAACATTTTATCGAAAAAAAACTGCTGATAATCATCTTACCAGCAGCCTTTATTATTTAACCTTCTTTAGGAAATCGAACAGTAAAGGTCGTGCCCTGATCCTTCTCACTAAAAACATCGATTGAACCTCTATGCAATCGCACCAGTTCCTTCACGATCGATAAACCAAGCCCTGACTCCCCTAATTTTGTGTTTTTTCGGGACGGATCTGCTTTAAAATAGCGATCCCAGATATTTTTTTGCTCCTCTTCCGTCATGCCGATGCCATTGTCCTCAACGGAGATGAGGACATCTGAATCTGTTTCCTTTAAAACTATTTTTATTTCCCCATTTTTGGTAAATTGAATCGCATTTTGAATGATGTTCACCATGATCTGAATAAACCGATCATGATCCGCGTAAATAGCAACCGTCTCCTCATTTAATAAAACAATCTGATCATTCATTGACTCTGCCTTTTTGCCTAATTGAGCGATGATATTTTTGATCGCTTCTGTTCCATTAAACGTAGTAGCAGATAGTGTAATTTGCTGACTTCGAATATTTTCGAAGTCTAGATTTTGCTTCACTAATCGAATCAAGCGGTCCGTTTCGTTTTGCATCAATGAAACAGCTTTTTCTTTTTGGCTCTCTGGGATCGCCCCATACTCAAAGCCCTCCAATAATCCTTTGATTGTGGTCAATGGTGTTCGCATTTCGTGTGAGGTATTCGCCATAAACTGTTTCCGTAATTCTTCCTGCCGAATAATTTCCTTTTCATTCTCCTGCAAAGCGACTGCCATTTTATTAAAATCATGCGCCAGCTCGTTGAATTCGTCTTTATTGTCCTTTTCCTCGATCTCGATTTCGTAGTTTCCATTCGCGATCTGATTGACTGCGCGTTTTAAGTCATTTATTTTCTTCACCTGTCTAGCCGCAAGGCCAAAACTGATCGCTCCGCCAAACAATGATGAAATGATAAATCCTTTTAATAAATTATCCGAAATCAGTTTTTCACTAGCTGATTTTGATGCAATGAGTACGCCGTTAAATTCATTGGAAACAGAGCGATTCGAAAGAACATAGGAGGTCTGATTAGGCTTTCCATCAAGATCATACTTGATGGTTTTAGAGATGTTTCCCCCTTGTTTGAGCTGTTCCCATTCCCAATCATCTAATAAGGATTTTTGAAGCTCCTTGTTGTTCTTTGGATAAATAATATTTTTTTGACTATCAATGAATACAAACTTGATCTGTTGATTCGCTAATACTTGCTCTGCATTAAACAGATAATAGGGTAGTATCTCTTCCCTGCTTAAGTTGCCATAGGGTTCGGAAAAAGAATCGGATAAATCTGTATGAAAACCATTTAACGTGGCATTGACAGATTTTATATACTTCATCATCTCATTATAGTTCTGATCAGCTAATGTCCGCTTATTAATATTCGTAAATGATACATTGATCAAAACCAAGGTTAAAATAATAAGCAGCCAAAAAGCTAATAACTGCTGATACAAATATCTCATAGGAAGCCTCTTCTATTCAGTTTATTGATTACCCTTACAATAACTTATTATTAAATTAAAATCTCATAGTTCATTGAATTTTCAAAGAATATTCCTATTTAAATAATACCTGTTCTCTTTTTCGTCGGTCAATGAGCAGCGATTTGGTTATCGGCCAAGTTCAACTGTTCTAGTCCACCATAGAATGCTACACTTATAGCAACTAATATGGATTTTGAGGTGTCGATATGATGTTTAATGAAGCAGAATTGGATTCTGCCTTGCAATTAAAAAAAGCTGTACGTGCTCAAACGCCGCTGGAATCAGCGGAAATTCACTCCTATTTAGCAAAATCAGAAATCATCGCCGCGATTTTAGCAGCCCCTTACCGGACAGATACCTTCACCGGTTTACGCAAGCTGGAGTTTTTGCTGGCTGAACTTTCTGAGATACCTGCTTTTGAGTGTTTGGATCAAGTTCAAACGATGCTTGAGACGCTTCATCACTTTGTGGATACTCCGGATGGCTTTTCACTAACGGGGAAAAACGATGGCATTTTGGCTTGTCATCATGCAATTTGTACCCTTATTTTTCTGCGGGCTGGAAAAAAACAATGGGCGGAAAAGGGCCTTCAATGGATACTTACCTATTTTCCATTCGATAAAAATGAACCCTCCAGTTGGCATGGAGCGGACCTTTTTCAGCGGTTTGGCGGATGTGTCGGCAAATCACCTTGTTATGACGGTCTTGTAAAATCAGTTAAGGTGCTTTCTGAATACTCGCAAAAATATGGTGATTTCCCTGGACTTCAAGCAAAATTACAGCAGGGACTGGACTATATCCTGAAGCATCGTGTGATTTTTCATCAAAACAACCAGGACTATTTATATGAGGATCTGATCACACTCTTTTATCCCTACCCCTATCGGACAAATATCATAGAAGTATTAGGAGTTATGAAAACAGAGAAGCTGTTAGGGCAGCCTGAGTGTCGCGAAGCCCTAGAATATTTGAAGGCAAAGCAAACTAAACAAGGCTGCTGGCAAGCGGAAAAGATTTTTATGAAGAGCTCTTGGGTAGCCTTTGATCCGGTAAAGAAACCGGGAGCATGGATTACTGACGAAATTGAATGGCTTTTATCCGATGAATGATCGCACAAAAAAGAGACTTTAATGACGTGAAAATAGTCATTAAAGTCTCTTCTGTTCAAGCTAATGGCTTAAATGATAATATTCCTCTTCCATCCGCTGCATTCTTTCCCGTTCCTTCTTGTTGTACCACGGAGACACAGTGAAGGCTAAAACATCATTGATCAAATAGACCGAGCTGTTTACAAACATTGCCAAGCTTGCCGAACCGTGTCTGAAGGAAATGTACCAAAGAACCATCTGAGAAAGACCTGAAGCCAGCCACCAAAAATATTGATTATTGTAACGCAGGAAGCTGATAATTCCTGCACTTAAACTAATTGAAAAGGCGATGGCATCGATCCACGGGCGAGGATCGTCGGTAAATCTTTGGATCAAATAGCCAGAAACAAAGTAGACGATGATCGTACTGATGAGTGCGACGAACCATGTTTTTCCAGTAAACCTACGGATTTTCGACGCCATGTTGTGGTTCCATTCCTTGCTTAACAGTACGGGAATATCCAATGTGATCATATACGCGATCTGTTCGCCGATACTCAAATAATTCTTGGCTGAGTAGCCGACATAAATGAAGCAAATCGCGGAAATAATTCCTAAAATACCATTGACCGATTTCGCTGCATTAATAGAAAGAATACATAATACCCCTAAAGTCGTTCCGATAAATGTGATCACCGTGAGCAGTGTGATCGGCTGATTGACTAAGGTCATCACCTGGCAGCCTAAACTAAAGAAAAATAAATAGTAATTTTGTTGTGGCCAGCCTTTTAATTGGTGAAGTAAAAATTTGAAATAAGTGAACATAATTGGCTCCTTCTAGAAAACGGTCGTTCTTTATTTGTTCAAAAAAATTGAAATACTAAAAAATGCCTTTTTCAATCGTTTCTTTTGAATAATAGTTTGAGTTTTGGAACTCAAGCAGGTTTAATTTGTTCGTTTCTTCCTTGATCTGCTTAATAACTGCCTCCGCTGCCTGCGGATCAGCTACAAAATCATAGCGATCCCCATCGATTTGGATTTTTGGACAGATTTCAAAGCTGTCATACCACTTCTCATATCGTTCATTGACCATTCGATAATAGTCGAATAATTCAGGGTTCGCCGCGATTTGTTCATAGTCGCGTCCGCGTTTTTCGATCCGCTCCAGCATCACGTCAAAGGAAACTTTGATATGGACCAATAAGTCAGGTCTTTTTTTAGGTGCTGTATGCTCTAACTCCTTCAGCATCGTGTCTAACAAGTTGTCGTATTGCAGCACCTCCTCTTGACTTACTCGGCCAAGATCCGCATTTAAATGAAAAAGCAGACTATCCTCATAAATCGAGCGATCCAGCACGTTATCGGCTTGCTGCAAGGCATCTTTCATAGCCAAGAAACGTTTATTTAAAAAGAATATCTGCAACAGAAACGTATATTTTTCCGGATTTGAGTAAAACAATGGCAGTACTTCGTTATCGTCCACGTTCTCATAAAATGGTCTTGAGTTCATTTCCTGTGATAACATGTCTGTCAGACTGCTTTTCCCAGCTCCGATCGTACCAGCTATCAATAGCATCGTTTCATCCATCCCTTCATAGTAAACTAAATTTTTCTTTCAAATCCTTGATAATAGTACTCCTAAATTTTTTCATTGTAAAGACTAGATTTTGTGTGTTTTTCGTGATAAGACAAAATACAACACAATATATTGTGTTTTCGGATTTACGAATATGAAGGTGATTACTTTACTGATTTGTAGAGTAAATAAAAAAGTCAAACGATCAAAATACTTTCAATAATGAAAGTGAAATGACCGTTTGGCTTTCTTTTTGTTAAGTATTTTTGAGAAATACTTTTGTATTGTTAATTAATAATCAAACTGACGGTAATAACGACGAATATCTAAAGGATGACAATTTAACTTTTCAACATGCGCATCAATCCGTTGAGTCACACAATGCATCAATAGATGCGGTAAGACTCTGCCGCGATTTTTTTCGCTGATCCCTTCAATTGGATAATCCTTTGAATCGATAAACGTGTAGTTTCCACAAATGCGCGGCAATAGATTTTTTACTCGTTCTGCCAATGGACGCTGTTCGTCTTCTCCTAGGAATAAGGTTACAGGAGTTGTTTCATCAACGATCTCCAACGTGCCGTGCAAGAATTCTGCAGCATGGATTGACTTAGAACGAAGCCAGCTTTGCTCTTCCCAATAGCACATCGCATAAGAGTAAACCGCTCCCCATTGATTTCCGGCTCCGATAAAATAGTGCATGTCATCGTGACGATGTTTTTCTGCGAATTCTCGTCCGAAGTCCTCCGCTTGTTTTTCTGCTTCAACCAAGCCTTTAGGTAAATATTGTTCTAATTCTGCATAATATTCAGCATAGTCAGGGAAATCTCCATTTTTCTCCAGCAAACGATCTGCAGCCATAAAGAATTTGATTTGTTCCGTTCCCGGTGCTGGATAAGTGATCACATGGTCACAGCTTTCTGCCAAGCTCGTTCCTGCTGTGTCGATGAAGCCAAGTAATGTTGCTCCGACTTTTTTCATCTCAGCGACTGCCTTCACAACTTCTTCGGTTGTTCCTGTCACAGATGAAAGAATGACCAATGAGTCTTTCGTCAGTCTGCGATTTCCAGTTGTATAGTATTCTGCAGCATGCTGTACATAAACAGGCAGATCACTGCGTCCGTTCATATAGGTAACCGCCTGCATAGCTGAAGCGTAGGTTCCGCCAATTCCTAAATAGAAGATATTGTCATAGCCCTTTTCCCAAACCTCATCAATAATTTTTTCTACCTGCGGACGTAATTCCAATGCGCCTTGAATATCCTCAATCTGCTGCTGTTCATTAAATTTTAACATGTCTAAAACTCCTTAAATTTTATATTTTGCTTTTTAAAACTGAGTCAAAATCATCAAAAATCCGTTTACTCAAATCAATTCCTTTTGCCGTAGCTGTACGATAGGCCAGCAGCTGGAATGGAATAATTAATAGTAATGGAGAGAAGCACTCCGAAAGAGTGACATCTAAGCCCAGAACATCCTTGTCAGCACTTTTATCCGTCGTTATCTTCAACACTTTTCCAACATAGCTGTCCATGTACTCCGCCAGTGCTTGTGACCGGCTTTGATTCACACTAGGTGTCTCAATGAAGAATAATGTATGCGCCCAATCAGCCTCTAAGTAAGGACCATGCATATAGGACTCCAGCTCAAAGCCTTGACTCGGACGCCGAACAGTTTCTGTGAACTTCGTCTCAAATTCCTTCGCTGTTCCCCAGTTTGGACCATAGCCTAATGCGACAAATCGGCCGCCCAGCTTTAATAGGTTCTCTTGCTGTTCAAAAAAGGCATTGGATTTATTGATGACCGTTTCAATCTGGCTGATTGCTTCCTGCAGCTCTTGTGTCAGCTCGGATAATCGCTGTTCATCGATCAGGTTCTTTGAAATCCCCACTTTAATCGCAAGCAGCATCAGCTGTAATAAGGTTGCTGAAAATCCTTTAGTGACAAAACCGACTGTTTCGATTCCCATATTCAAATCGAGCACTTGATCAACTACTTGAGCGATCGGACTTTCTAAGTCACTAGTTAAGACAAGCTGTTGAATGTTACGATCACTGAATTTTTTCATGGCATCAATCGTCGATGCACTTTTTCCACTTTGAGAAACACCGATGATTGTGTCAGTTCCGCTGATCAGCCGGCCGTAATGGTTAAAATTGTACGGCTCTTCAATTACAATAGTGACATCAGCGATCCTTTCAAACGCCAGCTTGGCGGACAAGCAAGCATTATAGGAGGAGCCTGTAGCGAGAATCGTCACGGTGTTCATTTTTGCCAGTTTATGATCACTTGAGAAATCATAGTCGTTTAAAATTTTTGTTAATGCTTCCTGCTCTTGATTGATATAATCAAGCATGGTCATTGCTGCCATCTTATCCCTCCATTTCTAAAAGAAGCCGATCCATGAACCAAGGATTCCAAAAAGAGCCAAGCCAAGTAAAATCGTCAACGCCTTTACTTCCTTTTTAAGCAGATAGAATACTGCTCCGAAAGCCCCAAGCGACAAGATTCTTGGTACGATATCATCAAAAATACTTTGAACGGTCACGGCATTTTCCCCAGAGCCGATTTTCAACGGGATATTAATATCGATCATTGATGCAGTCATTCCGCCAACAACCATTAGCCCGATGATTGACGCTCCTAACGTCAAGCTGCCCATCATACCGTTTTCCTGGATTTTCTTTAAGAATCCTGTCCCCAGCTTATACCCCCAAGAGGTTCCAAAATAACGGAATAGCAAGTGAGGAGTATTAAAAATCAGGACGAACAAGATGGGTCCCAAGATGTTTCCCTGCATGGCTAGAGAAGTTCCTACCCCCGTAGCGATCAGGCGCAAGGTGCCCCAGAAGAATGAATCACCAATACCTGCCAGTGGTCCCATCAATGATGTTTTGATATTATCGATGGTTGAAACATCGAAATTGGCGTCATTCGCATTTTCCTCTTCCATCGCCGCGTTGATCCCTAAAATCAAGGTCACGATATGCGGTGTAGTATTAAAGAATTCCAAATGTCGTTTCAACGCCCCAGCCATACTTTCTTTCGTTTTGTACAGCTTCTTCAAAATCGGGATCATCGCGTAACAATAAGCAAGATTCATCTGACGTTCATAATTCCAGGAAAACTCCATTTGGAAGGACCGCCAAAATACCTTCTTCAAATCCTTCTTAGTGATTTTCAACTCATTATTCTCATTAGAAGTCATCATCATCAACTACCTCCCCTGTTGAAGTTTGAGCACTATTATTCTGCCCACCGCGCACATTCATAATATTCACCACAACTACCGCTACAATTGCTCCAAAAATCGCGATTCCAGTTACCGGAATTTCTAAGTAGGCAGCTAGAGCAAAGCCTAAGAAGAAGTATGGAGCAACTTGTTTGTTGATCAAAAGACGCGCCAGCATCGCGAATCCTAGTGCTGGGATCAAACCAGTAGCCACTGACAGTCCATGCTGAATAAAGTCAGGAATCATGTCCAATAAATTACCGATTGTTTTACTGCCTACCATAAATGAGATCATAACGACTAAGCCCAGCATCAAGGAAAGGCCGAAGCCGGCCGTTAAATGCATCCGTTCGACCCCTTTGTAGTTCCCATCTTCAGCGTATTTATCAGCCTTTTGGTTCATGATTGGAATCAAAATTCCAAGATAGATATTTTTCAAAATCAATGTCAGCGTCGCAATTGGCAAGCCCAGCAGCAACGCTGTCTCTGTCCCGGCACCAGCCGTGATGGCAAAGGCCGTTCCTAAAACGCCGCCTGTAACAACATCTGGAGGAATCGCTGCTCCTACAGAGAAAGAACCAATGAATGCTAATTCCAATGTTGCTCCCATAATAATTCCAGCCTTTATATCGCCTAATACGATTCCGGTAAATAAACCTGTAACAATTGGACGAGACAAAAGGGAGGTGCCTAATGCGTACTCAGACTGAGCGATAAATGCAACTAACCCAAGTAAAATTGCTTGAATGAGCATATTTTTTCAACCTTTCTTTTTTAAAGAACTTCAGTAACAGCCACTTTTTTATCTGTCGGAACTTGTCGAATCTCTACTTCCAAACCCTGGTCCACCAATTCCTTCAGCAGAACTTCCTCTTCAGGCAAAACATTGACTGCTTTTCCAATGCTCCGCGTGCCCTCTTTGGCTTTGATTCCGCCTAAGTTGATTTTTTGAATGTGGGGATATGCATCGGCTAATTTTTTTGCGTCAGCAATTGATTCCACTACGATAAATAATTTATATTTATCTGTTACCCCGCTTTGCAATGCTGCGATGGAATCCTCAATATTTTTGATCACTAATTTTACGCCCTGCGGTTTTGCCAGCTTGATAGTGGTTTTGCGCAGCTCATTTGTTGGTACATCATCATTTGCAATCAGAATGCAGTCTGCTCCTAAACCTTGCGTCCATGAAAATGCCACTTGCCCATGAAGTAACCGATGATCCACTCTTGTCAATAAAATCATTTTTATCCCTCCATTTTCTATTGCTTTAAAATTCCTCTTCTTCTATTTCGCCGCTAATTAATTGATTGCAAAATTGAATCGTCTGCTTTGATGTTTCCAGTGATGCTTCAATCAGCTGAGGAAGTGATTCAGCATTCTTGAGCTGCATGGCCAATTCAACCAGAAATGGCAAGTTCATCCCTGCAACTAAATAAAAATTTGAACGATCCATATGTGCTAAAAACTCATTATTCACACTGCCGCCGAATAAGTCCGTTACGACAACCAATTCATACTCACGGTAACGCTCCAGCAGGCCATTTACTTCTTTTTCTAAATCAAAGCCTTCGGTCAAATAGCAATCCAACGTTTCGATCTTGATAGGGTTTCCGCAGATCAGCCCCAAAGAAGAATGGATTCCTGACGCTAACTTCCCATGTGATGCTAGAACCAGCATTCTTTCCACTACTTTTCACCTCTCAATCTTCTCTACACTTAAATAAAAGCAAGCGGTGTGCCAACTTTAGTGGCGCACCGCTTGCTTTTTTAAAATTCTTCATCTTTCATCGTGGTATCTGCATTCTTATAGACAATATCAAAAATGTAGGCGATCTCAGAATCAGGGATCGTGACACTATAATCCTTTTCAATGACACTAAAAGCTTGTTTGATAATTTCCAGCATGTCTTTTTGACACTGATACAAATCATGATAACCCTCATAGGTTTCAATCGGAACATTTCGAATCAAACGCTCGATTAAACAGCTGACATGAACATACAGCGCCAGCTTCTTAGCGTTAGAAAGCTGGATTCTCCCAGCTAACTCCAAATCCCGCATAAATAGATCGATCTCACTCATGACCTTATCCGTATCCAGGATCGTGACAGAATCAATCACCTTCTCCAGAGAAAAATTGCGGATCACATTCCTATTGAAAATCTGATTTTCTTCTGCGGTCATCACTGGGGCTAACCATTCAGTCAAGACCTTCTGTTCATCTCCTGAGATCAGCTCTTCTAAGGACAGGTAAGGCATTTCTGGAATCAGCGGGTCATCTGTTCCGATGATCCCTAGCACGTCATAGACAGAAAAGACAGTCTCTTCTGATTTTTTCTCTTCCAATACGCGATATTCATATGGCAATATCTTTAATTCACATGTGCTGGGCAGACTTTTTTCGAGTAAATGGCAAATCTGGGTTGCTGTTCCAATCCCCGTTTGGCAAGTCGTCAATAATGCTTTGGTTCGATTTTCCTCAGGATAAATAATTTCCCAATCAAAAACGGCTTCAGCCGCTGATTTACTTGCCAGCTCATTCAAGGTGCGCTGATGCTTGATATTTTCTCCGATAGCAATCGCTAACGGTGTCGTCACATTGTTCATAATCACGATTGGAACATTGATTTGTTTTGGAAAATATTGATAAATTTCCTTGAGACTGCCCATATCTACCAGAATGACCAGCCCATTAGAGATGTCGTTGTTTTCGCTATAATCCAAAATTTCTTCGGCGATTTGCTGAGGAGTTACATCTAAAGGCATATCAAACGATTCAAAAATATCATTTTCTAAAAAACGATTCGCCACATTGGCAATACTGCTGGCAGTCGCATAGCCATGAGCGACGATTACGGCTTTCGCCATACCCTGTTCCTTCGTCCAATCCGCTTTCTTCAAATACAAGGTCAAAACGATTCGATCCATTGCTGATACCTCGATATCTATTTTTGGGCGGCACAATTCCAAGATACGCTCCACATAATGATAACTCGCTGGATAGGCCTCGGATATCTGTCGTTCCAGCTGACGGATCAGCTCCATGATTTGAATGTCCTCTGATAGCCAGCGATTAGAGCCTCTTTGGAACAAGTAATAGCCGACAGCATACACACTGTTTCCGTTGAACTTGACCTGGTAAGCACTTTCCATTTGCCGAAAGGTTTCTCGAACATACTGTGTTAAGTACAGCAGCATCTCATGCTTTTGCTGGCGATCTGTTTCAAAAAGCAGATAGTCGAACAATTGATCCACGATTTCTTTTAGCTTCAAGTGACAATCAGTCAGCTCTCCTTGAGATTTCTGATATTCCAGAATCACTTTAGTAAATGAATCTTCCACTCTTTTTTGACTTTGAGTATTTGCCAGCATCAAGTTATCTAATCTGGACTCACTTGTGATCACCACTTCTTCTGGCAACGAGGTCTGCAGATTCTGACTGCTTGCAGAGAGTAACGATTCAGGCAGGTGATAAATCGTCAGCTTGATTTGCTGCTGATCATTGGCTTCGGAAAGGGCCTGTGCTGCCATTACCTTGATAATATTTTTTAACTCACCGATGTTCCCTTTAAAGCTTCCGCTTGCTAACAATTCAAGGGTTTGTCCAGTAATCATCAGTTGTCGTTTGATTTTCACCTGCTCGTTGATTAAGAAGGAATAAATCAATTCCAGGCGTTCATTCCTGGCCCTTTGCTGTAATGAAGGAATAGTTACTTGGATAGGAATCCGTCGAATAAACGTATTCAGAAAATTACTAGTCAGCTCCTCCGTCGTCGCAAAAAATAGCCTCGTACTTACAGTAATCGGATGAGCAGTATCCCCCATTCGATAAATTTCTCCTTGATCCAAATAAGTAAATAATTTTTCCTGCCCTTCAGCATTTAAACGATGGACCTCATCCAAAAATAAAATCCCGCCATCGGCTGCTTCAAAAGCGCCTTTACGATCCGACTCGGCCCCGGTATAGGCACCCTTCACGCTTCCAAAGAGATTGCTGGTCAACAGCTCGGGGTTATTGGCATATTGCGCGCAATTTAACGTAATGAATGGGGCATCTTCGGGCAGAAGCTCATTTTGAATACAATAGTGATGAATTAGCTTGACCAAATAGCTCTTTCCCGTCCCGCTTTCACCATTGATCAAAACCGGCAAGCCGCCATCCGGATAATTGAGAGCTGCCTTGATCTGCTCAATGACGCGATTCAAGCTTTTATCATGCCCGATCAGCAAAGAAAAGAAGTCCTGCTCCTTACCAAACATTGGCTGTTCCGACAAAATCGTCTGAACGCTTTCATAATAATTTGCCCTCAAGCTAAAAAATTGCTTTTCAAAGGCCCCCTTATGAAAATAATAGACTGGACGAGAATTTATTTTTACAAGTTCCCCGCTTTCGGTCAGCTGATTTAAGTACTGACTCACCGTATTTCTTTTTACGCTAAAAATTTCAGCGAGCTTAGAAGCGGTGAACAATTCGCTAAGGTCCTCTAAATTGAGAAAAGCGGTTTGATTTTTTAAATAATTCAATAATTCTTCTTTCATGCCATCTCCCCCTTCTCTTTATAATAAAAAAAGCAAATATAAAGTCAATCCTAGTTTTTCCTTTTCAACAGCTTTCTTACTATATTATTAGGCAATAAGCATGCCAGACACTGTCCGTAGCTTGATTCGTGATTCTGTACAGACTATTTCGATCAGCTTCAACAGTTTAGCGGCCTTCCTGAACTGTTGAAGAAAGTGTTGATGAAACAGTACCATCAATGAAGCTGCCTTAAAATTGTTAAAAAAATAGGAGTAATCATCTTCAAAATGATCACTCCTAAACTTTTTGTTGACTCCATGTGCTGCTAAAACTCTTTCTTTCCAAGGATTCTAAATGATAGAAAATAGGAAAGAATACATAGAATCCCTGCAGCTGTTGTTCCTGCTGCCAACATCAGCCATAGCGGTGCATTAGTGATACGTTGTAAAATCATGTCGATATCAATGCTAAGTCTCTCAACCAATGATCTTCCTAAGAAAGCGAAAAAGAAAATTACACCCATCACGAGAATCATAATCATTCTGCTCTTTTCTTCCCCAAACTTAAAATATATTGGCATCATCAAGCTGATATAGAACAAACCAGCGATAAAAAGGCTGAACAATATAATACTGAAGGCTTCAAGATTGACCGACTTTCCTTGAATTCCAGTCATAATAAAAACTATTGCTATCGATAACAATAAAGCAACAATCGAACCGATAATTGCCAACGAGTATTTTTGGACAATATATTTTTTTCGAGAGATTGGTAAAGTAAATAGAAAAGTCAATCCATGGTTCATCTCATCATAAGTAACTGTAGTAAAAATCAATGTTACAAAGAAAAAGAGCATCAATGATGGAACAATCGACAAACTTTCGAGATTATAAGCGTTCATCACAGTCAGAAAAATGATCGCCAAAAAGAATAATTTTTGCTTTGCGAGCAAGCGGAGATCCTTAATATATAAACCTTTCATTCTAATTCCCTCCCATCAGCATAAGGACGATTTCATCGATATTGGCCTTTTCTATTACAATGTCTGGATAATTTTCATGATAGAACCGTCGTTGCTTCGTTAAGCAGCGATAACCGAAGCTAGCAGGTAGTGCCTTTTCAATATGCGCCTTATCCAGTTCATAATATTGATCGGTCGTTAATTTCAAAATACCATAATCATCCAATAATACATCAGTATCCTCATTAAGGACGATTTTTCCTTGATCAATAAAATACAAGGAATCACAAAGTTGTTCTAAATCCGTTGAAATATGCGAGCTAATCAAAATACTGCGAGATTCATCCTGCTCCAGATACTCTTGCAGCAGGGTTAAGATTTCTCCACGAGCAATAACATCCAAACCGGCTGTTGGTTCATCTAAGATCAGCAGCTCTGCATTATGACTGATCGCCACTAAAATATTTAGACGAGCCTTCATGCCAGTGGAAAATTCTTTTAGCGGCTTATCTAAAGGCAGCTGAAATTCAATGCATTTCTCCAGAAAAAAAGCTTTTTCAAATTGAGGGTAAAAATTTTTAAGCATCGAAATAATTTCCTTAATGGAAAAAAACTCATTAAAGCTCGAATCTGCTAATGAAACGCCTAAACGTTGTCGATCTTTGGCAGTAACTTTATGAATCGGTTTTTCGAAAAGTTCTACTGTTCCTCCCTCATGAGTAACTAACCCCAAAGCGATTTTAAAAGCGGTACTTTTTCCTGCACCATTTCGTCCAACTAAACCAACGATTTCACCTTTCTGAAGTGTCAAAGAACAGTCTAATCTGAAATCTTGATAGTCTTTTTTTACATTTTTTAGTGTAAGCATTATGATTCCTCCAGTATTAGTTCCATAAGTTCCTTCAACTCTTGATCACTTAATCCAACCAAACGTGCTTTCGTGATAATTCCTTCAAGCTCATCCTGTATTCCTTTAAGCTGCTCTTCCCACTTTAACGATGGATCTACTCCGCAAACAAAGCTTCCCTTCCCATGTACAGTTGTAATCATTCCTTCTTGATCCAAAGCATCATAGGCTTTTTTTACTGTGAGTGCACTGATTTTCAGTTCTTTCGCCAAAGTTCGTACAGATGGCAATGAATCGTTCTCTTTCAATTCTCCCTGAATGATCGCCGCTTTTACTTGTTCTACTAACTGTTCATAGATGGGGGTCATTGACGAGTGCTGAATAATTAGTTTCATGAGAATCCACCTCTTCATAAACAGTGTATAACAGTATATATCAGTTTGTCAATATTGAAATGAAGCGATTCCCCACCATCATTTGAAACATTTTATAGAAAGACAGAACAGGATCTGCCAAAATAGAGCTAGAAAATTAAATTTCCTGTCACACTTACTGTTTTAATTTGTCTAATTAATAAAGGAGGTTAAAAAATGGATATCGACCAAGAGAAACGATTCGTCCACTCTTCATTGAATGGAGATGCTGACTCTTTGACAGAGTTGCTAAATGAAGTAAAAGACAGCGTGTTCAATCTTTCCCTGCGGATGTTAGGAAATGTCTTTGACGCTGAGGATGCTACGCAAGAGATTTTGTTAAAAGCTATTTCAAGCCTCTCCTCCTTTAAACAGCAAAGTCGTTTCAGTACCTGGGTGTACCGGATTGCGATCAATCATTTAATAAACGATCAAAAAAAGCGTACCTTTCGGGAACAGTTGACTTTTGACGTTATGCAAAAAGACCTTGAGCGACCTATACCAGCTTATGATGAGTCCTTCAATGAAATCGAGCAAGATGAGCTAGCTCAAGAATTGAAACTCTCGTGTACAAACATCATGCTTCAATGCTTGACTCCACAAGATCGTTGTCTCTTCATTTTAGGAACGATGTTCAAAATGAACAGTCAATTCGCGGGTGAACTCCTACAGATGACTCCCGCTGCTTATCGAAAAAGGCTTTCCCGAATCCGCGAAAAAATGGGGAATTTTTTAGAGACCAACTGTGGGCTTGCTGGTGGGAGATGCGACTGTAAAAAAAGAGTCCCCTTCGCTCTTCAGCAGAAGCGGGTTCAGCCATCGCGGCTCGACTATTCAACCATGATACAGCTGGAGCAAGCAGAGATTCTTCAACAGAAAAGCAATATGGAGTATCTAGATGAGCAAACGCTTCTATTTGAAGCACTGTCTCATTATCAGTCCGCGTTTGATCCTCAGCAGTTTTTAAAAGAATTATTGGTATCAAAGCAGTTATCAGAATTAACGAAGGAGAATACGGTCTATGACATATGAAAAAATGTTTGATTACTTATCTAATTTGGAAAAGAATAATAACCGAGATTGGTTCCATGAAACAAAGCAAGAACGAACGACAGTTATTGAAGCGTTTAATCAATTAGTAGATGCCTTGTCACAGGCGCTTCATGAGAAAGATCCAGAAATACCGCTGATTCCAGCAAAAAATCTAACCTTTAAACTGAACCGCGATACACGCTTTAGTCATGATAAAGCACCTTATAATTCCGTTTTGCGGGCACATATCGGTCCCAAGGGCAAGCTGCCGATTCCCTGCGGCTATTTCCTTTTCCTAAAACCAAACAACCAATCTTTTTTAGGCGGCGGACTATTTGCGGATATGTTTTCAGAAGCTACTGAGCTTATTCGTCAAGCACTGTTGGAACGCGAAGCAGAATTTCTATCGATCATCGAAAACCCCACTTTTAAGAAATATTATCGCGTAATGGGTAAGCAATTAAAACGGATGCCGCGGGGATATGAAGCTTATGCGGATTCGCCTGTTGCTGAGTTCTTAAAATACAAGAGCATGTATTTGGAGCTTTCTTTGACTGATCAGGAAATTCTCACGTCAGATAACTTTATCACTGAAACCGTCGAAAAATTTCTATTAATGAAAGAATTCAATCAGTTCCTAAATACGGCGCTAGTGGATTTCCATTTTCCAGAACGTAAATAAGAAAAGTCGAACGCTCATATACTATCGTAATCGATAGAAATATAAGCGTTCGACTTTACTTTTGTTAAGTATTTTCAAAAAGACTTTAAATATGGTAAGCGAATTCTGTAAAAGTTTATTTTATTTTTAACTCAGCTAATTGCTTTTCAATCTCTGCTTCCTCTGCATCGGCCGCCAATAATGCACAAGCAGTATAAGCGCTTTCGACCAAAGCTGTATCAAACAGTGTCACTTTTTTGTCTGTCATTTCGATGGCCATTTCCAAATTCATTTTTGCACTGCCCAAATCATAAAAAGCTAACAACTCATCTGCCGAATTTTCTTCGATTGCTTGGGAAATTCGCTCCATTGAAGTTCCGACGCCGCCGTCCTCTAGGCCTCCCGCTGTAGTTACAGGTACTCCTTTAGCGACTTCGCCGATCAATCGCTTCAGACCTTCTGGTATTTCTTTCGTATGTGAAACTAACACAACACCTCTAGTCACTGAAAACACCTGCCTCAATCATTGACTCAAAGAAATACGCAGACGACATCGCACCTGGATCAATATGGCCAATCGAACGTTCGCCGACATAAGAAGCTCTGCCTTTGGTCGCTTTAATATTTTTTGTTTGTTCAACTAATATTTCTAGTGTAGCTGGATTTAAAGTACCGTTATTCAAATTTTCTACTGCCGGTACCCATAAATCTAACATCGTTTTTTCACCAACGGTTGAATTTCCGCGTTTTTCGATTCCGGCGATAGCCGCGTTCAACAGTATTTCAGGCTCACTTGACTCTTTGCTGGCCTTCATCATTTCCATCATAGCCGTTCCATAAAGAGGACCGGATGCTCCACCAACCTTGCTGATCAATGCCATCGCGGTCGCTTTAAAAATATCCGGTAATTCTCCAGATAGATCCGCCGCCATCACCGCATCCATGCCTCGAGCCATGTTGTTTCCATGGTCGCCATCACCGATTGGTGTGTCTAGCTCGCTTAAATAGTCCTTTTTGATTTGAATCTTTTCATTGAATAGTTCCAACGTTTTGCGCAAATTTTCTGGTGTAAACATAGTGGGCCTCCTTGAATACTCTTTTCTTCAGCTTGCGATTCCTTTAATTTAGCCAGCTCAAAAGCTTAGTTTTTTACCAAGCAATCGTGTGAACAGGCTCATTTAATAAACGTAAGCGCTCTTCGTCTAATTTGATCATCGTGATGGATGCTCCTGCCATTTCAAGCGATGTCATATAATTGCCGACTTTATTGAATGTCAGCTCGATTCCATCTTCAGCAAGAATGTTCTTTGCATCATTAAACATAATGAACAGTTCCATTAATGGAGTAGCACCCATACCATTGACAAACAGACCGTATTTATCGCCTTTTTGCCAATTGAATTCTGCTTTTAGCTTGCCAATAATCTCTTTTGCGATATCATAAGAAGGTTTAACTTTTTCTCGACGATAGCCGGGCTCGCCATGGATACCGACACCAAATTCCATTTCATCGTCCGCTAAAATAAAACCAGGCTTGCCTACTTCCGGAACAGTTGCTCCAGACAAAGCAATTCCGACTGTTTTAATATCTTTGACTAACTCTTTTCCATAGCCGGCCAGTTCAGAAACCGATTTTCCTTCACGAGCTAAACCACCTAAAATCTTATGAACCAACACCGTTCCAGCCACTCCGCGGCGGCCTTGTGTATAGGTGCTGTCTTCAACTGCGATATCATCATCGACTAATACAGAATCTACTTCAATATCATCCATTTCAGCCAAATCCTTAGCCATATCAAAGTTCATGACATCACCTGAGTAATTTTTAACGATCATCAAGGTTCCTTTTCCTTTATCCGTGGCTTTGATCGCTTCATGGATTTGATCTGGCGTTGGGGAAGTAAAGACCTGTCCGCAAACGGCCGCACTCAACATCCCATCGCCGACAAAGCCAGCATGAGAGGGCTCATGTCCGCTGCCGCCGCCGCTGACTAAAGCAACTTGATCAAAGTCATCACTGCGGGCAACAACTAATGTTTCAGGGACCTGCTTCACATAATCTGGATAAGCGCCAACCAATCCGCTGACCATTTCCTCTACAACATTTTTCGGATCATTGATTATTTTTTTCACTTGCACTTCCTCCTCAGTTCTCTTAAGTTTTTTCCTTTATATTGTTTTTACGTGTACTCTTCTCTAAGCAATCCATAGACAAGTGTGTCTTGCCAGATTGGTGTGCCATCCTCTGCTTTATTAAAGAAGAGATTCTTTCGCAAATGCCCTTCTCTTTTGAATCCTAATTTTTCTAATAACCTCCAAGAAGCCTGATTATCCGGATGACACTCCGCAAAAATCCGATGAGCTCCTTGTGCGAAAACTTGATCGATCAGCCTCGAAGCAGCCTCATAGCCATAGCCTTGATGCTGAAAGTCATAATGAAAGACAAAGCCCAGTTCCCAGCTATCCTGAACAACCTCCTCAAGATAGATGTTTCCGATTACCTTATTCTTCAAGCAAACCGCCCAGAATTCATCAGACTCGCTATGACTTTGAGCGATTTCAATACTCTGCTGCTGATTGATCGGTCCGTAAGGCTCATATTTAACAACGCGTGGATCTGACAGATACTCTAACAGATCCGGCCAATCACCTGGTACAAATTTTCTAATTATTAGTCGTTCTGTTTCTATTGTTTTCGTCCCTTTCATTTTACTTTATGTTTAAAGCACATTAGGGTAATAGACTGATTTCTATTACCCCAAAAGATTTACATTGGTAAGATCATAAACAACAATGCGGCTAATATACCGCCAATAATTGGACCTACAACTGGAACCCAAGAGTAGCCCCAATCAGAACCGCCTTTATTGGGAATTGGCAAGAAAGCATGAGCGATTCGCGGACCTAAGTCTCGAGCTGGGTTGATCGCATAACCAGTCGTACCGCCCAGAGACAATCCAATAACTAAAATCAAAATACCCACAGCGATCGGATTTAATCCGTCCCCAAATTTACTCATGCCAAACGCTAATAAAGCGAATACCAGCATGAAGGTTCCGATTATTTCACTGATCAGATTGGCACCTAGACTGCGGATTGCCGGACCTGTAGAAAATACACCTAGTATCGCCGCTTGATCGTTCGTTTCCTTCCAATGCGGGTAATAATGGATATAGACCAGAACCGCACCGATGATCGCACCGATCATTTGACCTAAAATGTATGGAACGACCATGTCCCAACCAATCTTTCCAGCAATTGCCATACCGATCGTCACTGCGGGGTTCAGGTGTGCAAATGACATGTAGCCTGCCGCATAAGCTCCAATTGTAACGGCAGCGCCCCAGCCTAATGTAATGGCGATCCAGCCCGCACCTTCCGCTTTGGTTTTACGCAAGCTTACACCTGCCACGACACCATCACCTAATAATACTAAGACCATTGTTCCGATAATTTCTCCAATAACCTGCGTTGACATACTCGTGTCCATAAACTCATCCCCTTTAATTTTTGGTGCTATGTCAGCTGCACAATAAATTTTTTCTCTCATAAAAATTTAGTTGCGTTGTGCAGCTGACTGATTGCCTTATTTTTCTTTTGGTTGATGTTTATATTGCATCGTCGCTTGAACGGCCTCTTGCCAGCCTTTATAAAGATCGTCTGTCACTTCTTTATCCATTTCTGGTTCATAACGTTGACCATCAGAAGCGAATTTTTTGATTTCATCAACATCTTTCCAATATCCTACTGCCAGACCAGCTAGATAAGCCACACCTAAGGCTGTTGTCTCAAGATATGGAGCTCGCTCTACTGGTGTCTGTAAAATATCTGCTTGGAATTGCAGTAATAGATCATTTTTCGACGCGCCGCCATCAACACGCAATAGCTTGATATCTGTACCAGAATCCTTGTTCATTGTTTTCACCACATCCGCCGTTTGATAAGCCAATGATTCAAGGGTGGCACGAATGAAATGTTCCTTTGTTGTTCCACGAGTCAATCCGAAGATCGCACCACGTGCCTGCTGATCCCAATAAGGTGCACCTAGTCCGGTGAAGGCTGGAACGACATAAACATTTTCACTGCTGTCTACCCGTTTTGCATAGTCTTCTGACTGTGGTGCCTTTTGGAACATCCGCAAGCCGTCACGCAGCCATTGGATTGCAGAACCTGCAACGAAAACACTTCCTTCTAATGCGTAGGTGACCTTGCCGTCGATGCCGTATCCGATCGTCGTCAATAATCCGTTTTCAGAAAGAATTGGTTCTTCCCCAGTATTCATGACAATAAAGGCACCCGTTCCATAGGTGTTTTTAACCATTCCTTTGTCAAAGGCCAACTGTCCAACTAATGCTGCCTGCTGGTCCCCCGCCATACCGGCAATTGGCACCTTATTTCCGTAGAAATGATAGTCTGCCGTATGTCCATAAATTTCTGAATTGGATTTCACTTCCGGTAATATTTCTTTTGGAATATCCAAAAGGTCTAAAATTTCTTGATCCCATTTCAAATCATAAATATTGTACATCATCGTCCGACTGGCATTGGTGTAATCAGAAACATGAGCTTCTCCGCCCGTCAGCTTCCAAACAAGCCAGGTGTCAATTGTTCCAAATAGTAATTCCCCGTTTTTCGCCCGTTCGCGTGAGCCTTCAACATGATCCAAGATCCATTTCACCTTTGTTGCTGAGAAATAGGAATCAATCAATAGCCCAGTTTTCTTTTGAATCATTTCTGAGTGGCCTTGTTCTTTCAATTCATCGGCGATATCACTAGTTTGTTTGGATTGCCAGACGATAGCATTGTAGATTGGATGTCCGGTTTCTTTTTCCCAAATGACTGTTGTTTCACGTTGATTGGTAATTCCGATCCCTTCAATTTGATCTGGTTTCAGTCCACCTTCAATTAGCGCACCTGCGATAACTGATTGAACAGAATTCCAAATCTCATTTGCATCATGTTCTACCCAGCCTGGTTTTGGAAAATGCTGTGTAAATTCCTTTTGTGATGAACTTACTTCCTTACCAGCTTTGTCGAAAACGATTGCCCTGCTTGACGTTGTTCCTTGATCGATTGACATGATATAAGACTCCATGTTCCCACTCCTTTTATATTATATTTGGTGCTTTTTTAAATCCGTTAATTGTGTTTCTTTGATTTGCTGCTCTAATTGTGATTGATAGCTTTTCTTCGTTTCAGCCTCCCAATCAAAATAGTCTGCCATAGCATCAACCACTGCATCCTTAATTTCCATTAAGCGGTGACTGATAAACAGCATATAGTTTGTCCGGCGTAATAAATAATCGACCGGTGTTAGCGTCATCTCAGCCTCCATGGCGTAGCGTAACGACATAGACTCTGCCAATGAGAGACCTTCAAATGGCCCTTGATCCTTCAAGGCAAAAACTTTTTCTGCGTTTGATCCATAAAGCTCTGCTAAGAACTTCGCGTCTTCCGCACTTAAGCCCTGCTCTTCACCCTTTTTAGCAATTTTCGCTAATTCTTCATCGACATTTTTTGGATCGATTTCTCCACCAGAGACTGGATAATTTTCAGAATCGATCAATTTAAAATTACTGTCAGACAATAAAGAAATAATTTTCTTCATTGCCCCAGTGGCCATCAAACGGTAATCCGTCAGCTTTCCGCCAGATAGAATCAAAAGGCCATCTTTTGCGATAGTCAAATCACTGCCGCGTGAAACAGCCGATGGATTGTCTTTCGGTTCTTCTTTTGCCGCATCACTGATTGTTTTTTCTACTTCCGGACGGGATTGTTTTCCATTGGCATAGTCTCCAGCCGCGCGAATGATTTTCTCAAAATTCTCATCGCTGATTTTTTCCTTTTTCGTTCCGTTATAATCGCCGCCTGCATTACTAATCAGAGGTCGTAACCCTGCCCACGCAGCTTCGATATCATTGATTGTCAGATTTGCTTCAGGATAACGAAGATTAACGATTTTCAATAAATAGTCAACGTCCTCTTGCTCGACGGTTGGATGGTTGAAATCTCCCTGATAATCCGTATCAGTCGTACCAAAATAGGTTTTGCTTTCTCTAGGAATAACAAAAATCATTCGACCATCATTTTCACCCGTATCAAAATACGTTGGTTGAGGAACCTTCAGCTTTTCGCCATCTACAACTAAATGGACACCTTTGGTTGGTCTCATGTGAGGCTTGTGGTCGATTTTATCGTCCAGCTTATTGACAAAATCAGACCATGGTCCAGCAGTATTGATCACTAGTCTGCTTTTGATGGTGATTGTTTGATCACTCAATAAATCTTTGGCTTTTACACCGGATACTTTTCCTTGCTCGTCATGATCAATTTCTTCAACCTTCATACGACTAACAGCGATGGCACCATCTTCGACTGCTCGCTTGATATTTTCAATTACTAAACGAGCATCGTTATTACGATAGTCTAGATAAACGCCTCCACCTAATAACCCTTCTGATTCTAACTGCGGTTCTCGTTCTAAAATTTCTTCCTTCGACAGCATATAGTTGGCATATTTACCGCCGGTGATCCCTGCTAAGTGATCATAAAGATCCATTGCTACTTTTACAGAGAACATATTGAAGGTGGAACCTGGTTCATCAAAAATCGGTAAAATCATTGGATCCGCTTTCGGAATATGCGGCGCAACGCTTTGAATAATCGCCCGCTCGCTTACTGTGTCCGCTACAACCTCTACATCAAAGGTTTTTAGATAGCGTAATCCCCCATGCACTAATTTCGTAGATCTGGAAGATGTCCCTTCAGCAAAATCCTGCATTTCTACTAACGCGACAGATAGACCCGAAGCCGCTGCCTGCAATGCGACTCCCGCTCCTGTGATTCCGCCGCCAATGATTACTAAATCAAAGGTTTGATCTTCCAAATTTTGAATCATTTTCGATCGTTCTCGAAAAGAAAACATAGATAAACACCTCATTCCTTTTTAAATAAATCGGTTGGTTGAATCGAATAATGAGCTCTGAAATAAACATCCCCTTTTATACGAAGAATAGCTTTAATCGAACTTACAAAATCAGTGTATCATAACAAAAAACGCTTTCAAAAAATTTGGATTGTAAATTATTGCTCAATTGCCGCGAAAGACTGTCTTATTTTGCTTACCTTATTTTTTTAGCAATAAATCGCGGATATTTTCTTATATGATTATGTATTTGTACAGAGACTACGCTATCTTATCCTATTTTCTTTTTGGGACTCCTTCCATGAAAGAGTTGCGATATAATGAATAGACAGACACCCTTTTGAAAGGAAGGCCCGATATGAAACTATTGATCATCGAAGACAACACACAAATCGTGGATGTTTTGAATCGTTACTTGAAGGAAGCTGGTTATGAGACAGATGTTGTTTATGACGGTAAAGATGCACTTCCTTACTTTGACAGTCATCCCGTCGATTTTATCTTATTGGACATCATGCTCCCGCATGTAAATGGGTTTGAGATTTGCCAACAAATTCGTGAAAAATCTACGGTTCCCATCATTATGATCACGGCTAAATCGGAGGATGCAGATCGTATTTTAGGTTTAGAGGTAGGTGCGGACGACTATATCATTAAACCCTTTTCACCAAAAGAAGTCTTGTATCGAATCAAGGCGATTATGCGGCGCATTGATTTTGAGAAAGAATCTATGATAAAGCAGCTGACTTTAGGATCGATGCGCCTGCTTTTGGAAAATCGTCAAGCTGTCGTCCAGGATAAAGAACTCAAATTGACTAAAAAGGAATTTGAATTACTGGTTTTATTTGCAAAATATCCAAACAAAGTCTTTACTCGCGACAATCTGCTAGACACTGTCTGGGGTTACGATTATTACGGTGACAGCCGCACAGTAGATAGCCATATTAAGCGTTTGCGGGCAAAATTGAAAAAAGCTGGCGTTAGTGACTGGCAGATCGAGACTGTTTGGGGCGAAGGTTACCGAATCGAGGAATCCACATGAAAAAAATTACGATTCGACTGATCCAGCAATTTGTGGGCTTATTACTGATTTTTGCTACAATGAGTGCTCTTTTCTTCGGCATTCTTTTCGCGAAACAAACAGAGGATCTGCATCAGGAGGAAATGACGCATCGAAGTGAATTGATTAGCGCCACCCTTTCAGATTATTTTACTAATGGATCTCGCACAGGCCAAAAAGGAGGCGGTGGCGGATATGGCGCCTTTTTGCGCTTTATCAATCAAATAGCTGGTGAGAATGTTTGGGTACTGGATTCAAAAATGAACACGATCATTAATTATCATCACGAGGATTCAATCAACCAGGAAAGCCCTCCTGATGAAGCTAAGAGCATTATGGCGAAAACATTTGCCAGCAAACAAACACAAGTGACAAAAAAAAGAAATCTTTTTCAATTACAAGAACTAACGATTGCCACTCCTATCTTGTCTGAAGGCTCAGTCAAAGGTGTTGTGCTGATGTATTCAAAAGTAGATGCTATTCATAAAAATCAATTATCTGGCTATTTTATGCTGCTAATCAGTCTTCTTGGGGCTGTCATCCTTGCAAGTATCCTTGCCTGGCGTTTATCTAAGCGTTTTGTCAGACCAATTGAAACTATGCGAAATTATGCCGGGGAGCTTACAAAAGAAAACTATCACGAGAAACTCTCTATTCAGACCAAGGATGAATTGCAGGAACTTGGAGACCAGCTCACTCTACTAAGTCAACGATTAGCCGAGGCAAAATCCGCTCGAGAACGCAAGGAACAATCAGAGAAAGACTTTCTTTCGCAAATCTCTCATGAGCTTCGAACACCTGTCATGGTAATAAAAAGTTCGTTAGAAGCAATGAATGATGGGTATCTAAGCAGCGCAGAAGAAACAGAGTATCTACAACAGTTATTAAAGGAAAGCACAAATCTAGAAAGGCTCGTCAACGATCTATTAGAGCTAAGCCGTCTGCAGTCTACGGAGTTTCAGCTGCAAAAGGAATTGGTCAATCCTTTAGACTGTATTAACGACGCGTTGCGAAGTTATCGAATCGTTTTTAGTGATAAGGAGCAATCTGTGCAGCTAATCAATCAGCTTACGCAGCCTAAAATGATCGATGGAGATTACATGCGCATTACTCAAGTGATCAAGATATTACTGGATAATGCCAATAAGTACTCCCCTGAAAAATCTGTGATTAGACTCGTTATTTCAAATGAGGAGGAAACGTTGAACATCTCCCTTTCTAATCAGCTGCTTGCTCCAATACCTGATACGGATCATCTCTTCGACTCTTTCCATCGTCAACACCAGAACTACAAAAATGGGACTGGACTTGGCTTGTCGATTGCAAAACAGGTCATTCGCCGCCATCATGGTCAAATTACGGCAGAGGCTGATGAAGAACATTTCACAATCAAAATTTTTCTTCCTTCTTTTTAATTGCCATACTTTTGACACATTCTCTTCCTATACTATAGTTGAAAAGGAGGAGATCATTTATGATGAAGCATAAAAAGGGAATGACTTCCGCAGCTTTGCTCTTTATTGGAATGCTTAGCTTCGCGACTTTACGTGCGGATGCTGCTGTTTCTGGAGAAGGTGTTCAAAATTTACGCTATTGTACGATCAATAATATTTACAAAGCGCCTAGAGAAGATTGTCCATTGCGTCAAAATCATATTTTGAACGGCTTTGATCAAAGAAATGGAACGGGTGCACAGAACGGCTACGGAAATGGAAAACAGGATGGCACTGGACAAGCGAACGGACCAAGAATTCCTAATTGTCCAAATTATGAGGAAAAGCAAGACAACGCCACCACAAACACTCCACAGCCGAAGCCGAATGCCGCTGAAGCGACAAATTACGCTGTACAGCCACAAGACGGCACCGGGAATCAATATGGACAGCAAAACACTGATGCTGTAGATCCACAACAATTCGCCGGGAATGGTTATGGTAGTGGAGACAATTATGGTCAAGCTGGGGCTAATCAGCAAGCCAATAATGAGACTGCACTTTATGATCAAAATGTGGGCGGCGGACAACAAAATAGCGAAAATTCTGCTATTCAACCAAGTACTTATACTCCACAAGCAGGACAAAATCAGCAAAATGGTGCTGGTCGTGCTGGAACACATCACGGATTACGCGATGGATCAGGTGCCGGCGGACAAAGAGGCCGAGGCGGACATTGTTATTAGCATGTAAGAACTTACTAGATAAAATCGGAGCAATTGGAAAATAGATCGAAAACGTTAATACAATAAAGTGCCATGCTTAGTCAATCAGACTGAACATGGCACTTTTTTTAACTATTCTTCTGAGAAGCGTTTAGCGATCTTTTCTTGCTCTCAAAGCAGACAAAATTGAAACTGTATCGATGACTTCTTGCAGGGCAGCTCCCAGCAAAGCTGGAATTACACCAGTACTTGCAATCAGCATCAAAACGACACATATCACGATACCGATCAATACGGATTGTCGAGCAATTCGCATGGTGTCTTGAGATAAACGAACAGCTTCTGAGACTCGACTTAAGTCATCTTTCAGAATTACTGCATCGGCGCTCTCACTGGCAGCCGTTGACCCGTGAGCCCCCATAGCGATACCGATATCGGCAATCGCCAAAGCTGGTGCATCATTTACCCCATCACCAACCATGATAGCTGGCCGATCGGTTTCATCCAAATCTTTTAAAACATTGATTTTCTCTTCTGGTAAGCATTCTGCATGGACCTCTGAAATGCCTACTTCACTAGCAATTTGATTGGCAATGGATTTATGGTCTCCCGTTAACATAATAGTCTTATTTATGCCTAATTCGTTCAATGCTTTGATTGTATCAGCAGATTCTTTACGAACAATATCCGTAAAAGTAATATATCCAATATATTGATCCTCTAAAGAAACATAAACAGCTGTTTGCTGATTGCTTAATTCGATTGTTGACCCAACAAATGAAGCCTTTCCGACACGAATTTTTTTCCCGTTTACGTCAGCCTGAATCCCTTGCCCTGTAATCTCCTCCAGCTTTGATACAGGATATAAAGTGTCGCCCTTTTCTTTCGCATAAGCGACGAGTGATCGAGCCAAAATATGACTAGATTCTTGTTCGCCACTAGCTGCATACACCATCAGTTCTTCTTTGGAAAAATCATTAGAAGCTACCATAATTTCTTCCACCGAAAGCTTTCCTTCTGTCAATGTGCCAGTTTTATCAAAAGCGATACTTTTTGCTCGCGCTAATTTTTCAATTGTCGTCCCTGTTTTCACAACAATCCCATTTCGACTTGAACGGCTCATCCCAGCGACTAGTGCTACAGGGGCTGCTAATATCAATGGACAAGGAGAAGCCACTACCAGCACTTCGGCGAAGCGAACAGGATCCTTTGAGACAAACCAAGCGATGCCGCCAATTAAATAGGCAATAATTGTGAAGGGAACCGCATATCGATCGGCTAAACGAACAAAATGAGCTGGCTTCGCCTCTGATTCCTTAACTAGCTTTACTAAGGTTTGATACTGGCTATCCTTTGCGGCTTTTGTCACTTTGAAGCGCAAAGCCGCATCTCCGTTAATGGAGCCAGACATCAGCTCATCGCTGACTTTTTTCTCAATTGGCTTAGATTCTCCTGTTAATGAGGACTCATCCACAAAGGATTCGCCCATAACTACCCGCCCATCGACGGGCACTAATTCACCAGGCTTTACCATTATCATGTCACCAACTTGGACCTCTTCCACCGCCAAATCACTGATCTCTTCACCTTCGATGCGATGAGCGATTCGCGGTGAATTATCCAAGAGGGAACGCAGCTCCCTGCTTGCTTGATGGCTGGCATAATCTTCCAAGCTGTCTCCACCAGTCAACATAATCAAAACCATCAAACTTGCCCAATATTCACCAACTAATAAAGTAGCGACGATCGCGGTGATCGCCAAAATATCTACCCCATATTTTCCTGAACGTAATGTCTTGATCATTCCAATCAGCATAGAGATCGTCATGATCCCACCCACAATTGCAACTAACCAAAAAGCTGCTTGATTCTGTTGAAAACCAAACTCCAATACCAATGCAATGATTCCTATTACTACCGTGGATAAAAATTTCTTTGAATTACTCATCATCATGCGCCTCCATTTATCTTCAAAACTAGATTAGCACGTGGTAGTTCTAATTGAAAATAGAAACATCTAAATGATAAAGATAATCATTAACAACAAAGATATTCTTGTTTCAATTTACAATAATTATAATTAAATGCTTTCGTTCTTTTTCAAATCTAACCTTAATTGGGAGAATTAGTGATGCTTAACTATTTTTGAACAAAAAATGCCGACCTGAGTGGTCGACATAAAAAAATTATTCTGAACGATGGTCACGCAGCCGATAACCTACTCCGATTTCGGTAATCAGATACTCAGGCTTCAACGTGTCCTGCTCAATTTTTTTTCGAATATTAGACATGTTTACTCGCAATGTTTGAGAATCCTCACTGTAAGGTCCCCAAACCTCTGTCATCAAGGCTTGATAAGTGACCACCTTGCCTAACTGATGAAACATTAATGCTAAAATTCGGTATTCATTTTTAGTCAAATGAATTTCTTTACCTTTTTTGTAAACTAGCTGTCGCTCAAAATCAATTTTTAGCTCTTTATTTTCTACAACCGCTAGTGCTTCCGTTTGAACATTTTGATGGCGTAAAGCTGTACGAATACGTGCCAATAATTCATTTGTACCAAACGGTTTTGTTACATAGTCATCCGCCCCTAAGTCCAAAGCCTTCACTTTCTCTTCTTCATTGTTTCTCGCAGAAATAATGATAATAGGCAGATACATTCGTTTGCGAAGGATCTTCAACAGATCAATGCCATCAATATCTGGCAGCCCTAAGTCTAATAACACTAAATCAATCGATGTGGTCTGCAATGCGGTCAAGGCCTCCATTCCATTACTGGCGATCGTCAATTGATAACGTTCTTGGTCCAAGACAACTTCCATAAAATCTGTAATATTCGGATCATCTTCAATCAATAAAATGGATTGCTTCATACAATGTCCCCTCACTTCAAATAAATTCTAACGAGTGTCTTGCCTTCACCGACGGTCATTTCCATTTTGCCATTATGGGCATGAATAATCGTTTTTACAATACTTAACCCAATGCCCAAACCATTTTTTGAATCAACGGGTACTTCATTCGTACTGGTTAAATTTGACTGAATCTTTTGAAATTGTTTCAGTGGTATCTCTCCGCGATTTTCAATTTCAAAGACTGTTTGTTCCTTTTCTTGATAAACGGTCAATTTGACCAGTTGGTTCTTTTCACCGTGTCGAAAAGCATTTTCAACGAGATTGAATAGCGCTTGTTCGATCAAAATGGGATCTGCTTGAATAAATATGACCTCTTCAGGAAGATGAATCTCAACCTGCCCATCGGGATAAACCTTCTTTAAGTGCTTGTAAACAGCTTCGATAATCTCTTCTACGGGTTCAGCAGTTTTTGTAACCTTCATCGTATCCATATTGATTCGAGTGATGGATAATAAATTTTCTACCATTCGAATCAGCCATTGGGACTCTTCCTGGATATCTTTTAACAATTTTTGGCGGGTTTCTTCTTTTAAATCCGTCCCGATACCTAACGTCTCGGCGATCCCAGAAATAACCGTTAACGGTGTTCTTAAATCATGCGATACTGCACGCAACAGGTTGCTTCGGACCTTTTCACGCTCGTTTTCCAATTCTACCTGCTCTTTTTCCTCCTTCAATTCAGTTTGTTCTAAAATTACAGCGATTTGGGTCAATACCAGCTTCAGATAGTTTAGCTGATCATTTTCTAGCTCAAGGTTCGCATTTCTTTCAATACCTAATACGGCCAACGTTTTTCCACTTGCGACGATCGGCAGATAAAAGCCTTTGGCGCCGATCAATGTATCTGTGCCGTTACCAGCTTCTTTTTGATTTTTCGCAGCCCAAAAAGCAACAGCTGCCTCATCCTTTTTATCCAGAACGGATTGCTTATTTGATACACAATGAACGCTCTCGACCTTTGCTCGGGGATCAAAAATAATTACTTCTCGATCCAATAATCTGGATAAATAAGTAGCAGAAATATCGAGTATCTGTTTTCGACTTTCAGCTAACACATATTGCTTATTCAATTCATATAAGATTTCCATCTGATGTTCTTTTTCCATTGAGCTGTCTGCTTGTTTTTTCAAACGAACCATCAAATTACTGATCATCAAAGCGACGACAAACATTATTAATAAAGTAATCGGATAGCCCTGTTTATAGACTGTCAGTGAGTATAGCGGCTCGACAAAAAACCAGTTGAAAGACAGCACACTTAAAATAGAAGAAAGAGCGCTCCAAAAATAGCCAGATGTTGTCCGAGCGACTAGTAGGATGAAAAAAATATAGACCAGCATCAGATTTTGATCGCCAACGTGAAGGTATTGCATCAATTCTGTCACAATGGTCGCTAGAAATACGCCTCCCACCGCAATGCTCAGATCTTTTCCGCCCCCTTCAATGACTGTTCGTGTCTTAAAGAACCAAGATTGCTTTTCTTCATTGAAAGGAATCAGATGCAGCTCGGTATCATTCAAGCGTTTTAATAAACGATCATCGAAGGCTTCAGTAAAGATCTTCTCATACCATGGTTGACGCAGATTTTTCCCCATAATGATATCTGTAACACCAGTCATTTTGGCGAACTCGACAATCGTCTCAAAGCTATCGTCTTCTTCAATACTTATTACCTCTGCCCCTAGCTTATCTGCTAATGGAATATTAGTAGGTGTATCCTCTTGTGTCCGAATCTGAATGACTGTCCACTCCGCCCCTAGGCCTTGAGCCAAACGAGCTGTCCAGCGAATACACTTTTCTGTCATTCTTGGGAAGGCATCATTCACGACTGTCAGAAGTTTGCTTTGTATTCTTAACGTTTTCCCACTGATCCGATTAATATGATCCGATGCACGTTGGATCGCAAGTCCCCGAAGTTGATCCAGCTTTTGCGGGATGAAGAAGTGCTGCAACGCACGTTTAGCATTTTCATTGGCATAGATTTTTCCTTGCTCTAGGCGCTCTATCAATTCATCCGGCTCTACGTCGATTACCTTGATTGTGGCCTGCTGCAGAAAAGTATCCGGAATCGTTTCCTTGACCTCGATTCCGGTAACTTCTTCAACGATGTCGTTTAAACTTTCGATGTGTTGAACATTGACGGTAGTAAAAACATCGATTCCAGCGTTCAACAGCTCATCGACATCCTGGTATCGTTTACGGTTTCGAGACCCTTCCGCATTGGTATGAGCCAATTCATCAATCAAAACGATTTCCGGTTTTTGTTGAATGATTTGATCAATATCCGGCTCGGTCAAAACCATTTGCTTATAGAGAATTTTTTTTGGAGGAATTTGGGGTAATCCTTCCACTAATCGATTGGTATCTGGACGATCATGCGGTTCAATATAACCGATCACCACATTTTTTCCCATCAGTAATAATTCATGAGCTTCTGCCAGCATGCCGTAAGTTTTTCCAACACCCGCAGCAAACCCAAAAAACACCCGCAGGCGCCCACGATGCCTTTTCACCCATGGCTCTTCTACTGTTTGCATCAAGGTTCCTCCTTTCTTTGCAGGCACAATAATTCTCTAACCGAAAAACGATTAGAGAATTATGGACTATCATGCTTCTAGTTTATCTAATGCTAGGTTCAACTGCAAAACATTGACATAGTATCGCTCAGAAAACCAATCCTTTTGACGATGTTCAGCAATAATTTTTCGAATTGATCCTTGAGATAGTCCCCGCACTTCGGCAATTCGAGCAACCTGGAATTCTGCCGCAGATAGGCTAATATCCGGGTCAACGCCACTGCCCGATGCTGTTACAAGGTCATTTGGAACATTCTTTTCGGTCGGATTTTTTGCCAGTTCAGCTGCTCGGCGACTTTCAACTAGCTTCTTTTGTTCTGGTGAAGCAGGGGATAGCTGGGTGACTTTCTCACTGCGTCCAGAAAAATATTTCGGTTGTTCAAAGGGCTGCCCAATCAATTTTGACCCAACGGTTTGATTATTCACGGTAATTTGGCTTCCATTGGCCTGATCTGAAAAGAAAAGCTGTCCAATACCAGTAACTGCAACAGTGTACAGTCCGCCAAAGACGATCAAGCTCAACATCAAAAATCGTAAGCTTCCTAAAATACTTTTTTTCATTGTCCTGCTCCTTCTATAAAATAATCAATGAGAGGATCATATCAATCACCTTGATAAAAATAAACGGTGCGATGATCCCGCCTAATCCATAGATCAGTAGATTATGTCGTAAAATCTGACTAGCCGGTTTTTCTTGATACTGCACCCCTTTCAACGCTAAGGGGATTAAGGCAATGATAACTACGGCATTATAAATCACGGCCGACAATATCGCAGTCAACGGACTTCCTAATCCCATAATGTTTAATCGATCTAATTGCGGATAAATACTGTAAAACAAGACCGGTATTACCGCGAAATATTTCGCAATATCATTTGCAATACTAAACGTAGTTAAAGCACCGCGAGTCATTAATAGTTGTTTACCGATCTGTACGACCTGCAGCAGCTTAGTCGGACTGGAATCCAAATCGATCATATTTCCTGCTTCTTTGGCGGCTTGAGTTCCGGTGTTCATTGCCATTGCTACATCCGCTTGAGCCAGCGCTGGCGCATCATTGGTGCCGTCACCAGTCATAGCGACCAAATGTCCTTTTTCTTGATAGTCACGAATCAAATCCATTTTATTTTCAGGGGTGGCTTCAGCTAGAAAATCATCCACACCCGCTTCCGCTGCGATCGCTGCTGCCGTTAACGGATTGTCTCCGGTAATCATGATAGTTTTGATACCCATCTTACGCATATCCGCAAATTTATCCTTTACGCCATTTTTCACGATATCTTTTAAATAAACGACACCCATTACACGATCATTTTTTACTACCACCAAAGGAGTTCCGCCTGCGCGAGCAATTTTAGCAACAATATCGTCACATTCAGGCGGATAGGCTTCTCCTTTGGATCTCACGTATTTTTTCATCGTGTCGGCTGCGCCTTTACGGATTTCATCTCCGCGATAATCAATTCCGCTCATTCTAGTTTTAGCACTAAAATCGATAAATTTAACCTCTGATTGCTGAAATTCTCTTTCTCGCAAATTGAACCGTTCCTTCGCCAAAATTACGATACTCCGGCCTTCTGCTGTTTCGTCTGCCAAAGAAGACAGTTGTGCCGCATCGGCCAGCTGTTCGTCACTGACACCATTAACAGGCAAAAACTCGCTTGCTCGACGGTTTCCCAATGTAATGGTTCCTGTTTTGTCTAGTAAAAGAACATCCACGTCCCCTGCCGCTTCGATCGCACGTCCACTCATGGCGATGACATTTTCTTTCGTCAAGCGACTCATTCCTGCGATACCGATAGAAGAAATCAAGGCACCGATTGTGGTTGGCGCCAGACAAATTAAGAGTGCAATCACGATAATCATGGATAGGGCTTCCCCTTTCCCGGACAGCTGACTGCTAAAATCAGTAAATGGAACAAGTGTAATTGATACAGTCAAGAAAATAATAGTCAGGGTAATCAAGAAAATCTGCAATCCAATCTCATTCGGTGTCTTTTTTCGCTGAGTTCCTTCTACCATAGCGATCATCTTGTCCAAGAAGGATTGCCCATTTTCCGAAGTAACGCGTATCACTAGGTAATCGGAAACAACGGTGGTTCCGCCAGTCACTGCGCTGCGATCTCCTCCAGATTCACGAATTACTGGAGCGGATTCACCGGTAATAGCACTTTCATCAACCGAAGCTGCACCATCAATTACATCACCATCCGCTGGAATTTGCTCTCCCGCACGTACATACACCAAGTCGCCGCGCTTCAAATCAGAGGAACGCAATTCTATGAAATTCTCTTCTTTGATATCTTCTAGCCCTTTTATTTTATAGGTCATTACTTCCTTTTTTGCCTGCTTCAAACTATCTGCCTGCGCTTTTCCCCGTCCCTCTGCCACAGCTTCAGCGAAATTAGCAAAGAGCAGCGTCAGCCAAAGAAAAATCGTTACTGAAATGCTGAACCAAATAGGAACATTTACTGGATAAAAACATAACACCGTCGTGATGATCGCTCCAAGATAGACCACAAACATGACCGGATTTTTGATTTGTTGGCGCGGATCCAATTTTTTAAATGATTGACCCACGGCCCATTGATAGATTTTCTTCATTTTCATTCACTCCATCTATTTCATCGTAAAGAATTCTGCAATCGGACCAAGCGCCAATGATGGCAAGAAGCTTAAAGCCCCGATCACCAAAATAACAATAATCAACATAGAAACAAATGTTGGACTAACCGTCGATAGCGTTCCAGAGCTTAAAGCTGCTCTTCTTTTACCACCCATATTTTCTGCTAAGAATAAAATTGCAAAGATCGGTAAATATCTTGAAACAGCCATTAATAAGCTTCCTAAAATATTTGTGAACGTCGTATCTGCTAGTAAACCGCCAAAGGCACTTCCGTTATTGTTCGCTAATGACGTTGCGCCATAAAGCAATTCACTAAATGCGTGCGGGCCTCGATTTGTCAGCCACGTCATTATCTCTGGATGCAAGACCAAGGCCATCGCACCAAATAGAGTCAGCATCAAAGGGGTTAAAATGACGAGACTAGCCATCTTGATATCATAGGCTTCAATTTTTTTCCCCAAGTATTCGGGTGTTCGTCCTACTAAAAGACCAGCGATAAAGACGGCCAGCAATAAAAAGGCCAGCATCCCATAAAGTCCGTTGCCGACTCCCCCGAAGATAATTTCACCAAGCTGCATCAAAAATAGCGGAATCGCACCGCCAAGCGGCGTAAAGCTATCCAACATTGCGTTTACAGAACCATTAGAGGCCGCCGTCGTTGCTACTGACCACAGACTGGACCAGCCGATACCTAGCCGAATTTCTTTTCCTTCCAGATTCGTTGCGCCGATAACCTGCGAAAATTGTGGGCCGTAATACTCACTAAAGCCGACTCCAATGAAAGCAATCAAAAGGAAAAATAAGGAAACAATCATAATCGTTCGTCCCTGCTTCCAATCTTTGACCCAAAAACCAAAAGCAAAAATCAAAGCGGCTGGGATCAGCAGAATTGCGATATTCTCTAAAAAGTTAGAAAGCAGCGTCGGATTTTCAAAGGGATAAGCCGAGTTGGCGCCAAAGAATCCGCCGCCATTTGTTCCTAACTGCTTGATTGCTACCTGACTAGCGACAGGTCCTAAATAGAGCCACAGACTTTTTCCTTCCAAGCCCTGATAGCCAACTCCTGATTTAAATGACTGAACCGTGCCCTGCGAAATTAATAAAACAGCAAGAATTAGTGACAGCGGCAGCAATATATAAATTAGACTACGTGTCAAATCTTGCCAAAAGTTTCCTAGGGCCTTCTTTTTTACTTGTGAAAGTCCCCGCAGCAAGGCCGCTAACACAGAAATTCCGACACCTGCCGAAATAAAGTTTTGTACTGTTAGGCCAAACATCTGTGACGCATTTGATAGCGTTGTTTCACCAGCGTATGCCTGCCAATTGGTATTGGTCACGAAGCTGACTGCCGTGTTTAGTGCTAATGGCAATGACAAATTCTCTACTGCTGCTCCCCCTGGTAAAAAGTGCTGCGTCATTAAAATAATGACTAATAATATAATTGAAGAAATACTTAACAGCACCACATTCATAGCATAACGTTTCGCAGACATTTCTTTTTTACTGATTGGACCGATTGCTTTGTAAAAGAAATGTTCCACCGGTTGTAAAAAGCGTACGCCTTTAGGAATCCTTCCCTGCATAATTTCTTTAATATACCACCCTAGCGGCAATGCTATTATTAACAAAATAAATAGGAAAAATATTCCTTGATAGATTACACTGCTCATAGCTCTTCCCCCTTAAATAAAAACCAGAAAAGATAGATCATTAATAAGAGTCCGATAATTCCTAAAACAATCGTCATTTCATTTCTCTTCCTTTCACATCGTTATCCTTTACCTTGTAAGCATAAAAAAAAAGACCTAAAGATAGTGTGAAACTTGCACGCATTTCTTTACACTATCTTTATATGGTCTACAATTGTTGATCTAAAAGGATGTCGTCTGAAAATTTCGATAAAACTCCCCTGTTTTTCCTGTGAATTTTAGTACAGTAAAATCTGGTAATCCGCCGCCTTTTTCATAATAAATCTGATACTCATCACGCCAGAAAGCCTGTTTCTCAGCCTCCTTTGAGACTACCTCCATCTCACCCATCAATGTTACCCCGGTGAAAGTTAGCGGATCATAAAAATAGAGACAGGCTTTAGCATTATCCAAAAATTGTTGTACTTTTCTTGACGATGTATTTGTATGCAAATAAAACCGATTTTCTTCTACCTTAATTGGCTTCAGCATCGCTCGAATCATTGGATAACCCGCTTCTGTTACAGAACCAAGAAAACAAAGGTCGCTACTTTCAATCAATTTAGTGATTTCTTTATCATAATACATATGCTGCTCCTTTAGCTTTTTATTCAGTATTTCAAAAATCAAACGAAAAAACAAGACAAGCATTAACTTTCCATCTAAAACAACGCTATTTATCGTAGAAAAAAAAGCATCAGCTTTATAGAGCTGATGCCTTTGCTGATTACTCATTTACTGTTTTGTATATATCACTATCTTTGGTTTCTTTGAACAACTTGAAGCATATAAAGGAAATCACTAATACTAGTCCGCTGATTAATAGTAAGGGAATAAAGATCGAAGCGCTGTTCTGTTTGAATAATAACCCCATTAGTAATTGTCCTAATGGAACTGCACATTGACAAACCGCGATCACAGTCGCCATGATTTTACCTAGATTTTCTTTAGGTGTGATTCGCTGAATCAGTGAGATCATATAAACTGAAATGGCGCTGAGCATCATTCCGATCACGATTTCCATAAGAATGACAATCATAAAACCGATTGTTGTTCCCGTCAAACTCAGCATTATGTTCATGATCAGCAAAGCGATCCCTGAATACATAAACACGCGATAAAAATTATTGAATTTCAAATTTTTTGTTAGTGGTCCAGCAAACACCGCACCGATAATACTAGACAAACTGAAGACGGCCATTCCGACCCCATACATCGTATCATTTACCTGCAAGGTCATCCGCAGAATCACTGGCAAACCAACAATGAAGAATGAAGTCAGTACAAAATTGATAGCAGCTGCCATAATTATCGTCTTAAAAATCACACGGTTATTCTTCACTTCATGGAAGCCATCCTTCAAATCCCCGGTCAAGATTTCTAGGATAGTTCCAGGTGTTTGTTCCCGTTTTTCAAATGGAATCTTCAAAAAGCTCTCGATTAATGCGGCTGCAGCGAAAAAGATAATACTGCTGCCGACTAGCACATTCGCCCCGACCAATCCATAAAAAATACCTCCAATAATTGGTGCAATGACATTTGATAATTGCAAAATCCCATTAGATAGACCATTGATTTTTTCCAGGTCCTTTTCTTCTACTAATAATGGAATACTTGCCCCAACAACTGGTGTGTCAAAGCTTCCCACAATTGCCAAAATGAACAGTAAAAAACCGATGGCTAGAACCGATTGGGAGGTTCCAATCACAAAAAAGAGGAATCCAGCAATAATTGCATTCGCAACATCCATCAGCACCATCAAGTTTTTTCGGTTAAACCGATCTGCGATGGCTCCGCCAATTGGAGCAAATAATACAGGAATGCTCGAAATTGCTAAAACTGTCGCAAATATATCTGCTCTTCCTGTCACATCTAATACAAACAACGACAAAGCAAATCGTAAGATAGCCCCACCAAACACCGAAATAAATTGACCCAACATCAAAAACGTAATATTTCGTTTATTTCCCTTCACACGCTTTCCAACTCTCTATTAATTGATAGTTTCATCTTAACGAATTCTTAATATGAGAGCATCAGTCTAAAGTCTCATTCTTTCCTCATACTTCTAAGAAATCAAACCGTAATGCTTTAATCCCTCCAGTACGCCATTCTCTGTTTTAGCTATATAGGATGCTTGTTCCTTTAATTCCTCGGTCCCATGATGCATAGCGATTCCATGATCCACTAATTGAAACATACTTAGATCATTGTTCTGATCACCAAAAGCATATGTTTCCATCTGAATGCCTGCCATTGAGTTCAAAAATATCTGTATCGCAGCTCCTTTTGAAACATTTTTAGGCAATACATCGATTGCCAAAGGGGCAAAACGAACCGTATCTGCCACCATCCTTAATTCCTTGTTCACTTCTTTTTCCAACGCTGCATTTACGTAAAGATTCATAAAATTGACTGGATTATTTTGATAAAAATCAGCCTCTACAGGCACCTCTTTGATTCCCATATACGTCACGTGCTCCTCCACTATCTCCGAATAATTTGTTATGGCAAAGCCTTCTTGATTAAAATAACCAGCAGAAACTTGATATTGATCAGCGATTTGCAGAATCGTTTCGATTTCTGTTTGTGAAAATTTAGCATCCAAAAGAGTTTTTCCTGCTAACCGAACGTAACAACCATTTGACAAAATAAAGTGCTCCACACACAACTGTTTCAGCAGTTCCTTCACTTCGTAATAGCTGCGACCCGTAGCGATTACTGGCAGAATACCCTTTGCTCTCAATTCACTAAAAGCTGCGATCATTTCTGGTTCTACTTGCAGCCCTCCTCCGCAGCATAACGTTCCATCCAAATCAAAAAAAGCCAACTTCTTCATAAATACCCTCCATTAAAAATTGATTTATTTGAATGATGCACAAACCGACCTGCAGACACGCAAAAAAAGAGGAAAGTCAGTGCATCACAAATACACTGAACCTTTCCCCTCGGATCTTTTATATCAATAGGTGCCTTTTACATATGGTAAAAGATGAAGCCCTCGGTCACGATCCTCGTTTGAGTGGAACCCTAGCTCCAATTTTCCAGTTCGAAAAAATCATACCATATTCTGAAAGTGCGAGGCAACTACTTAATGTATAGAACATCAACCGCTTCTATTTAAGAAACGGGCATCCAAACAGGCTCGAACTGATTGCCATCTAAATCTGTTACTTCTAAGCTAAACATCTGATCTTCTGGTATTCCCATATCAACAGAAAAATAATCGCCGCCATTCGCCTTTGCCGCCTCTGCTATTTTCCTGACAGCATCCGCACTCTCAACAGAAAACGCTGTGAGTGTACCGCTCTGACTCTTCGTGTCTGCAATTTTTTTGTTCTTCAGGAATAAGTTATAAAAATCGTATTCCAGCAGCATAATCCAAAATGTATCATCCCAAACCATTGAGCTGGAACGCTCGTTAGAGAAATCTTCATTCTTCTTAAAGCCTAGCTTTTCATAAAAAACGGTCGAAGCTTGCACATCTTTCACTGGATAATTGACAAATACCATCGTTGACATATTGCTCACCCCTATAAATTTTCTTTCATTATGCAAGAATGTTGAATTCAAATCAAAGAAAACGCTTGTATAAAAGGTAACGAAAAACAGCTGTGCGAAATCATTTCGCACAGCTGCTGCCTCTTCTATATTATGGAAAGAATTTTTCTAGCAACGGACATTTTCTTTCTGCTGCTTCGTTTGATTTCGCCATTGCCTGGACTTTTTTGCGGTAGCGGATCGGTGATAGATGATACTTTTCCTTGAAACGTTTACTAAAATACGAAGAATTATTATAGCCGCAGTGAAAGGCAATGGCTGTAACCGGACTAGTGGTTTGATACAAGCGGATTGCAGCAGCAGTCAATCTTAAATCATTCAAATAGTGACTAAAAGACAAGTCAGCAATTTGAAAGACTTTTTGCAAAGTGCGGATCGATGTTTGACAATGCTCCGCGGTCTGCTCAATCGTCAAATCAGCATCCTGGAGGTTCTGTCGCATAAAATCCGTCGCACTCACCAAGAGCTCATTATAATTTTGACTGTCTAAAAACGGCGCGGTCTCGGAGAGCCATTCACAAAAAATCTGCAAGAAATGTTTCAATAGTAAGCGATTCTCTTCTTCCGAGCAATAGGAAAATTGTTCCGCGATTTGAAAGATCATCTCTAGTAATTCCCGCCCCATCCCTCTTTGGGCGTCAATCGTTTTACTGGTGGTTGAATCGGCTAAGATTTTCTCTGTTTGACAATCCTGTTGAATGAATAGATTGATTCCTTCTGTCCTTTTTTCGCGTTGATAGTGGCTTATTCCACACAGATCAAAGATACCAATCGTATAGTCTTTTAGAATGCTCGTGTTTTTTCCATCTGAATGACGTTCAAACCCATTTCTGATAAAACGAAAAGCCAAATAACCTTTTTGATCCTTGGTACATCGGGTAAAAACACCTTGAGAACGATCGACAATACTGTGTGTTAATACTAGGCGGTCTAATTGATAGATTCTGGAGACGGACAGGGTTTCTTTTGGACTATTGATCGTGTATTGATAGTTCAACTGAGACAAACCATTTGAATAATCCTGCGATTTGGAAAACTGAGTACATTGAGTTCCTCTTTCTGTCATCTGCTTTTCCGCTCCCCTCGCGTAATAGTTATATTCCTCGGGCGCTAAAATCATAGTCTTCTTTATCAGATATTCTATACTTTAATTATACTATTTGATCATATTTTCACAACATCATTTAACAAAGGAGGATTTGCTGTATGTCATCAAAATTTAAACATTTGTTTTCCCCTTTACAAATTGGTTCTGTTGAAATTCCCAATCGGATCGCTATGATGCCGATGGGTGTCTTCTCGCCTCGTTTACTAAGTACCGAGACTGTCGCTTATACAAAAGAAGGTGCCGATTACTACATTGAAAGAGCAAAAGGCGGTACTGGGCTGATCATTACTGGTCTGATGCCCGTTGTATCAAACATGGGCTTTTGTATTTTAAATAATCCAGAGGGCTATGTTAGAGAGATGAAGTATTTGATGGATGGCGTTCACGAAGCCGGCGGAAAAGTATTCGTCCAATTGACTGCTTTGACTGGTCGCGCAAATCACGGATTAGTCGGTATTTGTCCTGCCCCTGCTCCGATCCAAAATGTTTGGGACCCTACCAAAACAGATCGCGGCATGTCAAAAGAAGAGATCAAAGAGTACATTGAGAACTTTGCTAAGGGCGCTAAATTGGTTCAAGAGGCGGGCGGGGACGGCGTTGAGATTCACGCAGTTCATGAAGGCTACTTGCTGGATCAATTCGCAATCTCCTTCTTTAACCGTCGAACGGATGAATACGGTGGTTCACTGGATAATCGTTTACGGATCATCAAAGAGATTGTCGAAGGAATCAAAGAAGCCTGCGGACAAGACTTTCCAGTTTCGATGCGCTACAGCGTGAAGAGCTATGTTAAAGACTTTAACCGCGGTGCCATTCCCGGTGAAGCATTTGAAGAAAAGGGACGTGATTACGAAGAATCCTTTGTTGTCGCGAAGAAACTAGAAGAATTTGGCTATGATATGCTGAATTGCGATAACGGCAGCTACGATTCCTGGTTCTGGGCGCATCCCCCTATGTATATGCCAAAGGCCTGCAATTTAGAAGATGTCATGAAGGTGAAAGAAGTCGTCTCTATTCCGGTCGCCTGCGCAGGAAGATTTGATGATCCTTCGCTCGCAGATCAAGTAATTGCTAATGGAGAACTGGATATTATGGGTATGGGTCGTCCACTGTTGGCTGATCCTCAAGCGCCAAATAAATTTGCGGAAGGACGTTTAGATGATGTGCGTCCGTGTATTTATTGTCATCAAGGATGTTTAGGACGGATTTTCCAATTCAAAGATATTTCTTGTGCAGTCAATCCGGCTTGCGGTCGTGAAAAGAGCTATGCCTTGACTCCTGCTGAGACAAAGAAAAAAATCTTAGTCGTTGGCGGCGGAATTGGCGGAATGGAAGCTGCTCGCGTTGCAGCCATTCGCGGACACGCTGTTGATTTATTTGAAAAAACGGATCAGTTGGGCGGCGTCTTTGTAGCGGCAGCTACGCCCGATTTTAAAGAAGATGATCGACAACTGCTGGCTTGGTATAAGAAGCAAATGAATGATCTAAAGGTGAACATCCACATGAACAGCGAAGTGACTGAGGCTCAGACGAAGGGCTATGATGAAATCTTCGTTGCCACTGGAGCAAACGAACGTCGCTTAGATACACCAGGATTTGACGATAACCATGTGTCCTATGCCATCGAGGCGCTGCGATACAAAGAGGTTGAAGGTGAAAATGTTGTCATTGTCGGCGGTGGGCTGACTGGTTGTGAAATTGCTTATGACTTAGCGAAAAAAGGCAAAAAAGTCACGATCGTGGAAGCCAGCGAAACGATTCTGAATGCGTTTGGCTTATCTGCGGCAAACTACAATATGATGATGGAGCTTCTAGATTATTATCAAGTGACCGTGTTGAAAAATTCAGTGGTCGATAAATTTGCAGATGGGGTCGCTTATGTGACTGAGACAGTCAAAAATTATCCGAACGTCGCTAATCGTGCCCAGCATATGTTTGCTCTAGGTGTACAGGGGATGCCAAAACTACATGAAATCCCAGCGGACGATATCGTTGTATCTGTTGGGTACACATCCGATGATGCTCTTTATCAAGCAATCCAGGCTGACAATGTCCATCTGATCGGTGATGCCAAGAAACCAACCAATGTTATGGACGCCATTTGGGCAGCCTATGAAGCAGCAATGAATGTATAGCATTATTTAACTATTTAACGTCATTGCTAAAAATACTTTACAAAAATAAAGCCGAACGGACTTTTACAATTATTTTCAATAGTAAAAGTGTCGTTCGGCTTTTCATTTGATCCTACTCCTTATTCAGAAGCTAGCTCTTCTCCATTGGTCGCAATCACTTTTTTATACCAATAAAAACTGTCCTTGCGGCTACGATCAAAGCTGCCGTTTCCTTCGTCATCTTTGTCGACATAAATAAAACCGTAGCGCTTCGACATTTCTCCTGTGCCGCCAGAAACCAGATCAATACAACCCCAAGGTGTGTATCCGATTAGATTCACCCCATCAGCGATCGCTTTGTCCATTTCTTCTATGTGGCGACGGAAATAGTCGATTCGATAATCATCGTGAATCGCCCCATCTGCCTCAACCTTATCAACGGCACCTAAGCCGTTTTCCACGATCATTAATGGAATCTCGTAGCGATCATATAATTCGTTTAGTGTAAAACGCAGGCCAACCGGGTCGATCTGCCAGCCCCATTCACTCGTTTCCAGATAATTATTTTTTACACCGCCAAATAGATTTCCGCCGACACGATCACCGCTTTCATCAATATTTGCTGTGACGCAGCTCGTCATATAGTAAGAGAAGGTATAGTAATCAACTGTTCCTTCTTTCAAAATCTCCTCATCGCCAGCCTCAATCGTCAAATGAATGCCATGCTTCGCAAAATAATTCTTCATGTAATAAGGATATTTGCCTTTTACTTGCACGTCACCGCAGAACCAGTTCAACTTTTTAACCAGCTCTTGGCTGGCTAACACGTCCTCTGGTTTACAGGTCAACGGATACATCGTCATATAAGCCAGCATACAGCCGATTTGGAAATCCGGATTAATTTGGTGTCCGATTTTCACTGCTTTTGCACTAGCTAGGAACATATGATGCAGAGCCTGAAAACGACGCTCCTCATTATCCTCTTCATCTAAGATACCTAATAGGTTTCGACCGCCTAATGGCAGCGTGCCAAAATTGATTTCATTAAAGGTTAGCCAGTACTTCACTTTATCTTTGTAACGTTCGAAGAGTGTCGTCGCATAGTTTACGAAAAAGTCGATTGTTTTACGATCGAAAAAACCGCCATAATTTTCTGCCAGCGCATAGGGCAGCTCGAAATGACTGATCGTCACTAATGGTTCAATGCCATATTTTTTGTATTCGTCAAAAACTCGATCATAAAAAGCCAGTCCCTCTTCATTTGGTTCAGCCTCATCACCTTTGGGAAAAATCCGTGACCAGGCGATACTCAAGCGAAACACCTTAAAGCCCATCTCCGCAAACAATGCGATATCTTCTTTGTAGCGATGGTAAAAATCAATCCCATCATGATTAGGGTAGTAGCCATCGGGTTCGATCGTTGGTGTCATCACACGATGCTTATGAAGACCTCCAGCACGCATATGGTCTGGAATACTTTCACCCTTTCCGCCAATATCCCAGGCACCTTCGCATTGATTGGCGGCTGTTGCTCCGCCCCACAAAAAATCTTTAGGAAATGTCATTCACTTCGTCCTCGTTTCTTATTATTTTGGGTTGATCGCTTTTTAAAACAACAAAAACCCGTCAACAAATAAAGCGTTCCACACGCTCGATTTATCAACAGGTTTAGCTTGCTTAATGCAATCACTATCCATTTGTATTCATTTCTACAAGAATTATAGCATTACGCCTTCAAAAAATGCAAACGCTTTTTCTAATTAAAAAAACGGTTCTGCATTTCCTTCACTCGTTGCTTCAATTCACCCGCATTATCTTTCGCCTTTTCTAGCGAATCAATCAAATTGTCGCAGGCTGTGAGGATACTGTCATCCGGATCGGTTGGATTCAATAACGTTTTGATATCCTGCTTTTCCTGATCGATCGCATTTAGCATGCGCAAAATGGCTGCCAGTGAATATTTGGCTGATCGCAATGTTCGAATGATCTTTAAACGTTTGATATCCTCTGCATCGTAAACACGATAATTATTTTTACTTCTTTTAATTGCAAGCAATCCGTTGCGTTCCCAGTTGCGCAAAGCCTCCGAGGTTACACCGAGGTATTCAGCCGTTTCGCTTCTAGTCAGAAAGAGGTCCTCTTCTTCCAACCTGCCAGCGAGAAGATTTTCTACTACCTTGATTACTTCATGGGCATTAGAAATCTCCTGATCTACTAACTGGAGATAACGATCAAGTAAAGCTTGTGCCTCGGTGAAATCATAGCGGGCAACCGCCTTGACCATATCCACCATGATCATGCGCAGGCCGGATTGTAAAACCTCGATCTGAAAAGCGATCTGAGCAATTTTGATCGTTTCAACATGGTAATCAGTAAAAACACGATACCCATTGTTCGCTCTGGGAGGAATGGGTATCAGCTCCCATTCCTCGTAACGACGGATCGTATTCGGATGTAAACCAACGAGGGCTGCCACCTCAGAAGTGCTGTATGTTTTCATCTTCATTCCCTCAATCATTAACTAAAAGTGTCAGTTCGTGCAGTGCTCTGGAACAGCTTGTATAAAGTCTGGTGCTTTTCTCACTTAGCTGACTCCTACGAATATCTGGCAAAATAACCTGATCAAATTCCAAGCCCTTCGCAAATTGCGTTGTTGTTAGAATGATTCCCTCCGCAATTTTTTTCGTCTCCTTTTCGAAGCGAACAAGGGGCTCATTGGGCAGTGCTGCTTCGATTTTTGCCGCTGCCTGCCAATCTTGACAAATTATACCACAAGATTTATGGTCACTTTCTTTGAAGTCTGCGATTTTTTGCTTCAAAACTTCTTTTTCGTACGAATGAATCTCGACTGCTTTTCCATGTCGCTCGACAGGTTGAATCTCCTGCGCGTCGTCAATAAATTGTTTGGCAAAGGTCATAATCTCAAAGCTGGATCGATAGCTCGTCATAAATTTCAGCAGTCGTACATTGGGCAGTACAGATTGGATCTCCGTTAAAAAATCTGTATCCGACGAAACCAATGATTGATGAACGTCTCCGCAGATCGTCTTTTGGCAAGGAAATAGTCGATCGATCACTGAAAGCTGCAGGACAGAATAATCCTGCATTTCATCGATCACTAAATGCTTGACCTGTTTATTGGGCTTGATTCCTTCAATCATTGATTTGAACAATAAATAGGGAAATAAATCAGAGTAATGAATCGTATTCCGCTCTTTCGCAAATTCCAAGCTGTTCGCTGCGAGAAATTTATAATAATCTGCTAAGCTGCCAGTTATTTTTACGTTTTTCTTGAACTGCTGCTCAAGCTGTTTTGAGAATACTTCCCGCTTCGGCTCCGAAACGCGTTTGCTTAGAAGTGCGGAAACCTCTTGGATAAGTTCGAAGAGGCTTTTATCCGTCTGCTGATCGACCAATCGTTTGACTTCTTCAGGAAAGATTCGCTGATCGGCGATGGTGATTTCCGTTGAGAATAATTGAGCTTTCAATTCTTCAAAATAATCCTTCAGCTTAGTAAAAAAGTCTTTAGATTGTTTGTAGCGGTAATTTGCTGCCAGCTTCGAATCCGGGTTTTCCAAAGTTTCCTTTAGCTCATCCTGACGATCAGTTACTTGATAGTTTTCCTCAATAAACAGCATTCCTAAACGAACAATATCCACCTGCGGCAGATCATCTTCTCCCAGCTCAGGTAAAACGGTTGAGATATAATCCGCAAATACCTGATTAGGTGAAACGATCAAAATATCAGCAGACGACAATTCCTCTTTTTTCTGATAAAGCAGATAAGCCATGCGATGAAGAGCGATCGAGGTTTTGCCTGATCCAGCGGCACCTTGAATTACTAAATTTTTCGTCTTTGTATCGCGGATCGCCGCATTTTGCTCCCTTTGAATCGTATGGATGATCGTCTTCATTTCATTGGAGGTGCTTTTCCCCAGCTCTCTCATGAGCAATTCATCATTAACAGCATCGTTTGTATCGACGATAAGCTCGATTTTGCCATTTTTGATTTCAAATTGCCGCTTCAAGCGCAGCTGTCCAAAGAATTTCTGATTATGCGATTCGTAATAGGCATCCCCAAGAGAAAAATCATAGTACATTGAGGAAATCGGCGCCCGCCAATCATAGATTAATTGTTCTCCATATTTATCCGCAAAGCCGTAGCGGCCAATGTAAAAATCTTCCGTTTCGTCCTCCTCGTCAAATTGAAAAGCAATCTTGCTGAAGTACGGTGTCGCTTTCTGATAGTTCAGCTTTTTCAATACATTTGCTTCCAGTACACTTCGACTGTCGAGATAATTCAAATTTTGATGATGATTGTAGACTTCATATTTGTCCAGCTCATTTTTATAGTCGATCGTATAATGCTTCAGCTCTTTGTAATTCTTCTCGTTTGCCTGTAGGGCTTCTTCTACTTCTACGATCTTTTCTTCGAGCTTCGCCGAAACCTCTGTTAAATAGTTCTCCTCAGTCATTGAATGCATACAATCCTCCCCTTTCATCAGTCCTTATCTTAACAAAGCGATTCAGGGTTGGTGTTATAGTGGAGGGTTTATAAATAAAAAAACAGCCGATAAAGTGCCTATTCGACAATAACAGGTTTTATTTGGAATTGTATAGCGGGATGATTGATAGTCTTCAAATGATAACCACTGTTTGATTTTCCTCAGAAACGACAATAAAACAGACCTGAAGTGTCAACAGGTCTGTCATAAGCTTGAGAATGAAATTTCTTGCGGATTTATTTGACTAATTCTTTTTCCTTGTATGGAGCGGGTTCGCCAAATTGCGGAAAGCCTTTTTCATCCCATGAAAATACTTGAGCATTCGCATGACGATTTGGATTATCCAATGGATCCCCTGCCTTGTTCTTCTCAGGACGCGCATGGAAAATCAACACATCCTCGGTATCCGCCTCATTTCTAGTAAATGAGTTATGGCCAGGACCATATTGTTGGTTCTGCTCGGAGGATACAAATACAGGTTCTTGGCTCTTATGCCACGAAAAGCCGTCCAATAGATCACTGGTGTCATCTGCCCAGAGTAAGCCCATCGCATAATTTTCATCTGTCGCGCTTCCCGAATAAGTGATGAAAATTTTGCCATTTCGCTTGATCACAGCGGGGCCTTCATTTACCCAAAAGCCGATTTTCTCCCAATCATACTCTGGAATCGTCAACAAGGTTTGTTTTCCTATTAATGTCCACGGATTCGCCATTTCAGAAATGTACAGATTTGAGTTTCCGGGTATACGCGGGTCCAGCTGTGCCCACACATAATAAAGCTTGCCTTGATGCTCAAAGGTTGTTGCGTCTAAACTGAAGCTTTCAAACTGTGTGACGATCTGGCCTTTTTCGACCCATTCCCCTTCAAAAGGATTCGCCTGTTCATTTTCTATGACAAACATGCGATGATGATGGTGCTGATCCCGAATGTCAGAATGGTCGCTTGCAGCAAAATAGATATACCATTTTCCTTGGATATAGTGGATTTCCGGTGCCCAAATCAGCTGGCTCATGTTCCCCGTTTCGTGAGCATGCCAGATCGTTACCGCTTCTGCTGAACCGAGCTCATTCAGTGATTTGGCTCTGCGCAGCTCCAACGTTTGATAGCCGGGAACAGAGCCCATAAAGTAATACCAACCATCCTGATGCTTATAGACCCAAGGGTCGGCTCTTTCTAAAACGATCGGGTTATTGTAGGTGTTTTGCATGTGACTTCCTCCATTATCTGATTTCAACCGCGTCTTCTGCGGCTGTGATTGTCTTTTCAGTTTTCTTATCATTTTCTAAAGTAAAGATACTGATTATCGTAATGACTAATACGATACCAGCTAATAATAAGTAGGTCTTGTGAAAACCAATGCCATCGTATAAGCTTCCTGAGATTGTTGAAAAAACGAAGACAGATACTTGTTTGGCAAAATTCGAGCCTAACATATAGATTGTTGCATATAATTTTCGGTCAAAGGTATGAGAAATATACTTCATAATTGAAACAAGCAGCAACGGCATTTCCAAACCTGCCAAAATACGGAAAAAGATCAGGAATGGATAGCTCGGTGAGAGAGCGCTACCAAAAATACGTAAAAATGTAATAAATCCAAAGATGATTAATCCTCGCTTAGCGCCGATTTTATTAATGATATAAGGCATTGGTATCATAAGTAAAAGTTCTAATCCCACTTGAGCGGACGCCATGTAGCTATAAATGATCGTTCCGTCATTTCCGTTTTCAAAGAAGCTCTTGAAATAAACAATAAATTGTTGATCGAATACATCATATAAAGCAGCTGCGCCAATATAAAACAAGGCCAAGGCCCAAAAGTTCTTCAATTTAAAGATCGAGAAAATCGTTTTTCGGTCTAGCTTCGAGTCTTCTGTTGTCTGAGTCAAATCCTCTTCAGTCACATCTACTTTATCGAAGAAAATGACTAAAATAGACAAAATTGTTCCAGCAACAGAACAGGCCCAAAAAATCGCTGTCGGATTCCAAACAAACAGTCTGCCGGCAATCAACGTCGCTACGATTCCAGCCAGCGAACCGCCCATGCGAGAATGCCCGTATTCGAAATTGTTGACCCAGCTTGCACGCTCGATGTATTGTTCAATGACACCAACACCGCCATTTAAAACAAAGCTCAGATACAATCCTGCCGTTAAGATGCCTAGATATAAATTGATTTCCAACAATGGCAGCATCAGCCATTGGAAAAATGGTCCGATAAAGATCGCACTGAGCGAAATAGCGGCTAATAATGTCTTTTTGAACTTCAAACGGTCAGAAAGAATCCCGAATATTGGTTGAAAGGCCAAAGAGATTCCCGCCATAACCGAAAACAACAGCCCAGCCGCTGTTCCTCCTAATCCGGCGACCTGCTCCAACCATAAGGTCAGATAGCCATAGACAACAGCCCAAGAGAAGAAATACGCAAAGTGACTTCCAGCAAAACTCCAAAAATGCTTTTTTTGATTGTTTACCATAATAATCTCCCTTAACATTTACATTAATCAAACAAGTAAATAGAAAGCGCTTTTCTTTTACATTCCCATCATAGATCAATAAATATCTAAAGTCAAACATAAAATTATTAATCTAAATTACAAATCCATTGCCTGATTAATGTTTTTATTAACTTTATCCCATTGATTTTTCGCTTTCAAATTGTATAATTAAGGTAATCGTTAATTCAAAGGAGATTTTTTATGCAGCTAGATATTACTCAAGATTCTCTTCCAGTTTATGAAGCACTAGCCAGTTCGGTTCGTTTAACTATTATTCAGTTGCTCTCTAAAAAGAAGATGAGTGTAAAAGAAGTCGCTTCGGAGCTTGGACTCAGCAGTGCAATCGTGACCATGCACATAAAAAAACTAGAAAACGCCGGTCTTATCACTACCGATCGTCTGGGCCGCTCAAAAGTTTCTAGCTTGAAGGTCGATTCTATTACGATAAATTTTCCAAAAAAAATCTACACGGCCTACAATACACTTGATACGTCGATCCCGATTGGTCAATACACAAATTTTTCGATTGTTCCCCCCTGTGGTCTAGCTACTTCAGAGGATTTCATTGGGATCAATGACCATCCAAAATATTTTATGGATCCTTCAAGAATGAATGCTCAAATTCTCTGGTTTACCCAAGGCTACATCGAATATCAAATTCCTAATTTATTAGAGGATGATCAAAAGCTGGAAATGTTGGAAATCTCCATGGAGATCGCCTCCGAATTTCCTTTTTCAAACAATAACTGGCCATCCGATATCTCTTTTTCACTAAATGGGAAGGACTTGGGAACATGGACCTCACCTGGAGATTTCTCTGATACTCGCGGAAAAAATAATCCCTCCTGGTATCCAGATAATTTGAATCAGTACGGACTGCTTAAAACGATTCGAATAATGGACCATGGAACTTACATGGAGGGTGAGCCCTTGTCTGCCACCAAAATCAGTGACTTTCATTCATCAGACACCCAGCTTTGGACTTTGCGGATCGAAGTCAAATCTGATGCTGCCAATGTTGGCGGCTGTACAATCTACGGGAAAAAATTTGGTAATCATGAACAGGATATTGATTTCAAACTATTTTACAGCTAGAATTGAGCTCAGCTATTAGTGCAAGATGGACCTGCCAAAGATGTTGACAGGTCTATCTTTTTGTAATAATTATTTTATGTAAACCTAATCAATCACCGTGCACTTCTGGAAAAACAGAGGGTGCATTCTCAAATTGACGTTGATAGTATTTAACGAATCGATAAATTGGAGGTAAAAATGAAAAAGCAGCTATTCTTAATGAGGCATGGAGAAACACTTTTTAACCAATTAAAAAAAGTTCAGGGCGCCTGTGATTCGCCTTTGACCGAAAAAGGGATCGTGCAGGCCCACCAAGCACGAGAATTTTTTCAAGAAAATGGGATTCAATTTGATCACCTCTACTCTTCTACTCAAGAACGTGCTTGTGACACCTTGGAGATCATAACGAATAATAAAAGCTACCAACGCTTGAAAGAACTGAAGGAGATGGGGTTTGGCTCCTTCGAGGGCGAGCAGCAATTTTTACAACCGCAGGGAAAGGAATATTTTGAGAATTTTTATCTGCAATTCGGCGGCGAATCCATGGCGATGGTCCAAAAACGAATGACTACTGCGCTGTATCAAATCATGGCGCAGGAGGATCACCAAAATGTCTTGGTGATGTCTCATAATGGAGCTTGCATCAGCTTTCTTCAAACGATCTGGCAAGGCGATGAAGCCGACCTCATTCGTTCGTTTCCAAATTGTGCGATATTTATATTAACCTATGAGAATCACACATTCTGTCTAGAAGACATCATTGATCCGTCAATTAAAAAAAGTATTCTATAGAACAAAACATAACAGAATTAAAGTCATTTTGAAAAATACTTAACAAAACGAAAGCGAATGGCCTTATTACTTTCATAATCGAAAGTAGTAAAGTCATTCGCTTTTATCATTATTCTTTTCGATCGCCTAATACCTTTTTAAAAACAGGCGTATCATTGTTTTTTCCGTAATCAAAATCACTACTTAACGCCTTCAGCGTCTCCATATCCTCTTGTGAAATTTGAAAATCAACATCCGCGTTATTAGCCATGTGTTGGCGATTCTGCGTTTTTGGCAACGGTAAAAGGTCTAATTGCAGGCAGTAGCGAATAGCCAGCTGCGGGATCGATACCTCGTATTTTTTCGCCAAAGCTGTAATCGTTTCACTCTGAAGCATTGCACCATGGGCGATTGGTGAATAGGCTTCTACCAGCAAGTTATTTGCTTGAGAATAATCGATGACCTCGAAGGGTGTTTGGCCAATGTGGGCGAGCACTTGATTCACCATTGGCTTGATCGTAGTATGTTCTAATAGATTCTTTAAGTCCACCACTTCAAAATTGGAAACACCAATCGCTCGCAGCTTTCCAGCCTGATAGGCTTCTTCTAACGCTTGCCAAGCGGCTAAATTGCCTTCAAAATAATGATTGTCGCCTTGGAAATCTACCCATGGCTTCGGACTGTGAATGATCATCAAATCAATATAGTCCAAGTCTAGTTTTCTTAGTGAGTCATCGATGGCCTTGACCGCACCTTCATAATCCTTGATTTCAGCAGCAAGCTTCGTTGTAATAAACAACTCCTCTCGCGGCTGAGTGCTGGCTTTGATTGCGGCTCCTACGCCTTCTTCGTTTTCATAGGCCTGTGCAGTATCAATATGACGATAGCCTACTTCGATCGCTTCTAAGACTTTTTCAGTTACTTGGTCATTCGTGATTTTCCATGTTCCATAGGCAATTTTTGGTATTTTGACTCCGTTTGTTAATGTATAGGTTTCTTTTAACACATTTATTCCCTGCTTTCTTAATTGATTCTTTCGACTTCTACTTGAGCGTTTCCTAGCTGCTCAATCAGCTGTTGATTATTGACGATCCGGCCAACTCTAGTATAAGAGTAGCTTGTATCAAAGGACTGATAGAATACCACAAGGGTCCTTTCTCCATAAAGCATAATGTCTCCTGCTTCGATTTTGCCAACTCTTTTGGCCTCACTAGGAAGGTTTTCAGGCAGGTCATAATATTTTTCATTTTGATGCAAATCCTGCATCGTGAATTTCTTCGGCAATAGTTGTTGCAGCTTTTTTACGGTTGGATTCGTTTCCCATTCTATTTGCAGTTCGTTCCCATTCACCTGCAGTCGCAGCATGTCTACACGTTCCTCTTTAGTCCTCTCGGTTGATTGATCATAGGTGGAATTTTCTGTTGCAGAGCAGGCGGACAATATGGCAAGACCGCTCCAAAGCAAGCCGATAACAAGCAGCATTCGCAAAAACTTCACTCTCATCCCTCCTATGAACGAACCTTTGTTTCACTTCTTTTCGCAAACTAGATTTCCTTAATAACTTTAGCCGGTGTACCAGCTACAATCACATTCGCAGGGACCTCCTTGGTAACGGTTGAATCCGCAGCAACGATCGCATTTTTACCAATCGTTACTCCTGGCAAAACGGTGACATTTGCCCCTAACCAAGCATTTTCTTCAATGTTGACTGATGCCGCGGTTACTCCTCTGCGTTTTTTCGGATCTATCAAATGATTGACGGAAATAATCCGGCACATTGGACCAATCAAGACATGATCTTCAATCGCAATACCGCCCAAATCAACAAAGGTGACATTTTGATTGATGAAAATGTCCTTGCCAAATGAAATATGCTTGCCGAAATCCGTATAAAAAGGCTGAGAAATCGTCACAGAATCATCGATTTTCTTCTCGGTGATCTCTTCTAAATACGCACGGACCTCTTGGGGCGTATGATATTTTCCGTTCATTTCCATAACGAGCCGCTCATTGTCGGCCTTCAGCACATGAATCTCCTCATAGAGGTCGGAGCCAGGCAAAATCTCCGCTCCTTGGATCTGGGTTAACAGCTCCTCTTTGCTCATCGTCTCATTCCTCCTCTAGTTGCTGAATCTAGTATACTTCGTTATACTTGCGATGAATAATACTTATATTGCATAGCTAACTATCGATAATAACTATGGGAGTGATTAGGATGTTAAGGATAAAATTGATATGGGCCTGTTGGATTTCGGTCTGGTGATTGATCCGGTGGAAAAACAAAAATATGAGTATCTCCCACTCCCGATTTCTGATCGCTGGGGCATCCTTATTAATGAGAATCATGCCTTAGCCTCTAAAGCTTTTGTGACACCCAAGGACTTGACCGATCACGCATTATTGATTTCCAATCAAACACTCGTGAACAATCAGCTGTCAGAATGGCTGGGAGAAAATCTGAGTCATTTCAAAATTGCCGGCAGCTATAATCTGCTTTATAATGCCTCCTTATTAGTCAAAGAAGGAAACATTGTGGCCTTTTGTATTGATGGAATTATTAATACAAAGGATAGCGGCTTGGTTTTTGTTCCGCTTAAACCAGCCCTAACCGCCAGAATCAATATTATCTGGAAAAAGAAACAGATTTTCTCTAACGCCGGTACGCTCCTTCTTGAAAAACTAGCCAGTCATACCAAAACGAAATCTTCGTGATTTTTTCTATTCCGCGTTACAATGTGGGCATTAGATCAAAGGAGTGGATAGAATGACTAGCTATGCAAAAAGAACGGAAGACGAATTGCTTTCACCAGAAAATACTGTATTGACTGTAATTGATTACCAGCCAACTCAAATCAACTCGATCAATTCCATGAATCGTTCAGAACTGATCCGCAATACGGAGATTGTTATCGAACTTGCCAAGCTTTATCATATCCCAATTGTTCTTTCGACGGTCAATGTTGAAAAGGGCTGGAATACCGATACGATCCCTGTATTGAAAAAGGCTGTCGGCGAAGATGTCCCCTCGTATGACCGCAGCTCGATCAATGCTTGGGAGGATAAAGAATACAATGAAGCCATCAAAGCTACTGGTCGGAAGAAAATCCTGATCCTTGCTTTATGGACAGAGGCCTGTCTGACCTTCCCAACATTGGATGCTTTAAAAGAGGGCTATGAAGTGTATCCGATCGTTGACGCTGTTGGCGGAACCTCGCCAATCGCCCATGAAACTGCGCTGCGGCGTGTCGAACAGGCAGGGGCTCAATTAACCTCCATCGCTCAGCTGGCGTGTGAATTGCAGCGAGATTGGAATCGGGAAGAAACCGTTCCTGGATTTGACGAATTAATGACAAAATTCGGTGCATTTTCTAATTTGCGTTAGGCAAGAAAAATAAAGCGATAAACCATAATACTTTATATAAGAAAAGAGAAACGCCGATAAACTTTAAAAATGGAAAGTTTATTAGCGTTTCTCTTTATTTTTGTTAAGCTTTTTCAGTTCGTACTCTTTTTATTCAATATACTGTGTATCACCGACTTTATCTAACGTGTACTTGCCGTCTTTGTATGTTAACGTGGTCACGCTGCAATTATCTAAAATCTCTCCGTTGTACTCTTCAGGAACAAGCAGTTCTAAAATCGTTGGGATCATACTGCCGGAGGAAACCACCATGACATTTTTAGCCTTTGCCTTCTTTGCGTCTTTGATCACAGTTTTCATTGCAGCTTTCCCGCGAGTTGTAATTTCATCATAGTTTTCCGCTGCTTTTAATGGATCATTTGCTGCGATTGCATTGGCAATCCCGTCGTCACCGATTTTTTCGACTAACTTCTCATAGTCTGACCAGTTTTCATCCAGCTTTAACCCATTTGCTTCAAAAATGGGTTCCCACATTTCCTTGTCCGTCTTGCCTTCATACCCGCCATAATTCCATTCCTTAAAGCCATCATGTTCTTTCAACACTGGCTTTTTCTTATCGCTTTTTGAAAGAATCAGCTTCGCTGTATTGCGTTGGCGACCTAAATCACTGGAATACGCTAAATCAAATTTGATATCCTTCAAACCAGTTCCCAACTTTTTCGCTTGGCTGATTCCTTTATCCGTCAGAGGGGAGTCCGCGAAGCCCTGTACTTGCCCAGTTGTATTGAAAAAAGTCTTCCCGTGACGAATCAGATAGATCGTGATTTCATCATTTTTCTTTGCTGCTTCTGCTTCCTGACCTTTTAAAAATCCACCCATCAATGTAAGTCCCAACAAACAAGTCAACAATGTACCGAATACTTTTTTCATTTCTATAACTCCTCCCCATTGGTTTCGATCAGATGTTGATACCAATAAAACGAATCTTTAGGTTTTCTAGATAAATCACCCGTCCCATCATCGTGTTTATCGACATAAATAAACCCATAGCGTTTTTTCATCTCCCCAGTCGTCGCACTCACTAGGTCAATCGGTCCCCACATCAAGTAGCCAAAACAATCAACTTTGTCTTCCTCTACAGCCTTTTTCAGTTCACTTAAATGCTTCTGTAAAAAATCAATCCGATAATCATCATGAACCACTCCGTCTGATCCAACCTCATCCGCTGCTCCTAGACCATTTTCACAAATGATGATCGGCAATCCATACCGGCGATAAGTATAGTTCAACAAGTATCTTAAGCCGATTGGATCAATCCCCCAACCCCACTTACTTTTTTCAAGAAATGGATTTTGTACACCACCAAATAACGATCCTTCATCCTCTTCGCCGCCTTCATACATCGCAACAGCGCTCATGTAATAATTCATTCCAATAAAATCAAGCTTACCTTCCGTAAAAGCCTGCTTATCCTCTTCCGTAAATCCAATCTCAATACCCATATCAGCATATTCTCTTAATTTGTACGCTGGAAATTCCCCGTTGCACATAGCATCGATCTGATAAAAATCACGATCCATTTCTTTAAAAGCATTCAACACATTGATCGGATCACAATTGATTGGATAAGTCGGAGTAATCCCAAATACACAGCCGACTTTACTTTCTGGATCGATCTCATGGATCAGTTTCGTTGCTTTGACACTAGCTAAGGTCATGTTATAACCCAAAAGTGCCAAGATTTCTTTCTTATTTCCCTCTAATTCACTATATTTTAATCCTGCCAAAATATAGGTAAACATATCCGAAGCTTCTGTTTGCGGATCAATATGGTTCATTTCATTAAAGGTCACCCAGTATTTGACCTTGCCCCTTAACGCATTAACCATCGTACCCACAAATCTCAAATAGAAATCAACCACCTGACGATTTTTCCATGAACCATACTTAGTTACCAAGTTCATCGGCAATTCAAAATGATACATAGTCACGATCGGTTCAATTCCATTCTTTAATAATTCATCCACTACACTTTGATAATAGGCTAAACCTTCCGAGTTGGGTGTATCCTCATCTCCGTTCGGATAAATCCGTGACCAATCAATCGAAATTCGCAGGCTTTTAAACCCCATTTCGCCAAAGAGTTTAATATCTTCCTTGTAACGATGGTAAAAATCGATTCCCTCATGAGAAGGGTATTGTCTGCCAGCTTCAATCGTTTTTGTATATTCTCTTGGTGTCGTGGCAGATCCTGAAGTCGCAAAATCCATTATTGCGGGTCCTTTACCGCCTTCCTGCCAAGCACCTTCTAATTGATGAGCAGCAATACTGCCACCCCATAAAAAATCTTTAGATAATTTTGTCACGTTCTCAACCTCCATTATTTAGACTACGACTGTTAAACAGTCCTCTTCGTTATTCAAGCTCGGATCATTTGATGGTAAAACATCTAAATAATCTGCTGTATTCGTAATGACCGTAATTACGACTGGATCATACCCTGCATTTCTGATTTCGGCCATATTCGCTTTCAAAATGGCATCCCCTGCTGAAACTTTATCGCCTTGTTTAACAAATGACTCAAAGTGTTTTCCATCCAGCTCGACTGTGTTGATGCCAATATGAATCAATATCTCAACGCCGTATTCCGTTTTGATTCCGATCGCATGATTGGTAGGGAATAAACTTACGACCTCCCCATCAACAGGTGCATAGATCGTATCTTCCTCAGGTTCGATTCCTAAGCCTTTTCCTAAAGCAGATGAAGAAAAAGCCTTATCATTGACCTTGCTCAATGCGACATTTGTTCCTTTGACAGGTGCTTTAACTAATAATTTTGTAACTGCTTCTTCTCCTGTTTCAACTGACACTGCCTGTTTTTCTTTTACTTTGTCATCATCGGGAATACCTAAAACAAATGCCGCGATTCCTGCGCCGATAAAACCAATAATGACTGCAATCACCATCATATAAAAGTTTGAGTAATTGTCTTTTCCAATAAATGAAGCAAGACCAAACAAACCAACAGGAGCGTAACCTACGACTTTCATTAACCCGGCAAATAAACCTCCTAGCCCCCCGCCAATCATTACAGCGATGTAGGGACGACGATATTTAACAAATACCCCATAAATAGCTGGCTCAGTTACACCCATGAAAGCACTAAAGGCAGTTGTACCAAATAGCTGCTTTTGCTTTTTGTCCTTCGAGCGGAAGAAATAGCCCATAACCGCACCACATACAGCAATATCTGAAATAATCCATGCAGCAGTAAAGACCGGATCGTAGCCTAATGTTGCATAAGAGTTCATAAAGATCGGAATAATAAAGTTTCCTGCTCCAATTGTGATCAGGAACGGCTGCAAAGCCGCATACAACATCACGACACTCCAGCTTCCAAATGTATTTCCAATAAAGTCAAAAACGAAATTTAAACCATCACCAATATACGTTCCCAATGGTCCGAATAAAATCAAGGTGATTGGTAAAGTAATAATCAGTATCAGGACTGGATTAAAGAAGTATTGCAGTGCTTTGGGAATGATTTTCTCCAATGCTTTCGTTAAGTACTTCATGAAAATGATACTCAGAATAATCGGGAAGAATGAGTTTGAATAGGTTGTCTCAGGTAATTTTAGCCCAAGAAAATCTAACCCTTTCGCACCGTTGATAGACTCGGACATCAGTGTCAGCGCGATTACGACCGCCAAATACTCATTCACACCTAATTGACGACTAAATGAAATCGCAATCAAAACTGGTAGGAAGAAAAACACAGATTGGCGAATCGCATCTAAAATCAGATAGGTGGAGCTTTCTGCTGATACTAATCCGGACAATGAGATCAGTGATAAAATTCCGGCCAACAAACCGGCAGCCATTATCGGAGTTAGGATTGGACCCATTGCTTCAGATAAAATGCGCAAGGCCATCGTAACAAATTTTTCTTTTTCACCAGATTCACTTTTAACGTTTTCTCCGCTTAAACCCAAAATTTGATTCATCTCCGGACGAATATCTTGGACCTGTGTTCCGATGATCACTTGATAAGCTACATCATTAGAAACTACATCGATTACGTCTGGCAAATCCTTGATTTCTTCGGTTTTGGCAATACTGCGATCTTTTAATTTAAAACGTAAACGCGTCATACAATTCGTTACACTTTGAATATTTTCTTTGCCGCCGACCAACTCGATCAGCTGGTGGCAAAATTCTTGATAGTTCATTTTAGTTCCCCTCTTCTCGTTTTGTAACACGCTGAATGTGAAGCATCAGATAGGCTTCTTCATCATCAGAAAGCTCCTTTTCAAATGCGTCTCTAACATAAATGCGTATTTTGTTCACACAGCTATAAGCTTCTGGATAAAGTTTACGAATTTGTCGATTGAGCTCAGTCTCATTTGACGTAAATGCCTCATTCTTAAACATCCGTATAATGAAATATTGGAGATGAGTGACTAGACGAATGTAATTGATACTTTCCTCTTCAAAATCTAATCGGAAGTGATACTTAATAATGGATAAAATGTCACGTACAGTTTCCATCATTCGCATCATATTATCCTCTTCACTACCCTTTGTTTGGAGATTGATAAAATGTAACGCGACAGAAACTGCTTCCTCATTTGGACAAGCCATGCCAGTTGCTTCTTCAATCAATTTCACAGCATAAAGTCCAATTTTATAATGGTCTGGATAAAACTTTCGAACCTCCCAATCTAGTGGACTTTTAACGATCTGTTCTTTCTGCAATCGTTTTATCGCAAAATCAATGTGATCCAGCAACGCCAGATAGAGATAATCGGAAACATTCTTCTGAATGACTTTTTCACCATATTCGATTGTCTTGGTTACAATCTGTAGGTATTCATCTTTGGTGTTTGAAAGTAAATAGCTGAAATGCTCCAATTTATCATGTGAATCTAGTACGTATGTTTTTTGAATGTCTTTTTCTTTAATGCTGTCGCCAACTTTTCGTTTAAAAGCGACTCCTTTCGAGTAAACGATAATTTCATTTCCACGTGTTTGGGTATTGCTCCCTTTTTTTACAATAGCTACATTGTTGTTCAAAATTTGACTGATTATCATGCTTTCCCTCCTTTCAAACAAAAAAACCCAAATTACCTAAGGATAGTGTATTTATCCTAAGGTAATTTGAGTTCTGCCTGCACAATCAGTAACATACTCAAAGCAGCAACTACCACCGTTGCTTTGATTTAAGTTTTCTCACCCTCATTGTAAAGGATGATTTTTGCTGTGTCAACGCTTTCTTTTATTTATGTTCCTCTACAACAGAGGGAATTATTTCAGAAAGCTTGTCTATCTATTGTTTTAAACTCTGAAATAAGTCATTTAATTACTTACGGTAAAACCTCTATTTTATCACTCAGTCTGAACACCCTTAATCGAGAGTCAGCGGGAGTTTTCTTTTTCAAATGCTCTCCAGACAATGATGCTGGTGCCTTCAATGGGTCTTGCTCCAGCTCTTTAACTGTTTTTTTGCTTGACTGATTTACTTTTATTTCTGAATAATTTTTGGTCTCTTCAGAAGATTTCTCGGCTTCTTTTTTTCGTGTGCCTGTTTCCGGCAAAACTTTTCTGCTGACAAATGTTACCTGCAGCTCCGGCTGGTAGAAATGCTGATAAACGAAATAGCCTCCCACACTGCTCAATAGCAGCAATACTGAAATTAGCAACGTCCCTCGGCGAATTCGATCTTGCTCTTCTGTTGTTCCTTCCATTTATAAATCCTCCATTTTACAAAAACAAATAAATGATATTTATGATTGATTTAATATTAATATAATTCCTATTATAACACAAATAATTATGTTTAGACGAACACAAATAAACCCATTCACAAAACTATTGAATGGGTTTATAAAATTTATTTCTTTTTTCGGCAATAATAATATATCTTCTTACGATCTGCGCCTATTCGCTAGGGGTTTCTTGATTCTCTCCGCTGTCGCTTCCGCCTCCATTATTGTTGTTTGGGAAGCTAGTCGGCGCTGATCCTAGATTGCCTAAGCTGATGTCGATCGAAACAGTCAGATTCAACGGAATATAATCACTGAAATGACTCATTCCCACGACAGTCCCTTTAGGCTGATCAGAGTCTACACGGCGAATGACATAATTGATATTTGCTCCTTTTGATTGGAATTCATCGTGGAAGTATTTCTGCAGTCCGCCTTCCACCATTGTTCCTCGCAAATCCTTCATGTAGGGACGGCCTAAAGAATAGTAAACTTTGATCGTTAAATCATCCTTCGCACTCAGGACCTTTCCCGCTTCAACACTTTGTGAGACTAATTGACCATATGGCAGGTTTTCTGTATAAACGCCCTTTGCCTGCACCTGTACACCCTCCAAAGCAGTACCAGCATCTTCCAAGCTGTAATCTGAGAAATTCGGAACAACATAGCCTTTACCTAAGGACACAGTCACGCTCATTTTATCCTTTTTCGCGATCTTTTCATCTTTTGCGATGCTTTGCTCCATGATGCTGTCTGCGGGTATTTCATTGGAGGTTTTTTCCTCGTAGGTCAAATCGATTTCATTGTTCTTCGCCCAGGTTTCCACCTCACTACGCGGCTTCCGTTGAAAATCCGGTACCTTGATGTCTTTTTGGTACGTCTGCTTTCCTTTTGAAAAATAAACCTTGGCCGCATCTTTTCGTTTATAGGTTTCTGGCGTTACCTCTGCGTTAGCAATCTCTGCTCGAAGCGGGCGGCCTTTTTCAACAGTATCGCTGTATTCTTCAATCAAGGAAAGATTTTCCGCTTTGTTCTCTTTGATCCATCTCTCTGCCTGCTGCTTGTTCATTTTCATAAAATCCGGAAGCGGCAGCTTTTCATCGGGATCCGCGCCTAAGCTGTTGGTCACATTCAACACACCGCCCTTTTTAACACGCGAACCGGCTTTTTCTTCTTGAGACAAAATCGTATTGGCATCCTTCCCTCGATCGTAAATTTGCTTGATCTTAGGCTTCACCTTGTTCTCTGTTGCCCAAACCTGAACATCCGTCAGATTCTTTCCGATGAAATTTGGCACTTTAACGTGTGTCTGCTGATAATAGAACACCCCTAGCAGCACACACGCCGCAATAACTGCCAAAATTATCAAGCGCTGCTTCCGTTTTTTTTGTTTTTGATAGGAAGGATCGATGCTGTCCTTCAATCCAGGATTTCTTCGCTTTATTTGCGCCTCAGGCGGTTCTTTTCGTTCCTCTAAGGAAGGGGCTTTTTTTGGTGGCGGCTGCTTTTCTTGTTTAGGCAGCTCCTTGCGCGGCTCCTTCTCTTCCTTTCGACGATCGTAATTATCGCCATTGAAGTTCGATAGAAAATCACTCATACGGCAACAACTCACCTTGATTTAAATAGAAGGTCTCATCGGATTGTTCCGCGATCTCTCTTGAATGGGTCACCACGATCACACATTTATTGTGAATGGCAGCCAATTCCTTAAAAATCGTTACGATCTCTTCTTCCATCCCCACATCCAGATTTCCTGTCGGTTCATCGGCTAGGATAATGTCCACATTGGTCGCCAAAGCACGGGCAATCGCGATCCGCTGCTGTTCACCACCGGAAAGCTGGTTTACCAAACGATCCGCCTTGGCCTTATTAATTCCGATATAATCCAAAAGATTATAGGCGATCTCAATCGTGTCCTTCGGCATTTCGTTATCCGTGATCGACATCGCAACCAAAACATTCTCCAATCCCGTCAAATATGGAACTAAATTGTAGTTTTGAAAAATGATACTGACATCATCCCGACGGAAGCGTTCATGACCGATTTTCTTAATGTCTTCTCCGTTATATAAGATTTCACCGGAGCTGGGCGTATCCAATGCACTGATCAGCGATAAAAAGGTGGTTTTGCCTGAACCTGATTCGCCCAAGATCGTATAAAAGCGCCCCTTTTCAAATTTCACTGACGTGTCTTGCAGAATCATGCGCTGCTTTCCACCATCTTGATAGAAATAACTTAACTCTCTTGCTTCTAAAATTGTCATTGTCATACCCCTTTACATCATGATTTTCTTAGGATTAAGCCGCATTACATAGGTTAATGGTAAGATAGCGGCCAATAGAATTGTACCAATACCGGCAATTAAGAAAGTGGCGATATACGGTAAGGTAAAACGTACTTCATAATTGCTTAGGACGTCCTGATTCGATAGTGACGAGCCTAAAACAGATACCCCGCTCATCGAAATCATTTGATTTCCGACATTTTGGGCCGCTTGATCCAGCGTATCGCCGGCGATCAAGGATTCCGAAACCATTTTTCCTAAAACATTCCCCGATATAAGAGAGATCAACAATGCGGCAACACTGATGACTAATAATTCAGCAACCACCTGTTTCATGATATTCTTTCGATGTTCGCCTAAGGATAGATAAATCCCCCATTCATGGCGACGATCCTTCATGAAGAGTACGACTACTAGTGAAATGATCAATAATGAAGCCAAAACGGCCAATAGTACTACATAACCAGAAATTTTAGAAAGACGCTTCACACTGGCGCCTACTTTGTCAAATTCATCAGTGGAAGCGACAGCCTTGTATCCACTCGGCAGTAACGGCTTGATTTCTGCTTTAAAGGCATCAACATCATCTGGTGATTTCAGTGTGAAGATCGGCGCTACTTCCTCGCTCATTTCCTTTTGCGATTCAGCCGGCAGGTTCTCAGCTTCGATTTTATTGACTTCTCGAACGAGACCGTTGGAAACAAAAGCCGTGTTATACAGCTCCATCTCGGTAATCTGCTGATTCATGGACTCCTGACCGCTCTGTCCATCGCTTTTCTTTTTATCCAATTTGATGGGTTCAAATAGCCCCACGATTTTCACAGCATGCTCAGTCGAATCCTGCGAATCCATCGTGCCGTCTTCTTTTGGTGCCAAACTCAACGTATCCAATACCATTTGATCGCCAACCGAGAGGCCATTTTCATCCGCAACCTTTTTTGAAATCAAAGCAACTGGTTTTTTTCCAGACAGCTCCTCTTTTGTCAGCATTCGTCCATCGACTAATTTGACCTTCTTATTTTTGAAATCCATCGGCTCGGTGCTGTTGCTGCCCTTTAAGGTCATTGATTTGAACGGCGTGGAGAATTGCATATCTCCCTGCTGCTTCAGCTCATAGGTCTTGAAATTCTTTACAGTCAAGTACGCAAGATAGCTATAATCATAATCCTTTACGTATGGAGAGCTGCCCATTTTTTTGATTGTTTCCTCTTTTAGGCTTTCATGCTGCGAGGTGGCTTGAACCTCTCCGTTTTCATTTTGTTCTAATATTTTATCCAAATCTAGTTCGGGAGCGACAGTCGCTCCTAGCTGCTGCTTCATTTTTTTCTCAACATTTGCCGTTGATTGCTGAATCGCAATCGCTCCGGCAATCACATTGCCTAAAACAAAAATGACCGCAAACAGGATCAATGATTTTCCTTTGCTTCTAAAAATACTACTTTTCGCTCGTTTCCAATAATTCATCTTCGTATCCTTCCTATTTAAAGAACTTGGATGGTTGGAAAGCGAGATCTTGCCTAAGGGTGTTGTTCCTTAATAAAGAGTAATTTTCCTCCATTAAGACCCCATAGTTCATCCGCAAATTGGACCGATTGTGTTGATTGAGTGGTAAAAATTAAACACTTTTCCTGCTGTAGGCAGTGGTTTCTAAGAAGCTCCATGGCAACTGGCACTCCGCATTCGCTGAACACTTTTTCAGGCTCATCGATTAAAATCAGCTTGGCATGTTGCTTAGCAAGCAGCTTCGCTAGGGCCACTAATTGACGATTTTTTTCTGATAATCGATTTGTCGGAGTCTTCAACTGATTTTCCGCCAGCCCTACAGCTAGCAGGATTCTTTTCAGCCGCTCCTTCTCAAGCTTGGCACCAGAAAGCAAGACTTCCATCTCCAGATTCGCTAAAGGGGAATCCTTTAATAAGCTTCCTGCTTGAAAGATGCACGCCGTCTCACGGCCACGGTAAATGTTTCGCTCAAGAGAGGCGATTTCCTGACCTGAAACTGTCAGAGAGCCTTTGGTGCAAACCGCCAGGCCGGCAAAAAGAGCCAATAACGTTGATTTTCCGCTGCCTGGGTTCCCAAAAATCTGGTAGCTTTTTCCTGTTTGAAAGCTTCCGTGAATCCCGTCCAGCGTTTTTATTTCTGAACGCTCATAACGATACTCAACATTTTTTAAGACCCATTCAGTCATCTTCTGGCCACCTCCTGTAGCGGATCACGAATGATCTGAGTGATTCGGAAATTCACCAGCAGAAGCATGATCAGCAGACCAACACCTAAGAAGAATGCTCCAGCGTAATTCTGCCAGCTCACCCAAGCGTTTTGCTCAAAATGAGGCAATAGCCAGTCTACAAAAGGTTCCTGCTGGGCCAAGTTCTTCTGAAGCTTGAGCAGCCATTCTCCCGTGATCCAGCGGCTGAGCTGTTGAGAAGTAAAAAATGCACTGAGACCAATCACTATAACAATGACCAGATATTCCAGCGAACTGCTGAAGGACAAAACTCTGCGATCCAGCCCCATCAAGTGCAGCGTATAAAAATCTTTTCGCTGTTTGATATGGTACTGATAAACAGCAGCGATCAGAACTACTCCCAAAATTAAGGCAACGATTAGCCCATTAAACAGTAAGTCCAACGTGTCTTTGGTTGTCTGAAGCAATCCCTGCGACCAGCTCTGACTGATCAGCGAATAGTTTTTGAAAGAGTCCATTTTTTTAAAGTCTTTTACAAATTTTTTTATTTCCTTTTTACTGGTCAATTGGAACATCACACTGGAAAAAGGCTGCATGATATTTTTCTGTAGCATCGTTTCTGTTTTCCAGTTGATCAGCAGTGTATTGAGCGTTGCCAGCTGTTCCGTTGTTGAATAGTTCGCAATTCCTGCGATTCTGACCTTTTGCTCCTGGCCCTTTGCGCCGAGCTGGATGGTATCATTCACCTTGAGCTTATTGGCATTTGCCAATGCTTCGCTGATGACACACGTTCCTTTTTCCAGCGGGACCGTTCCCTGAAGCTGTTCTTTTTTATCGGTTAAAAGTGTTTTTAAAGAGTCATCGTCCAGCATCGTCACCGGTAGATAATTTCCGTTGTTAGCCTCCGACGAAAAGCTATAATACCCAACAGCTGTTTGATCCTGCTCTGTCGGTTGGGCTATAGACGATGAGATGATGCTTTGACCGGTTAGTTGACTCCTCTTTACGTAAGGCAAATGTTTCAATTGTTCATAATCGGTTGTATTCAATTTGTTTGCTTGTCCTGTTTGATTTAAATCCTGAACGCCCTTTACGACAGTCGCTGCTTGATCGCGATATTCTGTAAAATAAATCGTCGCCCTTCGATAGATCTGCAGCATTGAGAAAACAATCAGCGTAAGCAGAAAAATGAAACAGCTGAGCTTCAAGTGACTGAAGCGGTTGCGCTTAAGATTTAGCCAAGCATGTCGGATGATGATCATCGCTTTCTCTCCTCCTATGAGCGTATCGTAGCAAATTCTCTGTTAACTGAATGTTAACCCACACTAGGAAAACTTAAATAAAACGTCGAACCTAGTTTTTCCATACTTTCTAAGTAAACAAACCCGCGACACAAATCACAGACGTGGGACACCACTGACAACCCGATCCCGTAACCGTCTTGCTTCAAGCCGTTGACTCGGTAGTGATGGGAAAAAATCTCTGACTGTTTTTCTTGAGGTATCCCAATTCCCTGATCCCTCACTTCAATAATGACACTTTCGTTTTGGTTTGTGATCGTCACGGTTACCAGCTTGCCCTCGCCATATTTGATCGCATTGTCCACCAAATTGGAAACCGCGCGATAAATCCAACGATCGCGTCCTTTGATCAGCGTGGAGGCCTCCTCATCAAACTGAAACAAAAGATTCGGGTAATTCTTTTTATAGGCATCACAAACCTCTGCACAGACTAAAGAAACATCTACGACCTCTTCTCCAAGATCACTCGTATTGTTCGATAAGGTCAAAATATCATCGATACTGTCGGTTAAACGATCTAACAGTGCTAGATTTCCTTGATTCGCACTTTGACGCTCAATTTCAAGATTAGTGCGCAAAATCGCAATGGCATTCTTTTGTTCATGGGTCAAATAGCTATTCAAGCGGCGATAATCCTCCAGATGGCCGTCAAATTTATCCTTTAATTTGTTGAAGGCTTCACTAAGCACCTCATCTTTTACGGTATTTTTAGGCAATTGATCAATAAACGTTAAGTCATGAGTGATCGCCACTATTTGATTGCTGTAAATTTTGCGTAATACTAGCCAGAGCAAAAAGGTCAGCAATAAAACTGCCGAACAAATCACCAGCACCATCGCCGGTAAATACTTGAACAGCTCATCTCGATAAGCCTTGTCCAGCATTGAAATGTTCATAGTTTCACCGTTTTTTGACTCTGAGACATCCAAGTTTGTTTTTGACTGGACCGTCGCCTCTTCTCCCATGATATAAACATTCTCACCCAACGCAGAAGCAAAGCTGATACTTTCCACATTGTTTCGCAAAAAGAAAAAGCTTCCCAAAATCACTCCGGTTACCAGCAATGAGAACGTCAGCATGGTAATCGTCATTTTAAAATTCAGTCGCATAATTGATACCCCTTTGCTCGGATCGTTTTTAAGACTTCTTTCTCCGCAGCTTCAGCCAGCTTCTTTTTCAAGCGAGCCAGATGAACGCGCAGGACGGATGAAAATGGATCAAAATCTTCATCATAGACATGCTCGGATATTTCTTCAGAAGAGACAACGGCCGGATAACGCTGCGCGATGCACAGCAAAATATCAAATTCCTTCGGCTTCAATAAAATTTCCTTTTGCAGATAGCTAGCCTTGCGCGAAACAGGATCAACCATCAGCCCGCCGATCGAAATCTGCGGCAGCGCGCGGCCATGATACCGTCTAATAACTGCCCGCAGACGCGCTTTCAGTTCTAATAGCTCAAAAGGCTTGACTAAATAGTCATCGGCACCAAAATCTAATCCCTTCGCCCGCTCTTCGATCTCATCGCGAGCAGTAATAATAATCACCGGACTTTCAACCTCGGATTCCCTTAAATGCTGCAAAACTTCTAGCCCATCCTTTTTAGGCAAATTCAAATCCAACAAGATGCCATCGTAGGCATTCACGAAGGCCTTTTCTTCTCCCAGCTCACCATCATAAGCTAGATCTACTGAAATATTCTCTTGCTCCAGGCCCTTTTTCACTGACAAAGCCAATTCACGATTGTCCTCAACTACCAATACACGCATCTATTCTCACTCCTCAATTGGATAAAATGATCGTTCCTATTCTTTTTAGAATAGTACAGCTTCTTTATGAATGTCCATTTTATTTTTGTGAAGATTTCAAGATTTTCGCCAAATAGCCGAAAAAAGCTGAAGGCTAAAAAGCATATAATCCCGAAAGCCATTTTGAGAAAAACTTAACAAAATGAAAGTAAAACGACTATATTCTTTCCATTTCGAAAGTATATAGTCGTTTTGCTTTATATTCTTATTATGCTTACGGTAAAGAGTTTTTCTAGTTTCGTCTCAAAAGCTTTCTATTCAAAATCCGCGTGTCGATGAAACATGGTCTCAGATGTCTCGCCTGTAGCGTCCATCAAATTCTTTACCAAGCCATCGAATGTTAGAAAGGCCAGCTGTTCAAACGCTGAACCCATTGGCTGCGCAAAGGTCTCCCCACGCTGGTTTTCTTCCTTCGTTGTTCCTGGAAGGACCAGCACCACATCTGCTAATCGGCCGATTGTCGATGCGCGTTTCATTGTCACCAATGCCAAATCCACACCGCTTTGTTTCGCCTTTTCAGCTAAGCTTTTCAAGCTGCTGGTTTCTCCAGAACCTGAGCAGATGACTAAAAGATCACCTGGTTTGGAATGAGGAGAAGTGATCTCTCCCACAATACTTACTGAAAAGCCAAGATGCAGCAATCGATTCGCAAAGGCCTGGATGGCGATTCCAGAACGTCCCGCTCCATTTAGAAAGATGTGACTGGCTTTTTTGAGTTGAGCAATGAATTGCGCCGTCTCATTCGCATCGATTTTCGCTGCATTTTGAGTCAATTCATGTAAAATCGCTAGCGTATAATTCTTCACGTTTCCCCTCCTAAAATTTAGTCTCATTCAATAAAACACTTTAAGCGAATCGAAAAAATACTTTACGAATGTTAAGTATTTTGTGTTTTTACTTTCAATTATTAAGGAAAAAACAGAATCGACTTATCATCATTTTTGTGAGCCGATTCTGTGATTCTACTTTTAGGCGATCGTTCTGCCGCCATCCATTAAAATCGTTTGTCCTTGAATGTATGAATTCGCCGGATCTGCTAAGAAAACGGCAAGATTCGCAACATCCTCTATCGTACCAAGACGACGAACAGGAATCTTTTCGAGAACGGCATCTAGGCTTTCCTGTGTAGGATAGTTCACCCGCATCATTTCACCAGTATCGATCAAACGGGGAGCGATGGCATTTACGTTCACACCTTTAGGTCCAAGTTCCTTTGCTAATCCGCGAATCAGTCCTTCGCCGCCGGCTTTAGAGGCTGGATAGGAAACACCGCCGCCGGTTCCGCTCAGCGCTGAACCCGAACTGATATAAACAATGGCTCCGCTATTTGTCAAAAAATCATTATAAAAGGCCTTAACTGTATTGAACAATCCCGTCAAGTTGATATTCAAGGTCTTGCTCCATTCTTCAAACGAAATATCATTCATCTTATTCGCAAAAGCAACACCCGCATTCAACACTAAAATATCGATCCGGCCGAACACTTCAAACACCTGTTCACGAGCAGCCTCCAATGCCTGAGGCTGGGAAACATCTGCTTTGATAAATAGGGATTTCACATATTTTGCCGAAATTTCTGCGGCTGTTTTAGTTCCTGTTTCCTGATTATAATCCACGATTACCGTGTGTGCGCCGGCTGCCGCAAACTTTTCTGCGATCCCCTTGCCGATTCCATGCGCGCCTCCAGTGATCAGCGCGACTTTTCCTTTAAAATTTTCCATTTTATCATTACTCCTATGACTGTAGTCTTCTGTCTAGTGAAAATGAGCAGCTCTCGATTCTTTTCATTGGACGGCTTTTTTTAATTCTTCATATCGCGCTTTTTTATCCTCTGAAAACAGCGCACCACCAACAACAATTAAATCAGCACCTGCTTCAGCACATTGCTTGGCTAACTCTTTATTCACTCCGCCGTCAACTTCGATCAGAATATTGCGATCACCGATCAGCTTTTTTGTATTACGAATTTTTTCCAAACTTTTTCGAATGAAGGTCTGACCAGGCTGTCCGGGATTGATAGTCATAATCAGGATATAATCGATCTCCTCTAGCAAATACTCCAATGCTGCCTCTGGTGTACCAGGATTGATCACCACCCCAGCTTTTCTTTTCGCCTTACGAATCTTCTGCAGAATCGAATGAATATGCGGCGTCGCCTCATAGTGAACAGAAATCATTTCTGCCCCTGTCTGAATCACATCCTCCAGATGATCGTTTGGCTGTTCTACCATCATGTGAACATCAAAGGTCATTGTAGAATGCTGCTTCATCGCCGCAATTTGATTGGGACCAAAGGCGATATTTGAAACAAAATTACCATCCATCAAATCTACGTGTAAAATCTCCGTCTGCTCCGCTTCTAGAAAATCAATCTCGTCTTGTAAATGCAGTATGTCAGCACCAAAAATCGAGGGTAAAATTTGTGTCATCTCTCTTCTCCTTTTTCGTCTTATGTCCTGCTGCTCTAGCCAAAGATCGTACTCAGCCAGTACATCAGGATACTCCAAGGACCAGTCAATACAAAGTCAGTGCCTTGTCCTTTCAACCCAACGCCCGCGCCATTCAGCATTTCTGTAGCTCCAGGCGCCACGTAGCCCCCCAGATAGAGAATGATCACGCAGAACAAAACAGTTGTGATGATCGATCGCAGCAGATTCCCTTTGCTAGCCATAACAGTCATAACCGACATATAAATAATCGACATAAGGATACCAATCGGGAAAGTTTTCACACCTGGTAATGCAAGCGCACATAGCATCACCAATGGAATCGAGATTACTGTAACTGTTGTTGTTGTCGGATCTCCTAACCCTAAGGCAACATCCATCCCGATATTCAAGTCAGCATCTTCACCCATTTGTTTTTGCATAAAGTCCTTCGCCGCTTTCCCAATCGGCGACAAGCCGTCCATTAAAACACTTACTACTCTAGGCATCAGAACCATGACTCCGGCTACGCCCATCCCCATTGGAATAATTTCGGTAATTCCCTGACGAGTCAACAGCCCTAAAAGAACCCCTACGATCGTTCCGATAATCACAGGCTCTCCCATGACTCCGATCCGTTTGTTCACACCCTCCAAGCTGATGTCCAGTTTATTTAATCCTGGAATCAGATCGATTATCTTGTTCATTAACCAGGCAACGACAAAGGTCCAGCCTGTATGAATGATTGTTGTACAAGTCGTGCCCTCTAATCCATAGTATTCTTGCCAAATCGGTGCCACCCAGTCGCCGACAAAAAGAGCCAGAACTGATAGAACAACCGTCACGGCGAGTCCAATAAAGAAGTTATCAAAGATGAAATAGGCTAACGCCCCCGGCACAAGAAAATGCATGTAGTTCCAGATGTCGACATTCAATGTCTTGGTTAATTTCAAACGAACCAACAATAGATTCAATACTAAACCGATTGGGATCGCTAAGCCGGCAAACGGAGCCATCCAAGAAGCCGCACCAACAGCTGGCCATCCGATATCAGTGATCGTAAAGCCTGACCCCATCTTTGAATAATACGCGACTGCCGGATCCAGTGATGTATTCAATAGACCGACAACTAAAGTCAATCCGATAAAACCGACACCAACCGTTAGTCCTGCTTTGACCGCATCTCCTAACTTCATTCTGAAAACCAATCCTAAAATAGTAATAATGATCGGTAAAATTGCTGAGGCACCCATTCCCGTGATGGTCTGTACAATTTCAATTAATTTATCCATTTTATTCTCCCTTCAATAGCTCCAGCTGCTCCTAATTCATCTATGCGTTTTCCAAAAGTACATCGAGGTACTTTTCAGCTCAAATATGTTAAAATTAATACAAGTTCTATAGAGGTATGCCGTTCCGCTTCGTTTCTCAGGCAAAAGCGGAACAGTGTGCCTTTTTTATGCATTTTGAATTTCTTGTAATTTTTCCACTAAAGTCTTCTTCAACTTCGCCTCATTAATCCCTGTGACAAAGCCCATGATACTCAATACCGGCACTGCCAGCTCACCTTTGAAATTGTTAGTCGTCAAAACGATATCGGCATTCTGACTTTGGGTGGGTAATTCTGTCATACTGCATTTACTTAAGCTGATGGGAATATTGTGCTCTTTACATAATGCCTTCACCTCATCCGCTGCTACTGTTGATGTTGCGACGCCGCTTCCGCATGCGACTAAAATAGTTACTTTTCTCATTTCTATCTCCTCCTCTTAATTGCCTACAGTGACACCATTAATAACATCCATCATTTCTTCAGATGTCTTCACCCCTTTAATTTTTTTAACAAATTCTTCGTGTTGAATAACTCCTATGACCTGCTTTAAAATCTGCAAATGCTGCGTGCCATCATTCAGACCTAAGAAAAAGAATAGATCAACCTTGATTTCCTCATCGGCATTTTCCATTTTCTTCATTTTGATCGGCTCCTTTAACGTAACGATCGAAATGAATGGTTGCTTGACAAATGCTGAATCACCATGCGGGATGGCAACCGTATGTGTCTCTAAATCTAATCCGGTGGGATAATTTTCTTCTCGTTCCACGATAAAATCATAAAAGCCTTCATTTACATATCCCTTTTCAAGAAAAAGAGCAGAAAGCTCTTTAAACAACTCGATTCGATCAGAAACGATTAAGTTAAGAAAAATCAAGTCCTTCTTCACATAATCCGTTAGCATGAATCCTCCTCCTTTAATAACTATTTGAGTTAGCGGCTAACTCCTTGACTAAATCATAAATGCTTTAGAGCATTAATTCTATCGACGTTTTGTCCAAAAATTGTTCATTTGAGACAGGTGATTGTGATGAACAAAAAAAGTTAACGATTTTAAGGTATTTTGGGAAAATACTTAACAAAAAGAAAGCCAAACACCCCTATCACCATCGTTTTTGATAGTATAGGACCATTTGGCTTTCTATTTATTGCTCCTCTTGATTGGAGGAAAAGTCTTGAAGGGCTTCTTTTATTTTCCCTTCATCTTCTAATTCGATCAGCTTTTCAATGAACTCAGCATCCTTTGCCATGCGATTGATGTGATACAAAATCGTCAAATGACTCGTTTTATTCGGTGTTGTCAAAAGAGCGACTACATGGAGCTTTTGCTTTTGATACAGCACTCCTTGCTTCAGCACCACAAAACATACACCCAATTTTTGTTCGATTAGCATGGGATCTAAATGAGGCAATACGATCCGCTGCCTCAGCACGATATACGCTGGCTGATCGCGATATTCCTTTAATAAGGCCTCGGTGTACTCCGAAGAAATGATTGCTTGGTCAATCAAGCATTGGCTGGCTTTGCACAAAATCTCTTCCCACGAGACCGCCTCTTCAATATAGAGAATGCTTTCTTCCTTAATGACCTGCGACAACTCATTTTTAGCAAGCATATCCTCCTCATTCAGACCGCTTTGTTCACCTAATAAAAGCGAATCCAATGCTTCAAGAACCGTTGCCTCTACTTTTTTATTTACAGGAACGTACTGCTTGACGACAGCGAGAATATCTGTCGAACGAATTCCAGAAAAATCCAATTGATATAAATCCTTGATTACATCCTGCCGCAATCTTAGCTGCTCCCCTTTATTGAGGATCTCGCTGATCAGATAAACCTTCTTTTCTGATTCCACCGGTACTGTTGAAAATACGATATCGTGGGGCAACACAAAGCTTTTATACTCACGAACTGAATTGGTCGGATAGAATAAAAATTCAGGAAAAAGCTCTTTTAAATTTTTTTCAATCAGCTTGGACATCGAGATGCCATTGGGACATAAAATCACCGCCTTCACAACTTTTTCTTCCAGCTCATTATGGTCGTTGCCAATCAAATGCCCCCCAACAAACAAAGTAATATAGGCAATTTCCTCATCGCTGATTTCGGTATCGAAAAACTCTTCCAGCGGCCCGATCGAACGACAGACAAAATCATGAAGAACCTTGTATTCTGTCCGAATCTTTTCATACAAGACATTTTCCGTTGAAAGCTCATACTTGATCCGATAATAGGCCGGCTTAAAATGGTTCAATAGCTTTTTCAGCAAGTCCTTTTTATCAGACAAGACTAGAAACGTATTGGTTTCAAATTCAATCAAAAACTCCCATAAAGAATTCGCCAGCAGCGGCAGCTCTTTTTCTGAGACCATTCCTTTGTTACGAACATTTGAGCTCAATAATTGAAGTGCAATAAAAATTTTTTCATCCTCAGGCAATTCTGGAAAATCAGTAGTTATATAAGATAGGGATTGATATTCTTTCGTATGTTCAATCTCATCACGCTCGCTGATTCTTGAACCATCGATCAATTGCCCTCGCTCAATGCGAGTAAATAATGACGCGATAAAATAAATTAGCGGATAAAAATCTTCATCGGTGTATTTGGCACCGATGTATTTCTCAATTTTCAGCACATCGTTCTTAACCTGCTCCAGATTTTTTTTCGAGCCCTCCAGCCACTCCTCTGTGACCTTTTCTCCATAGTATTTATATATCTTAGTGATGGAATGAAATAACACAATTCTTTTGTTCCACTCACTTCCTAAAATGACATACCCTTTTTTTCGAGAAAATTCGATCCTTAGATGATGCTTCGCCAATAGCTCTTTGGCTCTTTTTATATCTGTCAATGCAGTATTTTTACTGATTTGCAGTTCAATACAAAAATGATCCAAGGACAACTCCTCTGTGCGAATCAAAATCATGATTAAAAGTAAAAAAACACGATCTTCTTTAGAAAAAACAATATCCCGAATCGATTGTTGGATCGATAAATACTCGGCAGCTGCGTTTTTCGCATAGTAGCAGCCTTGGCGTTTTTCTATGACAGGCAATTGATTCTCCAGCAATTTTTCATTGATGGCTTCAATACTATAAGATAATTGTCTCGCTGAAAGATCAAACAGCTCAGACAATTCCTCTTCCTGAATGCTTCTTTTCTTGATTAATTGCTGTAAAATTTCTAGATTACGATCACTCACAAGAAACAACCCCCTTCATCAAAATAATAAGCGCTTTCGAAAAGAATTGCGAATTTTTTTCGCACAAAAAATGTTTTCGCGAAAGTATTGATTGGGATGAACCTTTTATGGTACGACCATCACATTTTCATTAATAAGGAGCTTTCGAAGAGGTGTTTGTTGGACACATGAAAAACCCAGACACGAAAGCTCCTTCAGCAAAGTGTCTCTATCAGACATTTTGCCAGAGTTTAGGTATCTGGGTCTTATTTGATAAAATTAGCCGGAATTTCTTTTTAAGACAAAGCGGCAGTCAGTATTTCCACTGGTGTGGCGGTTTCTTTCAACACCGCATTTAATTCTTCAATGTTTTTACGTCCTTGTGTATTCATCCATTCAATCGCCGCTTCTTTACCATCCGCGATATAGCTTTCTACTCCGTCAGCCCATGTGGCACGGCCGCAAAGTACACCATTGAAGGTTGAGCCCGCGTCTTTTGCAAAGCGCAGCGTTTCCTGGAACAGCTCAGCTTTTACACCAGCACTCAAAAAGATGAATGGCAAATTCGTTGCTTCGGCCTGCTCCTTGAAGAAGTTTGCGGCTTCTGCTTTGGTATACACGACTTCACCGGCAGCGTAGCCTTCAACGTAATTCATATTGACTGGCACTTCTACTTTTAAAACATCTACACCATAACGCGGATCAGAAAATTCCTTCATCATTTCATTCACCTTATGCGGTTTTTTTAGTGCATAGGCCTTCGAGCCTGCGTCAGAGATATCCGCATCATATGAAACCAGCTCTAGGAAAAATGGCAGGTTCTCTGCCTGACATTCTGAACCGATGCGCTCGATGAAGGCATGCTTTTGATCGTTGATTTCTTTTGCTTCATCCACATCATAATAAAGCAAAAATTTGCAGGCATCGGCGCCAGCTTCCTTTAGGCGTTTGACTGACCAGATCGATAATAAATCCGGTAACCGGCCAGGAGTTGATGCGTCATAGCCTGTTTTTTCATAGGCTAATAATAGACCGGCCGTTTCTGCTCGTACACTCGCTGCGGGTAATCCATATTCCGGATCTAGCAAAATCGATGACGCGTAGTTGGTTAATTGAGAGGAGACAAGTTCCTTAAATTCGATGATCTCTGATTCTTCGGCAGCGCTGCCCTTGAACTTCGTGATCATTTTTTTCAATGCTCCCCGCTGGTCGATTGCTAGCGCTCCGATCACTCCCTCTTCATTGCATAATTGCTTGATAAATTGCCGCTTTTCTTCGTTCATTTTCATGCCCTCCTATTAGACTTCCGCTACTTCAATTTGTTCGAATAATGAGTGATATTTGGTAAGATTCACGTGTCCCGTTGTTGCTTCTTCGGCATTTAACATTCCTAAAACGTTGCCCTGCTTTAACACGTCTTCAGCAGACCGCTCTTTTTCAAGCGCCGCAGTTAAACCAGCCACCGTCGCATCGCCAGACCCGACAGGATTTGCCACTGTGATTTCAGGAATGTTGACACGATAAAATCTATCGCGGTGCTTTGCAAACGCGCCCTCACCACCCATAGAAACGACGATCCATTCGATCCCCGCAAACATCGGATCAGACAACGCCGCTTTTAATTCTGCCGCATCGCTAGAAACACTTCGACCTAGTAATCCTGCAAGCTCTTCGGTGTTCGGCTTGATCAAGCGAGGCTTGACCTCACCAGCGAGTACTTCCTTCAAAGCGTCGCCGGAACAGTCTAAAACCACTGGTTTTTCCCGACATACCTGCAGCATGCGGCTATAAAAATCTACCGGTAATCCCTCCGGCAGGCTGCCGGAAATAGAGATAATATCTGCTTTTGCCGCTAAGCGTTCGAAATGCTGAAGAAATTTCGCCGCTTCTGCTGCAGAAATAATTGGTCCACTTTCTAGAATTTCCGTCTGCTGCCCCTCGTGCAGCACAGCGATGCAATTCCGCGTCTCCCCGCTGATCGGTAAAAAGTCATGAGAAATCCTATTCTGATCCAATTCTTTCTTGATTTCTTCTCCTAAAAATCCTCCGATCAAACCACTGGCAGTCACCTCGGCCTCTAATTGTTTCAAGATACGGGTCACATTCAACCCTTTGCCCCCAGCTGTTTTGCGAACATTTTTCACTCGGTTAACTGTATCCAGCTTAAATTCTGCTAGTGGATAGGAAATGTCGATCGAAGGATTCATCGTAATAGTTAGAATCATTTAACCGCCCTCTTAATCGTGGTATTCGCCGCGGTCCCATTTTTCGATAAATTCATCGAAGAAATGCGGATCGGCTTGATCAGCGCTGGCTTTTTCGACATGATCAATCTTAGCGATCAATTTTTTGTTTTCTTCCGTTTCTTGATACTCTGCTTGGATAAAGGCCTCCAAAATGTCACAGATCAAGAATTCGCCGGTGATTCGAGCGCCAAAACCAATCACATTAGCATTCAATTGCTCCTTCGCGTAAATCGCGGTGGTCATGTCCCGCACCAAAGCACTGCGAATCCCAGGAACCTTATTGACCGCATTGTTAATCCCAACTCCGGTACCACATAAGCAAACACCTAAATCTGCTTCACCATTGGTTACAGCTTCCCCGACTTTTTTCCCATAAATCGGATAATGGGTTCGAGTAAAGTCATACGTCCCCATATCCAATACTTCATGTCCCTTTGATTTTAAGAAATCTGATACAGCCATTTTTGTATCTGTGACGATGTGGTCACAGCCGATTGCGATTTTCATTCTATTCATCCTTTCTGATTACGCCATTTTGTTTAGCATATCGACCCGAATTTGATGACGGCCGCCATCATAGTTCGCCTGTAAAAATTCTCGAACGATGTTTAGTGCCAGCTCATCGCCGACGATTTTTGAACCAAGAGTGATCATGCGGGAATTGTTGTGCTCCCTTGTCATATAGGCACTGCGCTCATCAGAGACCTCCGCTGCCACCATCCCTTTTACCTTCACCGCGGTAATAAAGCTGCCGGCACCATAACCATCGATCGCTACTCCTAAGCTGCCCTCGTTTTCATTTAAATCATTGGCGATCGCCAACGTGGATTCCACAAAATCCTCCGAAGCAGTTTCACTTTTGTCTACTACAGTAAATCCTTTATTGATCAGATCTTCCTTAATGACTTCCTTGAGTCTCATCCCATCACTGTCTGAACCAATTACTACACGCATTGCTATTTCCTCCTCCTAATAAAGCTTGCTTATTTTATTGAATAATTTTGGTGTATTGCTGATAATAACTCTTCAGCTCTGCTGAAAGAGTAGAATCCGTAAATAGTGCATCAACCTTGCGCAGATCATAGAAATTATAAAAATCGCTATGATCGAACTTGTTCGCATCAGAAACCAAACATTTTTCAGCGGCATTGTCCAACACAATTTTCTGCAGCGTTCCTTCTTCAATACTGAAGTTGGACACCTCTGGTCCTTTTAAACCATTGACACCGACAAAGGCCTTCTTGATCCCGATTTTCTGGACTGCCTCATTGGCGATCGAACCGACAAAAGCACCAGTCTTTTCACGGTAGAGTCCACCGATCAGGTAAAGTTCAAATCGTTTGGTTTCACTTAATAAATTGAAAACCGGCAAACTGTTGGTCACAATCCGCAATGAAGACGATTCGATGTATTGAGTCATCAACTCAATCGTCGTCCCGGAACCAAGGAAGATCGTGTCATCTTCTTTAGTGATGTAGGCCGCCGCATTTCTTGCGATATACTCTTTTTCTCTGGTATGCAGCTTCTTTTTTTCATTATGGGAAAGTTCGTTTGTTTCTATAGAAGATGTGAAAACTTCCTGATTGTTTATTTTCTGTGCGCCGCCATGAACACGCAGCAGCTTCTTCCTTTGAGCGAGCTCTTCCAGGTCTCGCCGAATGGTCATATCAGAAACATCTAATACTTCCTGAATGAACTTCACTGTGATCGTCCCATAGCGATCGCACATGGCCAAGATTGATTGTTGACGCTCTGTTTTCAGCATAGGTTGTCCCTCCACACACTTATAATAAAACATTATCAAACATTTTTCAACAGTATGTGTTTATTTATTTTCGTTTTGTGTTGACAAAGCAAATGTAAGCGATTATACTCAACGTGTAAACAAACATAAACAAACTAAGAAAGGAGCTGTTCTGTTTGAAAAAGCTTTTTTTTAGAGAAACAACCTATGTTTCCAACCAGGACACACAAGAAAAAGTTTTCGAAGAAGTTTATTTGGATCTGTTAAACAAACAGTTAGTTACTGAGGATTTTTTGGGGAATCTTTTAGAGCGGGAAAGAAATTATCCGACTGGCTTGGATCTTTCTCCTGTTTCTGAAGGATTGCCTGACATAGCGATCCCTCATACGGAAAGCGAATATGTTAAAACAACCCGAATCATTCCAATCAAATTGAACAAAGAGATCACATTTCACAATATGATCTCGCCTAGCGAGCAACTCTCTGCCCGTTTCTTATTTATGATTTTGAACGAAAACGGTGAAGCACAGGCCGGTATGCTGGCTGATATCATGGATTTCATCAATTCAGTCGATAAGGCTGAGCTCTGTGCGTTTTTCAAGCTTGAGGAAACAGAAGCGATCTATCAGTTTTTAGAGGAACACTTTAACATGGAAATTTCTGCATAATTTGCAGGATAAAAAATAATTTTATTAAGGAGAGTACAATCATGATCAAAATTTTAGCAGCCTGTGGTGCAGGAGTGAATTCAAGCCATCAAATCAAAAGCGCCTTAGAAACCGAATTGAGCAACCGCGGCTATCAAGTGACCTGCGATGCCGTAATGATCAAAGACATCAATGAAGACATGCTTTCGCATTATGACATTTTCGCGCAAATCGCTAATACTGACTTAGGCTTTGACGTAAATATTCCTATTGTTGATGCAGGTGCAATTCTTTATCGTATCCCTGCGATGGCAGAGCCTGTTTATCAAAGTATGGAGAGCGCGATCCAATCGCTGAATAAATAATCGAAAAATGGCTCAATGAACCCACTTCCTCAGCCTATCACCTTGAAGATCGATTCATTGAGCCAGATACAGCTAATCAAAAAACGTCATGTGGAAGACTAGAGAATTTCCACTAGTTCCAAGAAAGGACAAACGAATGAGTACAATTATTGATATCGCCAATCAACTGTTTACTCCTCTAATTAATTTAGGGGCGGCACCATTAATGACCATCGTACTAACTGTTATCGCCCTATTTTTTAAAGTGAAACCGTCACGCGCCCTAGAAGGTGGGATCAAACTTGGGATTGCCTTAACTGGGATCGGAGCTATTATTGGAATTTTAACGACTGCTTTTTCAGACGCAATGACCGCTTTTGTTGAACGTACAGGAATTTCTTTGAACATCACAGATGTAGGCTGGGCACCATTAGCAACCATCACCTGGGGCTCCCCCTACACTCTTTACTTCCTATTGATTATGGTGATCGTGAACATCATCATGTTGGCAATGAAAAAGACCAACACCCTGGACGTAGATATCTTTGATATTTGGCATTTAGCGATCGTCGGCTTGTTCGCCATCTTCTGCGGTGCAAATCTGTTCATCGCCTCTGCTTTGGTTATTTTCATTGGGGTTCTTAAAATCTGGAACTCAGATTTGATGAAGCCGACCTTCAATGATTTATTGAACGCACCTGACAGCAATCCGATGACAACAACCCACATGAATTACATGATGAATCCAATCATCATGGTTTTTGACAAAATTTTTGATAAGGTCTTTCCTTGGCTGGATAAATACGACTTCGATGCCGCTAAATTAAACAGCAAGATCGGCTTTTGGGGATCAAAATTTGCGATTGGTATCTATTTAGGTATTTTCGTCGGGCTATTAGCTGGACAAACACCAACCCAAATTTTCTCACTCGCCTTCACTGCCGCGGTTTGTTTGGAATTGTTCTCTTTGATCGGCGCTTGGTTCATCGCTGCCGTCGAACCGTTATCTCAAGGGATTACTGACTTTGCCAACAAACGTCTAAAAGGCCGCACCATCAATATCGGTTTAGACTGGCCTTTCCTCGCTGGTCGCGCAGAAATCTGGGCAGCGGCTAACGTTTTAGCTCCAATCATGCTATTGGAAGCCATCATTTTACCAGGTAATAAATTATTGCCGTTGGGCGGGATCATTGCCATGGGTGTTACACCGGCACTGCTGGTAGTCACTCGCGGAAAATTGATTCGAATGATCGTCATCGGTGCAATTGAGTTGCCGTTGTTCTTATGGTCCGGAACATTGATCGCTCCTTTTGTCACTCAAACAGCCAAAGCTGTCGGTGCCTTTCCATCAGGATTAAGCGAATCTGCGATGATTTCTCATACGACCATGGAGGGCCCAATCGAAAAATTCTTAGGCTACTTAGTCGGCAATGCTTCTCAAGGTCAAATTGAATTTGTCCTCTACGCTGCTTTAGCACTGGGCGCTTACCTGTTGATCTTCATCTGGTATGCTCGTCAAATGAAAAAACGCAATGCCGCTTATGCAGCAGAAAAAGAAGAAAAAACCGCTCCGGCATCAGCTAAGGGCAACGTTGCTTATGCTGCTGAGGCAAAATAAAACAAACAAAACCCGGAGAAACGAAATCTCCGGGTTTTGCTTATTAAACGATAGATGTTTCCACATTCTCAAGTTTTTCATAGTACTTCTGTTCGTGCTCATCGGTAATAACTGCCGTCACATCTCGCAGACTATAATTGACAGAAAAATCTCTTTTCCCTATTTTTGAATGATCGATCAGCAAATATCGCGCATCGGATTTGTTTAAGGCAATCTGTTGCGTCTGCCCTTCTTCAAATGTCGATGTCATGATCTTTTGCCCATTTACCGCGTTGCAGCTGACAAAGGCCTTTTGAAAGTACATGCTCTCTAACGATTGATCCGCAATTTCGCCAACCAAGCACTGCGTTTTCTCCCGCAATTCCCCACCTAACAGATAGAGCTTCCAATTTTTTTTGTGCTTATTCAACTGATCGAAAACCGGTCGACAATTCGTTACAATCCGCAGAAAATCCGCCTGAATACACTGAGCCAGTAATTCGATGGTTGTTCCAGGCCCAAGAAAAATAGTGTCGCCATCATTAATTAGTTCACTCGCTCGGCGCGCGATCCTCTCTTTTTGCTCATGATGGATGATTTTTTTGTCAATATGAGAAAGCTCCTCCTGCAGGTAAAAATTTTGTAATTTTGCCCCGCCGTGAAATCGTTCTACCAGTCCTTGTTTCTCTAATTCAGCTAAATCACGTCTGACCGTCATATCAGATACTGCTAATTTCTCCATGACCTCGCTGCTTTGAACTCGCCCCTTAGGTCCAAGCAGCAACATGATCGCTTGCAATCGATCTGTTTTTAACATCCTTATTCCTCGCTTTATAATCAACTGTCGGCTTGGTCTCAAGTTCTTCAGCGATATTGTTTATAGTTAAACAGATTAGTAGACCAATTTTGAAAGTCTATAGCGAAAGCTGCTTCGACTATAAACTTCCAAAATAAGTATTAAATCTCTGCTAAAACAAAATCAACAGCGCCCTTTGGATCACGCGTTAATTTAATATACTCTGCGCCTTTTGTTGCTACGACCTTCACGCCAACTTTCTCCGCATCCTTTTGAATGTCCGTTAAGTAAGAGTTGACCTGCGGTGCCAAGACAATCAAATCAAAATTTTTCATAATATCATAATGCGAACCGTAAGCGCCAGCTTGTGCTTGAATATTCGCGCCTGTTTCCTTCGCGCCTTCTTCTAAGGCATTGGCTAGCATCGCGCTCGTACCAGCACCGGCACATAGCACCAACACTCGCTTGCCATCGCCTATTTTCTCGATCGTATCCTCTGCCAACGCCTCCACAACAGCTGTTCCCGCATCTTGCATCGTTTCAATGCCAGCAGCTTCGGTAGCCTCCAGCTGCGTATTTTTACTCTCCTCTTCAATCAGTACTGCATCATACGCCTTAATGAACGGTAAGTAAATCACTGAATCCACAGCGATCAGCACGAGTGCTAAAACGATCGCCATCACACTGACTCCGGTCCCCAGGACTAACCCGATTGGTGCCGGCGTGGCCCATGGCAAAACATACATAAAGCTATTCATGCTTAATACATCAACAAAGAATTTAAAGATCCAGACGTTAACAATCGGTGCCAATAAAAATGGAATAAAGAAATACGGATTTAAAATGATCGGCGCCGCAAACAAAAGCGGTTCATTTACTGCAAAAATGACAGGAACGAACGAGGCCTTTCCTACGGCTTTCAGTTGTTTAGAACGAGCAAATAGTAAGAATAAGAACGGAACTACTAACGTCGCACCGGTACCACCCATTGTTCCAACGAAATTTCCCATACCAACAGTCAAAACTTTGGAGGCCTGTTCGCCGTTTTGGAATAGCATCAAATTCGTTTCAACATTCGCATAAATAATCGCTGCGATCGCCGGCTCCACGATTGACGGACCGTGTACCCCAACGAACCAGAATAATGCCATCGCTCCCCAAATAATGGCGATTCCTAGATAACCGTCTGCTGCTGTAAATAGCGGCTGCAAAGCAGTAATCGCTGTATTAGCAAACGAACCTTGAAAGACATTGCGGAACAGCAAATCAATCAAAACGGCTCCAAACACTGCAAAAGAGAAGGGAATCACATCACGAAACATTTGCGAGATCGTCCCAGGAACTTCCTTCGGCATTCTGATCGTAATGTCGCGCTTGATACAGAATTTATAGACATTTACTGTGAGAAAGGCGGCAACGAATGAAGCCAACAGTCCTTTTGTTCCCATAAAATCACTGGCAAAGCCGCCGTCGATCTGCTCTACGCTCAGCATGAAGAAACCAGCGATCGATGCCAACATAACAGACACTTCATTGATATTCTTCCCATCTTCCAACCGACGATTTATCGATCCCGCTAAACAACGTGCCGTAGTCGCAGCTACTAACAAACCAACGATTCCCATTGAATAGCCATAGACCTTCCACAGCCAAGTCGAGAATGCTTCTGGTAAAGTTACTCCGAAAACTTCAGGAATTGCAGCGATCATGATAAAAATACTAGAAAATAAAATGGCGGGCATGGCTGTTAAGAAGCCGTCTCGTATAGCACCTAAATAAATATTTCGGGAAATTTTTTCAAAAAATGGTTTTCCTTTTTCGATTTGTTTAATAATTGCATTCACCTTACTCCATCTCCTTCTTCATTTTTACTTTTGATACTTCTCCTTATAAAGCTCAATAAAATCCTGTACTAAATCTCTTAACAATAAAGTGGTCATTAAATGATCCTGTCCATGGATAAAAATAAATCCAATATCCAAGTTGCTGCCGGCCGCTTCATCCGCTAATATTTTCGTTTGCGAATTATGCGCCAATTTCAGATTTTCATCAGCGTCCTTTAATGCGTCTTCGACATTTTCAAATTTCCCCTGACGCACCTCGCTTAGCAGCTTCATCAATGTGCTTCTCGCGTCGCCTGAATAGGCCACGATTTCAAAGCCTAACATCTGTAATTCTTCCTTATTCATACTCTTTCCCTCCTACAGCGATGTATCCCTTTTCATTTCAATTAGCCGATAGATGCAATCAATCGCTGATTCCATCTATCGCTTTACTAAATAATCGTTTTCGTTTCACTAACAAATTTATACCAATAGGCTGATTCTTTCGGATAACGCTTTTGTGTTTCAAAATCAACATAGAATAAGCCATAGCGCTTATTGTATCCATTGGTCCAAGAGAACATATCCATCAATGACCACAAGAAGTAGCCTTCTACATTGACTCCATCTTCGATTGCATCACTTAATGCCCCTAGGTATTGACGTAAATAATCAATTCGCGGCGCATCCATGATGACCCCATCCTCGAAATCATCCTTGTACCCCATCCCGTTCTCGGTGATATAAATTTTCTTGTAATGCGGATAATCCTTTTTGATTCGCATCAAAAGATCATACAACCCATCAGGATAAATCAACCAATCCCAATCGGTTCTCGGAATATCATCGCGATAAACGCGTTCAGCGATTCCGTTCACCCGGTACACCGAAGTTCCTTTGTCGCCAGTCCCATTGTGATAAATTTCATTCGGCCCTTTATATGCTTTACAAAAATGACTGTGATAATGATTGATTCCTAGAAAATCATTGCGATGAGACGCTTTTTCCATCTCAATGTAATCCTCTTCTAAAAACTCATATGTTGCACCTTGCGCTTCACAAATTTCGTCTAATGCCCCCAGCAGCTCCTCCGTATAGCGACCAAGATAAGTAGCCTCCAGTAAAAATCGGATGGACAAAGCATCTTCTAAAAATGCCGCATGCTTGTCTTCTTCAGAATCTGAATTCGCGTATTTTGTTTCTAATGAATGGACGACGCCGATTTCTCCAGCATACCCATTCTCTTTAAAAATGTTCACGGTTTTGGCGTGAGCCACCATCATGTTGTGAAGACACATAATGATCTTTGTAAAATCAAATTTGATCCCTGGTGGGAAAACACCGAGTAAATACTGATTCGTAGCGACGGGATAAATTTCATTAAAGGTGCTCCAATACGCCACTTCAGTAAATTCTTCAAAGCAGAATTTTGCATAATTCGCAAACGCGTCAATATTGTCGCGATTTAGAAAATCATTTTGATCAAACAGAGCTTTTGGTGTATCAAAATGATGCAGTGTTACAAATGGAATAACGTGGTGCTCCTGACACTTTTTAAAAATTGCATGGTAGTAATCAATTCCCTCTTGATTCGGTTCACCTGTACCCTTTGGAAAAATGCGACTCCAAGCAATCGACAGACGCAAGCCACTTACCCCGAACTTCTCACATAATTCAATGTCCACTGGATATTGATGATAAAAATCACTCGCTGGATCGGGACTGAAGCGGCCCTGTTCAGCTAAAAAATCATCCCAGGCTACTGCGCCTTTTCCGCCTTCTTTGGTTGCTCCTTCACATTGATAAGCAGCTGTTGCTCCGCCAAAAATAAAATGTTCTGGTAATTTCTTCATTCGTTTCTCTCCTCCATCAAACTAAAGTAATCGTTGAATATGAATCGTAAAATAAACTTTTTCTCCAGCATGTAGCTTTAATCCCGTATTCTCTACAATGATCCGATACATTTCCTCTGCCACACTGTAGGCATCTGGGTAATCCTTTTTCAAGTCCTCTTCCATCTTCTCCGCAAATTCATCGACTCTTTCCTCTTCCGTTCGTTCCAGCATATAGCGTAAATGAATCATCAGGCGATCATAAAAATTTTGCGTTTTTTCTGTTCGAACAATGTTTCGTTTTCGTAAAGCTTCTTCAATGATCTGCATGACACGCTGCTGCTCTTCATACGCATCTGCCGGCGTTGTGACAGGCTCCGGCGTTTTTCCTTGAGCATTGATAAAATGAATACTAATGTTTTTTAGCTCATCTTCTGGAAAAGCGATATCTAACCGCTCTTTGATGATTCGCAGGCCATCTTTAGCAATCTGATATTCTTTGGGATATTGTTTACTAATATCCGGTAAAAGACTATTTTGATATTCTCCCTTCATCAATTTCTTGTAATTCCAATAGATGTGATCTGTTAATGTGACATAAATATACTCTTGAACAGAATACTGATAATTATGGATAGCGTTTTCAATAATTTCATAAGCGGTTGTAATAAAATCCAACGGAACATCCTTTAATAAGAAAGAAAAATTTTGTTTTGATTCTTCACTCTTTAGTACAAACAGATTTTGAATTGCATCCTCCGACAGCAAGTCGCCCTTCTTCTTCTGAAAAACCAGTCCCTTTCCCATTGCAATCGCCTGTTCATGATTCTTTTTTACGATGGCAATGTTGTTGTTCAACACCTGAACTACTCTGTACATTTTTTTCACCCCACTTCTACAAAAAAAACCGCAAACAACCGATTGATAGACCAATCAGTTACTTGCGGTTTTTGCCTAATTCAATAGTAACAATCCACTAATATTTCGATTTCACTAATAGAATAGCACCTTAAAATACATTTGTAAACACTTTCAGACAAAAAATGTTTATTTTTTTTAGCTAAGAGAGTCGCTTCTCAAAGCAAAGCCTATAGAACCGTACAAAATCCTCTTCTAACAAACCGCGAGAATGAGTGAACGGGTTGACATTCTCCGCGCCTAAACAATCACAAAACAAACATAAACAAACGGAATGTACATGAAAATTTTGTTCCTCCATTGTATGAAAGAAAAGAATTGCTGGAAAAAACCTTTGAAATCTTTTGATAGAAGTTTCAAAGGAGCAGATAGCTTTCTAAACAATATACTTTTCTTCTTTTTCAATTTTTTCATAATGCTTCTGTTCGTCTTCATCTGTAATTACCGCGGTAACTTCTTGTAAATTATAATAGACAGAAAAATCTTTCTTTCCAATCTTTGAATGATCAATCAATAGGAAGCGTTCAACAGAATTATTCAAAGCGATTTGTTGCGTCTGACCTTCTTCAAATGTGGAGGTCATGATTTTTTGCTCATTGAGTGCATTGCAACTAAAAAAGGCCTTGTGGAAATTCATGTCATTTAGCGATTTATTTGTAATTTCACCAACAAAACATTGGGTCGTCTCCCGCAGCTCTCCGCCTAATAGATAAATTTTCCGATTTCCTTTATGCTTGTTCAATTCTTCAAACACCGGCAGACAATTCGTCACGATCCGTAATGAATCAGCTCGAATAATTTTTGACAATAATTCAATCGTCGTTCCTGGACCAAGAAAAAGGGTGTCGCCATCATTGATCAGCTCATTAGCCTTTTCGACAATACGCTGCTTTTCCTCCTGGAGCATGATTTGTTTTTCCGTATGTGAAAGCTCAACGTGACGATAAAAATCCTTTAATTTCGCACCGCCATGCACCCGCTCTAATAATCCTTGTTTCTCTAATTCATCCAGATCACGTCGAACAGTCATATCGGAAACCGCTAATTTATCCATGATATCGCTCACTCGTACCGTTCCGCTTACTTCCAATAACGACATGATTGCCTGAAATCGATCCGTTTTTAACATTTCATCCCCTCTTTTCTGTTTAAGACTATCAAATTCTTAAGTAAAGTGCTAGAGTGATTTTTCTTGCAGTACATTTCTTTAAAGTTCAAATGAACACACGATCTCTTCAAGGTTTCACAGAAAATAGGCCTTGAATTCAAGGCCTATTGTGCTAATTCAAAAACAAAGTAGTTGATGTCCCCGCGATATTTTGATATCGAGTATTCTACAGGCACTCGATTCTCAGAAAATCCTTGCGTATGAAAATAGAACATCGGATCGCCCTCTTCAACATCTAACAAATCACTAATCGTTTCGTCTGATTTGATGACCTCCAATTTTCTAGTGACGGTTCTAATCGGATAGCCCATCTCTTCAAAGACCTGATACATTTTTTCTTTGGTAAAATCAACCTGCTGAAAATCGGGAAACCGTTCATATGGTATATAACTAGTCACTAGAACAACCGGCTTCACCTCAGCGTAACGCAAACGGGTTAACTTATAAACCGCGTCCCCCTGCTTCAATTCTAAATTTTCAGCGACTTCTTCACTAGCCGCGACTTTTTGGAAGTTTAAGACTTTTGTTTTAGGGATGATTCCTTTTCTGCTCATCTCTGAATCAAAACTCTCAATCACATGGGTGAATTCCTGCTGGATTTTATTTTTTTTAACGATTGTGCCTCGTTTTTTTCGTTTCTCCAAATACCCCTCATCCACCAACGCCTGTACCGCTTGACGAACAGTCGGCCGGCTAACACTGTATTGCTCAGCCAGTTCCATTTCTGTGGGAATGAGATGATTTTCTTGGTAATCGCCATTTTGAATTTTTTCCAGTAAGTCCATTCGAATTTTTTTATGCAACGGGATATTCATAAGCTACCTACTCCTCAATTAATTGTGTTTATTATACCATAATTATTCTTCCCAATAACGTATTGGTGTAGCCAAAACGGCTTCAGCAGTTTCCGGCAGCTCAATCATTTCATCTTTTAATAGAACAATACTTTGACCCGTCTGACACGTTTCTCCGGCAATCGTCAGCTGGCCAGCTATAATTGTCAAAATACTGGCTATTTCCGATTTGTTTTCTACGATTTGTTTTCCTTTCAAGTGTTGAATACTGAATTCTCTTTGGGCAAATATGTTGCCTGGCGGAAAGGTTCGCTTTTCTACTTGTTTTTCAGGATGCAGCGTTTCAATAGCCTTTTCGATATGAAGCGGCCGTTTTTTTCCATTCTTATCTATCCGGTCGTAGTCATAAAAACGATACGTAATATCTGACGATTGTTGAATCTCATAAACCAGCGACCCCTTTGTCAAAGCGTGAATCGTACCTGAAGGAATATAGATCAACTCATGCTTGGCAACAGGATACTCTTTTAGAATTTTTGTATACTCATTTTTCTTCGCTGCTTCTAAAAGAACCGATTTTTCAGGAACTTGCTGCTCAGCATAAATCCAGCCTTTTTCAGGAGGCTGAATGAAGTACCACGCTTCACTCTTTCCATATGGCAGCTGTTCCACACTTTGAGCATAATCATCAGTAGGATGAACCTGAATACTGAGGTTTTCATCACAGGCTGTAAACGAAATAATCAGAGGGTACACGTCACCTGCCTTCAGACCAAATCTTTTTGGATCCTCTGCGATTATTTCACTAAATGTTTTTTCTTCGTTCACTACAGGACAATCGATCTCAGATACACCGCTTGCTGAATAGACAGAACCGATCTTATCTATCTGCTGATTACCGTAATAATCATGCAGTCGCGGTGTCCCCCATATGCGTTCTCGTGATTCTGGTTTTAAAATATACATGATGCTCCTCCTATGCTCTTCATTATTTTGTAAAGAAAAGAAGACGCGTTTCATAAGAAACACGTCTCTTGTTTAAAACACACCAATCACAACACCAATGGCAGAAATAACCGTCAAAACAAGGATCACTTTTGTAGCTGTCATCTGTTTAGATGTCAGTAAATACCAAGCCAGCAAGACCATTACTAAAGGCAAAACATTAGGAAAAATCCCATCCAAAACATTTTGCAGCTTTTGCACCTCATCACCCATCGGAATTTTTATTTTAGTCGTCAACGCGATGTTGGACGCTGCCAACCCGCCTACTACCATAATCCCTAAGATATTGAACGCATCAGTAATTCGTTTCGCATTCTCTCCGATAATCACATCAATCGCGCTTACGCCTAAACGATAGCCATTCATAAAGCACAAGTAAGATATCAATGGACCAATAATTCCATAGCTTACAATGTAAAAGATTGGCCCTAAAGCATTTCCTCCAGCAGCTAGTCCCATCGCGATAGAAAGCAATATCGGCACGATGATTCCTTGGATGATCGAATCACCGATCCCTGCCAACGGTCCCATTAAGGTCGTTTTAATATTTACCGGCATCTCTTCTGGGACATCACCGCCAATAGCGATCTCCTCTTCTAATGATGCGACGATCCCGTTTATCAATTGTCCCGTCTGCGGTTCAGTATTATAGAACATCGAATGCCTAAGGAGCAATCTTCGCTTAGCATCAGCATCATTTTTATAGTATTTTTCGGCAAATGGCAAATACGAATAGGCCCAAGCATGCGCTTGCAATTTTTCATAACTCATCGATGATAAATGAGTAAAGCCCCAACGTTTCCATATTTGACGCAATTCTTTTTTCGTTAATCGATTCTCCATCTATTTTTCCTCCTTTAAAACAGGTCGTCGTCCTCGTAAGCTGCTTCATTTTGCTCAACTGATCCATTCGTCGTAGCGACAAGCTTGCTGTCGCCGCTGGATTTTCCGGTGCTTAAATAAACCACATAAGCCACCATCGCCGCAAGAAAAACTAAAGCAATCATGTTTAGCTTCGCAAAGGCCATTAAAACAAAGCCAGCGAAAAAGAACACTAAATGAACCTTTTCTTTGACTACTATCCCCATCAGCATCGCAATTCCTAAAGCTGGCAACACGCCTCCCAGAACTGAAATAGTATCCGTAACAACCTGCGGCACATTGTTTAATAGCCAATCAACTAAGCCGCGGCCGAAGAAAATAGCCGCAAAAATTGGAACTGCTCGAAGAAAGAAAGTGGTGATTTGCGGATAAGCAATATGATTAAGCATAATCCCTCGATCATCATTTGCTTCAGCTGCATTTTGTGCCCGTGTATTCCAAAAAGAGTACAACGCCATACGTGTATTGTAAAAGATAAGTCCAAAGGTTTGACCAATTAGAATCGATAGTGTCACCGCAACCGCAGGTTCTCTTGTTGTAGCCAGCGCAAGCCCTATTCCACCATACGCAGCATAAGTGATCTCACTATTTGTTGCGCCGCCGGTTGATAAGTTCGCAATGAACACCGCCTGCACGGCTAATCCGCACAACACTCCTGCTTTAATATCGCCAAAAGCAATCCCCACCAAAAAACCTGCTACCAGAGGGCGTCCTACAACATAAAAGCCACCACTCATTCCAAATAACCACGGGCTTTCGATCGCCCCTAAATAACAAAAAATTCCGGTTAATAACGCTGGTAAAAACAAACTGCCATCCATCTTTTATCCTCCTTATTCCTATTAATGTATTCATTTTTCAAAATTCGAAAAATGAGTTTGATTTTCATGCCGTATACCATTCCACTAGATGCTCTGTTTTAGTGGGATAATCCTTGCGTTTTTGTCTCTTTTCACTGTGTTAACTGCGAAGAGTGGAACTGGCATCCTTATTCCTATTAATGTATTCATTTTTCATAAACCGAAAAATGAGTCCGATTTTCATGCCGTATACCATTCCACTAGGTGCTCTGTTTTAGTGGGATAATCCTTGCGTTTTGTCTCTTTTCACTGTGTTAACTGCGAAGAGTGGAACTGGCATCCTTATTCATATTAGTGTATTCATTTTTCATAAACCGAAAAATGAGTCCGATTTTCATGCCGTATACCATTCCACTAGGTGTTCGTTTCTAGTAGGATACTTTTTTGTGTTCTGTTTCGCTCCCCTTTGTTAACTGTGAAGAGTGGAACTGGCATCCTTATTCATATTAATGTATTCATTTTTCGAATTTTGAAAAATGAGTTTGATTTTCATGCCGTATACCATTCCACTAGGTGTTCTTTTCCCTTGTGTTACTTTTTGAGTTTTGTCGTTTTTGACAAACACTCTAACTAATTTGTTAATGAATCATACTTCGCCTTCATGATTTTCCATGGCTTCGATTCGTCATCCGGCAAAAGCTGGAAGCCGATTTCAATGCCTTGCTGCTCCATATAATCAAACGCCTCATAATCTTTTTCATCGATAGCCACTGTTCTGCCTAAGACCTTTGCTCCTTCGCGGGTATTCATTGGTCCGACATTTAATTTCCCGCCAAAATCTACGCCCAATCGTACAAGCTCCGCAAAGGTTTGGGGGGAATTGCTGATTAAGAAGAAATCCTTTGTCGAATCTTTTCCTTTCGGGATACTTTCTACCGCTTGCTCTGTAGTGTAAATCCCTAGCTTCAAGTTCCCGGCTGCAGCCTTAAGTACCTTTTTCCGCAGCTCATCCTGCGCGATGTCATCACCTACTACCAAAATCCCTTGTACGGATCGCGCTTTTGTCCACCTCGTAGTAGTTTGGCCATGGATCACACGATCATCGATTCTTGCTAAAGTGATTGTCATAATTGCTTCCTCCTAAATTGAAATAGTAAAAAATAATTCCTATCTATAACATTCAAAGAATGCTTCGATTAACGCTTAAAACTCTATATCCTCTTCAAAGGTGTCATTAACGACTCCTTCGATGCCGCCTCTTCCCATTTCTATGGCGATTTCTGTGATGGCTTGCAGGTCCTTATTTGATAGATTAAGACCGGCTTCAATAACCATCGGCAGGTTCATTCCAGCAACTAGCTGTACCCGATTTTCGTTTGATAAATAGTATTTGTACGCTTCGTTATATGGAGTCCCTCCTTTAATATCCGTCAAAATCAAGACATCCTCCGCCTCTAATCCTGTTAACACCTTGTTCAACCGTTCAGAAAAATCTTGAATACCCGTATCTGTCAAACTAACTGCGGCAATATCTTTGTTTTCCCCAGCGATCATCTGGTAGCTGGAGATGAGCCCTTGGCAGAGCTCTCCATGACTTAATAGTAGTAGTTTCATTCTTTACTCCCTCTCTTTATATGTAATTACATTTTATTTTATGTCATAACTATAATTCCTATAGTAAGCGTTGTCAATAGTTTTTTTATCATTGACAAGCGAATAAATATGCTTTACTATTCTTTATGTAATTACATATACAGGAGGGATTTTATGAAAAGCTACACGATTGACCAATTAGCTCGTTTTATCGACCACACAAACCTAAAACCAACTGCCACTAAAGAGGATATGAGGATTTTGTGTAATGAGGCGAAAGACTATCATTTTAAAATGGTCGCAATCAATCAAGTTCAATCTGAATTATGCAGCCGCCTGCTAAAGGCAACTGATGTCAATATCGGAGCGGCAATCAGTTTCCCATTGGGGCAAACTTCAATCGAATCAAAGGTCGCTGAAACACAGGATGCCATCAAAAATGGTGCGACGGAAATCGACTACGTTGTCAATATCACCGAAGTAAAAGAAAAGAACTGGGCCTATCTGCAAACTGAAATGGAACAAATTGTATCCGTTTGCCAAAAAAATAATGTAATTTCCAAAGTGATTTTTGAAAATGCTTATCTTGAAGATGCTGAAAAAATCGCTTTATGTAAGATTGCCAAGACTGTAAAGCCCGACTTCATCAAAACCTCGACTGGCTTTGCTCCATCTGGGGCCACTTTTGAGGATGTCAAATTAATGAAAGAAAACGTTGGACCAGATGTAAAGGTGAAAGCTGCGGGCGGTATCCGTGATGCGCAAACCTTCAAAGAAATGATCGCTTGCGGTGCAGAACGCATTGGTACCAGCTCAGGTATTCCTATTATTGAAAGCCTAAAGAAAGAAGCGGTTGATGGAAAAATTACTATCTGAGGGAGTAAGAAAATGAAAAAAATCGCGATTACAGGGGCTAATGGGTATTTAGCTTCCCTGATCCAATCGGTTAATCAAACTCATTTTGATTTTATCCCAATTACTCGAAAGGAAGTTGACCTAGCCGATCCTGAAGCAGTAACTCGCTTTTTTGAGCGCTTGGACTATGATTTCGTCTTTCACGCTGCTGCTCGAACACAAACTTCTGATTGTGAAGCAAATCCACACGACACGCATAAGGTGAACACGGAGAGTGCGATTACTATTGCCAAAGCTTGTCATAAAAAAGGCGCACGCTTTATTTTTTTAAGTACCGAACAGGTCTTCAATAATCGAACCGAGAACCTCCCCTTTAAGGAGGATACGCTTGTTAACAGCAGCTCCGTCTACGGGCAGCAAAAAATCGAAGTCGAGAATTTTTTAATTGAAAATCAGATAGATTCCGTGATTCTACGTCTTTCTTGGATGATGGGACTCTCATCCCCTGGTATCAAAAGCAGTCCCAACATCCTCACCAATGTAATGAAGGCGATGTTTTTTCAAAAGCCGACAATGTTTACTGTCAATGAGTGTCGCGGGATGACCTACGCGAGCAATTTAGCGGAACAATTCGACAAAATCATTCATTTGCCAAAGGGCATCTATCACTTTTCTAGTCAAAATGAGCACTCAACTTATGAAGCTGCAAAGAAAATTGCTTCGATGCTCGGCTTTGACGACGATAGAATCGATCTGTATATCTTGCCGGATAACTCACGCTATGCTGATCGTTTTAGGAATTTGCGTTTAGCCACAAATAAGATTGAATCCCATGGTATCAATGGCTCTACTTTTGAAAATGATGTCCATAAGTGCTTGTCTGATTTTGGCTGGCTAAATTAAGCCGCAAACCTGACCAAGCCGCCTTGAAAAAAACATACGCAAAAAGGCCGAACGCTCCTCCACTTTCATAATTGAAAGTAAAAGAGCGTTCGGCTTTCATTTTGTTAAGTCTTTTTGAAAAAGACTTTACGTTTGTTCTCTTTTTAGTCTCCGCCCGCAAACACCTCATCGCGATTGTAGATCGGGCTGTGATCCTTCAGATCTTCTAGCGTACCGACTTGTTTGCCTTTTGAATAGTAGCCATCCAATAATCCCAACGATTGGAAAATCGTTTGTTTGTATGCAATCTCTGCATTCCATTCCGTTGTATCCAGAATTTGCAAGGCTTTATGGATCGCTTCGATCCCTGTTTCACCTGGAGCGCTGATCAATACACCGTGACTGTTCAACAGCAGCATATTAGGCAGCTCAAGCTTCTCTTTTTCCATATAATTCGAGACCAGCTCTGCTAACTCAGGCGAGCAGTTCGGCTCAAAGCCAAGTACCGGAACATACCCGATTTTTTGTGTAGCTTCTGTTAGGTTTGGCATATCTAGGCCAGCTGTAGCCCAAAACATTGAATTTGGGGCATGGGCATGCAAGACCGCTTTGATTTCAGGATTGGTATCATATACCGCCTCATGTAAATTGATTTCTCGTGTCAGCTTTCCAACACCGTCAATCACTTTTCGCGTATGAGGCTCCACCACTAAAATTTGTGCCGGTGAAACTTCGCCCAGATAGGCCTCCGACATCATTGTTGGTGTCATAATAATGTATTCTTTTCCGTTTTTATCTGTCGTTTTAAATGAAAAGTTGCCTCCTGCGACATTTGTGTTCTTTCGTGCAAAAATTAATTTCACAATCCGCGCTAAATCTTCGCGCTCTCTTTCAAAAATCATCCGTCCATCTGACATAGTCGAGACCACCTTTTCTATTTTTTGAATATTTTCTTACTTTTAATCGCTGTTTGTGCGGCACTTCTGACCTGCATCGCTTCCTGGTATTTTTGCCTGCGACGTTCATCATACTCCTTGAATAGTATGGGGTTGCCATATTTATAAACAAGGACCGCTAATCCAATGGCGATAAAGTTAAAGACCAGTTGCTGGGTCATGAAGGCTAGGATAAAGCTGATGACCGCAAGAAACAAGACAGCGAACCATTTGGTTTTTTCTTTATGCTCTTTTCTATTCTTCATTTACTTTACCTGCCTTCAATTATTTTTATTACCCAGCCACTTTCATGCCTTTGACTTTTTTATCTGCTGCTTCTTCATATCTTTGGCTAGGAACTTTTGCTTTTGTCATGTATTTATACAGCCAGACAAACATTCCGACAAAGACGATCGCACCAACAATCCCTAAGATGTTGCCTTTAAACGCTTCTGCAAATAGGATTCGGAATTCGGGTCCTTCAATAGAAGACCATGTGATTTGCTGCCCTTTTTTGATTCCTTCAACCGCTCCTGTCTTATCAGCCAATCCTGTCAAGATAGGTGTTAAATATGTTGCTGCATAAAGATAGATCGGCATTGAGATGACACCCATGATCAGCATTCTGACCAGGTTTCCGCCTGTTAGCAGCAAGCCGCCTACAGCGATGGAATAATTGATGATCCCCGCCAACGGTAAGACTGCGTTGCCTGGCAAAATGATCGCATAGCCGATAAATACAGGGACTAACAGAATCGCAGTAACCCAAATTTCAGAGCGCCCCGCTAAAACCGGCCAGTCTAACCCAATGTAAACTTCACGATCCTTGAAACGTTTCTTCATCATTTCAGACATAGCATCTGCCAATGGAGAAAGTGATTGCATAAACATTTTAGAGATCATTGGGAACAGGGCCATCGCTGTCGCAATTTGAATCGCCAAATTCAATGAACCTGACACTCCATAAGCCGCCGCTAATCCAAGTCCTAAACCAATGATAAAGCCCATCACAGAATTCTCAGAGAAAACCCCGATTTTTTTCTTCAAGGCTTTTGTATCTGCTCGTCTATTAAAGAAAGGAATCTTATCCATGATCACATTGATCGGCAATAATAGAACCGCCGAAATATTCATCAGGTGAGTAACCGTTACCAAAGGAATGCCGGTCAGGTCTTCAATATGACGTTGGAACATATCCCCCATTTTTAATTCCAAAATAACCTGAACGATCGCCGTAGCGAATCCAGCCAGTAAGCTGCCGCTGATAAAGTAGACAAGATAAGCTGTCAAAGCCTTTCCCCAAACATTCCACATATCGACGTTTAATGTCTTCGTCCAATTCAAAATCAGCATCACAAAGTTCACGCCAAGAACGACCGCGAAGAAAACAAACGCATATGACCAAGACCACGTGATACTCGCCGCTCCTGTCCAGCCTAAATCTAAGGCTGGCAAATTAAGTCCTGTATTTTTCGCTAATGCTTCTGACGCTGGACTTACAGCATTAGACATGAACCCAATGACCATCGACATCCCGGTAAAGGCGATCCCTAAAGTAATCGCTGACATAAATGCCTTTTTGAACTTCATCCCGGCAATAAGTCCTAAAATCAAAATGATCAATGGAACGAAAATAGCTGAACCTAACCCTAAAATATAGTTAATAATATCCTGAAATATTTGCACACTTCCCACTTCTTTCCTTATTAAATTTTCTGTTCCTTATTCAACTAATGCTTTGATGTCATCGTAAATCTGATCCGCACCCATCCCTGTTAAAAATGGAATACCCGGAAATACCTTCACACCAAGCTCCTCAGCCTTTTCCAGCACTTCATCATCTGGCTGTGCAACATAAACATAAATACCCGTAGATGGCAGTTCGCTTTGAATCGATTTGTAGTCGACTGCCTCGACTGGGAAATCGATGCCGTCATCTTCCAATAACCCGGCGATCTTACTAGCAATTGTTTGACTTGTAGCTACTCCGCTTCCACATGCAACGATCAATCTTCTTTTCATTTAAACTTCCTCCAGCTTCTATAAATTCATTTATTAAATCTTCTGCTTAAATATGTTGTGTAAATAATTGATAGATGTTCTTTTCATCCTGTTCCTGCATAAATGCTTGAACGAACTCCTCTTTCATAAATAATTCCATAAACGCCTGCAGCAGTCCGACCTGTCCTTTAGGGTCCTTAATCCCAAGAAAGAACAAATTTTTGACCCCCATTTCTTGACTGTCTCCCATTTGCTTGACCTTCACCTCATTTTTCAGCCGGGCAATATAAACAAAGGGCTTCTCAATATATTCAGGATCCGAATGCGGCAATGCAATATTCAGATGCTGCGTGATCAGACCTGTTGGAAATCGTTCCTCCCTTGCAGTGATACCGTTTAAATAGCCGTCGTTGACAAATCCTAGTTCTTTTAGGTGATCCGCAACCTGTTCAAATACACGCTCCTCACTCTCTCCTTCTACCTCGAGACTAATCAACTGCTGATCAAACATTTCTTTGTAGTCCACGAATCGTCTCACTCCTCTCAATTTCCTTTTTGAAACATTTTGTTAAACTTTGTTAAGATGTGTTTTACAATGTAAATATACAACGCGCAAAAATGTTTGTCAACGCTTACTTAACATTTTATTTCACTTCAGAACAATTGCCTTCTAATCTCATTTCGATATTTTAACAAACTTTAACATAACTGAACATTTAATCCTTGCTTTTTCTTTCTTTAAATGCTATTAATTAATGTATAAACATCGCCGAGTACGATTCGGTTTATTGTAAGAGCTTACTTAATTAGAGGTGATTTCATGTTAAAAAAAGAGCGGCAGGAAAGAATTTTGGATTTGTTACATGAAAATGACTACTTATCCATCCCAGAAATATCTTCAAACTTAGGTGTCTCCGATATGACGATTCGAAGAGACATTAATGAACTTGCGGAACAATCCTTATTGGTAAAAATTTATGGCGGGGCGCAAAAGCTTGAAAAAATTGAGCAGGAACTCTCCACTCAGGAAAAAATCGATACCAATGTTCCTGAGAAAAAGTTTATTGGAAAAGTAATGAACAGTATCATTTCGGATAACGACACGATCTACATCGGGGCTGGAACAACCATGCTCCATGCTTTGCCAGAAATCAAAAAAGCAAACTTATTTGTGATCACAAATAGTCTGTTGGCTTTTAATTATTTGATTTATAACACGGATTATCGTGTGTTGTTGACTGGCGGAGAATTTTCGCGAACCACAGAAGAGTTTTATGGCGAAATTGCCGAAAAGAGTTTTGACAACTTGAATATCGATATCGCCTTCGCAGCGACCAATGGGGTCTTTGACAACAATGTCACTACGGCAAATTCAATCGAAGGTTCGATTCAACGCGTCGCCTTTGCCCATTCACGCAAAAAATGTGTTGTCGCCGACAGCTCCAAATTTAATCGATCCGATGTCTACACCTTCTACTCTCTGTCTGATGTTGATTACTTAGTGACCGATGATCAGCTTTCAGAGACGACTTTTGACTATTATAGTTCATTTACGAAAATCATTAAGGAGGAACAGGAATGATTCTGACGATTACCTTGAACCCCTCAATGGATTATAATTATCTAGTTTCTTCGCTAAATTTGGACCAGGTAAATCGTGTAGAGAATCCTCATACATCCATCGGCGGAAAAGGCATTAATGCCGGCAGAGTCATTGCTCAGTCCGGTGAAGAAGTGGTACTAACAGGGATTTTGGGCGGTCCCGTTGGGAAGATGATCCTAGACACGCTGATCGCCGAAGAACGTTATCAGCTTGAGTTTCTTACTGTTGAAGGAAACTCGCGAAATGCGATTACAATCATGCATGATGGGAACACTCACACAGAACTGGTGGAAAGAGGGCTTTATCTCTCGAAGGAAAATCAGCAGCTTTTCTTTCAGCATGTTGGTGATCTCCTAAAAAAATACGCCATTGATGCCATTTGTATTTCTGGTTCAGTAAACTCAGATGATGCGCACTTTCATTTGCATCTATTGGGCTTTATTCGGTCGATTGTAGGGGAAGATTTCCCAATTTTGATGGATATTTCCGGTGATCAGTTGAAAAATGTTTTGAGTCAACAAGCAGTTCGTCCAAGCTTTATCAAACCAAACACCCATGAATTAGAGGAGCTGGTTGGAAGTGCAATCCAGACAACCGAAGAGCTCGTTACAATTTTACATGACCCGCTTTTTGACAATATTGAAACGATCATGATTTCCCAAGGCGGAGATGGCGCGATTGTCAAGCATCACTCAATGATTTATGACGTACAGATCCCTGAAGTAGCGATCGTCAATACGACGGGCTGCGGCGATTCCACTGTTGGAGGAATGGCCTTTGCGATCAGTAAGGGCTATACATTTGAGGCTGCGATCAAATACGCTATGGCCTGCGGAATATCCAATTCCTTATTTGAGACAAACGGTACGATCGATAAGAATCAGGTGCTCAAATATATTCAAACTATCCAAATAACGGAAATCAAAGAGCTGAGTATAAACAGCTAACTCAAAAGCCGTTTTGAAAAATACTTTACAAAAAGAAAGCCAAACGCCCTTATCACTTTAAATTATTAAAGTAAATAAGCGTTTGGCTTTCTATTTATATTCTGGACTTCAGTTGATCAGAAGATTCTTACATCCTTCTACTTTTCCTTCACAGCTATCCAAATCTCGCTGCTGCACTTTTCTAAGCCTTCAGCAAAATTCGAAAAAGAGATTTCTGGTGCTTGAACGAGTTCATAGTCTGAAGAAGGAAGCCATTCAGAATAGATTTTTCCCCAAGTATCCTGTAACGTTTGCGGAAAAGGACCTTTATTAGGAAAAATGGCCCATGTCTGTTCGGCGACTTGGAGCTGCTTCAAATCATCAAAAGGATTTTCCTGCGTTGTCGCAAAGCCGATGAAATGAGTCAGTGTCCCTTTTTCTTCCATCCGTTCTCCATCGAAAGCGTATGACGCATTCAGCACCTGATGAGGATACAGATCCCCCAATTCATGCATTTCTGTCTTTTGTTTTTCTGTAATCTCTTGAGCCAATGTCTGGATTGCCTCGTTTACGCCTTCAAATTGCAGCGGAACTTGCTTAGAAACGCCAACTAAATGGAACGCATCCTTTTTTTCAATTTTAAAATCCATTGAAACTCCTCCTTTAATGTCCATATAGAATGAGCGCTGAGGAAACGATTTTTGTTGGTGATTTTTTATCACCTCTGACGGCAAGAAGCCTGACCATTCTCGAAAGGCTCGGGAAAATCCTTCTACCGATTGATACTGATAGTTGAAGGCTACATCCGTTACCGACGCGCCGTTGACCAGATCGGTGTTTGCTTGTGCTAACCGCCGATTTTTGATGTACTCAACTAAAGAAATCCCCGCGATAAAAGAGAACGTTCGCTTCAAGTGGTATTCTGATATACCTACCGTTTTCGCCGCCTCTGATAATGAAAGCTCTTGTGTCAGATGGGCTTCAATATACGCCATCAACTGATTTAAATCTTTGATCATTTCCTTCACCTCATTCATGGATTCATCTTACTCAGAAAAGCATCTCACAGCTTGATAATTATCAGACCAATAATATCGATTGTATCACACGTCATGGAGTGAACTGGGATACTACTTTTTTCGAAAAACAGCTTTCTTAAAAGCCATTTTGAAAAATACTTTACAAAAAGAAAGCCAAACACCCTTATCACTTTAAATTATTAAAGTAAATGAGCGCTTGGCTTTCTATTATATTTTGGGCTTCAGTTGAAGCCTAGTGATGAAGTCTCACGCAAGAGCTGTATCCGGCTCACCGTTTTCTAGAATGAAATGAAACGGTCCTTCATGAACAAATGGTCTCCTTCCGCCGCGATAACCCTCATCTGTAAAAGTCATAAAACTTTTCACGTAGCTGTTAGCAGTGTCCAGCGTATAGGAAACGCATAAGCCCGACTCCTCCACCCAATCAATGGAAAAAATACCGCCAGGATACTCTTCAATATGGATCGTTTCCACATCCGTTGCTCCTGCATCTTCTTTTCGAATCGAGGTCCAACGCATTTGATAGTCCTCTAAAAAATCAAGCCGAAATTGTAGTCCTGAATCAAACATTACTTTAGCAATTTTACCTTCCAATGGATGCTTTTTCATTTAGGCACCTTCCTCTTACATGTTAGTAGATAATAATCTATCTCTAACATACAGGTTTTAAAAGTGGATTGCATCCCCTCTCAGGATTTTTTTAGAATCCGTTTTCAAACGGCCGCTCATTTGAGATAATAGAGTGAAGGAAGAAGGGATAGATGATGGATCAGGCGTTAGAATTACTTATGAATAGAAACATTGTTGAAGATCCGCTCGATTTGCTTAAGCAGTCAGTCATCGTGCAGAAATATACTGCGATGTCCAATTTAAACCCTTTAGGTAAAATTTTTGCTTTGATTGGTTTGGCAGAAATTCCCTATGCTGAGAAGTTGCCGATGACTCAAATGTTGATTTCTTATATAAACCAGCACTTAGCAACACCGGAGGGCTTTTCGTTTACCGGAAAACTGGAGGAGATCGTCCCCTGCTATAATGCGTTGCTGTTTGAAGCCTACTCTCGATTGGGTTTAGGCAAATCCCCAGAAGCACAAAATGCTCTTGCTTGGATAAAACAGTACCAAGTCTTTGACCGTAAGCAAAAAACAACCTGGCCCCACAAAGGGATCTGCAAGTTTGGCGGCTGTATGAACCATGTTCCTTGCTTTATCGGCATTGGAAAAACCCTTCGTGCATTGCTAACTTATCAAGAAAACGTCGATGCTTCGGATGAGAAGGTCAATGAAATGATTCACTTAGGTGTTGATTACATGCTTCAGCACAAAATGTTTCAACGGCTTTCCAATGGTCGCCCCATCAGTCCCCATATTACTGATAGTATGTTTCCACAAAGCTACCATCTTTCATTTACCGACTTGATCTATATTGTTCAAAAAGGTCAATGTACTGATGATCCGCGAGCACAGGATTTACTGCAGCTGCTCAACGAGAAAAGGAGCAAAACGGGCGGCTGGAAAATCGACTATATCTATAAGTATGCCGGCTATCTTCCGTTTGATAATCGCCGCAAAGATTCCGAGTGGCTTTCCTATCTCTATGCATCTAAAAAACCTTAGAAGTTGGATTCAGAAAAAAAGCCAAACAACGATTATACTTTCATTTCGTTAAGTACAATCGTCGTTTGACTTTCATTTTGTTACGTTTATTTGAAAATGGCTTTTGAATCACTTACTTTTCCTACATTGTAAAAAAATATTTTTCTTTTGTACTGCCAATTTCCAGTAAATTCCCTTCTGGATCAGCAACGTAAAAATTGCGTATACCAAATGAAAAGGTGATTGGTTCGCCCATCGGAAATTGGACCTCTAGCTTTGAGAGCCACACCTATTCTTGCTTTCTTTCCCTTCACTAGATTCTACTCCTTTGCCAATCAAACAGTGATTACTGCTTCAAAACATTTTCGATATAGCCAACATCCACACCTGTTCGATTTGCTGTTTCCTCGATCGTCAAACCAGAATCAAGGAAGCGTCTGACTACCATGGTGATACTCTCAGATACCTCAATAATGTGCTTATCCAAATCATAGAAACGCACAGCTCGTTGTCCCCAGCTATGCTCCAGCAGAGGATGCAGATAAAGGATATCGCTTCGACCATCCAGCAGTTTGATGAAATCATCCATGTTATCCGTCTCAAAGTACAATTCGCTGGCATTATTCTCAAGCACGACTTCCGTTGCTTTTTTATGAATAAATTCCGCCCAACTATCCACCGTTTGTAAAAATAATCCGCCTGTTAATTGTATATGCTCACCCGCATCTACCATTACTTCCAATCCTAAAACAGAATGATAAAACTCTTTGGCCTTTTCAATATCTGCCACTGCGATCAATGTTCCTTGATAGTTCATTCTTCTCCTCCTTAAATTCCTTTGATAAAAAACATCTCCATCGGCTGCTGATAATCAGGAACCGAGATCAGTAAACCACCGGCATCCTGATAACCTAATTTGCGGTAAAAGTGCTGGGCCTGCTCATCTACTTGAGTCGAGGTCATCAGCATTTTATAGCCCCGCTGCTGCATCTCTTTTTCCCAAAATATCATTAATGCTCTACCATAGCCTCTGCCTTGGTATTCTTCGGCCACATACAGCATCGTACAGAAAGGGTGCTCGTCCCAGAAAAAATTGTATCTCATTAGTCCAACGGCCACACCGTCGACCGATAAAACGTACCCGAGCTTTTCCCGAACCTTCTGATCAAATTGCTCCTTTGGCAAATGCTGATCTAGCGTGAACCAAAATGCGCGATCTGATTCCTGCACAGGACGAATCTCCAATTCCCCCACCTCCCGATAGTTTCTTTTAGTATAGCATTCCACTACACAAAAAAATCAGTTAACTTTCACTCTGACTGATGCTCATTTACCTGTTGACTTAGAGTATACTCAAAGTATTAAGCTAAATTTATCCAATAAATAATATGCAACAAAACAATTTACCCTAAAAAAATCAAAAAGGAGTGCTTATTATGCAGCAATTACTATACTACCCTCACACAAGTCCGAACCCTGCAAAGGATTATCAGGAGGAAGCCATCGCAAAAAAGAATACCTATTTTATTATGCAGATCGCTACGATGTATGTGACAAAGCAGGAACATTCACCGGTCATTGACAAGCTTTACGAAGCGCTGCTCCACAACCTGATAGACACTGTCTCTTATCGTGAACCGAACAATTTAATAGAAGTAATCCGCTATTCACCACGTATTCCAGAAAGGTATACTGATTTTTCAGTACTGAAAATGGCCCATGAACTCAGTGTGTATTTTGACCTATCTCCTGTTTTCGCATTAAGTATTGTTTGGTCAAACTGGGCACGCGCGGTTTATCAGAAGCGCTTGAAACGCTTTGTGGCATTTGCTGTCAATAGTATGAAAATCGCTCCTTGCGAATGTGCTGAAGAAACCGCATTAAAAGGGATTCATGCAATGGAAAACTTTTTACGCGCCGCCCACTTGCCGCTAACTTTTGAGGAAGTCGGTATTTTTCCAACGGATAGTGAGATCAACAAGCTAGCGGAAAATTGCCTCCCCAAAGGAGAAGAAGCGGCTAAAACAATACAGCTGATTCTAAAGTGTTCGCAATAACCGCACCCCAACATCTGTTAAAATAGAAGTGACAAAGGAGGAGAAAAAATTGTCCTACAAAATAAGTGATATTTCTAAGAAAACAGGCCTTAGTGCCTATACATTAAGATTTTATGATCAGAAAGGGCTGCTTCCTTTTGTGGCACGAGATGAACATGGCCGCCGCTATTTTGACGAGAAGGATCTGGAGTATTTATCAGTTATCACCTGCTTGAAGAATACCGGGATGCAATTAAACGACATTAAGCAATTTGTCGAATGGTCGATGGCTGGTGATCCAACCTATGAAAACCGACTTAATTTCTTTACGGAACACAAGAAAGAGGTTGAAAAGCAATTGGCACAAACGCAGGCATACCTAGATAAAATTGATCGAAAAATTGCCAAATACAGCCGACAGCATGAGGCCGTTTTGGAGAAAAATAAGTAACTCATGTACAAATCAAAATGGGTAGCGAAGAATTCTTCGTTACCCATTTTGATTTATTTCAACGATGTTCGCCTAACGATAAAGGCTTCATACGGGGCCAAATCTTCCATTAAATCGCTTCGTTCTGAATTATTCTTAATTTTGAACTCACCGACCAGCTCAGTCAGTTCTTTCGGAATCTTTTGATATTCCTCTGACATATTGGCAAGGATATACCAGTATTCCTGTTCTAATTTTCTTTGGTAGATAAAAAGAGCGCGGTCATTTGGATAAAGCAACTCGAAGGAGCCTTCTGTTAAAATTCGTTCGGAATGCCGCAAACGAATCAGTTCTTGATAAAGCTTGAAGATTGATTTTTCATTTGCTTGATCCACCGCTACGTTGATTTGCGTATAATTCGGATTCACCTTAAACCATGGTTGCGCCTGACTAAAGCCTGCATTCGCACTTTGATCCCACTGCATTGGGGTTCGCGCATTATCTCGAGAGATTTTATGAACGGCTTTTAAAAATTCTTCTTTTGACATTGTTTTTTGCTGTTCAACATAAAACTCATAATTTCCTCGCAACTCAATATCTTCATATTCCTCCAACTCGAATTTCGTATTAGTCATTCCAATTTCTTCCCCTTGGTAAATGAATGGGGTTCCTTGCAAGCCATGCAGAATTATCGCAAATGCCGTAGCACATTCATAGCGATATCTCTCATCATTTCCCCAGCGAGAAATCACCCGAGCACGATCGTGATTTTCAAAATAGAGCGCATTCCATCCTTTATCTCGTAATTCCGTTTGCCAAGAAGCAAGAATTTTCTTCAAATCCGGTAAATCCATCGACTTTAATGCCCAACGACCATTGATGTCTCCTTTTTTACGATCAACATGCATATGTTCAAAGGTAAAAATCATATCCAGCTCTTCCCGTTTTGGATCAACTAATAAATGTGCATCCGTCGACTTAGCTGCTGGAGATTCCCCTACGCTCATCATCCTGAAAGGTTTCAAAACCTCTTGATTCATTTCATGGATAAACTCGTGCATTCGTGGCCCATTTTGTTGGTTTTCTGTCGTAAAGTCGCGTGGATTATTTGGGAAATCTAAATTCTTTGAGATCGAAGTGATTACATCCATTCGCCATCCGTCTACACCTTTTGCTTTCCAAAAGCGCATCATATCATAGATGTATTCCCGGACAGTTGGATTTTCCCAATTTAGATCTGGCTGTTCTTTGGCGTAATAATGAAGATAGTACTGCTGACGAGACGCATCCCAACTCCAAGCTGAGCCACCAAAACTCGATCCCCAATTATTGGGTGCTGAGCCGTCTGATTTACCATCTTTCCAAATATAGAAATCACTAAAAAAGTTGTCTTTGGATTTACGGCTTTCCTGAAACCACAAACATTGATCGGATGTATGATTTGCAACGAAGTCCATCACAATCTTGATATTCCATTCATGAGCCTCATCAATTAATTGGTACATTTCCTGATTTGTTCCGAACATCGGATCGATCTGACGATAATCCGAAACATCATAGCCATTATCAACCTGTGGTGACAAATAAATCGGACTGATCCATAAAGCATCGATCCCTAGCTCCCGTAAATAGGGCAACTTTTCTCTAATCCCGTTCAAATCTCCTATGCCATCATTATTGGTATCTCTAAAGCTTTTTGGATAAATTTGATAGAATACTGCTCTTTTCCACCATTCACTCATTGTTAGTCCTCCACCTTTTTCAGTACCCATTGCTGACTAAAATAATCTTCCTTGACAGGATCAATCGCTAAACCAAACATCATCAATTCATCCCCATATCGCTTTTCACCATTCGGCAACTCATACAATCCTTTGGAAACCAAGTCGACTAACCTTAAACGCTTTGAAGCAAAATTGGGGCGCGCCTGCACTTGAACATACGACACAACTATCTGGGAATCTTTACTATACTGCCAAGCTTTCGCATTACTCTTTTCTGATGTACTCAAGCGATAGAATTTGCCTAATTGAACGGTCTCACGAATTTTTTTGTATTGGGCGATCTGTTCTTTGATTTTCAATCTTTCCACAGGTGATAATTTTGATAAATCCATTTCATAGCCAAAATTCCCTTGCATCGCAACAATACCGCGGGTTTCTAGTGGCGTTACTCGCCCAATTTGATGATTAGGAACCTGCGAAACATGACACCCCATCGTAATTGGTGGATAAATCAGACTAGTTCCTTCTTGAATGCTCAAACGCTCGATAGCATCCGTATCGTCACTTGCCCAAGATTGCGGCATATAATAAAGCATTCCTGGGTCATTTCTTCCGCCGCCACCAGCGCAATTTTCAAAAAGAATAGCTGGGAAACGCTCGGTCAATGTTCCGACTACTCGATACAGTCCTAAAACGTAGCGATGATAAAATTCCTTTTGTTGGGCAGCCAGTAAGACATTCGAACCCGCTTCGGTGATGCTGCGGTTCCAATCCCATTTTACATAATCAATCGCATATTCTCTAAATAGAGCCGACATCGTATCAATCAAATAATCCTGAACTTCATGATTCGCTAAATCCAGAACCCATTGACCGCGGGAATAGGATTTCAACCGGCCTGGTACTTCCACACACCAATCAGGATGCGCTCGATATAACTCACTATCCTCTGAAATCATTTCAGGCTCAACCCAGATACCGAATGCTAGGCCTAATTTTTTGATTTTTTCGATAAAGGCTGAAAGTCCTGCTGGAAACTTATGCTGATCGACAAACCAATCTCCTAAAGAACTAGATGTATCGTCACGTTTGCCAAACCAGCCGTCATCCAACACAAACATTTCAACACCTAGATCCTTCGAGCTTTGCGCCAATTGAAGTAAATTCTCCTCTTTTAAATCAAAATAGCTGGCTTCCCAACTATTGACAACGATTGGTCGTTCCTTCTGAGCAAATTGTGGTGCTAACAAATGATTTTGATAAATGTTGTGATATTTATGACTCAGTTCCTGTAGGCCTTGATCACTAAACACCAGCACTGCTTCTGGAGTGACAAAAGTCGCTTCAGGGTTCAAATTCCAGCCGAACGTTGTAGAATTAATCCCAATTTGCATTCTCACCGCCTCTTGCTGATCCACATCAACCGTCGCTTCAAAATTTCCGCTATAGACAAGATTCATGCTATAGGCTTTTCCGAATTGCTCATTTGTCTCCTTTTCCACTAAAGCGATGAAAGGGTTATGCTCATGACTGCTTCCACCGCGCAAACTCTCAATACGATAATTCAACTGGCTTAATGCTGTGCGCTGAATCCCTGCTTCATGTGCCCAACGACCACTCAAATGTAAGAGTTCAACATCCATCGTCGGTAATTCTACACAGGCACTATTCATTTGGTTAATTTCTACATCACATTCACCATAATTTTCCAGCTCCGTATGACGTGTGATTACATCTGCTTCCTGATAAAGGGTGTAAAATAAACGCATTTTTACCTTTTGAACAGAATCCATCAAATGAATTACCAAAGTCTCACAGCCCTTACTGTCACGAAGACTTGGCAAGCCAGTCAGAGTTGGTTTCCCTGCAAGAATTTCATGAGAATCATACCGAAAATCACTGATATTTGTTCCATTTTTATAGCTCAATTGAAAAGCCGGTTTTCTCAGATCACTGTTTCCGAAAGCGGGATACTCCTGTGGCAGACGCTCCAATTTATATTCCTTGATATGGTCTGTATCAGCTAGATAGCTCGCTCGCTTAATCTCCTTCAATAAATAATCAGGGAACCGCTTTGCCAAGCGACTCCCCCAAAATAGATGAAAAAGATGATTTTGTTGGTTCTTTTGAATGAGGTAACTGGTTTTTCTTCCTTGAAGATGAAAAATCCCAGTCTGTTCATCAAAATAAATCATTATTCTTCGTCCCTTCTATGCAATTCCCAAAGCAGAAATGAGGATTCCTAAAACGATAATGCCCAGCATCAGCATCGTAATACTCACTTTTTTCTTCAATAAATAGTAGCAAAGCAATGTTAATAAAATTGGAACGATCCCAACAAAAATCTGATCAAGCATTTCCTGCAGCTTCATAACAGTTTCACCTTGCATTGAAAAAGAAAGCTTTGTCTGGAAAACTACCATTGAACTGGTCATAGCGCCAACCATCATCAAACCAACCAGGCTGGCTCCTTTTGTTAAAATACCGATCAAGCCTTCTGAATAAAGCTTTTCGATGTACTTTGATCCTAATGAATAGCCTAAAAATGCCCCATAATATCTAGTTAACCATTGTGGAATATTGAATAAGGCTAAGAATACCAAGGGGGCGAGAACGTTTCCGCTAGTGGCTAACCCAACTGCAATCCCAGCTGAGATCACACGCCAGACTCCCCAGAAAATAGAGTCACCGATCCCTGCCATCGGTCCCATCAGACTGGTTTTTACTGCATTAATCGACGCAACATCAAAATTTTCTTTTTCGGAATTTTCTTTTTCCATCGAAGCGGCGATTCCCATAATGAAGGAAACCATTGGAACCGTTGTATTAAAATAAGACATATGACGAACCAATGCTTCTTTACGCTGTTCCTCTTCTTTGTAAAACGCGTTGATAAACGGCATCATAGAGTAACAAAAACCATTCGCACCTTGTTTTGCCGGATTTACTGAAACATACAATGTTTGCGAACGCCAAAACATTTGACGGACTAATTTTTTCTCCTCTTTGCTTAAGTCTTTCCCTATTTTGCTCATGCGAAAAAGTCCTCCTCTTCTTGATCTGTCCCGCTAACGGATTGCATCGCTGCTGCCGGTTTTGCCTTTTCTAATTTATTTAACTGATAGTCTCTTTGAGCGATTACAATGGCCACGATAAAAGCAATTACTGCTACTGCTACCAGCGGAAGTTTTAAGTAAGCCACTAACACAAATCCTAAGAAAAAGAAAACAGCAATTTTATTTTCCCAAAGCATTCGCAATAGCATCGCCATCCCTACAGCTGGAAGCAGATTTCCTGCTATTGATAGACCGTTCATAATTACTTCTGGAATCATATTTAAAGCTGATTGTACTGCATTTGCTCCAAACAGCATCGCGAAAAAGGGAATCAATGAATAGGCAAAGAACCAAATACCCCAAACACCAAAATGTAGATAAGTGAACTGCTTTTGTTTTCCCTCAGCAGCTAAACGATCAAAAACAGGCGCCATTGAACCGCTGAATAAAATATATATAGCTAATTTGATTTGCTGTCCTAAAATTCCGATTGGTAATGCTAAGGCGATCGCGGCATCAACACCTCCGCCTAGCTTGATCGCAAATCCAGTCGCCAGCGCTGTGGCTAATCCCGGTTCTGCTGCTGAGGCACCACCAATATTAATGACTCCCATGAAGATGGTTTCCAGTGCCGCTCCGATTTTCAATCCTGTTTGAAGATCCCCCATTAATAAGCCTAAAAATGGACCAACCACGATTGGACGAAATAATAGCGAAAAGCCGATCAATTCATGTCCACCGACACAAAGAAACACTACCAAGCCAACTAAAAATGCATCCCACATATTTTCCGCCTCCTATAATTTCTGATCTTTGATGATCGAACGTGCTAAAACCTTGTCTTCAGATGGAACTGCTTGAAAAGCTGATTCAGGATAAACGTCTACCAACTCTTTTAATGCAGCGATCTCGCTGTCTGTCAACATGACATATTTGGTTATTTGTTTCTTCTCTGCTTGAACCATTTTTCCGGCATTGCCGATATTCACATATTCAATCGTTGAAATCTCTTTTGCAATCCTCAACGCGTCTTCTACTGTTTTGACTAGAACCATCAAGTTCATTTCACTAGCTTTCGGATTTTTCAACAAATTAATGGCTCCGTCAATGTCCTTAATAATTGACTTGATCCCGGATGGCACTGCCATCTGCAAAGCCATTTTTTGTGTTTCATTGTTCGCTACTTCATCATTTGCGATCACTAATCCTTGTAATTTTAGTTCTTTTGACCAAACCATAGCGATTTGTCCATGGACTAACCGTTCATCTACTCGTAATGCTTTAATCATACCTATTCTCCTTTTATCCTGATGTTTTTTAGTAAGCAGTCACCTGCAATAAGACTAACTCGTAACGAATGAATGATTTTTCGTGCACCCAGCAATCCACTGGTCCTATTGAAGGGTAATTGCAACCTGCCGTTTTTAAGCAAAAAATTCGTCTTCGTTCATTTCTGAACCAGCGATGGGTGCTACTACCTGCATGGTTTCTCGTGCAGAAGTAATCAGCTGGGACAATCGTTCCTCTGTCAATTGTTCCTTGTTTAATATTACCTCTAATACTAATGATAAATTAAAACCAGCGATAATTTTCGTGTTTTTTCCAGAACTTGCCAGTAATACCTTTTGATTCACACTTCCACCCAATAAATCAGTAAAAATAATTGCTGATTCTCCTTCTAAAGAATCAAAAAAGCGCTTGATCTGATCATCGATTGAAGGCTCCTCCTCAACATAAGCAGTTAAATAGCTAATTGATTCATTTGGAATGAACAGCTCCAGCGTACTCTTTAACCCTTTAGCAAAATTCCCATGTGTCGCGATCGCAATTTTTGTCATGCTCTCCCTCCTTATCCTTTTCAAAGTAATCATTTAAAATCGTTTGATTCGAATGCCTTCCAGCCTACAACTAAAGTGCTTAAGCGTTGCTGCAAGACACCTTTTGTTTAAGCAGTCTGCGACAGGTGAAGCTGACATCCTTCTCATCTTACTAAAAGCAATTGCCGTGCCAACTTTAAAAATACTGATCCAGCAATAGGTATTAAGCACAAAAAAATAGTGCTTAATAAAACAAGCACTATTTTAAGCAGTTATTAGAATCTCATTTTCAATAATTCATACATCAAGGAAAGCTCATAATCATTTACCACGACGTTGTATTTCTTCTCGATCTGATAAAAAATACTCTTAGACACCTCGTAAAATTCCTTTTTCACAGCATCTAACTCCTCCTGGAAATCATCATCTTCTGTATTTACCATCAGACGTTCGATCATCAAAGCAATGTGCATGGATAAATTCAATAAATCTCGACCAGAAAGTTTTAGCCCATAATACTGTTCATACTTGCTTATGATTTCTTGAACTTCTTGAATCACGATCTTAGGATTTAAGAATTGCAGGCGTGCACCGATTCCTTCTAACGTGAAGAATTGTAATAATTGTTCTAGCAACACAGCGCAATTTTCTTCGGATTCTCCATTTTGCACTAATAATTGCTGCAATTCATCTGCACCGCTTTGCTCCATCACTGCATAGATGTTCAGGATGGACAATTCCGTAAACGAATCAATATCCGTCGTTGTTAAAATCAGCTGTGTATTAGAGAAGTAATCAAGCTCATGTGAATTTAAAGTCTGCTTTAAATCTTTATAATCCATCGTTATAATCTCAGTGTCCTCATGCAGACACTGTTGCATGATGCGTTTAATTTCTTCCGACAGGCCGACACCCGACATACATGAAACAATAATATTTTTATTTTGAGAGATTCCCTCAAAATATTGAACATTCGTCAGTTCATTGTATGTTTCTGCTTTTTTTGCAATTTCTTTGAAAGACAATTGCTGCTGAACCTTCAGTCCCATATCTAAAGCCATCGAAGTCGTCAAATTATTGATGACCATTAAATCCGCATCTGATTGCTTCTTAATCTCTTTATACATTTGACTCAATGAACCCATATCAAATAGCAGAATAACTTCTTGATTCTTTTTCGTTTGTTTCTGAATGAAGCTCGTAACTTCTCGACTAATTTGCTGCATGGAAGCATCGATCGGCATATCAAAGGCTTCAAATAAATAGTTTTGACAAAGATTGTTAACGACTGTTTGGATACTTGAGGCCATACTTCCGTGTGAGACTAGAATACAAAGAAACGGCACCTTTTCGATTTCCCGATAATCTTCCCCTATCAAAATGAACAAGAATAGACAGCTTAAATACTCGATTTCCTCAGCTTCGAGTCCTACTGTACGACGAAGGCTTTCCACGAGCTCCCCTATCAAATAATAGGATCTCGGGTACTGTTCCTTCACTTGATTGATCGCATCTTTCATTGAGGCACACTTTTCTTTTGATTCAATAAATAAATATAAAATCAGGGCAGCCTGCTGCAAAGTTTCTTCACTCAGTCGCGAAAAAACACCATAGCGAGCCTTATGTGCAGCGGTTTGCTGACGGATTTTCTCCAGATAGCTTTCTATAATCAATGAATCCAAGTCCGAACGATCGAACAGCCTTCTGATTTTCTTGATTTCAGTTTGAATCAAAAATCGGCACTCATTCATTGAAGCAAGCTTTTCAGGAACGAGTACTGCTTGCAATAGTTCAGCAAGACGATGCTCAAACATATCTTTGATTTCTGAATCACAATTCGTATCGGGAGAAACATGAATTGTCCCATTTTCATTTGTTCCGACCTGAATCACCGGCTGCTGCTTTTGCTCCATGAATGCCCGGGCACACTGAAGACGAACGCGATTTTTTAGATCACCTAAGTTCCCTTTATAAGACTGATTGACCAGTTCAAAAACTTCTGAGAGGCTTAAGTCAAAATCCTTTTCTAAATTTACTGATTCCTGTACAAAATTAGTTAAGGTAATTTTCAAACGTTCGTGGATCGGCCTTTCATGGAAGGCTGGTAAATGGACTACCATAGGAACTCTTCGCCGAAAGGTCCGTAAAAGTGTGTCGTCTAATGATTCTGTCGTAGCAAAAATGAACCGCAGATCAACATCAATTGCCTGTTCCTTTTCTCCTAATGGATAATATTTTCCCAAATCCAATAGTGTGAATAATTTTTCCTGATTTTCACTATTTAGACGATGAACTTCATCTAAGAAGATAAATCCACCATCGGCTTGTTTTACTAACCCTTCAGTGTCCTGCTCAGCTCCAGTAAAAGCGCCTTTACGATAACCAAACAAAACAGATGAAAGCAGCTCTGGATTATTGGCATAATCTGCACAGTTCAACGTCACAAAACGTCCCGTTTCCTTGATTACCTTTTGCGAGATAGCATACTGATGGATCAAAGAGGCCAAATAACTCTTCCCTACTCCAGATTCGCCGGTTATTAAAACAGGAAAGCCTTTAGGCGGATAAGTTACTGCCGCTTTACATTCATCTATTTCCTTTTTCAGACTGCCATCTGAACCAATAAATTCTGAAAAAGAATCGACTGCACTTGTTACGGGCAGCCAATAAACAGGCCGTGTCCCGTATTTCTTCACCAGCCCTTCATCTAAAAGCTGTGACAAATAAGTTGTGACTACATTTCTACTCAATCCGGTACTTTCGGCAATTTCTGTAGTGGTAACTTGGCTCTGCAGAGTTGACAATTCTTCTAAATGATCATAAATGACGTACCTTGATCGCTTCATTTCATCACCTCCAAAATCAATTTTTAATGCTGTCTAGTGATTAACATGAGAGCACTCTTTAAGAACAATTAGAATCAATCAAAAGAAAAAAGTCAAGTTAACAAATAAAATATTTTTTAATCAATTGATTTTTATTTTTCTTTTAGATATAATTTCCAAAAAGAAACTATTTTAGGAGTGATAAAACTGTCTAACTTAAAATCAGCCTTGATTCAACTACAATGTGAACTAGTTGCCGAACGTAACCTCGTTAATCCTAATGAACTTTCTTGGCTGCAATATGATATTTTAAATTTATTACGTCAAAAAGGCCCGTCCTCACCTTCCTTATTAGCCGAACAACTACACATTCGTCCATCAAAATTTTCAAAAGCTATCAAAACGCTTAAGGAAAAAGGCTATGTCATTCAAACCGTTAATCAGCAAGATGGTCGCGGGTTACTAACGAGTCTCTCATCAGCGGGTAGAACTTTTCTTGATTCGGTTGATGCCGGACATACCTATCTCTATGAAACTGCCGATGCCGTACTCTCCACTGAAGAAAAAACGCTCTTTACTCAATGTGCTAACAAACTGATTCGTGCTTTTGAAGAGGAAAGGATGCGCAAGCATGTCCCAAACAATTAGTATTTTCGGCGCAAGAAGCAATAACTTGAAAAATATTTCTATCTTTATTCCCAAAGGAAAGATTACAGTTGTCACGGGCCTTTCAGGTTCTGGAAAATCGTCTTTAGTTTTCGATACGCTAGCCGCAGAATCCCAACGACTGTTAAACGAGACCTATTCAAGCTATATTCAGCAAATGCTCCCTCATTACGAACGTCCGATCGTTGATAAAATTGAAAATCTGCCTGTTTCTATCGTGATCGACCAGAAAAAAATTGGCGGTAATATTCGATCGACAGTTGGAACTGCCACCGATATTTATGCTTCCTTACGTTTGCTTTATTCAAGAATTGCTCAGCCTTTCATTGGTTATTCAATGATTTACTCATTCAATAATCCCACAGGAATGTGTCCAAACTGTCAAGGGACTGGAGAATGCTTAACCTTTGATTTGCAGGAGCTCATTGATTTCGACCGTTCATTAACAGAAGGAGCCATCCAATTCCCTACCTTTCAACCGGGAGGCTGGCGTTTGACTCGCTACACAGAGTCTGGCTATTTTGATAATCATAAAAAAATAAAAGATTTTTCGGAGGCTGAGCTAAAGAGACTGCTTTACGATAAAGGCAGTAAACCCATAAATGCTACAGATAAATTTCCAAAGACCGGATTTTATACAGGAGTAATCGATCGGATCCAAAAAACGGTGATCGAAAAAGACTCGAAACAATATCAGAAGGACATTAATCGAGTGACTACAACAGTCGAATGTCCAGAATGTCACGGCTCTCGTGTCAACAGTCTTGTGCGCTCAGCTAAGATCAATAATGTCTCTATTGCTGACTGTGTGACAATGCCGATTCAGGAACTGCTGGACTTTCTTTCCTCGATTGAAAATGACCAAGTCGAGACAATCCTGATTGATCTAAAGAATCGGTTGAAAACAATGATTTCTGTTGGTCTGGATTATTTAACTCTTGGCCGAACCACAGGCACTCTATCCGGAGGAGAATCCCAACGACTAAAAATGACGAAACATTTGAACAGCTCACTCTCAGATGTTTTGTATATTTTTGATGAGCCCAGCGTCGGTCTTCATCCCGAAGATATTATCGGCATCAATAAAATTTTTACCATGCTAAGGGAAAAAGGAAATACGGTTGTCCTCGTCGATCATGATCCAGATATCATCAGAATCGCGGATTTTATTGTTGAGTTAGGTCCTAGTGCTGGTGCCAAAGGTGGTGAAATCACCTTCCAAGGGAGCTACCCCGCCTTCCTAGAATCAAATACGCTGACTGCCAAGGCATTAAAAAAGCCGCATCGGCTCACTTCAAATAGGACATCTTATACAGATTTTTACACATTAGAAAACGTGAGTGCTCATAATATCAAAAATCAATCGGTAGAACTTCCAAAAGCCGCGTTGACTGTGGTTTCGGGTCTCGCAGGTTCTGGTAAAAGTACATTGATCCGCAAATTATTTACAAAAAAATATCCAGAGGCCATTACCTTTGATCAAACGCCGATCAGAGGAAGCAATCGATCGAATTTACTGACTTACTTAGGCATTTTCGATGCTATTAGACGTGAATATGCCAAGTCATCTGGAAAGTCAGCTTCTCTATTTACTTTCAATGGGACCGGCGCTTGCCCTGAGTGCAAAGGAAAAGGCTATATAAAATATGATTTGGCTTATATGGGCGATGTTCGACAGGTTTGTGAAAAATGTCAGGGCAAACGCTACAATCAAGAAGCGTTAAAGTATCGCTGGAATGGTTATACTATCGATGAGCTTTTTGGATTGACGGTTTCCGAAGCGTGTACACTGATTACTGTTCCAGAAATCAAAAAAGCGCTAGACGTTTTAGTCGAAACAAATTTAGCCTACGTCACTTTAGGTCAAAGCCTCGACACGTTATCGGGCGGTGAAAGACAACGATTAAAAATCGCTGCGATGCTGCTAAAAGAGGACATGGCAGAAGCGCCAACCATGATTTTTGATGAACCCAGCACTGGACTGCACGAGAGTGATATTGAGAGTTTACTCGTTCTCTTGCGTAAATTAAAAAAGCGGGGCAAAACCTTGATTGTTTTGGAACACAATTTATCCATCATTAGTCAAGCTGATTGGATCATTGATCTTGGGCCTCGAGGCGGAATTAATGGCGGACATGTATTATTTCAAGGGATACTGTCTGATCTTTTAAACTGCCAAAAGTCCTATACTGCCAAACATTTAAAGACCTTTTTTAACCAATAAATAGTAATTATTGATCACTGATACTCTTTGTTTTTTGAAATCAATAGTAGAAAGAACCGCTGATCTGAGCGATCAGCGGTTCTGTGCTATTTGTTCAGCTAACTCTTTTAGAAAGGGCTCATAATTGACCGTTGAGAAATCAGATACATCAAATTCTGTTAAATGGCCTAATTGAAATTGGTTGTATCCTCGTGTGTCGATAATTTCACGAAAGGCTTCCCTTGTAATCAGATTATCCGCCTGTGTTCGATCAATCAGTGTGTCGCCAAAATGATAATGCGTCATAATATGGCTCAGGTGGCGATCGGGTTCAACATCTCTAACCTTTCTGCGATTCCAAAGAACGTCAAAATCTGCGACTAAGCGAATCGTGATTGGTTCGTAGTGATAGTGTTCGGCTAAATCTTTTAATTTAGCTTTTTGCTTATCACTAAAAGGATATTCGGAAACTACGATGCGCTTCCCTGCTTCCATATATAAAGATAGAGCATTGTAATAGAACGCCCAAACTTTGTTCTCTAACTCATTCTTCTCCGTTAGATTGTCAAAGCCGATCTGATCAGCCAGGATTTCCTTCCCCTCATCCGGCGTGATCAGGAAGAAATCTCCTAGAACACGCCACATTTCATTGATCAGATAAGACTTTCCCGTTGCCGGACTGCCTGCGATCAAAATCAAATACTTTTTCATCTTACTTTTGCATCGCTAAAGGGCTGTCTACGTTCATAAACAGACTGATTTTATGTTTGACGATTTCTTTGACCGCCTGATTAGCTGGTATGACATTATGACGAAGCGATTTATTTACTTCTGTTTCTCCGAATGATTCCTTCGCCACTTTGGTCCAATTCACTAATAATTCGGTTCCAACGTTAAATTTGCGGATGCCATTGTTGATCAATTCTGGATAATCCTCCTCCCTCACACCAGTACCGCCATGAATGACTAATGGTACATCTACCACTGCATGAATTTCCTTTAATAATGGAATGTTTACTTCTGTTTTGGATTTGAATTGTCCGTGATTCGTTCCAATAGCGATGGCAAGAGCATCAATCGCTGTTTGTTTTACAAACTCTACCGCATCAGCAGGTTTTGTATAAACCTTGTCGTTTTCTGCTACAGAAATTCCTTCTTCTGTACCGCCGATCGTCCCTAATTCGCCTTCAACAGAAACCCCTTTGGCATGAGCATATTCAACGACTGCTTTCGTTTTGGCGATGTTTTCTTTGAAGGGTAAATGCGAGCCGTCATACATCACGCTGGAATAGCCTGCATCAATCGCCGCTTTGATCTCATTAAAGTCTCTGGCATGGTCTAAATGCAGTGCCACATCTACCATTTCCGTATTCGCTATCTCCTTCACCACTGCGACCATCACATCGTAGCCAATATATTTAGCAGTATCGATACTCGTTTGAATAATGATCGGAGAACCCATTTCCTTTGCTGCGCGAATCATTTCCGGCAGCATTTCCAAATTATGCGTATTAAACGCCCCAATCGTCATGTTCAAATCTTCTGCTATTTGCGTTACTTCTTTTAATGTTTTATACATTTATCCAATACCTTCTTTTCTTTTGATTAATTACCCGCTGATCGTCACTTTTTTGGCAATTTGACGCATTTCATCCATTTTGCCCATATACTTTTCGATACCCGCATCGTCGCCATTGCGAGCGGCCTCCGCACGTTTCCCATTGTAAAGGCTCATTAATTTCTTGTAGCCATCACCGATCGTCAGTTTGTAGTCTAAGCTTTTTTCTAAACTTTCGATGGCAGAATCAATTTGCTCCAGCTTGGCATGGTTCAAGCCAAGCGTTTCATACAGACTGGCTAATTCACTTTTTTCAGCTGGATTCGCCTGTTCAGCTTCAGCAGCTTTGACCATCAATTCCTGCTGCTCTTTTTCTAAAGCTTCCTTTTCTTCAGCTGACAGCTCATTTTTTTCTACTGATTTTTCTGTTTTGTTCTTTTTCTTAAAAAAACCAAACATGTTGAAACCTCCTAATTTTAGAACATTTTCAAGATTGGACTAAGAATCCAAGCGTATAACAAGGCTGCTGTAACAGTATCTACGTCAGTTGCAGTGGCATTGATAAAGCCCATTTGATTGAAGATCGTTACTAAAAGCGCTGGCAATAAGGTGATAAAGAAGCCGTGGGCGATCCCGCCAATGATGGCTCCTCTTCGTCCCCCAGTCGCGTTTCCGAAAATCCCTGCTGTTCCTCCCGCAAAGAAATTTGTCAGCATACCTGGTAAAATCATCGCTAATCCAAAAGTCGGCAGGACGAACATGGCGATGATCGTTCCGATCGTCGTTGTAATGAATCCTAGAATTACGGCATTTGGTGAATATGGGAAAAATACAGGGCAGTCCAATGCAGGAATCGCATTTGGTACAAGCTTCATGGCGATTCCGCGGAATGCCGGTACGATTTCACCTAGCAACAGACGTACACCTGATAACAGCACATAAACGCCGACAACAAATTGAATGGCCTGTAGGAAAGCAAACATCAGATAGTGTTGCGCTCCGTGATCACCGACGCCTTGACCAGCAAAAGCCGCAGTGATGATATATAACGGAACCATCACGACCATGACTGACAAATATGTGTCCTGTAAAAACTCAAAGGATTTTGGCAAATTGATGTCTTCGATTGATTTTTTGTTCTCACCGCGTTCACCAAAGATGTATGCAACACCTGCTTCAAACATATAACCAATCGTACAGAAGTGTCCTAAAGCAATATCGTCAGATCCGGTAATTTTTCGAATAATCGGTTGAGCGATCGCCGGCATCGCAACAGCAAAAATCGCTCCGACGATACTTCCAACAACGATCAGCACTAGTCCTCTTAATCCAGAAAAATAACCAAAAACAGTCGTCATCGTTGCCATCCAAAGAATCGCTTGACCCGTTAAGAAAATGTATTTCCATTTCGTAAAACGAGCAATCAGAATATTAACAATAAAAATACCTAGAAAAGTCAGTGCGATGTCACGGCCTAAGCCCAACTCATTCATCGCTTGTCCGTTGATTGCTTCGATTGAAGGAATGATCCCCTGCATGTGGAAACCAGCAGTAAAGATCTCGCCAAAATAAGTCAAGCTGCCGACAATAATGCTGGAACCGGCACTCAATACTTGGAAGCCAAGTAAAGTTTTCAGCGTACCTGATATAACTTGTCCAGCTGATTTTTTCTGCAAGCATAGCCCTAGCATCGCGATCAAAGCGATCGTGATCGACGCCTGTGTTAAAATATTCTCGATGATGAAATTAACAATTCCCATTTGTTTCGCTCCTTATTCATATTAATGTATTCATTTTTCACAAACCGAAAAATGAGTTTGATTTTCATGCCGTATACCATTCCACTAGGTGCACTTTTTTAGTGGGATAATTCTTGCGGTTTGTCTCTTTTCACTGTGTTAACTGTGAAGAGTGGAACTGGCATCCTTATTCATATTAATGTATTCATTTTTCAAAATTCGAAAAATGAGTTTGATTTTCATGCCGTATACCATTCCACTAGGTGCTCTGTTCTAGTGGGATACTTTTTTGTGTTCTGTTTCGCTCCCCTTTGCTAACTGTGAAAAGTGGAACTGGCATCCTTATTCATATTAGTGTATTCATTTTTCATAAACCGAAAAATGAGTTCGATTTTCATGCCGTATACCATTCCACTAGATGCACTGTTCTAGTGGGTTAATTCTTGCGGTTTATCTCTTTTCATTGTGATAACTGCGAAGAGTGGAACTGGCATCCTTATTCATATTAGTGTATTCATTTTTCATAAACCGAAAAATGAATTTGATTTTCATGCCGTATACCATTCCACTAGGTGCTCTGTTCTAGTGGGTTAATTTTTGTGTTTTGTCTCTTTTCATTGTGTTAACTGCGAAGAGTAGAACTGGCATCCTTATTCATATTAGTGTATTCATTTTTCATAAACCGAAAAATGAGTCTGATGTTCATGCTGACATACCATTTCTACATAATGCACTCAGACAAAGGCTAACTCCTATTTTAGAAATCATTTTTCGAAAATATGAAAAATGAATCTGATTGTCGTTGCGCATACCATTTTACTAACTTGCTGAAGCAAGAAGTAAAACTGGCAAACTGGCATCCTTATTGTTTTTTACAACGCGCCTTTTGACTCTAAGATTGGTAAAAGCTTTTCCTCGATTTCTGGTTTTGAGACGATATTTTTTAAATAAACGATGGCGGTTTTCTCTTCATCAATCGAAAATTTTTCAAACTGCGACTTGAAATTTTGTGCTGTGATAATAATGTCAGATTGTGACGATGCCGCTGTAGAAATATCTACATGATCCAATTTTGCATCAACGCCATGTGCATTCAGCACGTCCTCCGCTGCCATTTGAGCAGCGAAACTGCTTCCTAGCCCTGCCCCGCATACGAATAAAATTGATACCTGTTTTCCCATCTTTTTTCTCTCCATTTCTGTTTTTTATTTATAGTAAAAACATAATTCCCTAACTAAATAAGATTTCCTTGAACCGTTCGATATCTGTTTCGCGACTCAAACGATCTACCTTGGCTTCATCATTGATCAATTCGATCAGGCTTCTCATAATATTTAAGTGAGAATAGGCATCGATGGCTGCTAAGCAAAAAATAATTTTTACCGGATCGTTCTCTTCGTTGCCAAATTCGATAGGCTCGTTGATCGTTGCCACGCTGATCCCTAGCTGATTGACGCCATCCTCAGGACGCGCATGTGCCAATGCGATGTATTTGCCGATCACGATATAAGGACCGTATTCTTTTACCGAGTTGATCATGGCGGTCACATACCGAGGCTCGATCACCTTTTCATTTACTAATGGTTCGGAAACCCTGCGAATCGATTCCTCCCAAGTGTTTACCTTCTCATTCAATAAAATATTGCTGTCCTTTAGTACGTCTTCTAACATCGGCTGAATCTCCTTCTTGTTTATCGTTAATTGATTTTTGTCAAAAAGCGTTTCCAATTCTTTATAAATATCTCCTGACACCTCGCCGCCGCTTTTTTCAATGGTATCGATCAGCGCGTAGAACAATTGTGTGGAATCCTCGTTATTGACTAGCCGCTTGAGCTTCTGATTCTCATTCAAGAAGCTGGTGATTCTTTTTTTACTTTCTTCCTTGATGATCGGCTCCAGCTCCAACACAGGCTTTTGCAGGTAATCAATCGCTACTGTACTGAATATCAAATCCACATCTAGCTTTTCGATCAAGTCCACTTCTCTCGAGCTCAGTACAGCCAGAACCTCAATATTAAAGAGCTCCTTCAGGTTTTCCGACAGCAGCTTGCCGGTCGCAACTCCGTGGTTGCAAATGACTACCGCTTTATAGATGTAATGCAGATCCTGATTGATCGCACTGACAGAGGTGGAAAAATGAATCGTGAGAAAAGCAATCTCATCTTCTGTTATTTGCTTGCCGGTCACCTGCTCGATCGAGGGGGTGAATTGATGAATGGCGGAATAAATATTGCCATAATTCTTTTTGATATTTTCCTTCAATGGATTGACGATTTGAATATCACTCTTCACTCGATTGATCAGACCAACGAGATGCTTGTACAGACCTTCTTGCAGCATCTCCTCTTTTCTCGAAAAGGGAATCTTCGTTTTTGCTTCAACAAACTGCATCAGTTGTATCGAAAGAAGCTGTGCCTGAACCCATTCGATCGAATTATTCATATCTCTTGAGTTAAAGGTATTCAACATGAAAACAATGTATTTGATTTCGACTTCCGGCGGTGATAGTTGAAACGCCTCACAGATCGCTGTCACAAAATCACGAATATCGCTTTGAGGGGTATCCGCAGCCTCCCAAGCCGAGCTGGCGATCAAATCTTCTCGTAGATACCGGCTCAGCCATACTGCTGTAAATACCAGCAGCTGATTTCGATAAATTGCGTCCTCCATTGAAGCCATCGACTCCACGTAGAGCTGATCTAGTTTTTTCAATAAATGCTGTGGAATATAGTGGTTTAAAATCGTCCGATTGATGGAATATTCCTGCTCACCTTGAGGCGCAATCACGCCAACTGAATTGTTGATGATGTCATAGATCATCGTTCGAATCGATCGTTCCGCCCCCTGCAGGATGATTCCCTGCTTCGGTACACTTAAAACCTCAATGCCATATTCGGTTAAAATATTCCTGACTCGACGCATATCCTCATCCAATGAACTTTTAGAGATTTGGTATTCTTCCTCCTTTTGATAAAGAAAGGTCGCCTTTTTTCCTAGCGAAAAGGAAAGAATCAAATCAAAAATTCGGCTTTCACGATCCAAGTAGCGTTCATCATTGACTAAATCGATCTGTTTTAATAAGGCCTTCTTTTCTTCTGAGCTCAGGATTAATTGATAGCCTCTTTTTCGAAGATTTTTGATTTCTGGAATCTTTTCGGCAGCTAAAAATTGATTGATTTCCCGTAATTCATTTCGAATCGTTCGCGCACTGGTATGAAATTCTTCCTCCAGTTTGACAAGTGTGACTGGATAATCAGAAGTTATAAAAATCCGCAATATTTTTACTGTTCGATCTTTCATCTATATCTTCCTCTCGTCTAAGGTGAGTATATAACCCTTTATTTTTCTTGATAAGTAGAGATTCTTGCAATCTTTTTTGGCAACAATGTAAGCGCAACCTAAAATCGTTCCATTTATCCAAATATTCCATCTCTCAATTTCCTGTTATTTTAATTGATCTTCAAGCGCTATCGAATGTTCATTTACAAAAGGAAAAGCGGCCATTTTGCTGATGGATAAACGAAAGGAAAACGATCTCTGCTATTATTTAGCGAAACAAAAAACTCCCACAAAAGTGGAAGTTTTTTGTTCTTAGTGATTCGTTTATTATAGACGAATTAGCCAGAAAAATTGTGATAAATTAAAAATGGAACATTTGATTTTTTTAGCTGCCTATTTTTTCCATTGTTTATCCGTTACAATAAAGACAGCTGATTAGTATGCTTAATGAAATCAGGAAATGGGGCAATAAAAATGAAAAAGGATGATGGGAGCTCACTGGCGATTGGATTGTCCTTAGGGTTGGTTTTTGGCCTTCTTATGGACAACTTGGCCATCGGCTTGGCGATCGGGGTCGCTCTAGGGGCCTCTGGCACTTTTGCTAGAAGGAAAAATCAGAAATAATACTCGTCCCATACAATATTGGACGCATGGAGCCTCCTCGTTTATACTTTTAGGTAGAATGGAGGGTGTTTTTTATGATGCGTAGATTACGAAACTCTTTCTTAGTCACACTGGTTTATCTGCTTATTTCCAATATAGGAAATCTAACTTTCGGTATCAGCCCGAGATACAGTTGGACGACGACTCTTTGGGAGGCGCTATTTTTCTTTATTTTTGTTTTTTTGATCCAACAATTTCGCAAAAAATAAGCCTGATCAGTCCACTCAAATAAGGAGGTTTTTCCATGGAGTCAAATTTATCCGAAGATATCAAAATCTACCAGCAGGCCATTTACACGGACAGTCCTGTTTGTCGTGCGTACGCGGGTCTTTTGAAATTTATCCGGAGTGTCCGAACGGATTTCTTTATAGACTCAACGGATTATAAGGTCGGAAATCTTTCGGACGGCTATTTGGATTATACCTACTTTCCCTTCTTTGATCAGCAGCTGAGGAATGATGGGCTGCGCTTTGGGATCGTTTTGAATCATCAAGACATGCGATTTGAACTTTGGCTGATGGCTCAAAATGCCGACCTGCAAATCGATTATTGGAATAAGCTGAAGCATTTAAAATGGAATGTAGATAAGGCTGCGATGCCCAAATATACTGTTCTGGATACGGTCATCGTAGAGCAGCCTGATTTTTCCGATTTGGAGAAACTAAAAAAACAAATCATCGAAGGAAGCTTGAAAGAAGCGGCAGAAATACGACATTATTTATAATAAGCAAGCAGGGAGAGTCGAAATCTTAGTACTCTCCCTGCTTTTAAGTGTAGAAAACCTAATGAATTCTGTTCAATGCCTTCACTACCATTTTCGAAAACTCTTTCGAATGATCGATGAATGGCAAATGACCAGTACCTTCCATTGTGATAAAGTCTTTGTGAGGTGCTGAAATTCTTTGATAGTAATCCGTAGTCCGATGCTGAACATCCATTTCATTTCAGTTATCCAAACCTCGGCTGGCTGCTCAATTGCAAACAGGATTGTTCTTGCTGCATCCTCAGGTGAGATAACGATCTTTCTACTCTTGATTTCTCTTCGTTCTTCTTTTTTCATTGTAGAAAAGATGATTCGTACGACTCACCAGGAGGGGCTTTTTCTCCATAATGGTCAAAATGACGGCCAGCGCAATCATCAGAGCTCCTTCTCCAACAAACAATCCAGCGCCTGTTAATACTGGTAACAATCCTTGAAGCAGCGCAATGGAAATTGGCGCAAAGGCCGAACCAATATTGAAGGTAATCAGCAAAATCGACGTGTTTCGTTCTGCATTTTCCGCCTGCTGATTTATCTCGTTAAAGATATATGGAATGAATGTTCTAAAGCCAAATCCGCATAGAGCTGCTGACAGGGCGGCCATCACTAAATTTGTAGAAAATGCTAATAAAATTAGCGAAAAGCCCAAAAGCAGATAAGCCGCTGGCAAGGTCCATTTTTTTAGAATTGAAACGATTCTTCCAAAAAGAATCCCTGCCAGCATTGCCCCAAGACCTACTATTGCGAGATAATTACTGCCGTCTGTCGCATTTCCAATCCCCTTAGTTACAAAGAAGGCAGTCACCTTTACCGCGATAGACATGTAGACAGTCACTGTAATCAGCAGCAAAATCAAATATCGGACAAATTGCGGCGTAAGCGGCCGTTTTCTTTTGTCTTGATGCTTTTCAATCGCGGCTGTTTCTGTTTCAGGAACAAAAAAGGAAAAAGCGAGCAGAATTGGAATGGCAAGAAAATAGGTGAAAAAGGAAACCCGCCAGCTCACTAGTAATAATTGACCGACAGTGAAGGTGAAAAGCATCCCTCCGATTCCTTCGAATGCACTTTGCAGGCCAATCACTGAAGCTAACTCCCTCCCCTTAAAAAAGGTGGCGGCTAATGAATACAGCAAAGGATTAAACAATCCTACTCCTATGCCAAAAAGCAGTCTGCTTAAAAAGAGTGAGAAGAACGAGCTGGTTGCTGCAGGCATGGCTCCGGAAATAATAACCAACAGAATGCCTAATTGGACCGTTCTTTTTTTACCGATGACCTGTGCGATTTTAGGACTGATCAGCACAGTTGTGATAATGAAAAATGACGGAATCGTCGTTAATAACTCGATATATGTTGCGTTGATGTCGGGGTAAGCTTGGGCGATAGCCGGGATATTTCCAGCTATCGCACCTCCTGTTACCACCAATAATGAAACGGACAATAAAGCAGACTTAGCTACTCGGTTCATAAATATAACCAAACCATTGGACGATCGACATCAGCGATCTGTCCACTCAAAAGGCTCTTCATTAATACAAACTTCCTCCTGTTGTCTACATCCTTAGTCAAAAATTTCCTTTGCCATTGAAAAAGCACTCCAAGCCTTTGGCCAACCAGCATAAAAGGCTAAATGGGTGATCAACGCGCTGATTTCTTCTTTTGTTACGCCATTTTCTTTGGCGATCTTCAAATGTGCTTCAAGCTGCGGTGCCCCCATTGCTAACAGGGCGGAGCAGGTAATCATGCTGCGATCGTGAGCAGAAAGCTCCTCCTCTTTTGCCCAAACCTCGCCAAATAATACATCGTCATTTAATGCGGCAAATTGCGGTGCGAATTCTCCTAATTGTTCTCTTCCAGCTGTTTGTTTTTTCATGATTTATTCTCTCCTTATTGTTCTAATTTGTTGTACCATTCGTCACCTACTGGTTCCAGCCATTCAGGTGTGCCTGCTGTAATGGCTACATGTTCAAACCAGCTGTCTTTGGTCGCTCCGTGCCAATGCTTCACGCCATCATGGGTTACGATCACGTCTCCGGCTTTCAAGAGTTGTGCTGCTTTTCCTTCCTCCTGATACCAGCCTTCTCCTCCAGTTACTAGCAATAATTGATACCCATCATGATGGATGTGCCAATTGTTGCGGCAGCCAGGTTCAAAGGTGACATTGCCAACACCGACATTGACCGCTGGATCAGCAACTAATGTCTCTAAATAGCTTTGTCCGATAAAATATTGTGCATAGGTATCATTTTTTTCTCCGATTGGAAAAATCACACCATTTTTTACTTCTTCATGTTTTACCATTATAAACTCCTCCTGATAATTGTTTTTATTTTGAATAGGATAGCAGCCAATTTTTCACTGCGGTATCCGCACGACTGGCCTTTGAGCCGCGAACGGCTAATCCCGTCTTGATCTCAGCTCCTGCACAAGCCGCCTGCAAGTCTTGGATACTTGAACCAAAAGCACTGCCTTCGTGAGTACAGAAAGGATAGATCGCTTTATTCTGCCAATTGTGTTCTGCTAAAAAAGTCGCGATGATCCGCGGATAGGTTCCCCACCAATTTGGGTAGCCAAGAAAAATCGTATCCACCTGTTCAAGGTCAACAGACAGCTTTTCATAGGCTACCTGCGCGGAAGTTTTTTTCTCCTCCTCAGCCTTTTGCACGGCCTCATCATAATTGTCTGAATATGGCGTTAACGGTAATAATTCATACATAGGAATCGTTAACTGCTGACTGATTTTTTCTCCCAAAATCGCGGTGTTTCCAACTGAGATCATTTGCCTTTTTCCATCAATATAGTTTTCTCCAGCTCTGGAAAAAAGAACAACTACTGCGGTCATTCTGCTCCCTCCTCTGTTCTTATTATTCTGCGGCTCTTCCTCTTACAAAAAAGAGTCGTATCCTGAACAACTTCAGAATACGACTCTTTATCAACTATGTCTAATGCCTATATAGTCATACTACTATAGCCTGAAAGCATGATTAAACCGATTGATTAGCTCTTGAACCGCCGGTGTTTGAACCCGCTTTTTCCAAACTAAAACACAGTTGGTTTTAATCGCCGGCTTCAACGGAATAAACACTGTCTCTTCCAATTTGCGATCCGAAATCGCTCCTTCGATCGCTAACGCAGCACCAACCTTATGATCTACCAGCGGCAGCACATTGAAAATTAAATTGTAATTGCCGACGATATTCAACTGGTCAAAGGGTACTCCCGACCATTCAGCCAATAAGCTTTGAACCTCTGCACGACCTGAACACAGGATCGGCAACCCGCGAATATCCTCTGGCTGGATATATTCATTATTGGCGATGAACAATTCTTTGGAGATCAGAAATCCCCATTTTTCCTCCCGCGGCAGGGTCAACGCTTCGACTTCCTTCAATGAAACAGGCTCGATCAATACTGCAAGATCCAAGATGCCCTTTTCTAAACGGTCCGAAATATCGTCACTTGTGCCGGTAACTAAATTGAATCTGATCTGAGGATAATCACTGATCAGCTCCTCTAAAAGCATGGCGACCGTATCTGAATTGTCTGCTTCCACACAGCCAATCGAGATCGTACCGCTTAATTCCTCATTTCGCTGCGCTGAAAAGGCCTGCTCCAGCTTTTTATCCAATACTAAGATTTCTTCGGCACGTTCCTTTAAAAAATAGCCGTCCTGAGTCAAGCTTAGGCGATTTTTTTCCCGATGAAAAAGCGGCCTGCCGATACTTTCCTCAAGCTCCTTGATTTGTCGGCTCAAGGTAGGCTGAGTAATATTCAAGATACGGGCTGCCCGTGAAATATTTCCCTCTTGGGCAACTGCCCAAAAATAGCGTAAAAGTCTGATCTCCATAACATTGCCTCTTTGCTTTTTCTTTTACTATAGCAGATTATTCCCACAAACTAAAAAGCTGCGTCAGTTGAACGCAGCGCTTTTTATAAATTCTTCACTTAATCCAGTTTAGCCAAAATATGCGCGATCCCGCCCTCATCATGAGTCAATGTGATCTCATCCGCTGCGGCCTTCAATTCATCTTTGGCATTTCCCATGGCAATGCCGACTCCGACAGCTTCAAACATGACCAAATCATTGTTCCCATCACCAAAGGCCAGACAATCCTCTTTGCTGCGCTGGATCTTTTCTAGTACCGTTTCAATAGCAGTCTTCTTATTGATATTTTTCAGACCAATCTCGCCGCTGTCTGGTCCAAATGCCGGAACGGTACTTCTCAACATATGAAAGTCTCCGTCATACTCCTCATGGATAACCTCATAAGGAACCGAATGATTAATAAAGGAAAGCTTATTCACGTCTTCATAGTCGATTAAGCTCGAATCCTCGATTAGAAGATCCAAAAACCACTTGATCGCAGCGATTTTTTTCTGTCCTTCCTCCGATTCCTCAGCACTATCGCCTAAACTAAGCTGAATCAGCCGCTCTCTTAGCTTGGCGCTCGCAAACAGCCCTTGATTTGATTCAAGATAGTATTCAATCTGATGGCCCTCTAGAAAACGAATCATCTTCTTTAATTCCGCAGAATCAAACACATGATGAAAAATCACTTCGCCGTCGATCTCACAGTAGCCGCCGCCAGCACCGATGATTCCGCTGATCGGCAACGCAAGGACTTCGTCAGAAATCTCTGCTTTAGAACGCCCTGTACATAAATAAAAGCGGTGGCCTCTTTCATATGCATGAATGATCGCTTCTTTGGCACTGTCTGGAACAAGCCCAGCATCATTACACAACGTACCATCAATATCTAAAAAAATTATTTTTCCCATTATTTCCCTCACATTCTCATGAATTGCTCAAATAAACCTGCATTTCTAACTAGATTACTATTCTTGCAGATACTTTTCAATTCACTTTTAGAATATAAGAAAATTGTTTCGATGCATCGCCTTATTTAACCGTCTCATTTATCGATTTTAGATTGCTATCAATTAAATCCTCGGGCGATTTCAACCCAACCGAACTGCGGCAGTAGCTAGCATGTGTAATGTCTTTTTGAAAAATACTTAACAAAACGAAAGCCAAACGGTCCCTTTTCTTTAAATTTCGAAAGTTTAGGAGCGATTGGCTTTCTATTCATTCTATTTCACTAAAGGACTGCTGAGGGGATTTGATTTCTTACGGCCTCTCCATTTGTCGCAATCACTTGTTTGTACCAATCAAAGGATTTTTTCTTTGTCCGTCTTAACGTACCATTGCCCTGGTCATCACGATCGACATACACAAAGCCGTACCGTTTGCTCATTTGACCAGTACTTGCTGCAATCAGATCAATACAGCCCCAGGTAGTATAGCCAAGAAGCTCTACACCATCAATTTCCACTGCATCCATGAAGGCTTGAACATGCTTTTCCAGATAGTCGATCCGATAGTCATCCTCGACATAGCCATTTTCATCAGGAACATCCACCGCTCCTAACCCATTTTCTACGATAAACAAGGGCTTTTGATAGCGATCATACAGCTGGTTCAAGGAATTTCGCAAGCCCAGCGGATCAATCTGCCAGCCCCATTCAGTTGATGGCAAATGCTCATTTTTGATTGAGGCAAAAAGATTTCCGGTGGCCTGCTCATAGTCCTCTGGATGCGCACTGACAGTTCGTGAACAATAATAAGAAAATGTCACGAAATCGACTGGCGATGCGGCCAATATCTCTTTGTCTTCAGGCGCCATTTGAATGGACAAGCCTTCTCGTTCAAATTTTTTCAGCGCGTAATTAGGATAGTTGCCTCTTGCTTGGACATCAATGAAAAAATAACCTTCACGATCGCGCTTGATCGCTTCTTGATAATCCTCCGGCCGGCAGGTATAGGGATAATGACTGCCGCCAGCCAGCATACAGCCGACTTTATTCTCAGGATCGACCTCATGAGCAATTTTCGTAGTTAATGCACTGGCGACTAGTTGATGATGCGCCGCCTGATACTTGATCGCTTCTTTGTTTTCGCCTTCCTTAAAGACGATGCCGCCGCCAACAAAGGGCTGGTGAAGCAAAATATTGATTTCATTGATCGTCAGCCAATAATGCACCAGACCTTTGTATCGGGTGATGACTGTTTCTGCGTAGCGGGTGTAAAAATCGATCATTTTACGGCTTCTCCAGCCGCCATACTCCTTGATCAAATGAATGGGGATATCAAAGTGTGTGATCGTAACAAGTGGTTCGATCCCATATTTTTTTAGTTCATTAAAAATGTCTTCATAAAATTTCAAGCCGGCTTCGTTTGGCGTCTCATCATCTCCGTTAGGGAAAATACGGGACCAGGAAAGCGACATCCGATACACCTTAAAGCCCATCTCAGCGAAAAGCCGAATATCTTCCATATAGTGATGGTACATATCGATCGCTTCTTTAGCAGGATAGTAATACCCTTCTTTCCAATCGAGCATTTCCAGCTCGCCGGCCGCTACCTTCTTTCGATCTTCTCCGTACGGCAATACATCGATATTGGCCAATTGCCGGCCGCCTTCAAGTACGCCGCCCTCCGTTTGATTGGCTGCGGTCGCTCCGCCCCATAAAAAGTTTTTATCTAAAGCCATTCTGATTCTCCTTCTCGTTTCTGAAAGCGTTCGTTGTCCAGCGCTAAACTCTGACAGCCAAAATATCTTGATTACAGTCTGTTTGCCCGATCGTGATCGTTTCGATCGCGGAGTACTGAGGCGTATTGGTCACTACAACCGGAACCTGCGTATCGTATCCTGCTGCCTGAAGCTGCTCCAGCTCAAAGGTCAGGATCGGCTGTCCCTTTTTGACTTTCTCGTTCGCTTCCACCAGTACGTCAAAATATTGCCCCTTCAGTTCGACAGTGTTCAATCCAACATGAATCAAAATTTCTACCCCAGTCTCTGAAACTAGCCCGATCGCATGCTTTGTCGGGAAGACAGCAGCTATTTCTCCATCAAACGGAGCGACTACCTTTCCTTCGACTGGCTCGATCGCAAAGCCTTTACCCAGTGCTTCAGAAGCAAACGCCTCATCGTGAACCTCACTCAGTGGAAGGACATGTCCTCTAATCGGACTGATCATCAGCGTATCCTCCAAAATAACTTCTTTCATTTCTGGAATTTCTAATTCGTTCGCTTCTTTTTCAAATTTAAAGCTCAAAAAGTAAGTCAAAATTGCGGTCGATACAGCAGATATGATCAATGCGATCACGATATTCCAGAAAAAGCGCATCGTGTCATCACCGATGTATAGCAAAATCGCAGGTAACCCGGACGAGCCTGTAGCAAAGCGATGGGTATTGGTCAAACCAGCGTATAAGCCGCCTAACCCACCACCGATCATTGCGGAAATCAACGGGTATTTTTTAGGCAAGTTCACGCCATAAAGGGTCGGCTCTGTAATCCCCATATAAGCAGTGATTGAACCAGAGGTCGCCAGCTGACGTAATTTTTTATCCTTTGTTCTAAAGGCCACAACTGCCGAAGCGGTCGCCTGTGCGATGTTTGAGCAGACACAGCCCGGGCCAAAAATACTATCGTAGCCCAGCTCCGCCATCTGCATCACACCAAGAGGAGCGACTCCATTGTGAAGGCCGAACATGACCATGATCGGTAAAAAGCCGCCGATCAAAACAGCTGGTACCCAGCTGGCATTGACGCTTAGGAAGGTAAAGAAGCTCGCTAAATATCCGCCAAGTATACTGCCTAAAGGTCCTAATACAGAAAATGCTAATGTTCCCATGACTAAAAAAGTCAGCATCGGTACGAAAACAAGCTCCACCGATTTAGGGATCACACGATTCAAAAATTTCTCTACGTAGGATTGGACAAAAATCACCAGTAAAATCGGAATAACGGAGCCAGTATACGTAGCAAGTGTGAATGGAATAATTTCAAAAAAGCTGACTGGATCTCCTGCGGTTACTAGCGCTCCCCAATTAGGATGCAGCATCATCGCAGCGACAGAGGCTGCTAAAATTGGGTTGCAACGAAGCTTCTGCGCCTCGGTAAATGCCAGAATAATCGGTAAGAAGAAGAAAACACCATCGGCAAACATGTTCAACAGGTAATAGGTTTGCGACTCAGGCGAGATCACCTGGAAGACGATCAGTAAAGCGAGGACCGCTTTTACCATCCCTGCGCCAGACAAAGCTGGAATAACTGGTTGAAACGTTCCAGCAACAAACTCAATAATAGCCGTCAAAATCCCTTTCTTCTCTGTCTGAACTTCTTTTGTCGGATCAAGATCAATGATTTTTTCAATTTCTTCAAAAACATCTTTTACGTGGGTCCCGATCACGATTTGATGGACACCCGCGTTAAAAATATACTTCGCTACTCCATCTAACCCTTCTAAACCCTCGGTATCGATTTTAGACTCATCGATCACTTTAAATCGAAGACGTGTCTGACAATGGTAGCCTTCAGTTATATTCTCTTTGCCACCAAGCTTTTCTACAATATCATGAGCTAAACCTTCATATTTCTTACTCATGGGACTCTCCTTTCAGCGGAACAAGATGATTTTTTTGATCTAACCGGTTAATCAAGTCTTGCTTGTAATTGAACTCTACCATGCTTAGATAGCGTTTCCAATAGTTTATCCATACCTTAAAACGTATTCCACTTTTTCTAAACAAGGAGGTCAATTTCTTGAAATACGTTTCATTTTTTTGTCCTCGGCCCCTGCCTGCTAGTTTAAGCTGCCGCCAAAAAGTCTTTTAAAAAATATCGTACAAAACGAAAACCGAACGGTCATTTACTATCGTATGTGATAATAAATGACCGCTCGGCCTTCTTTAGAAGTGCTCTGATAAGTCCTTCGAGTCAGATTGTCTCTTTGTTTCCAAAACCTTTGAATTTGCGATTTTATTGTCCATATTCACTTGATAATTTAGTGCAAAGACCTTTGAAAACAGCGCGTCTAATAAGAATAGGATGGATTCCTGTGTCGCGAAGTTTGCAATCTTTGAATACAGCCGCTCTTTGCTGGAAATATTCAGCACCACATCGGAATAGTCTCTAAGATAATTCTTTCCCCCGCTGGTGATACTGATGATCGGTACACCCGAACGTTTTAGTTTCTTGACATTGCTAGTAGGATTTTCATCGGGATTATTTCCAGAATAGGAGATGATGATGGCACAATCCCGATTCGTCAATGCACTGGAGATCAAGCCGTTTTCTCCGGCCTTTGATAGAAAAGCCTTTTTCTGGATCGTCAGCAGGTTTCGCTTAAACAGCTCGCCGTAATAAGAATTCGGGCTAGTCCCATAAATGACGATATTTTCGGCTTTTTGAATCAGCTCTGCCGCATGATTCAAATCCTCCGCCGCGATATGAGAAACAGTGTCCTTTATGCTTTGCATTTTTAGCGTTACGAGATGTTCAATGATCTGCAGCGAATCATCTTCGGCAGAAAAGGGGAAATTGGGATCGACAGCTTCATAGGCATTCTCATCATAGTAAGCGACCTCATGAGTAAAGGCATACATGAACTCCTTCCAACCAGAATAATCAAAATACTTGGCAAAACGAACCAGCGTTGGTTTTGAAGTGAAGGTTCTTTTAGCGATCTCATCCATACTTAGCTCCTGCAGCTGGTCGCGATTTTCAAGAATGAACTCTCCAATTGTCCGCCTCGCATCATTTTGCTTGAATGCAGCTTCCTCAATTCTTTGAAACAAATACATGGCTCATCCCCCTTCCTTAGACCTTTTCAGCAGCCGTTTTATTAGCACCGGAAACTAGCTGCTGCTCACACTCTTTAATCATCTGATCATAATTGTCCAGCTTCGTTTCCAAACGAGCGACTATTTGGTTGATCAGCTGCTGCTTTTCCAGCAGCTTCTGGTATTCCTCCAGCAGAATCGCTTTTCGTTCCATTAAAGTGGCGGTTCCCTGCTGATACAGCTCTGAATAGCGAGCGAGGGAATCAATCGAAAGTCCCGAATCCCGCATGCATTTAATGAACTCGACCCAATTTAAATCCTCCTCTTGAAAATCCCTCACGCCAGAGGCATTCCGGGTGATCGGCGGAATCAATCCCTGCTTTTCATAATAGCGAATCGTTGCCGGAGTCATTTCAAATTTTGTTGCCACCTCTGAGATATTCACGCGTGTCACTCCTTTATTGTCTAGCTATGTATAAACATGTTCTTTTCAATTTTATCAGGCTTCCAGCTAAAATCAAAGCGCTGGTTAAGAGGCCAATTGAAAAAAGAGACAAAGCGCCTGCTGGCTTTGCCTCTCATCCTCTGGCGCTCAATCCAATTGAGCCAACCATTCCTCGACTAGCTCCGCGGTATGCTGTTTGTTCGAAGAGTTGATCCCCAGCCCTTTACCTAGCGTTGAGCCATCAAGCAGCTTGGTGTAATGCTTCATCGATTCATTGATCGAGCTGCTGCCGCTCGTAAAGAAGGGATACACCTTCTTACCAGCCAAATCATTCTCACTCAGCCACTTTTCGACTGGCAGCGCAGGTTCGCCAAACCAAATCGGTGCTCCAAGATAAATGACATCGTAATCGGCTAAAGTGATTTCCTTCGAAACAATGGCAGGCAGCTCGTTTCTTTCTCTTTGGGCTTGAACGATATCCAACACCTCATCATACTCCTCTGGATAAGGCTCCTGTGTTTCGATCCTCAAGCTCGCCCCCTCCGCCTGCTTCTGAATTTCTTCTGCAACGGCTCGCGTATTTTCGGTCAAGGAATAATAGACAACAATCGATTTTTTCACTTCAGCGGGGATGCTTGAACGATCCGCTTCATCCAGACTGGCATCTTCATTTTTTACATTGTTTGAGCCGCATGCGCCTAAAAAGAACGTAACGGCGGCTAACCAAAACAGCTTTTTCACACTTCTCACCTCCATATTAGTTAGTTCCAGCATACAGGCTGAAGTGGACTTTAAGTCAAGAGGAAAAAAACTGCCGCCAACAAAAGGCTGCAGTTTTTTGAGCTATTTCTAATTGTGTCCGACTACTTTGTGGGGAATGTAAGGCTCTTCCAAATAGTGAACATCCTCTTTGGTTAATTTGAAATCAACAGCACCAACGGCTGTTTCGATGTGACTCATTTTTGTAGCGCCGACAACCGGAGCAACCACTGGATCCTTTTGCAGGAGCCAGCCTAGTGCGATATTTACGCGATTCGTCTCATATTTATCCGCCAGCTCCGCTACACGATCAATGATCAGCTGGTCTTTATCAGCCGTTTCATCATATTTCGATTTTTGAGCGCTATCTGTCGTGCTGCGCTTGGTTTCTTCTGAGCGATCACGAATCAGTCGGCCTGACGCCATTGGACTATAGGGCGTCAATGCAATCTTTTCCGAACGGCAATAAGGAATCATCTCACGTTCCTCTTCACGATAAATCAGATTCAAATGGTTTTGCATCGAAACAAACTTGGTCCAGCCATTTTTTTCAGCAATGGAATTCGCCTGTTGAAATTGATAGGCGAACATCGCCGAAGCGCCAATATAACGAGCCTTTCCAGCCTTCACAACATCGTGCAGAGCCTCCATCGTTTCTTCGATCGGCGTATCATAATCCCAACGATGAATAATATATAGATCCACATAATCCGTCTGCAGGCGTTGCAGGCTTTGATCGATCTGCGATAGGATCGCTTTTCTCGATAAACCTTGACCATTCGGTCCGTCGAACATCTTTTGATGAACCTTCGTTGCCAAAACAATCTCGTCGCGCTTCGCGTAATCCTTCAATGCTTTTCCCAGAATCTCTTCACTGCGTCCTAAAGAATAAACATTGGCCGTATCAAAAAAATTGATCCCTAATTCCAAGGCCTTCTTGATCAATGGGCGGCTGTCCTCTTCCTCCAAGACCCATTTGTGGATCCAGTTTTTAGGATCGCCAAAGCTCATGGAGCCTAGGCAGATTCTTGAGACATCTAGTCCAGTGTTTCCTAATTTTGCATATTCCATCTACTTCACACCTTCCTTAATGACTCCTACTATACACGTTAGAGTTCACTTCAAGGCAAGTCTTTTTTTCAAAAAAGCAGAAACTTATCCCAAAACGATTCCAGCATCTGTCAACGCTGCTTCCACGATCTCCATCACGATTTTACTATGAGCAAGCTGCTGTTTAACAAAGGACAGGTCCTTGTTGTCGATCACTTGATTAAATAGCTTGAATTCATCATACATCCGATGAGGGTGGTCCTTGTGGTCAAAGGTTTCTTTTTCCCCCGAAAGTGCTTCAGTGGTGTAGCTGTCCAGTGTATTAGTCGGACCGTTCACTACAACAGAGCCTTCTGTTCCTTGGATCGTTGAACGGATCGTCGCCTCTGAATCCTTCGCTCCGATACAGACGACTTTTACATCGCCATAATCCAGCAGCAGCATGCCTGAAGTGTCGATATCACGCTCGATGTTCGCATAATAGTGAACCCGTTGCGGTTTTCCCAGCAAGCCCACTACCAGATGAATGTTGTAAATATTGATATCCATCAAAGCGCCGCCGCCCATTTTAGGATTGAAGGCTGGCAAAATCGTCCCTTCCTTGAAGGCATCGTAGCGGGAAGAGTATTGCGAATAATTACATTCAATGATTTTCAGCTTGCCGATATGTTTACTAGCTTCCTTGATTCCTTGGTAATTGACCAGGTATTGATTCGTGATGGCCTCGACTAAAACCAAGCCCTTTTCTAACGCCAGCTGCTCTAGATCCAATAATTCGGCATACTTCAACGTGAAGGGCTTCTCGCAAATCACGTGCTTTCCAGCCTCCAGTGCTTTTTTGGCAAAGCTGTAATGCAAATGATTCGGCACCGCGACATAAACAGTATCGAAGGCATCGCTTTGCAGGCACTCGTCAATCTCCGTATACGATGCCTCAATCCCATACTCGGCTTGGATTTTCTCCGTTTTTTCCTGACTGCGTTTCGTTCCTAAGATGGCCTTCACTTGAATTTCAGGTAAGTCCTTCGTAATCGGTAAAAACTCCTGTACAATTTTGCCCGAACCAAAAATGGCTAATTTCATGGAAATCCCTTCTTTCTTTGACTAGTTGATTACTTGCTGAATCCCTTTTTCTAACATTTCGATCTGAAGCAGCGTTTCTTCATCTTTAACGGCTTTTGGTTTGCCGTTGATTAACGTTTCATAGATGTCTTCATATACCCGGCTGTAATCACCGATCTCTGAGACCACCTTTTCTTCATGAAACACGCCTTTGTCATCCATATAAGTCAGCGTACCATAATGTTCAGGCAAATCAATCCCGAAATCCTTGTTTTCCGGCATATAAAACATCTTCAAGTGTTCCTCTTGGCGGTCCTTCGTCTCCTTCACAAAAACGCCCTTCTTGCCATAAACCACAAAGCTTGGCCGTTCCTTTAAGCGGAAGTAGCTGGATTTTACCGAAACCTTCATCCGGCCATAAAAGAGATCTAAATCAAAATAATCGTTCATCCGATCATCCCCTAAAAGCTGACGCACTTCGTAATGAACATCATCAGGTTGACCAAAATAAGAGATCACCTGATCCAATGTGTGGCAGGCATGCCCATACAGATAGCTGGTGCCGATGGAGAATTTCTCAACACCTTCTGGAACCTCCGGACGATAATAGTCATAATGCATCTCCACCTCCAGCAGATCCCCAAGCACACCGCTTTCGATCACCTTTTGAACAGTCAAAAAGTCCGAATCATAGCGGCGGTTTTGATAGCATTGTACGAACAAGCCCTTTTCATCCGCTAGTCGATACAGCTCTCTTGCTTCTGCTGAGGTTTCGGTAAACGGCTTTTCAATCAAGACGTTTTTCCCATGCTCCAGAACCTCTTTACCCAATTTAAAATGTAGCGGACTTGGCGTGGTCACTACTACCAGCTGAATTTCCGGATCATTGTAAATGTCATTGATATCCGACGTATAATTCGTACCAGGATTTTTCTTCCAGGTGATTCGGCCACTTGGCGAATAGATCGTTTTGACGTTGATTTTGTCCGTTAATTTAGTCGAAAATGGTAAGTGATAGCGGTTCGTACTCTTTCCGTTTCCAATATATGCGATAGTTAACATGAGTAAATCCCTCCAAATTTGTTTTGCTGCATTCATTATAAAAGACTCTCGCTGTGAGAAAAGCCTTTCTGCCAAATCAGGTCGTTTTATCCAAGCATTCAATCCATTTCGCTGAAATCTCGAACATTTATACCAAAAATTGGGAAAAATGGGCGGCAGTTCTTCTGGATTTGCTGAATTTACGTTATGATAAGGACTGAGGTGATCACATGCTCTTAATAGATAAACTACGGCTGCAAAAGGACCTGACCAATACCGAAAAAAGAATCGCGGACTACATTTTGCAGCATCTGACAACCATCCCGGCGATCAATGTCGCTGAGCTCGCCAAAAATACCTATACGTCTCACTCTTCAGTGATTCGTTTAGCACAAAAAATGGGCTACGACGGCTTTCGCGATTTTCGAGTCGCTGTTTCAGAGATCGCCCACAGCGAGCTTTATCGTTCAGAACCGGTGGATGCGAATTTCCCTTTTATGCCTCAGGACTCAACCAAAGAAATCGCTAAAAAAATTGCCGATTTGACGATCAATACGGTCCAACGAACCTATGCGCAATTAGAGGATCAAATACTTGATGACACCGTCAACCTGCTAGCAAAGGCCGAGCGGATTTTCCTATTTGCACAAGGAGATTCACAGATCCGTGCCCGCAGCTTTCAAAATAAGCTGGTAAAAATCAACCGCTTTTTGATCATCGCGGATGAATACGCCGATGAGGATTGGAATGCCGCAAGCCTGACTAGTAACGATTGCGCCATTTTTATCACCTATCGGGCAAGAGTGCCGCAATATGAACGAATGATGAAGCACTTTTTGAATGAAAATATTCCTGCTGTGCTGCTTACCGGCAATAGCCAGTCAAATTTGATCCCCCTCGCTGCTCAAGCGATCGTCTTCACCCAAGAGGAAATGGACTTCTTAAAAGTCAGCACCTTCTCTTCACAGGTCGCCTTCGAATATATTTTGGATACTCTGTTCTCTCTTTTATATGCCAAAGAGTTCCAGAAAAATCTGTCGGCCTTTAAGAAAAAGAACACGTGGATCGAAAAGGGCAGCTTGTCGGAGGATGCCAATAGTAACTAAAAAAGCGTTTCTACTGAACATCTGTAAAGTAGAATCGCTTTTTAGTTTATAAAACAGAAGTGAAATCGTGATTGACTATTTCTTGTAATGCAAACTGATCCTTCTCAAAAGCGAACTTCAAGATGCAGCAGTTCGCGATGCGTCCAGGTAAATCGATGCGACTTGTATGATCCCAAACCCGCATAAATTGCCTGCAGGAAGCGCCATGAGAAACCATCAGAATATTCTCCCCTGCATCCTTTTGAACCAAGTCAAAAATCGTTTGGGAAACTCTTGCTCGAAATTCCAACTCGCCTTCACCGCCAAAATCGACGAAAAAGTCTCCATAGGGCAAGGGCGGATTCAAGTATTCATGCTCCGCTTCTAAAGCTCCGAAATTCCATTCCTTCAGTCCTTTGACTCTCGTATAATCCACGTTCGTCACCAGCTCCAACGTATCACAGGCTCGTTCGGATGTAGAGGCATAGGCACTATGTAAGTTGATGTTATTCGCTATAAAATACTCCCGTGCGACTAATGCCTGCTTTTTTCCTAACTCCGTAAGCGGCGAATCACACCAGCCTTGAATTTTCTTCTGCTGATTAAACAAGGTTTCCCCATGCCGCATTAAATATAACGTTTTCATTTCCTCGCTCCTTTTTATCTATCAAGTTGATCCCTGTCGTCTTCAGTTCTTCCTTTTTGGTCCAGCTAGTCAAACAGGCTCATTATTGATTTTCAGCTTCTCATTTTCATAAGCCACCATGTGGGTATCGTAATTATCCAATTTATACTTCAAATAGTCTCTGGCTTCTTCTAGCGCTTTGATTTTTTCCTCAGCCTCCTCTAAATGCTCCTGAAGAATCGCTTTTCGGGCACCTAAAGTTTCCCCGCCATCACGTGAAAGACGGGTATAATCAATCAAGCCTTCAATCGAAACACCTGCATTTCGCAAGACTTTCGCGAAATAAACCCAATTCAAATCCGTGTCGGAAAAATCGCGGTAGCCATTTTTGTCACGAGCGATCGGCGGGATGACTCCGATGCGTTCATAATAGCGTAAAGTGTCTGGTGTAAGATCGTATTTTTCACTAACTTCCTTAATATTCATGCCTTCACCTCTTTTTCATTTATCTATCTCACTAAAATTTTCACCGCTCCTGGATCACGAGGATTAAAGAAGCCTGACCGCCTTTGATCCAATGGAACGATTTGTTGCATGTCCGTGTCCTTTTATTGTACCTGCTTTATCTGTTGAAATAAGCATACACCTTGGAGTTCACTTTAGGGCAAGAGTAAATGTTCATTTTTTTGAAGAAAACAAAAAATCCCTAATGATTATATGCCGCATCATTAAGGAGTTTCCTGTTTTATCCTATTATTAAAAGCTATAGAGAGTCCGTTTCTTTCATTCACTTAGTGATTCTCGGAATCAAAACGGGTCTTTTCGTTTTCGGGCCACCAGACAGGTGAAAATCACGTCCAGCAAGTAATCAACAGAAACACCGTATTGCAATGAAGTCAGCTCGTAATTGCCAGAATAAATATACAGACTTTCATTACATAGCAAATCTAACTCTCGATTCACATTACTGGTCAACGCGATTGTATAAATGTTTTTTCGCCGCAATTCCATCGCCGCATTGATCATTACGGAATTTTTACCAGAATGGCTAATGATGACTGCTACACTATCGTCGTCTGACAGTGTGGCAATATAAAAATCATTATAAGTATTAAACACTTGCGTATTAATTCCCAAACTGCTCAGCTTTAAACAGATTCCCTGTGCACGAGTGTAGTTCATATCACTCGCATAAAAGTCGATTCTCTTAGAGTGGATCAAGCGATTAATCACACGATTTAACGAAGCCTTTTTTAACATTGCCTGCGTATGGCGCACGGTCTCTTGATATAATCCCTCGACCGTTTTTGATAAATCGATATTTGAAGCAGTTACATCCAGCTTTGTTTGATCGTTTTTTATGCTTTGAGCGTACTCACTGACATATTGTAATTGAAACTCATGATAGCTCGTAAATCCTAACTTCTTGCATAGACGATTAATCGTCGCAGGACTGGTTAAGGTGATAGCCGCTATTTCCTTTGCAGTTTTATCCAAAATACTTTCTCTGTTTTCCAAGATAAAGAGAACGATCGCCTTTTCTTGATGGGTAAAATTCGTTCCCTCTTGCAGTTGTTGAATAATCATTGCCTCACTCCTCAGTCTAGGATGGTCTGTGAAACTATCCCTTTCAGATGCAGTGGATAGTTCTTCATTTATCGCGGGCTTATCCGTTTTGTTAATTATAGCATCCTAGTCTGAGAAAAATACCTGCTTGTAAAAAACAGTTTTTATCGATGATCGTTTATGCTTCATTTGGTTGAATCACTTCTGCTTCAGTTTGTTTATCAAGTGCCTGTTTTTCGGTGAGATCAAGACTTTGATTATAGACCTTCCAGAATGGCAAATAGATAACAAGTCCAACAACAAAAGAAAGAACTGGGATAAGAACCGTTTTTATATCTCCAGTGCCCAGAGGTCCTAGTAGAAATGGCGGTGTTGCCCACGGTACGATTGCATAAAATTTTCCAATAAAGCTTGTCGACATCAAGAGATAGCCGATACCTGTGGAGATAGTTCCGCTCAAAACAAAAGGAATCATCAAATATGGATTTAGTGCAATCGGCAATCCATAAATCACCGGCTCTACAATGGTAAAAATGCCTGGAGCTAAAGCAGTCAAGCCAATTGTTCGAAATTGTTTTTTCTTCGAAAGGATCATCAGGACTAAAAGCGGCCAAACGGCTGCTGTCCAAATGGTGAGTCGTAAAAGGCCTGTGCCGCCTAGCCCTGCTAAAATATTCGGCAAATCATAGTTCGATACCCCACTTGATAAAGCGCTTGCATTTTGATCAGCCCAGGTCAATCCGAACGGTGTGAAGAGGACTAAGAACATATTATCTCCGTGAAGTCCGACACTCCATAACAATAAGCAGACAAACGTTACAAACATCGCCATCCATAGACTATCTGAAGAGGAAATGATCGGCTCCAGTAGTGTGTTCAGCCAAGAAACCATATCAAAATTCATAATAGTGCGAATCAGCCACGCCAGTGAAAAGATCGTCGCAAACGGCAGCAACGCACCAAAGGCATTGCCAATATTGGGCGGTACTGACTCAGGCATTTTGATCGTAATATTTCTATCTAAAAAGAATTTCAGGATTTGAACGCCTACAATACTCGTAATAATACAAACAAATAACCCGCTGGCACTAAACGACGCGACAGAGATGCCTCCAGCTTCATCATAACCATTGATTGTAAAAATCAAAAAGGTTGCCAGACCTAACAGACTACACGTCAGCGTGTTCATTCTTTTCTTTTGTGCGTAGTGGTAAGGAATCGCGACTGAACAATAAAGCGACATCATATTCATCGTTAAATTATTCATCCAGGCAAATTTACCTGCTAAAGGCGCGAGAAAGCCGATTAATGGTTGCCCACTCGTTCCAACATCCGGTGATCCCAATACATATAAAATCAAGAAGATCGAACCGATCATAATAATCGGTGTTACCGAAACCAAGCCAGCTACAATAGAAGAAATAATATCAGTATTGGCAAATCTGCCTAGCGGTCCGGAAATTTTTGTCGTAAAGTCAGTTAGTCGATCCATTAAGCTTTTCTTCTGTTTCTCCATTTTTTGCCCTCCTAATTATGCGTAGTTGATCTCAGGGATCACGTCCTTGTTACTCGCAATCCCTAACTCACTACGTTGTTTTCCAATGATTACCGATTGCTCATACTGACATCAGACGGAAAAATCACGTCAACTGTTCTTCTGGCCTGAGTCTGGATCTTCATTGTTTCCAATGAGACTTGCATTAGTTTATCTGCTTCAGATGTTTTTTGATTGTCGATGATGTCGCAAAATGCAACGAACTCATGATACATTCGATGTTTGCCCTGATTCAGTTCATAAACCTCTTCATTTGCTGAATCGTTCATCAACAGTTTGAACTTAGCCACAATATTCGCGGAGTCTTCAATAATAATGCAGCCTTTATCCCCTTGGATCGAAGTCACGATCGGCGCCTTGCAATCTTTAGCCGCAATACAAACTGCTTTAAAATCACCATAGTCCATACTCAAGATACCTGATGTGTCGATGCCCTTCTGGATATTCGCTTGATAGCTTACATTATCGGTGGCACCAAATAGTGTGACCATCAAATTGATATTGTAAATATTCAAATCCATTAATGCTCCGCCGGCTTTCTCCAGATCAAAGGCGGGCTGAATGTTTCCTTGTTTGAAGGCGTCATATCTAGAAGAATATTGCGAGTAATTAGCAGAAACGATTTTAATTTCGCCCAAAGTTGGTAAAAGCTCTTTGATTTTCAATACATTGGGTAAAAAACGTGTAGAAACCCCTTCTAAAACCATCAGCTCGCGTTCCTTTGCCAGCTCAGCTAATTCGACAGCCTCCTGATAATTTGCCGTAAAAGGCTTTTCGCAAATCACATGCTTATCTGCTAGTAAGGCTTTCTTCGTAAACATATAATGTAGATGATTCGGTACGCCTACGTAAATGGTATCGATCTCTGTATTTTTAAGCATTTCATCGTAATCCGTATACTGTTCTTTGATCCCATGTTCTTGGGCCAAGGTTTCAATCCTTGCTGATTCTGCTGGTGTCGCACAGATTGCAGCTATTTCCAGCTCCTTGATTTCGCCAACAAAACTCAGCAGATCATGTACAATCATCCCTGCTCCTAAAAGACCCAGCTTCATTCTTTTGCCTCCTTTGCGACATGTATTGCTGCTTCGATAATTTCTAAAACAGCTATGACTTCTTCATCCTTCACCATTTTCTCGGCATTTCCAGCCAAAACATCAAAAATATTATCATATATGATTCCATAATCTCCTTTTTCAACAGGAACTCGCATGTTTACTTCCTGTCCTTCTTGATCCATGTATGACAATGTGCCCCAGAGTTCTTCCGAATACTCCTCTGCAGGTAATGGATAAGGACCATTAGGCTTAGCCTTCGAAGAATTATGTCCTAGTGAAGGCATCTGAAAACTCCCCTTTTTACCATGAACACTAAAGCTGGGAGAATCCAGCTTCACATAGAAACTAGTTTTTACGATGGCTTTCAATCCCTTAGGATAGAAAAAATCAATGTCGTAGTAATCATCAGAAATTCCTGGATTATCGATACTCCGAACATCGTACACCAGCTTTTTGGGAATACCGAACTCTCCGATAATTTGATCAATCGGATGAACGGCTAATCCGTAAAGGACGCCCATCCCCTTGTGTTCAGCGATGCTTGGTCGATAATAATCATAATGCGATTCTATTTCGATTAGCTCTCCTAATACTCCCGATTCGATTACTTTACGAACCGTTCGCATATCCGCATCGAAACGACGATTTTGGTTAGCCATTGCAAGCAGCCCTTTTTCCTTTGCCAGCGCAAAGACTTCTTTTGCCTCTTCACTAGTCATCGCAAAAGGTTTTTCGGTAAGAACATTTTTCCCATTCTCCAAAGCCATTTTGGTATAAGCAACATGGAACTGATCCGGTGTATTGACCACTATCAAATTAACCTCCGGGTCCTGCATTACTTCCTCGATTGAGGAGGTAAACTGAATCGCTGGATACCAGCTTTCACGTTCTAAGTCGCCCACCCGATCTTCTTCTCTGCGATAGATATATTTGACCGTCATTTTCTTTTTTCGTGCTTCTACGTATGGCAAGTGATACTGACAGACACTATTGCCAAAACCAATATAAGCAATAACTAACATAAGAAAGAACCTCCTAATTCAACATTTTTTATGTGTGAAACACTTAAATGAAGCAGCGTCCACAGGACCATCAGCTGATTGGTACAGTTCAACCATATCACCCAGACTTGAGCGTTTCGATAGACTTCATGTAAAAAGAGTGGCGCTTTCATTAATCGGCGCTATATTTGAAAATGACTTTCACTTGCTAGATAGGAATGAACAAAAAAAAGACAGATACACCTCCTGTATCTGCCTTAAAACACTGCAAGTAAAAATTATTTATCCTCTTGTACCGTGATTAGATAGCTATTGACGGCTCCCGCTTCGGCAATATTAACGAAGATTCTATCCAATCTTTCGCGCTCCATCAGCCTCGGAAGCAGGATATTCTCAATGATTTCATCTTCAGTAGTCCCTTTTACGATATATTCCACCTTGCTGGCACTTTCGCCTGACTCTCCCGTAGAAGAACTAAAGGTAAAATCAACAATGATATCGTCGCACTTTTTGCTATCTCTGGCCAGCCAATGCCGTCTTGCTAGAAACTCGCCAAAATAGCCCAAGATGATCGTCTTTTCTTCCTGATCGTCCCAATCGTATTCTATCTCAGGAAAATCCTCCTTGAAAAAATTTCCTATTTCCTTCAAGTGCACGTTGGACAAGGAATAGTCGATTAAATCTACCTCTTCATACTCTGGCCGTTCGCTGATTTGATAGAGCAGAATCCCGTCTTTATCTAAAATATTAAACTTCATCAATAATTCATCCTTCAATGTCGTGATCCAAATCACTCGACTGGCTTGGTATCCGCCAAAACTCTGAAGCCTTTTCAAATATTTTATTTTCACTTTTTTTATCTCCCTGATTCTTTCTATTTTCACCTTCAGTATAAAGGAATCTACGGGCTCCGACTAGCTATCTTTTCGAATTTAAAACTCAATATTTAAAGATAAATTAAAGCGTTTGACCACTTTTAGAAAATCACTGAATCAATTGAGCGAACGCTTACAAAAATCGCTGAAATAGCTAACATGATAGAAAACCAATGAGTTTATAGTAATTTAAGTTTATCCTGTAAAGAAACCCACCGAGCTATAGACAACCCAGCAATCCAGTACTAAAATGTAGTTGAGTAATCGTTCGTTGTCGTGAAAGTAAGGAGGAGCGGAAATGAAGAACGTTTTAGATATTTTTTTGCAGAAACAAGGTTTGACTCGATACGATTTATCGAAATCTGCTGGTATCTCCGAACAGACCCTTTCCAAAGCAAGTAAACGTGATCCGGAAACCTACAGCTCTAAAACGATTATCGCTATCGCTAAAGGTACGGAGCACAGTCCAGGCGAAGTGTTAGATGCGCTGCTGCAAATTCGTGATAGTGACGAGCTTTATCAAGTAACCACCTTGAATGAGCTGCTGCAAAAGGTCCGAGAAAAAGAAGATCAATTCATTGTCAAAGGTGAATTCAACGAGCTGTTGAAAGAAATTGAAAGAAGCCGAATCTCCGAGACGGCTGAATTGGGCTTTCAATATGGCAGCGGCGGTCTTGGAACCATCGCTGTTTACAAAATTTTGCGCATTCTGAATTCGTTTGGCGATGAGACAAAACTTGAAAATTTGAAGCAGGATATCGGTACTTTGTATACGATTGAATTCATTGACAAGAACAACGTGAAGCTTAGATTAAAGCAGTTGGATTATTAAAAAAACGGCGTTGCCTGNNCAGGCAACGCCGTTTTTTTCGAACGCCTATTCCTGTATGGTCACTAAGTAACTGTTGACCACACCTGCTGCGGCAATGTGCACGCGAAGCGTATCCATTCCCTCCTGCTCTAAAAGCTTCGGCAGCAAATACTCCTCGATCAGGTCATCTTCTGTTGCTTCTTTTTTTAAATAGTCTGTTTTACAGATTTCATCGCCAGTATAATCCTCACTAGAATCAAACGTATATTCAACTATCACATCCTCCGTTTTCCTGCTTTCCCGCATTAGCGAATGACGTGAGGCCACACATTCCCCAAAAAAACCTAAGACAAACGAAATATCTTCCTCATCATCGTAGTCTATCTCCTCTTCCCAGTTCCTCTCAAGATCACTTGTTCGCAAGAGGTGTGTGATCTCTTCCAGCTGTTCAAAGGTCAGAGCATTCGCCGAAATTTCATAGAGTTCGCTTTGTGGCGGCTCGGTTATCTTATAGACTACCTTTCCTGTTTTATCCAAAATATCTGCTTTAAGTAATGTTTCATCCTCTCGGGTATGGACCCAAACCACTCGAGCCGCCTGATAATCACCGAAAGACTGTTTCCTTTTTAAGTATTTTCTATTCACCCGTCTACCCCTGCTTTTTTCTTTCATATAATCTAATTTTTTAACTTCTTGTTTCTATCTTAAGTATAACGACCCTGTAAGCGCTTGACTAGTGAACGTTTCCTTTTTAAAACCCTTTTTTAGATAAAAAAATAAATCAATTGACCACCTTGTTTGCCGCTTGGCTTTTCCTACGCAGGAAAGAAAAAACTCTAACCCTGTCAAAAGGTTAGAGCGTATTCTTTATTTACGTTCAATATTGAATTCCTTCAGTAAACTGAGGGTCGCTTCGTTCAAGTGGTTTCCTGCAACTAAATCCGAATCAATAGAAAAATTACCTTCAGGAAGTGCCCCCTGCAAAGCCAGTGTGTTGGCTAACACACATACACTTAATTCCACACCGACCACTTCAATTTGGCTTTTTTCCTGTTTTCGTTCCGCTGTTAATTCCCGAACGTGGATCAACGATTCTGGCGGCAGAGCATAATAATTTTTCTTAAACACATACTCATCCGACAAAGGAGCCAGCTCATCTATGATCTGCAAGCCAAACAGCTCCTCCGATTCATTTTTATGTTCGATGGGAATATCCCGCGTGAAAAGCACCATTTCGCCAGACTCGCGCGCCTTTTTCAAACGCTGCTGCAGTTTGGGAATAAGGATATCTGCTCCTGGAACATGATTCTTATCATTCGTATCCAAAATACGATTCTGCATATCCACAATAACTAACATTGTTTTTTCCTATTTGGATCTTCCTAAGAAGAATGAAACGATCAGCACTAAGATAATCGCGCCAATAATTGATGGCACCAAGGCCATCCCTGCTAATGAAGGTCCCCAAGAGCCTAATAATGCTTGCCCTAACCAAGAACCTACTAACCCAGCAATAATATTCGCGATCCATCCCATACTATTTCCTTTACCTGTAATCGCACCGGCAATTGCGCCGATGACTGCTCCAATAATCAATGACCATAATAATCCCATGTCAAATTCCTCCTAATAAACTTATTTTACTCGTGTTTCTTGTGCAGTTTCCATTCTTTCTTGTGCTTTATCTGCCCCGCGGTTTACAGCATCTTTCGCCTTATCCGTTTGCTTTGAAGCAAAATCTCCGGTTGTTTTAGCCGCATTTGTGACCTTGTCTTGAACGGTTTCACTGTCTTCTTCAAACTCTTTTTGCGTCTTGATATCCACCACGTGAATATTTGCTTCAATGACATCCAAATGAGTCATCTTCGCAACTTCATCACGGATCACTGTGCGAATTTTTTCAGCAACAGCTGTAATGTCACGACCATACTCAACGACAACATCCATATCCACAGCGACCTGCTTCTTGCCTACTTCCGTTTCGATGCCAGCAGTGACATCCTCAGTATTGACTAATTTTTCCTTCGCATTGGAGAGAAAGCCTCCGTCAACTGTTAATAGCCCATCCACTTGTTCGATTGCGACACCAATGATTTTTTGGATGACCTTGTCGTCATAAACCAAATCACCTTTAATCTCTTGCTCCTTCTGAGAAGCATGAGTGGATTCAGCGCCACTTGACTGCTCATAAAGCGACTTATTTCCGTAATTGTCTGCCATGATAAATTCCTCCTGTTAACTAATTTTTCTGGCATCATAAAATAACATCGAAAGCTTTTATAAAAAAGATTTTCAATGATTTACTGTCCCTCTTTCACTAATTAGCATAGCTCACTTTTTTTTATTTTCACAATAATCTGCTTACAATCGCTTAATTTATTAAAAAATGAATCAATGAATTGATAAAAAAAGATTGTTTTTACCATTTACAAAAAGCGACTATTTCTGAAAATGGTCGTATACAGGTCAGTTGATCTCTTGCCTTTTTTAAAATAACTATTCTCAGTTGAATGCGAGCATACAAAGCAAAAAAGCTCTAACCACACAAGCGGTCAAAGCTTCGACTTTCACTAGAAAAATTTACAACGCCCTTACTGTATCCATAACACTTTCATGCTCAACATTGGTCACATCAAAATGCAGCAGCTTGAAGGTGGTCTCCAAAATGAAACTGATCCCAAAAACAGAAATAACAGTCCCAATGCCAACCTTCGCACCTAGCAGCCACCCGATCAATAGTACCGTACCCTCGATCAAACCGCGGGTGATTCCAATCGGTACATTTGGCATCCGTTTCCCAAGAGCCACCATCAAAGCATCCCGCGGACCACAGCCCATCGAGGCGCCGATATAAAAATAGCTGCCGATACAAATAGACACCTGCCCCAGCAGCAGCATCACAACTCCAGAGAAAAAACTATGCATCTGGGGAACGATCTCAAAAGCTTGGATCATATCAACAAAAACCCCAATCAAAATCGTATTCAGAATCGTACCGAAGCCGACCTTTTCCTTCAACAGTACATCCACACCTAGAATCACAACCCCGCTAATAATCAAAATATTCCCATATGTTTGGTCGGTCAGATTCGCAATCCCCATACTGAAGGCTTCCCATGAGGCCAATCCAATATTTGCCTGAATCGTCAAAAACGACCCTAAAGCAAATAGAAACAACCCAAAAATCAGACGAACCAGCCGCACACTATACCCTTTCATCAACATCCTTCTTTCTACAAACAGCTGCTTTTCAGCGACGCTAAACTCATTTCTATCCTCTAAAACGTCGATAGCTGCTTTTCATTTTTCAGTTATAGTGCAAAGCTACTTGTCTTTTTCAAATTTGTCAATGAAAACTAAGAAATACAGTCCTTCGATTTTAGAAAAAGCGAAGCTGTTAACCCTTTGCAACAATGCTTCCTCTCAAATCACCTGATAGAACAGGCTTTATTTAGAACTTTACAGTCAGAATAGGGCTAGTATACTTTAAAGTGACCAAAGGATATGAATTTGGTCATAATAAACACACGAATATTAAAGGTTCAGAAAGAAGGAGAGAATTATGCCAAAGATAGTAACAAAAGAAGAAAAAGCCCGACTTAAAGAGGCGATGTATGTTGAAACAATCAAATTAATTAAGAAAAAAGGATTGAAAAGGATTACGGTGGAGGATGTTATCCATGCTGTGGGTATCGCAAAAGGAACCTTCTACAATCACTACACTTCTAAGGAAGAGCTATTGTATGACGTTATACGAAAGAGTGAAGAACAACTATTTCGCCAAATTTTGGCAATTGATTTTCAAACAGGAGATTTCCAGATAAAGCTGCGAAAAGCCTTGAATGAAATTTATCTGGCAGATAGCAGTATCGTGTTATATCTCAACCCTGAGGACTTGAATTCATTGATCCAAAAATTGCCTGATCAAACGAAGAAACAGCAAAATGAAAAGCAAAGTACGAATTTCCAGCGGATTGTGGAGCTTTTGGGTATCGATCAAACAGATCAGCAGACATTCGGCGTTATCTCTTATTTAATGGATTGTCTTCATTTCACCGCCGCAAACGTTGACTATGGTGTAGCGGCGCGCCAAGAAACACTAGAAATAATTATTGATGCACTCGCTGCCTTTTTAGCCAAAAAGAAAGAAGATGAAGGAGTTCAAAATGAAAACACAAACGATTAAATACTATTTATTCTCTACTATTGCAATCTCATGGAGCTTTTGGTTATTGGCAGCCGCCTTGACCCACCTTGGAAAAACCCCCTTTTCCAATCCCCTAGTCATGCTCCTATTTATTTTAGGTGGAATTTCACCCGCCTTTAACGAAATTTATCTAAAAAAGAAAACCAGCACTCTCGAGGAATATCGCACCTTTAAAAAGAACATAATCCATTTCAAACAGCCCTTAAAAGCCTACCTGCTCGTTTTTGGAATTGCCTGGCTCTTTTGTTTCCTTCCAGTTTTACTAGGCGGAAGTGTTCAACTTGTTCCACTTTACGTGGCGATATTGGAATTCCCCATCATGATCATCGGTGGCGGGATCGAAGAAATCGGTTGGCGCGGCTTTCTGCAGCCAATGCTTCAAAAGAAGTTTTCAACGCTGGCCTCTGCTTGCATTGTTAGTCTCATTTGGACCTTTTGGCACATCCCTTTGTGGTGGATTCAGGGCTCCAACCAAAGTTCAATGAGTCTCATTTGGTTTACCTTGACTTGCTTCAGCCTGTCAATCCTGCTTTCATATATTTGGAATAAATATGAGAGCATCTATCTATGTATTATTTTTCATGCGGCGATCAACTCGTTTTGGGATGTCTATGTGTCCAATAATAAACTTCTTCCCACCGCTATCATATTGATCTTGTGTGTAGGGTTCTTTCTCTTAACGAATAGACGCGCACCAGAAAAAAACCACCCGCTAACCAACTATCCACAATAAGCGAAAAGCATCGCAAGTGCCCTCTAACCCATGAGCATTTGCGATGCTTTCTCGAAAAAAAGCCTGTAGGCCATTTTTTCCCAATCGCTTTATTCCATAAACGAACCCGTTTACTGTTTTAGCAGGCTCACCAAATCAAACGGTTCATGACTGATTAATCACCAATCATTTTTTTGATCATCAGCCGGTAGCACCTCAAAATCCCTCCTTGAATGATTTTCAAAATAATCGTATCCAGTCCATCATATTCGAGGATTTTGGGAATCAGAATGTTTTCGATTATGACCGCATCCGTCAAGTGCTCCTCAAAAAATTCCAACTCACATACTTCTTCGTCATCCTCCAAAACCTCGTCAGTAGAAGTGAAATCATATTGGACTACCTGAGTGTCGAACCTCCTGCTATATTCCAGCAAGGACTCATTTCTCGTGATCTGAAGTCCAAAAACCCACAGCGTGTCCTCAAGGTCCTCTTCTTCCCACTCAACTTCTGGGTACATCTCATTTAAGACCCCCGCGATTTCTTTTATCTCCTCCGAGGTTAGATTATCCTCACTAACCTCGATCGGCGCGTTATCCGGTTTTTCCGTAACCGTACACAAATGATTGCGATCCTTATCTAACAGATTGAACTTTATCAGCTCTTCACCTGCCAATGTTGTAATATGGATCACCCGTTCTGCATGGTAATCACAAAAATCAATCGGTTCCTTTTCATACGTAACCTTCACTGCTTGTCCTCCTTGAATAAAATGATTCGTCAATGCAAATCTTTAAAAAAAATACGCAAACGCGATCGATTTCTTTTAAGAAAAATAGTTTATTCAATCAGCCGGCTTCCGTTCACCACAAATAGCCCGTGATAAAACGGGCTAAAATTTTTATTCATGTTGATTTCTACTGATTATTCGATCCCATACCAACGTTGGATTTTCTGATGAGATACAGTCAGTCAGCTACTCGCGGCTGCAGACACGATCGAGTAACCGCTTTCGTTTTTTCTTTGGCTGTGCTGGTGGCGACTGATTGATTACTGGAGCCTTGGACGGAGCCGCCCTTTCTTCCACCATCGCCGTGAGGGTCAGGCTCGCCGGAACGGATTGATCATCGACTTCTAGATTGACCGGTGCCGCATTAGCTGGCAGACAGGCCGAAATCAGTGATATGGCCTGCTCTTGAGTTAGCGACCACGGATCGAGCCCTTCAGGAAGTTCGATGTGTTGAATCAATACATCCTCTTTTGGTCGTTCCTCGGTAATTCGCAAATCTTCCGGGAAACGGATAGTGGCTGGGTCAGCTTCTGCTTTTGTTGGTGCTGGCTCACCCTGCGCTTTAACAGGCTCTTCAATCGCACTGCTGGTTGCCGCCTTCATCATCGTGCTCAACGGATCAGTTGCAGCTTTTGGCGAATTCTTGAATTTCGCTGAATCATCAAAAAGATCAGTTACTCTTTCTTCGATGATAGTCGCATGCTTCACCTTTTTGAATAATTGAACGCCATCCTTTTCAAACAGACTCAGCTTGGTTAATTTTTCTAATGAGGAACGGATCTGCTCCCCTGTTTTTGACACATCAAAATTTTTAAAACGAAAATGATGCGATTTGCCGTTGCCATTTTCAAATTCTGCATCTAATGTAAATGTACTTATCATTTTTTATCCCTTCTTTTTCGTATTTTTCCTCCTTCCTAATCCTCACGTCATGATTCTGCTAAGCTTGTCAGCGGTTTTCCAATGACTTGGCTGTAAAGATGCTCAAGCTTTTCGGAGATAAATGTTTGCGCTGGAAACAATTTGACCGACAATAACTGCCAATCTTCTTTTCCGAAATAATCAATAAAATATAAATAATAGCGACGCATAGCAGCAGTAGATCTAGTTTTTAAAAAGATTCGCTGCACAAGAGTTCTTAATACATATGAAAAATCCGCTTTACATAAGTCTTCCCGAACCTGCAGCGTGATCAACATCTCGAGGGTGGCCGTTCCATCGTTTGTTTCATGATAGTAGCTGCTGATTCTTTTTTCCAAAGTTTTACGTGAAAGCGAAAACAATTTTTTGTTGTTCAAACCATACTCTTTCAAAAAAATCCTCCTTTCGACAAAAATAGTTTCAATTCTGTGGTGTGAGATATCTACATAATCAAAATACGCTTATTTGCAACCAAATTACACACCAAAAAATTAATATTAAATTAAGCATAATAATTCTCAGGAACGAATTGTTATTACACCAATCATTCACGCGTCATGAAATAACGAAAAATTTCTATTTTTCGATAAAAAAAAGACCGACTATACACTTGTATAATCGTCCATCTGCCTCTTTTTAAGCTACCAATCGCCAAAACCTGCTTCTTTGGAAACTATTTTCTCCACTTTTTTTACTCTCTGGTCGTATTGGCTTTTATAATACCGATAGTCTTCTTCGAGAATTTCCAATGAAGCCTTTTGTTCACGAGTCAAGCTGCTTTTCTTTTGCTTCAAGCCATCGATTTGAAAAGCAAGTGTAAGTACGTGAAGCTCTAAATCCTCAAACTCCGCCTCATCCATCATGAACCACTCCTTTGATCTTTTTATAATTGACGACTACCTTTTGATTGTACTGATCGATTTCATCCTTCGTCAGTCTAGAATCCTGACTGATGTCCACCAAACAGCTGTTGGTGTATTTTTTTAGCACCGTGCCCGACAGCGCACTCTTGCCTTCGTTGAATAAAAAATCAACCGCATCACCAACGATAAACTGCAAATTGTAGGTATTTTCTCGCACCTCCATGATGGAGCTGGGAATTGCCTGACTACCATTTTTCAAAACATCTCACCCTTTTTCTACTCTCTATAAAAAGTACGCAAACCGTTTGTCGATTCTTACAGTCAATCTAAAAACTGTTCAAAAACCTGACTTTACGATAACTATCGCTACCTTTTAGTTAGTCATTTCTCCTTATTGTAACCGATTAGAAAGGCTATACTGAGAAAACCTTAATGAAAAATTAAGATTCAAGCGAAGCATAGCAAAAAAGCCAATAACCAAAAAAACCTCATTATTTAAGGTTTATCCGATCATTCGCTTTCGTTTTGTAAAGTATTTTTCGAAAAGGCTTTAAATTTTTAAACAATTCTGCTGCTGCTTCAAAGCTAGGTTTCTAAAGACAACCTTCTGACAACCTTAAAAATCATAATTTGCTCTTATCTCCTCTATTTCATGCTTCATTCGTTCCTTAATACTATCTGGACTCAAAATTTTCAGGTGTTTCCCATAGGACAGCAACTGTCTAATGAGCCAACGCTGATCAGTTACTTGAGTGGTAACAATCGCAGAACCATCCTTTTGAATCGTTATGTCCTGATGATCAAAATCATCAAATACTCGATAGAGAATTTCTTTAGAAAAGGCCAAGGTCAATTCAATCCTCTCCCCCTCCCTTTCAGGAACAGCTATCTCAGGAACGACCATTGGAGTAAAGGTTTCATCCATTATTTTGAGAGACTGCATACGGCTGATTTTGAAGACCCTGAAATCCTTCCTCGACAAGCAAAAGGCCTGCAGGTACCATGTTTGTGATTTGAAAATCAGCTTTAATGGATTACACACCCTTTTCTCCCGTTGATTTGACTGACTTATATACTCGAATGCAACCTTCTTCCTATTTAAAATTCCTGATTTGAGCCTATCGAATTGGGCACCCTCGTTTTCCTGATACCAAGGAGAAAAATCGACCTCCAGCCAATTGTCCTCAGGAAGCTTGAACAATGATTGCAATTTTGAATAGGCCTGCTCACTTTTTTCTGGTTCGATTGCTTTGATGCCCTTAAGTGCTAACAGCAAGCTTTCTTGCTCCTCTTTTGAAAATAAAACCTTGTCTAAGACAAAATGATCCATTAAATAGATGCCGCCATTTCGGCCCGTTTCTGCACAGATAGGTATTCCTAAAGAGCTGAGTGCGTTAATATCTCTGAAAATGGTTCTATCAGATACCTCAAACATAGTAGCTAATTCGCTGGAAGTCGTTCGTTTTGCGTTCAAAAGATGATAGATAATTCCAAATAACCGACCATTATTCAATAGATTTTCTCCTCTTAAATATTTTTTATAAACTATGACATTAGATGTCATAGTTTCCATAGTACTATTAAACCATACTATAGAGGAGGTTTTGAAATGAAATTTTCAATTTCGAATACCGTTAGAACGAATAACTTTAAGGACGCTGCTATCCAAGAAAAAATTATGGGCCTATGGCAGCAAAGCAGTGCCTTCATCGCACAGGCGAAGGAACAAGGAAAAAGTATTGCGGCGGTGTATCATGATTACGAAAGTGATTATAAAGGGGACTATTCTCTTTCCATCTGCAAAGAAACCGAGGCTGAGGGGGATTTTGATACTTCCAAATATCAGTGGAAGGAATACAAAGTGGATAGCTCTGACGAATTAGGCGTCCTGAATGCCTGGAAGAAAATATGGTCAGAGGAGGAAGCCCAAGTAATCCAGCGAGTGTATGAATTTGATTTTGAAAACTACCCTCCTGCTGGGGAAATTTCTATTTTTATCGCCGTTCAATAGACTAGCGGCACCTTACCAAAGACAGCGAACCCAGAAATTAAACGGGTTCGCTGTCCTTTTTATACTAAAAGCAAATTCCCCATAAACCTTCAAAATCGATGGTTTACAGGGTGATTTGCTTTCATTTCATTAAGTATTTCTCAAAAAAACTTTACGTTCGTAAACATTTTCGGCGTTTATTCCGCAGCTTCCTCTAATAAGGCTTGCGCGACTTTATCTGTCGTTACGAGGATATTGATCAGCTTCGTCTCAATCGCGATTTTGGCAATTGGCATTCTTCTGAGGTCATCGACAATCGTCATTACTTGAGGAATCTTTCTGATATCCTCTAAAGTAATCCCCACGATACTTTTATTGATCTCATTGTCGACTTTTTCTCCTCTAGCGTCGAAGAAGTTGGAATTGATATCTCCCAGTGCTTCGTCTGTTTTCAGCTGCTGAATATCTGCTTCCGTCAAATAGCCGATTTCCTCCATCGTGCTGCCGGCATAGGGATTTCCTAAGCCTACGATCGCAAAATCAACGTTGGCACCATCATCAAGGACTGATTTTATCGTCTGGTTGCTGCGTAAAGCGATCGCCAGCTGTTCATCCGACAGCATCGCGGGCGCATACAGATATTTGGATTGCCCGCGGATTTTTCGAGCCAGGTCATAGCACAGCTGATTGGAATGGATATTGACATGAGAGTCTCCCATCCCACCAATCAGCGGGATCACGGCTACCTCCGTCTTTGAGCTGTGAATGACGGAATCAACCACTCGTCGGATTCCTTTACCCCACGAAATCCCGAGCCTTTTGATGGATTTCAGGCGGCTATTTAGGTAATAGGCCCCGTAATTGGCTGCTACCTTTTCCACCTCTTCGTTCGTGAGATCCTTTGAATCGACGACCATCGCGGTCTTTAATCCGTAGACGGCTTCTAAGGAGCGCTCCAGCTTTGAGGTGTATTCATTTTTACTATTAATAGTAATTTCCACGATCCCTTGTTCTCTTGCGTCAAGCAGCAGCTTGGAAACAAGGGAGCGGGAAACACCGATTATTTTAGCGATCTGAGCCTGCGTCAGTCCATCCTCGTAGTATAAGCAAGCAATTTTTATAATATTTTTTTCTTCAAAAGTATTCATTATTATCTTCCTTTACTATGGATTAACTGTTTTTTACGCTACTCGAATGAAATCTCATCTCCGACAGCCAGTGTTGGAAACACCTTTGGTTCGACTAGAATCGCGCCAGGCAGGATCTCATTGTTCTCGCCATCTCTAAAATAGAGGGAAATGTGTCCCAGCGTCTCAAAATTAGGGTTCGCCTCTTCTCCAACCTCAAGGATATGGTACTCCTGCTCCCCGATGGTCAAGCGTCCATTCTTTTGAATCACATTTTTCGGAGTATCCGCGCCTTCATGAATGACACAAATATCTCTTAACTCTGATGTTGCTTGGGGTCCGAACAAAATCAACAGGAACTCCTCCGCGAAATCCTCAACGATCGAACCGATTTCTACAATTTTTGTTTTGTACATGCTTAGGCTCCTCATAGGTTTTTTAGGCAAAGGTCTCATCCTGCAATTTACGCAGCTTGTAAACCGTCGTTGATTCGTCCAGCTCAATATCATCAACTGTCAAGAAAGCACCGTCCTTGATATCACGCTTGGCTACCGAACCGCCGCCGACTAATCCAATCGGCACATTGCCGTTTTTCTTCATCTCCGCATGTGTTTCCAACACACCGCGGACACAATAGCCGCCGATTCCGTCGATTTTTTCACCTGCTTTGATGTCGCGTTTCGCAACAGCCACTGTCTCAGAAATCGGTGCCCCTAAAGGAACGATCGCTGTATCATGCTCTAGTACTGCTCGAGCGATGGTCAAAGGTGTTTCCAGACTGCACAAGTGGTACGGACGGAACAGGATATGATGATCACGCTCGCCCTTTTTCAGTAAATAATTCAATTCATGCTGGACGCCTTCGTTTTGCCCCTTCACGATACAGAAGATCCCTGGAGCAATACCGTCAACATATTCAACAACGCCAAAGCTATTTAACACGCCGCCGTTTTCTTTCAGGTTTAATTTTTCGACTGTTCCGTCTAAATCAGCTGAGACTCCATGCATTCCCACAACATCCGGCAGGTAGCCGATCGCATTGGACAGGAGATTCATTTCAGCCATTGTCTTCGTTCCATCCTGGAAGGCAGCCAGCATATGACTGTTCATCCCTTTGGAATCCGCTTCTGTCTGAGCAGTATCTGGATTGGCACTTACTTTTAAGGCATTGTTTTTCCCTTTGCCGGCGACAAGGACTTCCATCCCCATGCTCTTGGCAAATTCATACATTTGAACCGTTGCCGCAGGCTCGTCCCCATCTGAACCAGTGTAGACAAGATCCGCTGCGTCGTATAATTTCTTCATTAAAGGACCAACCGTGATATCGATCTCTACATTTAATAGAACCAAATGTTTTTTAGCGATCAATGTTTCTAGTGAGATTTTCGCTCCTGCCTCTGGGACACCCGTCGCGTCGACGATCACTTCTACATTTTTAGAATGGACGATTTCTTTAAAATCGGTGCTTGTTAAAATGTCGACTTTTTTCTCCGCACTGGCATTGTAGGCATCCGCTGCTCTTTTCGCGGCATCTAGATTGATATCACTGATTCCTGCAACGATCATGCCGGGAATCGTTGAGATCTGAGAGACCATCCCAAAGCCCATTTGTCCTGCGCCGATTACTCCAACCTTGATCGGTGCGCCATTTTGTTCTCTTTCCAAAAGCTTTCCATATAATGTCATTCTATCTTTCCTCCGATGTTTGCTTATTTTCGATTTCGTTCTTGATAAAGTCGATTGATTGCTTTAAGGCTTCGCCGTGTTTTACCTTTAAGATGTGTTCTGGAATCGTATCGATGCAATAGTCTTCAATCTCGGAATACCGCTTGAACTTCGCAAAGATCGTCAATCCAGTCATCACCTGGCACTCTTCAATGACGCCGTTTGGATCGGCGACCATCAGTACAATACTTCGTGCTTTAAATTTACTTTGAGTCATTCCAATCCCTAAAAAGCCCGCTCGGTTTTCTTTCAAAATGCTGTTGACTGTTTTCTTGTAATAATTCGAATGTCTCAGAGAGGTGATCACATTCAGAACCAACAAAAGGACCACAAGCAATGCTAAGCGAAGTTCAGCCATACGTATTCTCCTATCTGTTAAAGGTATTCATTGATGAGGCGATTCGCCAAAATTTTAGGTGAATTAGCGAAATTGCCAATCGTCGATCCCGCGATGTGGGGAGTGATCGTTACATTTTCCAAGGCTAAATACGGGTGATCTGCTGGTAAGGGCTCTTGTTCAAAAACATCCACTGCCGCACCGGTAATCTCTTTGGTCTGCAACGCTTCAATCAAATCCGCTTCGTTGATCAATCCCGAACGTGCACTATTAATGACAACTGCCGATGTTTTCATTTTCCTGAAATGCTCTTTATTCAGCATATTTCTTGTCTCGGGTGTCAGACGATAGTGCATCGAAATAATGTCCGCTTGCGTAACCAATTCCTCCAGAGAAACTTGAGTATCCTCTGTTTCACCTTTGAAGTAATCATCAAAGAAAATGATTTTTCCGCCAAATGGTCGAACCAGATTCGCTACCTTTTGACCAATCGCTCCATAGCCAACCAGTCCTACAACCGATTCCTTCAACTCAGGAGCCAGTACACCGTTCGGATAAGATTTTTCCCACTCGCCATTTCGTAATTTACGATCCGCTCTGGCGATGTTTCGAATTTCAGAAAGCATCAGCCCCACAGCGTATTCAGAAACACTCGTCTCACTTCGACCAGGCGTATTAAATACTGTGATCCCTTTTTCTTCAGCGTATTGTCTATTGACGTTTTCGATTCCGGCACGCAACACACCGACAAATTTTAAGTTTTTTGCCTTGTCGATCACTTTTTTACCGACTGGCGCAAACTGGGTGATCAAGTAGTCGTACTCTTCGATTCCTTCTATTAAATAGTCCGGTAAATCGACCGCTTCGCTACCTTGCTTTTCAAGTGTGATATTGTCCTTTTGAAGGGCTTCTAAATCGTCATGCTGCCACTCTTTTACGACTACCTCGATGCCCTTTTCCTTCAAATCGGCCAAACCATTCTCCATCATTTGCTTATCAATGAATAAATCTGCAATTGCCAAACATTTAACCATTCATTCGTTCTCCTATCCTTTAATCTAAAATCACTGAAACTCGGTAATTACCGGGAGTGCTTGCTGTTTCGAATGCTTTTTGAATATCATCTAACGGGATCTTCGTCTCTACCAGCTTCGAAACATCGACTCTGCCAGTATTCAGCATCTCAGCAGCATCCGAAAAGTCCTCTAATGTTGACCCATAGGTGCCGATCAGCTCAAGACGCATATAATGCACTTTGTTCGGATCGACATCCATTTCAGGTGCTGGATACCCTGCCGCGTACATTGAAATCTTCCCATCTTTAGGCTTCACCATCTCCAGTGCTTGATTATTGGCTGGTGTCGCTCCTACCGCAACGATCACAATGTCTGCCCCTTTGCCATTCGTCAGCTCTTTTACCTTTTGGACAGGGTCTTCTTCTTTAGGATTGATCACTTCAAAGCCCATCGCTTTTGCGACCGCTACCTTTTTCTCCATTAATTCAGAGACAATCACCTTCGCACCAAAGGCTCTGGCTGTTTCCGCATTAAGCAAGCCCATGGTTCCTCCGCCGATGACTACAACCGTATCGGTTCCTTCCTTCACTCGTAATTTTTTCATGTTTTGAATGACAGAGGACAGCGGTTCAACAAATGCAGCTTCAGACGCCGGCAAATCTGGATTCATTTTGACAAAGCTTTTCGCCTTGCGAACAAAATAGTTGGCAAAGCCAAATATTCCATAGTACTCATCAGAGTAGTTTTTACCGAACTGTTTGATATTCTCACAGCCCGTAACCTCTCCGTGCTTGCATTCCTCGCAATACCCGCAATAATCATAGACAACGCTTACACGATCGCCCACTTCATACGTATCGCCTACCTCAGAACCCTTGGCGATGATCGTGCCAGAGCATTCGTGACCGCCTGCCATTGGATAGCCCTGATGCTCCCGCAGACCCAGCCACTGCTGATAATCTGTCGTACAAATATTACAAGCATCCTGCTTCACTAAGATTTCATCTGCCAAAAGCTTCGGCATCGGCATTTCCTTTACTTCTGCAACGCCCTTTTCTACTAAACATCCAAATTTGATTTTGTCTGGAATCAATTTACTCACCTTGTATATTTAA